>DASVBY010000066.1:0-30339 GCA_036381895.1 Burkholderiales bacterium | reverse complement strand
CGCGCGAACCTTGCGACGGATGTCGCCATAGACTCCTCCCATTTCGATGCGTGGCGCCCGCTCGCGCGGGCGCATTAGCGTTGTGCCGTGACAGTGCCTGGATCTGCGGTACGGCTGGAGGAGCGTGCGCGGTGGCGAGGGCTCGAAGTGATGTGGCGGATTGTTGTGAACGTTTCTTGTAGCACGATCGTTTCGACAGGCACTCATACCGGGAATACAGCGCGTCGCGCTCCCAGTCTGAACCGCCGATTCGGCGGGCCATCGTTATGGCTCGAGGAAAGTATGGGCATTGCCGTGAAACTTTCTATCGCTTCTCGATGAGAGGCATATCCGACGCGGACAAGCGGCGCGCGCGTGAAACATCATTTCCCGCAGCGGCAGGGCCGGTGATGGCGCGGCGGGCGCGTGCTATGGTCTGCGCGCTGCTGCAATCGACTTACTCGATTGCCATAACGAGGTCTTTCCTATCGCTTCCCGCTTGATCGCACGCGAGCCGCGGGCGCCGCCTTGATGACGCCGGAAGAGACGAAAACGCACGTCGAGAGCCGACTGCGCGAGCTTGGGTGGAGCGTACTGATCGGCCGCGCCGGGTACGAAAAGATCGCGCGCCTGACCGGCGACGACCAGGCGGGGATCGAGCGTGTGTGCCGCAAGCTGATCTCGCTCGGGACGCTGCAGGACCAGCCGCGCATCACGGACGACATGGTCGAGCTGGCGATGCTCGACCTCGATGCGGCCGAGCGCCAGGCGCCGGGGCGCGTTGCCGCATACGATCCGCTCCCGGACCTGCCTTCGATCGAGGAGCTCGCCGCGAAGCTCGACGCACGGGCGAAGGGCGGCGCTGAAGCCGATTTGCCGCTGCCGCGGCGGCCGGTCTTTCGCGGCGTCGATGCGGAGAGGCCGCAGCCGCCCGCGGTGCCGCTCCCGAGGCTGCTGCTCGTTCAGGCCGACGCGCGCCGCCGTGCGGCGTTCGCCGCCGCCTTGGCGGATGCGTTCGCGGTGCTCGAGGTCGCCGATGGCACTGCCGCGTGGCGCGCGCTCTCCGAGCAGAACGACGTCGAGCTGCTCGTTACCGATGTCGACGGGCCCGAGCTCGACGCTTATCAGCTGATCCGCCGGCTGCGCGAAAGCGCTTCCCCGATGCTCGTCGGCCTGCCGATCATCGTGATCGGCGAGGACCGGGGTGAGGAGGCGAAGATGCGGCTGCTGCGTGCGGGTGCGAACGACTTCGTGCGACGCGACATCGACCCGCGGGAGCTTCGCGCGCGCGCGGTCGCGCGGCACCGCGTGAGCCGCGATGCCATGCGCGTCGCGATGGCGCGTGCCTCCGCGCGCCCGCGGATCGGCGCTGCGCCGGCGAGCGCGAACCGCTCGCCGGTCATGACGCTTACCGCCGAGCGGCCGCACGGGGCCGCGCCGCCGCATGCGCAAGGCGCCAGGGCGGCGCGCGCGGCGAATTCGGTGACCACGACGATAACGGTGATCGCGACGCTGCTGCTCGCCCTCGGCATAGCGGCGGTGATCTACATCAGCAGGAACTACGGCGAGCTGGGCCTTGGGGAGCTGCGCCTCGGGCTGCCGCCGCTCACCGAAGAAGCGCCGCCCGCCGCCGATACGGCGAGCCGCGACGCGGCGGTGCCGAGCGAGCCGGGGCGCGGCGACCGCACCGCGCCGATCGAAGCGCCGCAGCCCTCGGGGCGTGCAACGCCGGAGTCGCCGCCGGCGAACGCGGCGCCCACGGAGGAGCCGCCGCGGCGTGCCGGTGATTCGGCTGCGGGCGCGCGATCGGAGGCACCTTCCGTGCCGACACGCACGGACAACGGCGCGGAAAAGGCCGCAGCACCCGCGCCCGCAACGCCTTCGCCGCCCGTGAAGCGGCCGGAGCGACCTCGCACTGCCGGCGTTCCGGAAAGCGCCGCAGCGCCCGGGCCGCGGCAGGCTCCGGGCTCGAGTGCGCGGCCGCCGCCTGCCGCGCCGGCGCCCGCACAGATCGAAGCCGCCGAACGGACGCCGACGGCGGAGGAGCTCGCGAAAGTAACGCCTCCGGCGCCCGCCCCGGTGCCGCCCGTCCGCAAGGAAGCGTCGCGTACCGACGCGGCGCGCGACAAGCCGAGCGAGTCCGGCGCATCGCCCTCGGCGCGCTCCTCCGTGCCGGCTGTGCCGCGCGCGGACAGCGGAGTCCGCGCGCGCGAACCGTCGGCGGCCGCGCCGCCGGCGGCGGCGCGGCCGCCGCCGGATACTGTGCGCGAGCCGCGCCGGGAGACAGCACGCACGGAACCGCCGGCCGCCGCTGCGCCGCCGGCGGTGGCGCGGCCGGCGCCGCCGCTCAACCGCATTTCGCGCGATGAGCTGTCGTCGCTGCTCGCGCACTTCGCTTCGGTCTACGAAAGCGGGGATCTCGAACAGTTCATGGGTCTGTTCGCCGCCAACGCGCGAACCAACGATCGCAATGATCCGGCCGGCATCCGCCGCGACTACGAATCGCTGTTCCGCACGACCGACTGGCGCGAGATGCAGCTCGGCCAGATCAGCTGGGAGGTCGACGGGAGTCAGGCGCAGGGCTGGGGCGAGTTCAACGTCTCCGTGCGCCGTCGCGGCGATTCGGAGATCTTCCGCTACGCCGGCTCGCTCACCATGGTCGTGGAGAAGGTCGATGGCCGGCTGCGTATCGTGCGGCTCTACCACGGTCAACGCCGGATGGAGGCGGCGTCGCGATGAAGCGCGCGGCCTGCAGCGCACAGGTGCTCGTGGGGCGCATCGCGCGATCCGCAGTGCTGGTCGGCATTCTCGCGCCGTGCGCACCGGCGCCTGCCGCCGAGATGTACGCGCAGGCGATCGGCCAGCCGCCCGAGCGCGAAGCGCCGAAGCCGCCGCCTTCGAGACCGCCGCCGCCCGTGCAGCCGCCGCCCGCGGAACCGCCGGCTCCGGAGCCGCCGACGGCGCGTGCGGAGCCGGCCGCGCCCGCCGCGAGGGGCAATCTGCGCACCCGCATCGCCATCGGCGCCGCGATTGCGGTCGCGCTCGCCGCGCTCGGCGGCAACGGCGGGGGCGGGGAGAGTACGCCGACGCACGAGACCGCGCCGGCACCGTGAGCGGGCGCGCGCGGCGCCGTCGGCTGCGCGTTCCGAACAACTAGAAGAGGGATCGTCGCCGCGCCTTGTCGCTCCGTGCCCGGCCGCCGTTCGTAGTCGCGCCGCGCCGCGCCGCGCGTGGCGCCGCCGCGGGCGCGGTGGCGCTTCTCGCGTTCGTGCTCGCCGCTCCCGCTCGCGCGGCGGAGCCGAGCGTCACCGGCCAGAGCGGGCTGGTACACATGCCGGACGCGCGGCTCGCGCCGGAGGGCACGTGGCGGCTCGGCCTCGCGCAGAGCGATCCCTATCTCAGCATCTGGAGCAGCGTCAGTCTGTTCCCGCGGCTGGAGGTCTCGGGGCGCTACACCCGGATCGACGGCGTGCCCGGGTTCCCGGACGCGCCCGAGCTCGGCAACTACCGCGACAAGGCGTTCGACGCAAAGCTGCTGCTGCTCGCCGAGGGCGGCGCATGGCCCGCCGTCGCGGTCGGTGCGCAGGACTACTTCGGCACACAGCTCTTCCAGGCGCAGTACCTCGCGCTGAGCAAGCGCTTCGGGCGCTTCGACCTGACCGTCGGCTACGGCAACGATCGGATCGACGGCGCGTTCGGCGGCGTGCGCTACACGCCGGCGTTCGCGCCGCGGTGGCGGTTCGTGCTCGAATACGACGCGACCGACTACGCGCACGACTTCGAGGCGATCCGTTCCGGCGCCGCCGGACGCGAAGGCGGCGCCACGTACGCGGTCGGCTACCACACCGACTGGTGGGGAGCGCAACTCGGCTACCAGCGCGGCGAAGCGGCGCTGAACCTCTACCTGACGGTTCCGCTCATGGCCGATGAGTTCGTGCCGAAGATCCACGAGCCGCCGCCGTACGACGTGCCGCAGGCGCGGGCGAGCGCCGCGGCGTGGGCGAGCGACAGCCGCCACGCGCGCCTGCTCGCGCGCGCGCTCGAGCGGCAGGGCTACGTCGACGTGCGCATGCGGCTGCGCGGGCGCGTGCTCGAGCTCGCTCTCGGGCACGAGCGCATCAGCCTCATGAGCCGCGCGGTCGGGCGCGCGGCGCGGACGGCGTTGCACCTCGGGCCGAGCGACCTCGAGACGCTGCGGATCAGCTACACGGAGCGCGAGCAGCCGCTCGTGACGTACGTGTTTCGCGATCCGGGCGTGCTCGCGCGCTACTTCGCCGGCGAGGCGAGCCGCGCGGAGCTCGAAGCGCACACGGAGGTGGTCTACGCCTCGAGCGCGCTCGCGCGGGCGCTGCGGCACGAGCCGGTCATGTGGCTCGACGAAGACGACCTGGACGCGGCGGCGGATCGGTTCGCGGCCGATGCGTTCGTCGAGGCGCGCCGCCGCCGCGGGCTGCTCGAGGGCGCCGCGCTCTATCCGTTCAACGCGCGCATCCACTTCAACGATCCGGGTGCGCCGGTACGCTACGACACGTTCGCCGTCGGCGCCTACGAGCGGCGGCTCGCGCGCGGGCTCTGGGTCAACGGCGCGCTGCGGCTCACGCTGTTCGAGAACGTTGGCGACATCCGCCGTCCGTCGAACAGTCTGCTACCGCACGTGCGCACCGACATCGGCGAGTACCGCCGGCTCGGCGACCGGCTGCGGCTCGACAGCCTGCTGCTCAACAAGTACGCGCTGCTGCGCGAACGCCTCTACGCGCGCGCGTCCATCGGCTATTACGAGGAAATGTTCGCCGGCGCCGGCGCGCAGGTGCTGTACCTGCCACCGGGCGGCGATTGGGCGATCGATGTCAGCGCCGATGCGCTGCGTCAGCGCGCCCCGGGCGCCGCGTTCGGCTTTCGCGACTACCGTGTGACCACGGCGCTCGCCGCGGCGCACTACCGCTTTCCCGCCTACGGCGTCACCGCCACCGCCCGCTTCGGCCGGTTCCTGGCGCGGGACGAGGGGGTACGGCTCGAGCTCAAGCGCCGCTTCCGTTCGGGTGTAGAGATCGGCGCCTGGTACACGTGGACCGACGCGAAGGACATTACGAGCCCGGGAACGCCGGAAGAGCCCTATCGCGACAAAGGGATCTTCATGTCGATCCCGCTCAACTCGATGCTCACGTACGACACGCGCGAGCGCGCGACGCTCGCGCTCGCCGACTACACGCGCGACGTCGGACAGATGGTGATCTCGCCGGGCGACCTGTACGAGCTCGTCGAGCGTCCGGGCGTGCTCGAAGGCGCAGCTTTCGCCGACTTCACGCGCTAAGTCCCTACTCGCGTTGATTGTTAGTGCGAACCGGGCGTCGGTAGTATCGAGCGGCTGTGACCATAACAACTACTACAGGTCCGACATGCCGTATGGCGCACGCCTGAGTGCGCTGCTCGCCGCCGCCCTCGCGGGTGCGGTGCACGCGGCCTCGGTCGAGATCACGCCGCAGCAGGCGGAGCTGTTGATGCGGCTTCCACCCGCGCAACGCGAGCTGCTGCGCAAGGCGCTGACCGAGGAACCGCGGCAGGCGGCGGTGCAGCCGGGTGCCGCGGAGCAAGCGCCGGAGGAAGCGCGGCCGCCGGCGCCGCCCGAGCCGAAGCTCGAGGGCGAGGGGGACCGCGGACCGCGGCTGCGCGCGGGCGACACCGTGCTCATACACTTCGAGCCGATCGAGGAACCGGAAGAGCGGGAGCCGCGCGCCGCGCCGCGGCGTCTTCCGCCGTCGCTCGAGCAGGCGGCCGCCGAGCGCGAGCGGCGCGAGGCGGAAGAGGCGCTGCGCGCGGCACGGCTGCCGCACCATCCGGTGTTCACGCTCGATCATGCGGGCGCGGTGACGCTCCCGTACGTCGGCCGCTTCGTGCTCGCCGGCCTGAACGAGGCCGAGGCGGCCGAGCGCATCGCCGCCGAGCCGGCGCTGCGCGGAGTGCGCGTACGCGTCAGGCGCCTCCCGGTCGAGCCCGAGCTCAAGCGCTTCGGCCACGATCTGTTCGTGGATGCCGAGCGCACGTTCGCGCCCGCGACGGAAATTCCGGTGCCCGCGGACTACGTGATCGGTCCCGGGGATACCGTGATCGTGCAGCTCGTCGGCAAGGAGAACGTGGAGCACGAGCTCACGGTGACCCGCGATGGCATGCTGCTCTTCCCCGGAATCGGCCCGATCGGCGTCGCGGGGATGGAGTTCGCGCAGCTCGAAAGGGAGATCAAGCGACGGGTGGCGCGTCAGTTCATCGGCGCGCGGGCGTCGGTAACACTCGGGCGCCTGCGCTCGATCCGCGTGTTCGTGCTCGGTGAGGTGGCGCACCCGGGCTCCTACACGGTGAGCAGTCTCGCGACGCTAACGAACGCGCTCCTCGCGAGCGGCGGCATCACGCCGGTCGGGACGCTGCGCGACGTGCAGCTGAAGCGCAAGGGCGAGATCGTCGCCCGCCTCGACTTGTACGATCTGCTGCTGCGCGGCGACACGCGCGGCGACGCGCGGCTGCTTCCCGGCGACGTGATCTTCGTACCGCCCGTCGGGCGCGTCGTCGGCGTCGGCGGGCGCGTGCGCCGTCCGGCGCTCTACGAGCTGAAGGACGAGGAGTCGGCCGCCGAAGTCATCACCATGGCGGCGGGGCTCATGCCCGACGCCGATCCGCGCAGCGCCCGGCTGGAGCGGCTCGAGGGCGATGCCCGCGTCGTGCTCGACCTGGATCTCACCACCGGCGGGGGCGAGGTGGCGATGCGCGACGGCGACATCCTGCGCGTCTACCCGGTCCCGGAAGAGCGGCGGCGTGCGGTGCGGCTGTCGGGACGCGTGCTGCGACCGGGCGAGCACGAGTGGCGGCCGGGAATGCGCCTCACGGACCTCATTCCCTCGCTCGACGTGCTCGCCCCCGAGGCCGACACGCGCTACGCGCTGATCGTGCGCGAACGGCCCGGGGACCGCCAACTGGTGCTGCGCGGCGTCGATCCGCGGGCGGCACTCGCCGCGCCGGGCGGACCGGAAGACGTGCAGCTCGAGCCGCGCGACGAGGTGCGGGTGTTCGGGGTGCACGACGATCGTGCCGCGCTGATCCAGCCGCTGCTCGAGCGCGCGCAGCGCAGCTCCTCGCCCGAGGAGCCGCGGCGGGAGGTGAGCATCGGCGGCTCGGTGCATCATCCCGGGCGCTACCCGTGGTTCCCGGGCATGACGGTCGAGGATCTGCTCGATGCCGGCGGCGGCCTCACCGAGCGCGCCTACAGGTTCGAGGCGGAGCTCACGCGCTTCGTCGTGAACGGCGGCGCGCGCCAGCAGCTGCGCGAGTTGATCCGCCTGGATCCCGGGGCGGACGGCAAGGGGCTGCGCATGACGCTTGCGCCGCACGACCGGCTGGTGGTGCGGCGGGTGCCGCACTGGGACGAGGAGGGCATGGTCGAGATTCTCGGCGAGGTCCGCTTCCCCGGACGCTACCCGATCGCCCGCGGCGAGCGCCTGAGCCAGGTCATCGAGCGCGCGGGCGGGCTGACGCGCGCGGCGTATCCCCGCGCGGCCATCTTCCTGCGCGAGTCGCTGCGCCAGCGCGAGCAGGAGCATCTCGAGCAGCTGATCGCGCAGCTCGAGCAGGATCTCGCGCTGGTGGGCGCGGAAGGCCCCGAGATCGGCGTGCGCAAGGACACGGCGCTGCGCGAAGGCGAAGTGCTGCTGCGCCAGATGCGCGCCGCGCGCGCCACGGGGCGCATGGTGGTCGATCTCGCCGCCGTGATGAACCGGGAAGACGACTACGACGTCACCATGCAGGACGGCGACCGGCTGGTCATCCCGCAGCGGCCGGACGAGGTAACCGTGCTCGGCGAGGTCTATCACCCGACGTCGCACGTGTACGTGCCCGGACGCACGGTCGACGACTACCTTGCCTTGAGCGGCGGCGCCACGGAGCGCGCACATCGCCGGGCGACGTTCGTGGTCCACGCCGACGGCTCGGTGACGCCGCCGCGCGGGTGGTTCGCCGACGCGGCTTCGGTCGGCCCGGGCGACACGGTGATCGTTCCGGTCAAGGTCGATCGCGTGAGCAATCTGAAGCTCTTCACCGACATCAGCACGATACTGTTCCAGCTGTCCGTCACCGCGGCCGCACTCGATTCGATCGGCGTGTTCTAGGGCGGCGGCGTACAAGGAGGTGCGTCGTGACCGACTTGAAGACTCCGCACGCGCGCAAGGCGGCCGAGCCGACGCCGGTCCCGCTCGTCGGTGTGCCGTACGTGTACTACCGCGAGGAGCGCGGGATCGGTCTGCTCGAGCTGCTGCGTCTGCTCAAGGCCGAACGCGGCCTGATCGCCGCGGTCATCGGCGCCGCGGTGGCGGTCTCGGTGGTCCCGTTCTTCCTGATGACGCCCGTCTACCGGGCGGAAGCGCTGCTCGCGCCGGTCGTGCTCGAGAAGCACGACGGCGTGGCCGGGCTGGTCAGCCAGTTCGGCGATCTCGCGCAGCTCGTCGAGCGCTACGTGGGTGCGCCGAAGGATCAGACGGCGGAGTCGATCGCGACGCTGCGCTCGCGCGCGCTCGCCAGCGCTTTCATCGAGGAGCGCAAGCTGAAGGCCGAGCTGTTCGCGGAGCGTTGGGACCGGCAGGCGCAGCGCTGGCGCGGCGAGGCGCCGAGCGATCTCGAGGCCTACGAGCTGTTCGACCGGCGCGTCCGTCGGGTGACGGTCGATCGCCGCAGCGGTCTGGTGACGCTCGCGATCGAGTGGCGCGATCCCGTGCGCGCCGCGGCCTGGGCCAATGCGCTGGTCGCCGAGGTGAACGCGCGCCGGCGCGCAGAGGCGATACGGGAGGCGGCGGACAGCATCCGCTACCTGGAGCAGCAGCTTACGCGGACGAGCTCGGTCGAGATCCGCCAGGCGCTCTACCGCCTCATCGAGGCGCAGACCAAGGCTATCGCGCTCGCGCGCACCCGTCCGGAGTATGCGTTCAAGGTGATCGATCCGGCGGTGGCGCCGGAACGTCCGATTCGCCCGCAGCTCCTGTTCCTGGTCGCGATCGGGCTCGCCGTCGGCATCGCCGTCGCGTTGTTGGCCGTGCTCGTGCGCCGCGCATTGCGGGCGGCAGCCGACCCGGAAACCGGCTGAGGTGCGCGTATATTAAGTAGCCCGGACCCGACCCGGCGAGGTGCGTAGCGGGCGGAGCCGCCGCGGGTCCCGCCGAGCGTTCCTATACTTGATTGCAGGAAGCTCTGCGGAAGCGCTTCACCGCCGACTCGTGTACAGCCCCGTTCTCTCCGTTCCCGCCCCGGGCGCTTCCGCCTGGGCGGCAGAAACCGACCCCAAGTACGCGCGCGCGTGGCTGAACGCACTGCCGCCCGGCGGCAGCGCCGAGGCGGCGCGCGAGCTGTATCAGGCGCTGTACACGGTGAATCGCCTCGCGGTTCGTGCGCCGGCGCGCATGGAGCTCATGGCGCTCTACGATCGGGCGCTCGCAACCATCGGGCAGGGGCTGCTGCCGCATCTCGCCAATGCCGTGCCGCCGCTCACGGCACGCAAGCGCCGGTTCGCGGAGTTCGCGCGGCGGCTGCATATCGAAATGGCCTACGGCTACAAGTGCTGCCTGCGCGACCTGAGCCGCGCACGGCTGTCGCTGGGGCGCAAGGCGCGCTCGGCCGCCTGCATCGAGCGCACGCTGCATCATCTGGCCCAGGTGCTGCTGCGATCCTATCTTGCCTACCTTCCGTACCCGGCCGGCGTATGGCGGGAAATCCACGAGCTGTACCGCCTCGCCGAGGAGCTCGGAACCGTCGATGCGCCGCAGGAGATTCCGGAGCAGGGCGCGCGCCGGGCCGCAACGATACGCGAGGGTTATCTGCAGGTGCTGCTCCTCGGGCTCGCCGACCCGTACCACCTGCCGCAGCAGTCGGCGTTGCAGGTCCAGGCCTTGCTCGCGCACAAGAGCGGGCGCGCGCGCCTGCTCGCACCGGGCGCGCGGCCCGCGCCGCGCAAGTCCCGCGCCTGGTTCGTGGTCGACCCGAAATCGGATACGCCGCCGTTCCCCTTGGCGAAGGGCGTCGGCGAGCTGCCCGCGGGCGCACGGCTGCTCGATACGGGCGCGCTCCTCGAGCTGCTGCAGGAGCAGGCCGCGCGCCTGCAGCGTGGCGAGCCCATGGACCGGGCGGCGCTCGGCGTCGATTGCCTCGAGGATGCCTGCCTCGATCTGATCCGGCGCCTGGTGCGTGCGTGGGGCGACGCCGCGCGGCGGCGCTATGCGCGCCAGCAACGCAGCAGCGAGTTGCACGTCTGCATCGGGCTCCACGCGCTGCACTTCGTGGCCGCCGGGGAGCGGAGCTTCGCCGCCTTCCTCGAGAGCTGTCGCGAGCCGGTGCCCGCGCACGCGGCCCTGAGCCGCGACTTCATCGACCTCGACGGCACCGGCGCTCTCGACGACGCGGCGGCACCGCCGGAGTCGCAACGCGCGCCGGCTTCGCCCGGTCGCTGGCGCGTACGCGACGTGAGCCCGCAGGGCATGGCGATCGCCTGCTACGGCGGCGCGCAGACGCCGATGCGCGTGGGGGAGCTGATCGGCGTGCGTCACGCGACGGATCCCGGGCGTTGGCGGCCCGCCGTCATTCGCTGGCTGAAGACACCGGAACCGGGCAGCGTCGAAGCGGGTCTCGAGCTGCTGGCGGGGAGCATGACGGCGGCGGCGGCGCGCTTCGCCGACCGCACAGAGGACGCCGCCTGCCCGGTGCTGCGCCTGCCCGCCAACGATATCGTCCCGCGGCCATCGACGTTGCTCCTGCCGAGCGGAATCGCGCCGGCGGGTGCGGAGCTCGAGCTGCTGGAGGAGGGCGCGGCACCGCGACGCGTGCGGCTGCTGCGGCTCATCGAGCGCACCGGCTCGTTCGAGCAGATGGCGTACGGCGAGAGCGCGAAGGCCCTGCGGCGCGGCCGCTAGCGCGAGAACGCCTTCTCCCAGTCGGGCGGAAGGCAGGCGCGCGTGTGCTTCACGAGCTCGATATAGATCTTCGGGTTGCCGGCGACGAGGAAGCCGGTCGCGAGATGCTGCTGACCGCCGGCCGGATCGCCGAGCATCCCTCCCGCCTCTTCGATCAGCAGACAGCCGGCTGCCATGTCCCACGGCTTCAGTCCGAACTCCCAGAATCCGTCGAAGCGTCCGCAGGCGACGTGGGCGAGATCGAGCGCCGCGGAGCCCGCGCGCCGCACGCCGCTCGTCTCCCCCGCGATGCGCTTGAACACCGCGATCCACAGATCGACGTAGGTCTGCGACTTGAACGGAAAGCCGGTGCCGAGCAGCGCGCGGCGGAAATCGTGCGTGTGGCTGACGCGGATGCGGCGGTCGTTCAGATACGCCCCCTGGCCACGCGTGGCCGTGAACAGCTCGTTACGGTGCGGGTCGAAGATCACCGCCTGCTCGAGCCGGCCCTTGTGCTGCAGGGCGATCGACACCGCGTAATGCGGATAGCCGTGGAGAAAGTTCGTGGTGCCGTCGAGCGGATCGATGATCCAGCAGTACTCGCTGCCCGCGCGCGCGCCGCTTTCTTCGGCGAGGATCGCGTGATCCGGGTAGGCGCGGTGCAGGATCTCGATGATCTCGCGCTCCGCCAGCCGATCGACCTCGGTGACGAAGTCGTTGTGGCCCTTGGTCTCGACGGCGAGGCGGTCGAGCCGGTCGGCGTTGCGCATGAGGATGCTGCCTGCGCGCCGCGCGGCCCGGATAGCCGTGTTGAGCATCGGATGCATGGCGATTCCGCAAAGAGCGCGAAAGCGCGGGATTGTATAAGCTGCCCGATCCGGTTAAAAGGCGAGCGACTGTCTGTCCATATGAGCCCGCTTCACGCCATTCGCGCGGTCCTGGTGCGGCCGACGCACCCCGGCAACATAGGGGGTGTGGCGCGCGCGCTCAAGAACATGGGGCTCGTGCAGCTCTACCTGGTGGCGCCGAGCCGCTATCCGAGCGAGGAGGCGACCGCGCGCGCGGCGGGTGCGGAGGACGTGCTCGCCCGGGCGGTCGTGTGCCGCGACGTCGACGAGGCGCTCCGGGACTGCCACTACGTGATCGGCGCGAGCGCGCGCCGCAGCCGCCACATCGACTGGCCGCTGCTCGATCCGGCGCAATGCGCGGCGCGGCTGGTGGCGGGTGCAGCGACCGGTCCCGTGGCGCTGCTCTTCGGCCCGGAGCGCGCGGGCCTCGCCAACGCCGAGCTCGACCGGTGTCACGCGCTCGGCTACATCCCGGCGAATCCGGATTATCCGTCGCTCAACCTCGCGTGCGCGGCGCAGGTGTTCGCCTACGAGATTCGGCGCGCGGCGCTCCAGGAGCGGCCGCCGGCGAAGGCGGCGGAGCCGCCCGCGACGTCCGAAGAGCTCGAGCATTTCTACCGACACCTCGAGCGCGTCCTGATCCAGATTCGGTTTCTCGATCCCGAGAACCCGCGCCTGTTGCTACGGCGGCTGCGCCGCCTCTACAACCGCGCCGGTCTCGACAGGAACGAGGTCAACATACTAAGGGGCATACTTACGGCGATGGACAACGCAACGGCCAAACTTGACAAGAACGACCGGGGAATGAGCGAATAGCCTCATGTATGCCCGCCTGCGCGACTACCTCGACAGCATCTATCGCCGCGACCCCGCCGCGCGCTCGGCGCTCGAGATCCTTGCCAGCTATCCGGGGGTGCATGCGCTCGCGATTCACCGGCTCGCCCACTGGCTGTGGCAGGTGCGGCTGAAGTGGCTGGCGCGGTTCCTGGCCCATCTCGGACGCTTCCTCACCGGCATCGAAATACACCCGGCAGCCCGGATCGGCCGGCATCTCTTCATAGACCACGGCATGGGGGTGGTGATCGGGGAGACCGCCGAGATCGGCGACGGCTGCACGCTCTATCATGGCGTGACGCTCGGCGGCACGACCTGGCGCAAGGAGAAGCGGCATCCGACGCTCGGCAACAACGTGGTCGTGGGGGCCGGCGCGAAGATCATCGGGCCGGTGACCGTGGGGGACAACGCCCGGATCGGGTCGAATTCGGTGGTCACGAAGGACGTGCCGGCGGACGCGACGGTAGTGGGGATTCCGGCCCGGGTGGTGTCGATCGGCGGGGAGCCCCGGAAGAGCGAGCGCGACCGGCTCGCGCAACGCATCGGCTTCGATGCCTACGGTCAGCCGTCCCACGTCTCCGACCCGGTCGCGCATGCGATCAACTCGATCCTCGATCACCTGCACCTCATCGATCACAAGCTGAAAATCCTGTCCGAAGCGTTCGAAAAACAAGGAATAAACGTGAACCTCGATCTGCCGAAGCTCGAAATTACGAATCTCGAGGAGGGGGACGAGGGGTCGCCGGCGGCCCCGGAGAAGCCGAGGTCGAATAGTTGATTGAAATAATCAGGCATGTAGAATGATGGCCGCGGTCGTCTGTCCATGAAGCTCACCACCAAAGGACGTTATGCGGTCACGGCGATGCTCGATCTGGCCCTGCGCCACAACCGGGGCTCCGTGACGCTCGCCGATATCGCCCGGCGTCAGGGCATATCGCTCTCCTATCTCGAGCAGCTGTTTGCGAAGCTGCGGCGCTCCGGTCTCGTCGAGAGCGTCCGGGGTCCGGGCGGCGGCTACAGTCTGGCGAGACCCCCGGCCGAAATTTCCGTGGCCGAGATCATCATCGCCATCAACGAGAATATCGATGCGACCCGCTGCGGCGGGCAGCGCAACTGCCAGGACGACGCGCCTTGTCTGACCCACCAGTTGTGGGAGGATCTGAGCGCCCGCATATACGAGTTCCTGAACGGGATTACGCTGGGCGACCTGGTGCAGCGACCGCAAGTACAGCAGGTCGCGCTGCGCCAGGAAGCACGGATGCGCAGCATGGCATTGACATCGCGGGAGGCATGAATGGCAATTACACTGACCGAGCGGGCGGCCGAACGCGCCCGCAACGTGATTACGAAGCAGCAGGGCGCGGCTTTGCGCATCGGCGTGAAGGCGACCGGCTGCTCGGGTAACTCCTACGTCGTCGAGGTCGCGCGTGAGATCCGGCCGGACGAGCGCGTCTTCGAGAGCAACGGCGTTCGCGTCGTGGTCGCCGAGAAGAATCTGATCTTCCTCGACGGCACCGAGATCGATTACGCGCGCGAAGGCCTGAACGAGGCGTTTCGCTTCCACAACCCGAACGAGCGGGCGCGTTGCGGTTGCGGCGAGAGCTTCACCGTCTAGGACGCCGCCGAGCCAGGACTCCCTAAAAAAAGACTTGCCGCCGCGGTTGATCCGCTCCCGAAATTGGGACTAAAATGGTCCCATTTAAAGGCGCCGACGAATGCTCCGCATCAGCAAGCTCACCGATTACGGGACGGTGGTCCTGACGTATCTCGCCCGCGAGCACGGCCGGCTGCACGCGGTGAGCGAAATTGCGGCCGAGGTGAGGGTGGCGGCGCCGACGGTGAGCAAGATCCTGAAGCAGCTGGTGCGCGAGGGGCTGGTGGTCTCGCATCGCGGAGCGAGGGGCGGCTATGCGCTGGCCCGCGCGCCCGAAGCGATCAGCATGATCGAGATCATCGATGCGCTCGAGGGGCGCGTCGGGCTCACGGAATGCGGGAGTTCGCCGGGATTGTGCGCGCAGGAGTCGGCTTGCTCCATACGCGCGAATTGGCAGCGCATCAACGGTGCCGTGCGCGATGCGCTCGCCGGCGTGACGCTCGCGGAGATGGCAGAACCGGAACTTCCGCCGCGCTCCGGGACGCCGATCAAGTTCTATGCGCGGCGCGCGAGCGCCTGAGCAAGACGAACGCTCGCAGAGAGGCAACGTGGCAACACCGAATCGAGAAGTCGAAGCGCTGCTCCGGAAGGGCTATCGTCATGGCTTCACCACGATGGTGGAAGCCGATTCGCTCCCGCCCGGACTCAACGAGGACATCATCCGCGCGCTCTCCGCCAAGAAGCAGGAGCCCCCGTTCATGCTCGAGTGGCGGCTGCGCGCGTATCGCCACTGGCTCACCATGCGCGAGCCCAAGTGGGCGCACGTGCACCATCCGCCGATCGACTTCCAGGCGATCAGCTACTACTCGGCCCCCAAGACGAAGAAGGACGGTCCGAAGAGCCTCGACGAGGTCGATCCGAAGCTGCTCGAGACCTACGAGAAGCTCGGCATTCCGCTGAAGGAGCGCGAGATCCTCGCCGGGGTCGCGGTCGATGCGGTGTTCGACAGCGTGTCGGTCGCGACGACCTTCAAGGAGAAGCTCGCCGAGTACGGGATCATCTTCTGCTCGTTCTCGGAAGCGGTGCAGAACCATCCGGAGCTGGTGCAGAAGTACCTCGGCACGGTGGTACCGTACACCGACAACTTCTACGCGACGCTCAACTCGGCGGTGTTCAGCGACGGCTCGTTCGTATACGTGCCGAAGGGCGTGCGTTGTCCGATGGAGCTCTCGACCTACTTCCGCATCAACGCCGCCAAGACCGGACAGTTCGAGCGTACGCTCATCATCGCCGACGAGGGCGCCTACGTGAGCTACCTCGAAGGGTGCACGGCGCCGATGCGCGACGAGAACCAGCTGCACGCCGCCGTGGTCGAGCTGATCGCGCTCAAGGGCGCGCACATCAAGTACTCGACGGTGCAGAACTGGTACCCCGGCGACGAGTACGGCCGCGGCGGCATCTACAACTTCGTGACCAAGCGCGGCGCCTGCCGCGGCGAGAACGCGCGCATCTCGTGGACGCAGGTGGAAACGGGATCGGCGATCACCTGGAAGTACCCGAGCGTAGTGCTCGAGGGCGACAACTCGGTCGGAGAGTTCTATTCGGTCGCGCTGACGAACAACTACCAGCAGGCCGATACCGGCACCAAGATGATCCATATCGGGAAGAACACCCGCAGCACCATCGTCTCGAAGGGCATCGCCGCGGGATACGGCCAGAACGCGTATCGGGGGCTGGTCAAGGTGCTCAAGGGCGCGCACAACGCGCGCAACTACACCCAGTGCGACTCGCTCCTCATGAGCGACAAGTGCGGCGCGCACACGTTCCCGTACATCGAGGTGAAGAACCCGACCGCGCGGGTCGAACACGAGGCGACGACGCTCAAGATCAGCGAAGACCAGCTCTACTACCTGCGCACGCGCGGCCTCTCGACCGAGGACGCGGTGTCGATGGTGGTGAACGGCTTCTGCAAGGAAGTGTTCAAGGAGCTCCCGATGGAGTTCGCGGTCGAGGCGCAGAAGCTGATCGGGGTGAGCCTCGAAGGCGCCGTCGGGTGAGGCGGCATTTCAACGAAGCGAGCGGCGAGAAGCACATGCTTTCCATCCGGAATCTGCACGTGAGCGTGGACGGCAAGCCGATCCTCCGGGGCGTCGACCTCGAGGTGAAGGCAGGCGAAGTGCACGCGATCATGGGTCCGAACGGTTCGGGCAAGAGCACGCTGGCGCACGTCCTGGCGGGCCGCGAGGGCTACGAGGTCACCGCCGGCACGGTCACGTACGGCGGCAAGGACCTGCTCGCGCTGAGCGCGGAGGAGCGCGCGCGCGAAGGCGTGTTCCTCGGCTTCCAGTACCCGGTCGAGATCCCCGGCGTCAGCAACATCTATCTCCTGAAGAGCGCGCTCAACGCCATCCGCAAGCACCGCGGCGAGGAGGAGCTCGACGCGATGGACTTCCTCACGCGCGTGCGCGAGAAGCTCAAGCTCCTCGAGATGCCGGAGGATTTCATCTACCGCTCGGTGAACGAAGGGTTCTCGGGCGGCGAGCGCAAGCGCAACGAGGTGCTGCAGATGGCGGTGCTCGAGCCGCGGCTCGCGCTGCTCGACGAGACCGATTCGGGCCTCGATATCGACGCGCTCAAGGTCGTGGCCCGCGGCGTCAATGCGCTGCGCTCCCCGGAGCGCGCGATCGTCATGGTGACGCACTACCAGCGGCTGCTGAACTACGTGGTGCCGGACCGCGTGCACGTACTGGCGTACGGGCGCATCGCCCGGTCGGGCGACAAGTCGCTCGCGCTCGACCTCGAGAAGCGCGGCTACGGCTGGATCGAGGCGGAGGCGAGGGCCTGAGGCGATGAACGCGAGCCCGGACGTACGCCACGCGTATCTCGACGCGCTCGCGGCGATCGGCGAGCGGCTGCCGGGTGCGCGCGTGCCCTGGCTGCGCGAGCTGCGCGAGCGCGGCCGCGCGGTTTTCGCGGCCGCCGGCTTTCCGACGACGCGCGAGGAGGCCTGGCGTTATACGAACCTCGCGAGCCTCGCGCGCCAGCGGTTCGAGCTCGCGGCGGCGGACGCGGCGCTCGATGCGGCGGCGCTGCGCGCCGCGTGGTTCGATGCGCTCGATGCCTACCGGCTGGTGTTCGTCGACGGCAGCTACCGCGCGGAGCTCTCGTCGCCGCCCTCCGGCGGCGGGGTCGCGGTCGGCTCGCTGCGCGAGATGCTCGCGCGCGACCCGCAGGCGCTCGAGGGCCGCCTCGGCGCGATCGCGCCGGCCGACCGGCACGCGCTCGCCGCGCTCAACACCGCATTCCTGCTCGACGGCGCTTACGTGCACCTCGCGGCGGGTGCGGCACCCGAGCGGCCGATCCAGATTCTCTACTTCGCTAGCACGGGCGCGCTCACGCAGCCCCGCACCCTGATCGTCGCCGAAGCGGGCAGCCGCGCGGTCGTGATCGAGCAGTACTGCGGCACGGACGCGGCGCGCTACTTCAGCAATGCCGTCACCGAAATCGCGCTCGGCGAGCGCGCCCGTATCGAGCACTACCGCGTGCAGCAGCAGGGCGCGCAGGGCTACCACATCGGCGGCCTGTACGTGCGCCAGGAACGCGGCAGCGAACTGGTGTCGAACGCGCTCGACCTCGGCGGGTTGCTGGTGCGGCACGACCTGCAGTCGGCGCTCGCGGAGGGTGCGGCGTGCACGCTCAACGGGCTCTATCTCGCCGGCGGCCGCCAGCACGTCGACAACCATACCCTGATCGAGCACGCGGCGCCGCACAGCACGAGCCGCGAGCTGTACAAGGGTGTGCTCGATGGGCGCGCGCGCGCGGTGTTCAACGGCCGCGTGGTGGTGCGGCCCGGCGCGCAGCGGAGCGACGCACAGCAGACGAACAACAATCTGCTGCTCTCGGAGGACGCCGAGATCGACACCAAGCCGGAGCTCGAGATCTACGCCGACGACGTCAAATGCACGCACGGCGCCACGGTCGGCCAGCTCGATTCCGACCAGCTGTTCTACCTGCGCTCGCGCGGCCTGGACGCCGATGCCGCGCGCGATCTGCTCACGTTCGCGTTCGCCAACGAAGTGCTGCAGCGCTTCGGGGTCGCGCCGATGCGCACCGCGCTCGATCGGCAGCTCCTCGGGCGGCTGCTGCAGGGGCGTGCGATCGAGGAGGTGGAGCTGGTATGAGCCATCCCATGCCGGAACAGCGCACCGCGGGCGCGGCGCGGTTCGACGTCGCGCGGATACGCGCCGATTTCCCGGCGCTCGCGCAGCAGGTGCGCGGCAAGCCGCTCGTGTATCTCGACAACGCGGCGACGTCGCAGAAGCCGCGCGCCGTGCTCGAGGCGCTCGAGCGCTACTATCGCTGTGACAACGCCAACGTGCACCGCGGCGTGCACGCGCTGAGCGAACGCGCCACGGGCGCCTACGAGGAAGCGCGCGCCAAGGTGCGGGCGTTCCTCAACGCCGCTTCCGAGCGCGAGATCGTGTTCGTACGCGGCGCCACCGAGGGCGTGAACCTCGTCGCCTCCACCTGGGGGCGCGCGAACGTGCGGGCGGGCGACGAAATCCTCATCAGCGCCATGGAGCACCATTCGAACATCGTGCCGTGGCAGCTCCTGTGCGAGCAGGTCGGTGCGCGGCTGCGCGTGGCGCCGATCGACGACACCGGGGCGCTGGTGTTCGAGGAGTTCGAGCGCCTGCTCGGCGAGCGCACGCGCCTGGTCGCGATGGCGCACTGCTCGAACGCGCTCGGCACCATCAACCCGGTGCGTCGCGTGATCGAGCGCGCGCACGCCGCCGGCGCGGTCGTGCTGCTCGACGGGGCGCAGGCGGCGCCGCACCTCGCAATCGACGTGCGCGCCCTCGACTGCGACTTCTACGTGTTCTCGAGCCACAAGGTGTACGGCCCGACCGGCATCGGCGTGCTCTACGGCAAGGAGCGTCTCCTCGAGGCCATGCCGCCGTATCAGGGCGGCGGGGACATGATCAAGGTCGTGACCTTCGAGAAGACGGTCTACAACGATCTGCCGTACAAGTTCGAGGCCGGTACGCCGCACATCGCGGGCGCGGTCGGGCTCGGCGCCGCCGTCGACTACCTCGGCGCGCTCGGGCTCGACGCCGTCGCGGCGCACGAGCACGAGCTGCTCGTCTACGCCACCGAGGCGCTGGCGGCCATCCCGGGGGTGCGGCTTGTCGGCACCGCACCGGAGAAGGCGGCGATCCTCTCGTTCACGCTGGAGGGCGTGCATCCGCACGACATCGGCACGGTGCTCGATCACGAAGGCGTGGCGATCCGCGCGGGACACCACTGCGCAATGCCGGTGATGCAGCGCTTCGCGGTGCCGGCGACGGCCCGCGCCTCGCTCGGGCTGTACAACACCCGCGAGGACGTCGATGCGCTCGTGCGCGGGCTCGAGCGGGTCAAGGAGCTGTTCGGGTGATGGACGATCTGCGTGCGCTCTATGAGGAGGTGATCCTCGACCACAACCGCCGGCCGCGGAACTTCCGCCGCGTCCCCGCGGGCAGCAACCGGCACGCCACCGGCCACAATCCGCTCTGCGGGGACCAGCTGCGGCTCGATCTCGTGATCGAGAACGGCGTCATCAAGGACGTCGGCTTCGACGGCGCGGGTTGCGCGATCTCGACCGCCTCTGCCTCGCTCATGACCGAGAGCATCAAGGGCAAGACCGTGGAGCAGGCGGAGCGGCTGTTCCGCGGCGTGCACGACCTCCTCACGCAGCGTGGCGACCCGGGCGATCTCGGCAAGCTCCGGGTGCTCGCCGGCGTGCGCGACTACCCGGCGCGGGTGAAGTGCGCGACGCTCGCGTGGCATACCCTCGACGCCGCGCTCAAGAACGCAACCGATCCGGTGAGCACCGAATGAGCGACACCCCGATGCCCGACACAACGCCTGCGCCGGCGAATCTCGAGCAGCTGCGCGAGCACGTCGTCGCGGTGCTGCGCGACATCTACGATCCCGAGATTCCGGTCAACATTTACGACCTCGGGCTCATCTACGAGCTCGAGATCGACGCCGACGGCTACGTGAAGATTCAGATGACGCTCACCGCCCCCGGCTGCCCGGTGGCGCAGACCTTCCCCGCCACCGTCGAGGCCGCGGTGCGCGCGGTTCCCGGCGTCAAGGATGCCGCGGTCGAGCTGGTCTGGGATCCGCCGTGGACCATGGACCGCATGACGGAAGGCGCGAAGCTGCAACTCGGGATGCTCTGACATGTCCGACTGGATCGATGTCGCCGCCGTCGAGGAGCTGCCGCCCGGCACGCATCGGGTGGTCGAGATCGATGGCGCGTTCGTCGCCGTGTTCAACCTCGACGGCAACTATCATGCGATCGAGGACGTCTGTACCCATGACGGCGGTACGCTGAGCGGCGGGTCCGTCGAGGGCGACGAAATCGTGTGCCCGCGCCACGGCGCGCGCTTCTCCATTCGTACCGGCGCCGTGCTGGCGCCGCCCGCCTACGAATCCGTCCACGCCTTCCCGGTGCGCGTGCACGCCGGGCGGGTGCAGGTACGCGACGACCGCTGGGACTGATCGCGCCGGCGCATTGTTTGGCCGGAGGCGAGAGGCTACACTATGCCGCTGGTTATTCGCCAGTTTTTCCCTGTTTCTCGTCCTTTTTTCACTGACTTACGAATCGGAGTCCGCATGGCGGTCGAACGCACGTTGTCCATCATCAAGCCCGATGCCGTTGCCAAGAACCTGATCGGCGCCATTTACTCGCGCCTCGAGCAGGCGGGCTTGCGCATCGTCGCGGCCAAGATGCTGCAGCTGAACCAGCAGCAGGCCGAAGGCTTCTACGCGGTGCACAAGGACCGCCCGTTCTTCAAGGACCTGGTCCAGTTCATGACTTCCGGGCCGATCATGGTGCAGGTGCTGGAGGGGGAGAACGCGATCGCCCGCTACCGCGAGCTGATGGG
The DNA here is from genome assembly GCA_036381895.1 of Burkholderiales bacterium. Lineage (GTDB taxonomy): Bacteria > Pseudomonadota > Gammaproteobacteria > Acidiferrobacterales > Sulfurifustaceae > JACQFZ01. The sequence continues at coordinate 9,236 of DASVBY010000066.1, read as the reverse complement.
CGCAACCGATCCGAAGAAGGCGGCCCCGGGCACGATCCGCGCCGATTTCGCGACCGACGTCGAAAAGAACGCGGTGCACGGTTCGGACAGCCCGGCCACGGCCGAGACCGAGATCAACTATTTCTTCCGCAGCGGCGACATCTTCCCGCGCAGCCGCTGACGAGGCGCCGTGACGGGCACTACGCCGACCAATCTGCTGGGCCTCGGGCGCGAAGAGCTGCAGGCGTTCCTCGTCGGGCTCGGCGAGAAGCCGTACCGCGGCCTGCAGGTGCTGCAGTGGCTGCATCAGTACGGCGTCGACGACTTCGCCGCCATGACGAACCTGAGCAAGGCGCTGCGCGCGCGCCTTGCCGAGGTGGCGACGATCGCCGGCCCCACGGTCCGGCAGGATCAGGTGGCCGCGGACGGCACGCGCAAGTGGCTGCTCGAGCTCGCCGACGGCAACTGCATCGAGACGGTCTACATCCCCGAGCCCGGCCGCGGCACGCTCTGCGTCTCGTCGCAGGTCGGCTGCGGCCTCAACTGCACGTTCTGCGCGACCGGCGCCCAGGGCTTCAACCGCGACCTCACGGCGGCCGAGATCATCGGGCAGATATGGCTCGCGAACCGCCTGCTCGGCGGCCGCGGGCCGGCGGTACGCCCGATCACGAACGTGGTTTTCATGGGCATGGGCGAGCCGCTGCTCAACTTCGACAACGTCGTCGCCGCGATCCGGGTGCTGCTCGACGATCTCGCCTACGGACTCTCGCGCCGGCGCGTGACCGTCAGCACGGCGGGGATGGTGCCGCTCATCGACCGGCTGCACGACGCGTGCCCGGTGAGTCTCGCGGTATCGCTGCACGCACCGAACGACGCCTTGCGCACCACCCTCGTCCCGCTCAACCGCAAGTATCCGATCGCGGAGCTGCTCGCCGCGTGCCGGCGCTACGTGCAGGACGAGCCGCGCCGCAAGGTCACGTTCGAGTACGTGATGCTCGACGGCGTGAACGACACGCTCGCGCATGCCGAGGAGCTCGCAGCGCTGCTGCGCGACGTGCCGGCGAAAGTCAACCTGATTCCGTTCAATCCGTTCCCGCACTCGCGCTTTCGGCGCTCGTCGCCGGCGGCGATCGACGCCTTTCGCGACGTGATGCTGCGCGCCGGCCTCATGACCATCACCCGCCGTACGCGCGGCGACGACATCGATGCGGCCTGCGGGCAGCTCGCGGGACGCGTGCACGACCGCACCGGCCGGCGCGCGCGACTGCTGCGGCGCGCCGGGGCCGCGGCGGTGGCGACGGCATGAGAGCAGCCGCGGCCTGCATCCTGGCCGGGCTCCTCGCCGTCGGCTGCGCTTCCACCGCCGAACGCGAGGCGGCGGCCGCGAAGCGGGCACAGCTCATCCAGACGAATCTTCAGCTCGCGGCCGGGTACCTGCAGCGCGGACAGCTCGAGTTCGCGCGGGAGAAGATCGAGAAGGCGCTCGACCTCGACGCGGATCATTCGCAGGCGAACAACATGATGGCGGTGCTGCAGTGGCGGCTCAAGGACTACGACGCCGCCGAGCGCTATTTCCGGCGCGCGGTGCGGGCGGACGAGCAGAACGCCGAAGCCCAGAACAACTACGGCGCCTTTTTGTGCGAGCGCAGCCGGGTGGACGAGGCGGTGACCTGGTTCCGCCGGGCCGTCGCCAATCCGCTCTATCGCACGCCGGCCCTCGCGTACGAGAACGCCGGGCTGTGCCTCTTCAGGGCCAAGGAGTACGCGAAAGCGGAGGCGAATTTTCGGGAAGCGCTGAAGCTTCAGCCGGAGCTGCCGGATTCGCTCTATCACATGGCGCGCATCACGTACGACAGCGGGCGCACGCTCGCTGCGCGCGGCTTCATGCAGCGCTATTTCCAGGCGGCCGAGGACACGCCGCAGGCGCTGCTCCTCGCGGTGAAGATCGAGCGCGCACTGAAGAACAAGGACGAAGAGGCGAGCTACGCGCTGCGGCTGCGCGCCAAGTTCCCGACTTCGCCCGAGGCGCAGCAGCTGCAAAGTGCTGCCGCGGGCAGGAAAGCTTTGAGATGACGGAACCGAATTCATCCCCCATGCAGGAGGCGGGCCCGGGCGCGATGCTGCGGCGGGCACGCGAAGAGCGGCGCCTGTCGATCGAGGACGTCGCGCAGGAGCTGCGGCTCGCGCCGCGCACCGTCGAGGCACTCGAGGCGGACGCGTACGACCGGCTTCCCGGGCCGACCTACGTGCGCGGCTACTTGCGCAACTACGCGCAGTTTCTCGAACTTCCGCCGCAGCGCGTCATCGACGTCTACAACGCCCGGCCGGAAGCCGCGGCCCCGGTGCAGCTCGGGACGCGGCCGGCGCCGGCGCGGCAGGCGACGAGCAGCGATGCGCTGGTGCGCCTCGGCACCGTCGTCGTCGCCGTGGCGGTGTTCGGGCTCGCGGCGCTCTGGTGGAGCGGGCACGAATTGTCCGCGCCGCCGCCCGTTCAGCCGTCGGCGACCGACGATGATGCGGAACCGGCGAGCGCCCCGGCAGCCACGGAGGCTCCCGAAGCGCCCCCCGCGCCGACGGTGGCGATCGTGCCGGAGGAGAGCGAGACGCCTGCGCCTTCGCCGGCTCGTGCCGAAGCGCCTCCCGCTTCGACGCCCCCGGTCAGCGCGCCGGCCGAGCCGGAAACCGGATCGGCACCGCCCGCATCCGAACCCGCGGTTCCCACGTCGCGGTTGGTGCTGCGCATGCACGAGGACAGCTGGGCCGACGTGCGCGACGCGCGGCAGCGCCGCCTGCTGTACGAAACCGTTCCGGCGGGCAGCGTCGTGACCGTCGAAGGCGTCCCGCCGATCAGCGTCTTTCTGGGAAACGTGGCAGGCGTGGACGTCGAATTCGAGGGCAAGCCGTACGACGCCATGCGCCATCGGCGCGGCGACGTAGCCCGTTTCACGCTCGGACGGCCGCAGGGCTGACGCGCGGCGTCCCGCGCCCGGAGGGTTTGCCGCTGTGAGCAAAGCAATTCAGGCCGTGCGCGGCATGAACGACCTGCTGCCCGAAACTCTGGGCTACTGGCGGCGGGTCGAGCGGACGGCGGCGGCCATGCTGCGCGCCTACGGCTATCGCGAGATCCGGCTCCCGGTGGTGGAGCGCACGGAGCTCTTCGCCCGCTCGATCGGCGCGCACACCGACATCGTCGAGAAGGAGATGTATACCTTCGAGGACCGCAACGGCGACCGCCTGACGCTGCGGCCCGAGGGCACGGCCGGGTGCGTGCGTGCCGGAATCGAGAACGGGCTGCTGCACAACCAGATGCAGCGCTGGTGGTACGCGGGCCCGATGTTCCGCCACGAACGGCCGCAGAAGGGCCGCTATCGCCAGTTCCACCAGATCGGCGTCGAGGCGTTCGGCATGAGCGGGCCCGAGGTCGATGCCGAGCAGATACTGATGTCCGCACGGCTCTTCGGGGAGCTCGGCGTCGAAGGGCTGCGGCTCGAGATCAACTCGCTCGGGACGCCGGAAGCGCGCGCCGCCTACCGCACGCGGCTGGTCGAGTACTTGCGCCGCCGCTTCGACGCGCTCGATGAGGACAGCCGCCGGCGCCTCGAGACCAATCCGCTGCGCGTCCTCGACAGCAAGAATCCCGCGATGGCGGTCGTGGTCGCGGAAGCGCCGAGCCTGCTCGATCACCTCGACGCCGAATCGCGCGCCCACTTCGACAGGCTGCAGGAGCTGCTGCGCGCGGCCGGCGTCGCCTTCACCGTGAACCCGCGTCTGGTGCGCGGGCTCGATTATTACACGCGCACCGTCTTCGAATGGCTCACCGATCGCCTCGGGGCGCAGTCCGCGGTCTGCGCCGGCGGGCGCTACGACGGTCTGGTCGAGCTCCTCGGCGGCCGGCCGACGCCCGCAGTCGGTTTCGCGATCGGGCTCGAGCGCCTGGTCGAGCTGCTGCGGCAGGGCGCCGCGGCCGCCGACGACGACACGCCGCAGGTGTACGTTGCGCCGGCCGAGGGTTCGGCCGAGCGCGCGCTCGCGCTCGCGGAAGCTCTACGCGCGCGCGGCTGCTCGGTCGAGTGTCATTTCGGCGGGAGCCGCAAGAGTCAGCTCAAGCGGGCAGACCGCAGCGGCGCACGCTTCGTGGTGCTCCTCGAGAGCGACGGACGCGTGGCGGTCAAAGATTTGCGGGGCGGCGAAGGTCAGCAGACGCTCGCCTACGACGATGCCTTGAATCATCTGGCGGGACGGCTGCAGCCGCGCGGCGGCTGAGCGCACTGCGCTCTCGCCGGGCGCGGCAACGAACGCAGCGTCGGCGCGCCGCGACGCCGGTACCGATGTATCCAACGGGAGAGGCCACGTGGTCTACAGCGACCAGGACGAACTCGAAAAGCTGAAGGAGTGGTGGAAGAACTACGGCGGAGCGCTCGTGCTCGGCGTCGTGCTCGGTCTCGCACTGCTCTTCGGCAACAAGTACTGGCAGGAATACCGCGAGAAGCAGCGCATGGAGGCGTCGGAGCTGTACGCCGAGATGCTCGAGCAGGCGCAGGGAGCCAAGCGCGATGCGGCGCGGGCGAGCGGCAGCCGGCTGCTCGCGGAGTACGCGCGTACGCCCTACGCGGGCATGGCGGCGCTGCTGCTCGCGCGCCTCAGCGTCGAGGCGAACGATATGGCGGCGGCGCGCGGGCACCTCGAGTGGGCGATCGCCAACGCCGACGACCCGGCGGTGGTGCATACGGCGCGGCTGCGGCTCGGGCAGCTGCACGTTGCGAGCGGCGAATACGAGGCGGCGCTTGCGCTCGCGAACGCGGCGAAAGAAGCGCCGGGATTCGAGGCGGAGTACCTCGAGCTCAAGGGCGACGCGTACGCGGGCATGCGCCGCATCGCGGAGGCGCGGGCGGCGTATCGCGAGGCGCTCGAGAAGCTCGCGCCGCAGTCCGCCGGCCGGCAGCTGCTCGAGATGAAGCTCGACGATCTGGGCGGGGCCGAGGCCGGATGAGGCGCGCCTGGCTCGCGTTCGTCCTCGCTTCGGCCGCGGCGGCGGCGGGCTGCGGCTCGGCCCCGGTGCGCGAGCCGCCCGCGCCGCTTCCGGAATTCGCTCCGAGCGTGCGTGCCGCGAAGATCTGGTCCGAGGATCTCGGGGGAAAGACCAAGGACTACGTCGGACTCGTCCCGCGCGTGCGCGACGGGATCGTTTATGCCGCGGGCGCGGGCGGCCGCGTGGGCGCGTTCGACGCCGCTTCGGGCGCGCGCCTGTGGCAGGTCGAGCTCGACCTCCCGATCGCCGGGGGTGTAGGGCTCGGCGACCGGCTGCTCGCGGTCGGGACGCGCGACGGCCAGGTGGTGGCACTGGCGCGCGACGACGGCCGCACGCTGTGGCGCAGCGCGGTCTCGAGCGAAGTGCTGGCGCCGCCGGCGATTGCGCCGGACATCGTGGTGGTGCAGACGGTCGACGGGCGCGTGACCGGGCTCGCGGCGGACGACGGAGCGCGGCTCTGGGTCTACGATCGCACCGAACCCGCGCTCAGTCTGCGCGGTACCAACAGCCCGGTGATCGTCGAGGACATCGTCTTCGCCGGTTTCGGCAGCGGCCGGCTGGTGGCGTTGAGCCTCGAGCAGGGGGCGCCGCTCTGGGAAGTGCCCGTCGCCCAGCCGCGCGGGCGCAATGAGATCGAACGCCTGGTCGACGTCGATGTGCCGCCGCTGGTGCTGCCGGACGCGATCTATGCGGCGAGCTACCAGGGCAAGCTGACCGCGTTCAATCCGCGGAGCGGGAACATCATCTGGTCCCGCGACGTGTCGACCTACAGCGGAATCGCCGCCGACGCGAGCAACGTCTACGTCACCGATGAGCACGGCTACGTGCTCGCCTTCGACCGCCGCAACGGCGCGAGCGTCTGGCGCCAGGAGGCGCTGCGGGGCCGGCGGCTCAATGCGCCGGCGGTACACGGAGACTTCGTCGCCGTTGCCGACTACGAGGGCTACGTGCACTGGCTCGCGCGCGACGACGGCCGCTTCATCGCGCGCGCCCGCGTCGACGATGCGCCGGTGCGCGCACCGGCGGCGGTGGACGGCGAGACGCTTTTCGTGGCCGCGATCTCGGGCGAGCTCGCGGCGCTGCGCCTGATGCCGCGCTGACGCGCGGGCGGTCGCTCGAGGCGCGTCGCGACACGCCCATGGCGAGGGGAACGAGGCCGTAGCGGTGAAACCCGTCGTCGTGCTCGTCGGCCGGCCGAACGTCGGCAAATCCACGCTCTTCAATCGCCTGACACGAAGCCGCGCGGCCATCGTCGCGGACGAGCCCGGCATCACCCGCGACCGCCAGTACGGCGACGGCCTCGTGGGCGACCGGCCGTACTACGTGGTCGACACGGGCGGGGTGTCCGAGAGCCTGCAGGAACGCGCGGGCGCGGGCGAAGCGCTGCGCGAACAGATGGCGAGGCAGGTGCGCCAGGCGCTCGCCGAGGCGGACGCGGTGATCTTCATCGTGGACGCGCGCGAGGGCCTGCAGCCGCTCGACGCGGAGATCGCGCAGGACCTGCGGCGGCTCGGAAAGCCGGTGACGCTCGCCGTGAACAAGGCGGAGGGCATGGAGCCGGCGCTCGCCGCCGCCGAGTTCCATGCGCTCGGCCTCGGCGAGCCGCAGGCCATCTCGTCCGCACACGGCGACGGGGTGGCGACGCTGATGGAGCGCGTGCTCGCGCCGCTCCCCCGGGTCGAAGAAACCGCCGTCGCGACGGACGTGCCCCGGGTCGCGGTGGTCGGGCGGCCGAACGCGGGGAAATCGACGCTCGTGAACGCGCTCCTCGGCGAGGAGCGGGTCATCGTCTCCGACGTTCCGGGGACGACGCGCGACACGATCGAAGTGCCGCTCGAGCGCGCAGGACGCACCTACGTGCTCCTCGACACCGCCGGCGTGCGCCGCCGCGCCCGGGTCGAGGAGGCGGTCGAGAAGTTTTCCGCGATCAAGACGCTCGAGGCAGTGGAGCGGGCGAACGTCGTCATCCTCGTCCTCGATGCGCAGGCCGGCGTCAGCGAGCAGGATGCGACGCTCGCCGGCTACGTGCTCAAGCACGGGCGCGCGATGGTGGTGGCAGTCAACAAGTGGGATGCGCTCGAGGCGGGTGGCCGCGACTGGTTGCGGCGCGAGCTCGAGCGCAAGCTGCGCTTCCTCGATTTCGCCCCGGTGCACTACATTTCGGCGCTGCACAAGACCGGCATCGGCGGGCTTTTCGCTTCGGTCGACCGCGCCTTCGCTTCCGCCAACGCGGCGCTGCCTACGCCGCGGCTCAATCGCGTGCTGCAGGCGGCGGTCGCCGCTACACCCCCGCCGGTCGTGCGCGGGCGCCGCATCCGCCTCAAGTTCGCCCATCAGGGCGGCAGGAATCCGCCGCTCGTCGTGGTGCACGGCAATCAGGTGGCGGCGCTCCCCGATTCCTATCGGCGCTATCTGGCGCAAACCTTCCGCGAATCGTTCCGCCTGGTCGGCACTCCCGTGGTGGTGCGCTGCAAGGAGGGTGAGAACCCGTTCGAGGACCGCAGCCCCCGCCGGCGGCGCCGTCGGCGCTGATAGAGCCTGCAACAGCGGGTGAGGTCTCGCGATTAGCACTATGAATTGAAACGGAAAATCCGCAGAAATCGTCTATAGTCAGTCCAGGCGGCCGCTCCCGGCGGCCAGCTACAAGAAAGAAGGTTCCTCTTGAGCGCTTATCACGAGAACGCGCTGCGGCCAGGCGCGAGACTGGCCGAGTACACGATCGAATCGGTCCTCGGCCGGGGCGGTTTCAGCGTCACCTACCTCGCCCGCGACACCGCGCTCGGCGCCTATGTGGCGATCAAGGAGTACATGCCCCAGGACATCGCGGCCCGCGACAGCGGCACCGCGTCGGTGATCCCGCAGACGAGCGAGGAGGCCATCCGGCACTACCATTGGGGCCTCAAAAACTTCGTGAAGGAAGCGCGGGCGCTGGCGCGCTTCAAGCATCCGAACATCGTCCGCGTCCTGCGCTTCATCGAGGCGAACGGTACCGCGTACACCGTCATGGAGTACGAGCGCGGACAGACCCTGGCGCAGTACCTCAAGGGGCGCGGGGAGCGGCTGGACGAGGCGAATTTGTATCGTATCGTCATGCCGATACTGAATGGCCTGCATGCAGTGCACGAAGCGGGCATGCTGCATCTCGACATCAAGCCGGAGAACATCTACCTGCGCGAGGACGGCACGCCCATGCTGATCGATTTCGGATCGGCGCGGCAGGCGCTGACGGAGAGCCGGCCCACGGGGCGGGTGACGCTGACGCACGGCTACGCGCCGATCGAGCAGTATCCGGGGAAGGGTACGCTCGGTCCCTGGTCCGACGTCTACGCGCTCGGCGCGACCATGTACCGCTGCATTACCGGCAAGCGTCCCGAGGACGCGCTGGCGCGCTACCGCGCCATGCTCGATTATAAGACCGATCCGCTGCTGCCCGCGGTGAAGGCGGGAGCCGGGCGCTACCCGGCGCTTGTGCTCCAATGCATCGACCGGGCGATGCAGATTCACGCCAAGGATCGCCCGCGGTCGGCGCGGGCGCTGCAGGATCACCTGCTCGGGCGCGTGCGTATTCCCGGTCGCTCCGAAACGCGGAATGTTGCCCCTGCCGTTCGGGCGCGCGCCGGCCGGCGCGCGCGCCAGCGGTTCCGGCGCGCCATGAGCCGGCTGATCCGCACGACGGCCGTCGCGGCGCTCCTCGCAGCGCTCGCCTGGTTCGGCTGGCCGCATCTGCCCAAAGACTGGCGCAGGCTCGCGACGGGGCTCGTGGAGCAGGCAGCGGCGGTCATCGCATCGGTGCGCCCGACGCAGACCGGCCCGGCGGCGGGCGGTGACGTCTCGAAGGGAGGTTCCGCGCGCTGACCGGCGCGCCGTCGGGCGCTACGGCTTGCGGTCGGTTGCCCCGGCGTCCTGGCGGTGGGCGACAGGGTGGGCCAGGTCTTCCCCCACGAAGAGCAGGGGATCGACCCGCACGTTATTGAGGCTCACGGACCAGTGCAGGTGCGGTCCGGTGACGCGGCCGGTCGCGCCGACGGCGCCGATCACGTCGCCGCGCGCGACGCGCGCGCCGGGCTCGACCGCGATGCGGTCGAGGTGGTTGTACATGCTGATCAGACCCTGGCCGTGGTCCAGAAACACGGTGAGGCCGTTGAAGAAGTAGTCGCCGACTGCGGCCACCACGCCATCCGCCGGCGCGCGCACCGGCGTGCCGCGCGGCGCCGCGATATCGACGCCG
>DASVBY010000065.1:0-8992 GCA_036381895.1 Burkholderiales bacterium | reverse complement strand
ACCTCGTCGTGATCGACCGGCTGCCGCCGGGCTTCAAGTACGTGCAGGGTTCGGCGCGCCTGGACGGCGCGCCCGCGGAGCCAGTGTCCTCAGGTACCGAGCTGCGCTGGGAGAACCTGACGCTCGCGACGGGCGAGCAGCGCACGTTCAAGCTGCTCCTCATCGTGGGCGCGGGCGTCGCCGAGGGCGAGTACGTGAACCGCGCGCAGGTGATGAACAGCCTCACCGGCGGGGCCGCCTCGGGCGTCGCGACCGCGACCGTGCGCGTCGTGCCCGATCCGACGTTCGACTGCACCGACGTGATCGGCAAGGTCTACGACGATGCCAACCTGAACGGCTACCCGGACGAGAACGAGCAAGGCATCGGCGGGGTGCGCGTGGTGAGCGCGCGCGGACTGGTCGCGACCACCGACCGCTACGGGCGCTTCCACATCACCTGCGCCGCCGTGCCGAACCCGGACCGCGGCAGCAACTTCATTCTCAAGCTCGACGAGCGCAGCCTGCCCGCCGGCTACCGCGTGACCACCGAGAATCCGCTGGTGCTGCGCGCGACGCGCGGTAAGGCGATCAAGTTCAACTTCGGTGCGGCGCTGCACCGGGTAGTGCGCCTCGACGTGGCGGACGGCGTGTTCGAGCCCAATTCCGTCGAAGTGCGGCCGCAATGGCGGTCGCGGTTCGACCTGCTGATCGAGGAGCTGCGCCGGGCGCCGTCGCTGCTTCGAATCGCCTATCTCGCGGACGTCGAAGACGAGGCGATCGTGCAGGCCCGGATCGAGGCGATCCGCAACGAGATCGCGACCCGCTGGGCCGAGCAGGCGAGCGGGACCCGGCCGCTCCCGATCGAGACAGAAACCTACTGGCGTCGGGGCGGACCGCCCGACAGGGGGGCGATTGCGCAGTAACCCGGCTAACGGGAGAGGGCTGGCTCGATAAGGCAAAGAACAATGAGTCGGCTAGGGAGGCATACAAGGGGAATCGAAGCTATCGGCGCTTTCCTGGCTCTGATGGCTTGGTGCGTTTCTGCGACGGCCGAGGCGACCGACGCGCCCGCGGTGGAACTACGTCCGCTCGGCGGGGCGGTGGAGCGGCACGTGTCGCCGGACGAACCGCGCGCCGAATGGCGACGCGACGACAGTGCCGACGCGCAGGGCGATCGGATCGAAGTGCGCAAGGTGCGCACGCAGGCGCTCACCACCGTCAAGCTGCAGAACGTGGTGCCGCCGATCCGTTTTGCCTCGGGCCGTGCCGAGATACCGGAGGACTACGCCGCCCGGCTGCGCGAGGTCCTGGACGGCATGAAGCACCGGACCAACGTGCGTCTGCATTTCGTCGGCCACACCGACAACGTGCCGCTCTCGCCCGAGCTCGCGGCGCGCTACGGCGACAACGTCGGTCTCTCGCGCGAACGCGCCGGCGTAGTCGCCGAATACTTCAAAGAGGCGCTCGGCCTCCCGCCGGAGTCGATTTCGTACGAGGGTCTCGGCGAGTCGCAGCCGGTCGCGAGCAACGGCACCGAAGCCGGGCGTGCGCTCAACCGCCGCGTCGAGGTCGAGGTCTGGTACGACGAGGTCGGCGAGCAGCTGGTCGAGCAGGAGGTCGTGGTCGCCGAGCAGTTCAACCGCATCAAGGTCTGCCGGGTCGAGACCGTGTGCAAGCTGCGCTACAAGGTCGGCCATGCGAAGCGGGCGCGCATCCGGAACCTGGTGCCGCCGCTGCACTTCGACGACGAGACGACGAGCATCCCCGAGGACTACCTGGAGAAGCTGCGGCAGGTGCTGCGCGATCTCGAGGGCAAGCAGAATCTCACGCTCAAGTTCGTGGGCTACACGGACAACCTGCCGCTCTCGGGACGCGCGGAGCGCATTTACGGCACCCACGTCGGGCTGTCGAAGGCCCGCGCCCGGCGCGTGGCGCTCGCGGTCCAGGACGCGCTCAAGCTCCCGAGCAGTGCGCTCGAGGTGGACGGCAAGGGCGCCGCGCAGCCGCTCGCCTCCAACGATACCGAGAAAGGTCGGGCGCTCAATCGCCGCGTGGAGGTGGAGTTCTGGTACGACGACCCGCTGCAGGAGCTGCCGGAGGAGCCGCAGCTCTGTCCGGACGCCCCGGGCGCGACGACCGTCACCCGCGTCTACGATTCGCCGTCGGGAGCGCTGCCGACGGTCACGTTCGTGCAGGGCCGCCCCGTGATACCGCCCGGCTACGGCGAGCGGCTGCGCCAGGTGCTGAGCGAGGTGCGCGGGCGCGCGAACGTGCGCCTGCGCTTCATCGGCTATCTCGCCAACGAGCGGCTCGACCGGCGCGCGGCCATGGTCTACGGCGACGACATCGGCCTCTCGACCGCGCGCGCCCGGCGGGTCGCCGCGCTGATACAGGAGCAGCTCGGGCTCACGGACCAGGAAGTCGAGTTCGAGGGCCACGGCTATGTGCAGTCGGAGGACGTGGTGAACACCGGGTTCGTCGAGTCGGATACGTCGCGCGTCGAGGTGCGCGTGGTGTACGACGAGCTCGCGGTGCTCGACGAGGACGATCTCGAGGCGACGCGCCTCACGCGCGAGGTCGAACCGACGGATCCGTTCGCGCTCAACCTCATGCGCATCACCGTCGACGGCAAACCGCTCGACGATCCCAAGAAGAGCATCGCCGACATCCAGCGCTGCACGGACGTGGCGCTCGATCAAGCGAAGATCGAGTTCCAGTTCGACAACCTCGCGCTCGGGCCGCGGCTAAATGCGACGGCGTGGCCGGCGACGATTCGCTACCAGGACGATCCGGAAACGGAGTATCCGGACAACCTCGTGCAGTTCCGGTTGTACACGAACTATGCGGCGCTGATCGAGCGCGCCGAGATCCGGGTGTTCGATGAGGCGCAGTCGGAGCGCGACGAGCCGCTCGTCGTGGTTCCGCTCGATGCCGACGGCCGCGGCGAGTGGCGGCCGGGGTTCGAGAACTTCCGTGCGCCGGGGCGCGTGCTGAAGTACGTGGCGCGCGTCTACGACCGGAACGGCCGCTTCGACGAGACCAAGGCGCAGCCTCTCTGGGTGGTCGACGAGCTCGCGCCGGAGGTCGCGGCGCGCGAAGCCGAAGCGGAGCTCCTCGTCGGCTACGGCGAGTCGCGGCTCGCGGTCGAGAACATCGAGAAGCAGGGCGGTACGGTGCGCGTGAAAGGCAGCGGCATTCCGCCCGAGCACACGGTGTGGCTGGCGGGGCGGGCGGTGCCGGTCGATCGCGAAGGCCGCTTCGTCGCGGAGGCGCTGCTGCCGCCCGGGCTGCACACGGTCGAGGTCGGCGTCCTCGATCGTTCGGGCAACGGGCAGCTGTACCTGCGCGACCTCGAGCTCCCGCGCAACGACTGGTTCTACGTCGGTATCGCGGACATCACGCTCGCCAAGGACGACACTAGCGGGCCGGCGCGGCACGTGACCGGCGACACCCAGCACTACGACAACGAACTGCACATGGACGGGCGGCTCGCGTTCTACACCAAAGGCAAGTTCGGCGACGGCTGGCGGCTCACGGCGAGCGGCGACACGCTCGAAGGGCCGGTCGAGGACATGTTCAGCAACTTCCTCGACAAGTCCCCGGGGGCGCTGTTCCGGCGCATCGACCCGGACTACTACTACCCGACGTTCGGCGACGACAGCACCGTCGAGGAGGACGCCCCGACGCTCGGCAAGTTCTACGTCAAGCTCATGAAGGACGCGAACTACGGGCTCTGGGGCAACTTCAAGATCGGCTACACCGACAACAGCCTCGCGCACGTGGATCGCGGACTCTACGGCGCCAACGCCCACTACGAGGCCGGAACGACGAGCTTCGGCGAGCAGCGCTTCGTGTTCGACGGGTTCGCCGCGGAGCCGGGTACCGTGGCCGCGCGCGAGGAGTTCCGCGGCAGCGGCGGCTCGCTCTATTTCCTGCGCCACCAGGACATCGTGACCGGCTCCGAGCGCGTGCGCATCGAGGTCCGGGACAAGGACTCGGGTCTGGTGCTCGCGGTCAAGAACCTCGTGCCGGCGCTCGACTACGACATCGACTACCTGCAAGGGCGTATCGTCCTGTCGCAGGCGCTGCCGGCGACGGCGAACGACGGGCTGCTGGTCGCGAGCGATTCGATCAGCGGCCACCCCGTGTTTCTGGTCGTACGCTACGAGTACACGCCGGGCTTCGACGACATCGACACGCTCGCGCTCGGCGGCCGGTCGCATTACTGGTTCAACGACCACGCAAGACTCGGCTTCACCTCGAGCCGCACCGAGGAGGGCGGGCTCGAGAACAGTCTCAACGCGGTGGACCTCACGCTGCGCAAGAGCGCCGAGTCCTGGGTGAAGCTCGAGACCTCGCGCAGCAAGGGCCTCGCGCCGGAAACGCTGGTGTCCGACGACGGCGGCTTCAGCTTCGGCACCCTCGATCCGATGAGCGGGGACAACGTGAGCGCCGGGGCCTACCGCATCGACTCGAGCGTCGGCCTCGGCGACGTGATCGAGGGCGCGCGCGGGCGCCTGACGTTCTACAAGCAGTCCCTCGATGCCGGGTATTCGGCGCCGGGCCTCGCGGCCCCGACCGAGACGAACCAGTACGGCGGCACGCTGCAGCTGCCGCTCACGGAACGCGTGAGCCTGCACGCCAAGACCGACACGCGCGAGCGCGATCAGGGACTCGCGACCCGCGCGACCGAGATCGACGTCGACTGGCAGCTGAACGAGCGCTGGAACGTCACTGCCGGCGTGCGCCGCGACGAGCGTGCCGATCGCTCGCCGGTCGTGCCCGTGACCCAGGTCCAGGGCGAGCGCACCGACGCCGCGGCGCGCCTCGCCTACGACTCGAAGGGCCGCTGGACGGCGTACGGGTTCGTACAGGACACGCTGGAGAAGACGGGGAACCGGGAGGACAACGCCCGCATCGGCGCGGGCGGCTCGATTCGCGTGAGCGAGCGCTGGCGGATCACCGGCGAAGCCTCCGGCGGCGACCTCGGGGGCGCCGGGAGCCTGGGGACCGAATACCTGTGGTCGGACCGGACCAACCTGTATCTCACCTACGCGCTCGAGAACGAGAGCGCCGACAACGGCCTGCGCGCCAAGAAGGGCAGCCTGGTGTCCGGCTTCCGCACGCGTTACTCGGACAGCGCGAGCGTCTACATGGAGGAGCGCTACGCCCACGGCGACGTGCCGACGGGGCTCACGCACACGGCGGGCGTCGACCTCGCGCCGACCGACCGGCTCACGCTCGGCGCGCGGCTCGACTTCGGGTCGCTGCGCGACCGCGAGACCGGCGCCGAGACCAGGCGCAACGCGCTCGGCCTGAGCGTCGGCTACGGCTACGACGCCGTGCGCATCGCGACCGCGCTCGAGTACCGCGTCGACGAAACCGAATCGGCCGTGGACGCGAGCGTATCGGAGCGCAAGACGTGGCTCGTGAAGAACAGCCTCAAGTACCAGATCAACCCGGACTGGCGCCTGATCGGCAAGCTCAACTATGCCGACAGCACGAGCACGCTCGGCGAATTCTTCGACGGCCGCTACACCGAGGCCGTGATCGGCTACGGCTACCGCCCGATCGCCCACGACCGGCTGAACATGCTCTTCAAGTACACGTACTTCTACAACATGCCGACCGCGGAACAGCAGAGCACGGGCGGCACCGCCGCCGAGTTCGTGCAGAAGAGCCACGTGTTCTCGATCGACACCATCTACGACCTCAACCCGCGGTGGAGCGTGGGCGGCAAGTACGCGTATCGCCTCGGGCAGGTGAGCATGGAGCGCGAGAATCCGGAGTTCTTCGACAGCCGTGCGCACCTCTACGTGGTGCGCGCCGACTGGCGCTTCGTGCGCCACTGGGACGCGCTCTTCGAGCTGCGCCGGCTCGATCTGCCCGACGCGGGCGACCGGCGCAGCGGTGCGCTCGTAGCGCTCTACTGGCACATGGGCCGCCACATCAAGCTCGGCGTCGGCTACAACTTCACCGACTTTTCCGACGACCTGACCGATCTCGACTACGACAGCCGGGGAGTGTTCGTAAACCTGGTGGGCAAGCTGTAACGGAGGCGGTGCGCACGGAAACCGGGCTCGCCGGTTGTGTTCCTTTCCCGGATCTCTTCGGCCGTGGCGGCCTGCGGCTGCTTGAGCACGACCACGGCGAGCGGCGTCTCGCCCTGCTTCTCGTGCGGCACCCCGAAGACCGCGACGTCGCGCACGGCCGGATAGTGATGCGCAATGACACGGAGGCTGCGGCATGTCCGGGATGTGCCGCGCGGATCGAGGGAGCATAATACGAATCCGCGGCGTCCGGAATCGCAGTGCAGCGATGAAGGATGGGGTTGTCCGAAGCGCTGCACGAGAACGATTCCGGGCGCCGTGCAACGGCGGCTTTGGGCGGCGTCTCCCGCCGCGCATCCATCGACCGGCCGTCGATTCGAGGAGAGGAATCGCGCAAGGAGGGTTCGCACCGTGATCACCGCACTCGTTACCGGCTCGAACAAGGGTATAGGCCTCGAGTTCTGCCGCCAGCTCGCCGCCCGCGGCGACCGCGTGATCGCCGCCTGCCGGCGGCCGTCGGCGGAGCTGCAGGCGCTGCCCGCGCGCGTCATTACAGGCGTCGAGATGACGAGCGATGCTGCGATCCAGCGCCTGGCCGATGCGGTGGCCGGCACGCCGCTCGACTGGCTGATACTGAACGCCGGCGTTTACTATCCCGCGGGGCTCGGCGAGCTCGACTTCGAGCGCGTACGCTACGAGTACGATGTCGATGCGCTCGGACCGCTGCGCGTGGTGCAGGCGCTGCTGCCGGCCCTGGCGCGGGGCGCGAAGATCGTGCTCATCACCAGCCGCATGGGCTCGATCGGCGACAATACTTCGGGCGGAAGCTACGGCTACCGGATGGCGAAGGCCGCGCTCAATATGGCCGGGGTGTCGCTCGCGCACGACCTCCGGCCGCGCGGTGTCGCGATCGTCATGCTCCACCCCGGCATGGTCGCGACCGAGCTCCTCTCCGGCGCGGCAGGTTCGCGCCGCGCCCTGCCCCCGGGGGCCGTGACCCCGGAGGTCGCGGTGCGCGACATGCTCGCGCGCATCGATGCGCTGACGCTCGAGACGACGGGGCGCTTCCTGCACCGCGACGGCACGGTGCTTCCCTGGTGAGCGCTCGCGCGGGCACTGTTGCTCGCCGTGCTTTTCTCTGGCGCGAACGCCGGCGCTACGGCACGAGCACCGCAGCGCCCTGCAGCCGCCCGCTTCGCAGGGCATCGAGCGCGGCGTTCGCCTGATCGAGCGGGTATTCCTGCACGCTCGTCCTGATCGGAATGCGCGGCGCGAGCGCCAGCAGCTCTTCGCCGTCCCGGCGCGTCAGGTTGGCGACCGAAACGATGCGGCGCTCGCCCCACAGCAGCTCATAGGCGAACTGCGGAATCGGGCTCATGTGGATGCCGCCGCAGACCACGGTTCCGCCTTTGACGGTTGCCGCGAGCGCCGCGGGAACGAGCGCGCCGACGGGTGCAAAGAGCAGGGCAGCGTCGAGCGGCTCCGGCGGGGGTTGATCGGAGTCGCCGGCCCAGGCGGCGCCCATGGCACGCGCGAACGCCTTCGCCGCCTCGTCGCCGGGTCGGACGAACGCGTACACCTCGCGGCCTTCGTGCCGCGCGATCTGCGCCACGATGTGCGCGGCGGCGCCGAAACCGTAGATGCCGATGCGCCTGGCGTCGCCCGCCCGGCGCAGGGTGCGGTAGCCGATGAGGCCGGCGCAGAGCAGCGGCGCGGCCTCGGCGTCGGTGTAAGCGTCGGGGATCGGGAAGCAGTAGCGCGCATCGGCGAGCACGTAGTCGGCGTAGCCGCCGTCGAGGTGATAGCCGGTGAAGCGGGCGTTGTCGCAGAGGTTCTCGCGCCCGCTCCGGCAGTAGCGGCAGACGCCGCAGGTCCAGCCGAGCCAGGGCACGCCGACGCGGCTTCCGACAGCGAAGCGCTCTGCCTCGGCGCTGCTCCCCCGTTCGACCACGCGCCCCACGACCTCGTGGCCCGGAACCACCGGATGCGCGAGCGCGGGCAGCTCGCCGTCGACGATGTGCAGATCGGTGCGGCAGACGCCGCAGGCGGCGACGCGCAGCAGGATCTGGCCGGGGCCCGGCGACGGCACGTCGCGGACGACGAGGCGCAGCGGCGTGTTCGGCCTGTCGAGCTGGAGTACCCGCATCGGCATCAGCCTTCGCCGAGCAGCGAGTACATGTCGAGCTGCCGCGCATCGCCGATGACGCGCTCGAAGTCGAGGCCGAGCGCAGCGAGCACGGGCTCCGCCACGGCTTTCACCTGCTTCTCGACATAGTGCTCGCGATCCAGCGGATGGCGCACGTTGTCGATCGGCTCGGGTCCGGCGGTGGTGATGACGTAGCTGATCAGGCGCCCGAGGGGCTGCTTCGACTTGCGCGCCGCAACCACGTGCGGAGGCGTCGTCGCGGTGTAGTCTTCGGCGTCCTTGCGCAGGTTCTTGCGGTAGACGAGGGCGTCGTCGAGCTCGCCGCTGCGCACGCGCCTGACGACGTCGGCGAGGTACGCGTCGACGGACTGGTCGGTGAACAGCCGGTAGTAGAGCTCGCGCTGCACCTGCTTCGCGAGCGCGGTCCAGTCGCGGCGCACCACCTCCATGCCGATGAATTCGACCTTGTCCTGCCCGTAGGGGAGGCCGGCGTAGCGCTTGCTCGCGCCGCGGGTGCTGTGGCGCGCGCGCGGCAGGAACAGCTTTAAGTACAGCTTCTCGAATTCGAGCTCGAGCCGGCTCCGTACGCGCCAGCGTTCGGCGATGTGGCCGGCGAGCTCGCGCGTGAGGGCGGCGGCGAGCCCCGGCCCGAGCTCGCGCGCCGCCTGGGCATCGGTCATGCCGGAATGCACGAACAGGCTGTCGGTGTCGCCGTACAGCACCCGGTAGCCTTTCCCCTCGAACCATCCTTTCGCCCAGAGCAGCAGCTCGCGCCCCATGCCGGTGATCGCGTTCGCGAGCGCCGGGTTGTGGAAGC
>DASVBY010000064.1:0-22859 GCA_036381895.1 Burkholderiales bacterium | reverse complement strand
GGTGAAACCGGGCTCGGCGACCAAGCCGGTACCGGGCTACGACGTGCAGGTGCTCGACAACCAGGGGCGGCAGGTGCCGGCGGGAACGATCGGCAGCATCGCGATCAAGCTGCCGCTGCCGCCCGGGTCGCTGCCGACCATGTGGAACAACGACGCCGGCTACAAGAAGCACTACCTCGACACCTACCCGGGCTACTACCTGACCGGCGACGCCGGCTACAAGGACGAGGATGGCTACGTCTGGATCATGAGCCGCATCGACGACATCATCAACGTCGCGGGCCACCGGCTCTCGACCGGCGCCATGGAAGAGGTGATTGCCTCGCATCCGGACGTCGCCGAATGCGCCGTCATCGGCGCGGCCGATCAGCTGAAGGGCGAGCTGCCGATCGGGCTGCTCGTGCTCAAGGCCGGGGTCAGCCGCCCGCACGAGGAGATCGTCAAGGAGGTGGTGCAGCTCGTGCGCGACAAGATCGGACCGGTTGCGGCGTTTCGCAACGCGATCGTGGTGAAGCGCCTGCCGAAGACGCGTTCGGGTAAGATCCTGCGCGGCACCATGCGCAAGATCGCCGACGGTCAGGAGTACACGGTGCCGCCGACAATCGACGATCCGGCGATCCTCGGCGAGATCACGGACGCATTGAAGACGCTGGGCTACCCGCAGCAGCGAGGCTAAGCCGCGACGCCGGATCGCCGAGGACGCAACGAAGGCCGAGGGAGCCGACGAGCCGACCGGGTCGTCGGCGCCCTCGGCCGTGAACGACCCATACTTTTCGACCCGCCATGACGACATCGCTCACTCCCGGCGCACGCTTTCGCGCCGCGCTCCAACAGGAACGGCCGCTGCAGATCATCGGCACGATCATCGCCAACCACGCGCTGCTCGCGCAGCGCGCGGGCTTCCGCGCCATTTACCTCTCGGGCGGCGGCGTAGCCGCCGGATCGCTCGGCATGCCCGACCTCGGCATCAACACGCTCGACGACGTGCTGACCGACGTGCGCCGCATCACCGACGTGTGCGACCTGCCGCTGCTCGTCGACATCGACACCGGGTTCGGCCCCTCGGCGTTCAACATCGCGCGTACCGTCAAATCGCTGATCAAGTTCGGCGCCGCCGCCTGCCACATCGAGGACCAGGTCGGCGCCAAGCGCTGCGGCCACCGCCCCGGCAAGGAGATCGTGTCCAAGGAGGAGATGGCCGACCGTATCAAAGCCGCCGCGGACGCCAAGACCGACGACGCGTTCTTCCTGATCGCCCGCACGGACGCGATCGCCACCGAGGGCGTCGACGCCGCGATCGAGCGCGCGCTCGCCTACGTCGAGGCCGGGGCGGACGGGATATTCGCCGAGGCGGCCGCGGACCTCGCGACCTACCGCCGCTTTGCCGAAGCGGTGCGCGTGCCGGTGCTCGCGAACATCACCGAGTTCGGCAAGACGCCGCTGTTCACGGTCGAGGAGCTTCGCAGCGCCGGCGTCGCCATGGCGCTCTATCCCCTCTCGGCGTTCCGTGCGATGAACAAGGCCGCCGAGACCGTCTACAATGCGATCCGCCGCGACGGGCACCAGAAGCGCGTGCTCGACCTGATGCAGACGCGCGACGAGCTGTACGAGCGCATCGGCTACCACGAGTTCGAGCGCAAGCTCGACGCGCTGTTCGCGTCGGGCAAGAAGTCGAAACAATAAGAAGCTTCACGGCAGAGGCACGGAGGAGCGCATCGCATCGTCCGACACGTCCCGTCTGCGCGCCGCAAAATCCCCGTAACGCGCACGAGCGACCGTGGGGCGGGGGCGCGCAGCAGTGGGCGCCGGCGGACACTCTGTCCTCTGCGGCTCGCGGCGGCACCAGGCTCCGAGTTGATCGACGAGGAACGACTATGAGCAACACCTCAACGGCCAGCGGCTTCAAGCCGAAGAAGTCGGTCGCGCTTTCCGGCGTCGTCGCCGGCAATACGGCGCTCTGCACCGTCGGGCGCACCGGCAACGACCTGCATTACCGCGGCTACGACATCCTCGACGTGGCCGACACCTGCGAGTTCGAGGAGATCGCCTACCTCCTGGTGCACGGCAAGCTGCCCACGCGGGCCGAGCTCGACGCCTACAAGGCGAAGCTGCGCGGGCTGCGCGAGCTGCCGGCCGCGGTGCGCGCCGTGCTCGAGCAGCTTCCCGGCCGCACGCACCCGATGGACGTGCTGCGCACCGGCGTCTCGGCGCTCGGCTGCATGCTGCCCGAGGCCGCGGATCACAACAGTGCCGGAGCGCGCGACATCGCCGACCGGCTCATGGCTTCGCTCGGCTCGATGCTCCTCTACTGGTACCACTATTCCACCAGCGGCAAGCGCATCGACGTCGAGACCGACGACGATTCGATCGGCGGTCACTTCCTGCACCTGCTCCACGGCAAGCGGCCGAGCGAGCTCTGGGTGCGGGCGATGCACACCTCGCTCATCCTCTACGCCGAGCACGAATTCAACGCCTCGACCTTCACCGCCCGCGTCATCGCCGGCACCGGCTCCGACATGTATTCGGCCATCACCGGCGCGATCGGGGCGCTGCGCGGCCCGAAGCACGGCGGCGCGAACGAGGTCGCGTTCGAGATCCAGAACCGCTACGCGAACCCCGACGAGGCGGAGACCGACATCCGCCGGCGCGTCGCGAACAAGGAGGTGATCATCGGCTTCGGCCACCCGGTCTACACCGTCGCCGACCCGCGCAACAAGGTAATCAAGGAGGTGGCGCGTCGGCTGTCGCAGGCCGCGGGCGACATGAGGCTGTTCGACATCGCCGAGCGCCTCGAAAGCGTGATGTGGGACATCAAGAAGATGTTCCCGAACCTCGACTGGTTCTCGGCCGTGAGCTACCACATGATGGGCGTGCCGACGGCGATGTTCACGCCGCTGTTCGTGATCGCACGCACGTCCGGCTGGTCGGCCCACGTCATCGAGCAGCGCGAGGACAACAAGATCATCCGGCCGAGCGCGAACTACGTCGGCCCGGAGAACCTCGAGTTCGTCCCGATCGATCGGAGAACGTGAGGAATTCCACCGTCGAGCACGCGGACGGCGAACGGGCCGCCATTTCCGCCTGCGCCCGAGCCCGGCGCGGCTGAGCGCCTGACGGGCAAAGGGGGGTCCGGACGCCGCGAAGCGGGACAAGAGGGCGCCGGCTGGCCCGAGCAGCGCGGGCAGCCGCCGGATTCGACATCCTCCGCGGTCCTCGCGGTTCGATCCTTCGTCATGACAGAGCAACCCGAACAAACATGAGCACCCACGTAAGCAACGTTCGTCCGAAGCCCGACAAAGTCCTCGTCGACATCGCCGACTACGTGCTCAAGTACAGGATCACGAGCCGGCTCGCCTATGAAACCGCCCGCAACTGCCTGATCGACACGCTCGGCTGCGGGCTCGAGGCGCTCGAGTATCCCGCATGCACCAAGCTGCTCGGTCCGATCGTTCCGGGAACCATCGTGCCGAACGGCGCGAAGGTGCCGGGCACCCAGTTCCAGCTCGATCCGGTGCAGGCAGCGTTCAACATCGGCACCATGATCCGCTGGCTCGATTTCAACGACACTTGGCTCGCGGCCGAATGGGGGCACCCCTCGGACAACCTGGGCGGGATCCTCGCCACGGCCGACTGGCTGTCGCGCAACCGCATCGCCGCCGGCAAGCAGCCGCTCATGATGAAGGACGTGCTGACGGCGATAATCAAGGCGCACGAAATCCAGGGCTGCCTCGCGCTCGAGAACTCGTTCAACAAGGTCGGGCTCGACCACGTGATCCTGGTGAAGGTGGCGACCACGGCCGTGGTCGCGCACATGCTCGGGCTCGCGCGCGCGGAGATCATCGACGCCGTATCCCAGGCCTTCGTCGACGGCCACAGCCTGCGCACCTACCGGCATGCGCCGAACACGGGCTCGCGCAAGAGCTGGGCCGCGGGCGACGCCACCAGCCGCGGCGTGCGCCTCGCGCTCATCACCCGCACCGGCGAGATGGGCTACCCCTCGGTGCTGACGGCGAAGACCTGGGGCTTCTACGACGTCCTGTTCAGGGGCAACGAGTTCAAGTTCCAGCGCCCGTATGGCAGCTACGTCATGGAGAACGTGCTGTTCAAGATCTCCTACCCGGCCGAGTTCCACGCCCAGACCGCCGTCGAGGCGGCGATGCAGATCCACGAGCGGATGAAGCAGCTCGGGAAGAAGCCCGAGGACATCAAGCGCATCACCAACCGCACGCACGAGGCGTGCATCCGCATCATCGACAAGAAGGGACCGCTGCACAATCCGGCCGACCGCGACCACTGCGTGCAGTACATGATCGCGGTGCCGATCATCTTCGGCCGGCTCACGGCGGCCGACTACGAGGACGATGTCGCCGCCGATCCGCGCATCGACAGGCTGCGCGAGAAGATCGTGTGCGTCGAGGACCCGCAGTTCACGAAGGACTATCACGACCCCAACAAGCGCTCGATCGCGAACGCGCTCACGGTCGAGTTCAACGACGGGACCAAGCTCAAGGAGATCGTCGTCGAGTACCCGATCGGCCACAAACGCCGGCGCAAGGAGGGCATTCCGCTGCTCGAGGCGAAGTTCCGCCGCAACCTCGCGCGCCGCTTCCCGAAGAAGCAGCAGGACGCGATCCTCGAGGTGTCGCTCGACCAGAAGCGGCTCGAGGCGATGCCGGTCAACGAATACGTCGATCTGTACGTGATCTGAGGAGGGCGCGCCCACGCCCGAGCCTGCGCCAACGACCCCCGGCGAGCGCGAGCGCGGCACGCTTCACGCCGCGCTCGCCTACGCCGTCTGGGGGCTGTTTCCGGTCTACTTCAAATGGCTGCAGCACGTCGCCGCGCTGGAGCTGGTGGGCCATCGCATCGTCTGGTCATTCGTCGCGCTCGCCGGCGTCGTGCTGCTGTCGCGGCAGGCGCACGCGCTGACCCGGCGCGCGCGCAGCCCCCGCGTGCTCGCGCTCTACGCGGCGGCCGCGGGCCTGATCGGCGTCAACTGGCTGGTGTTCGTCTGGGCGGTCAACAACGACCACGTGGTGCAGACGAGCCTCGGCTACTTCATCACGCCGCTCGTGAGCGTGCTGATCGGCGTACTGGTGCTGCGCGAGCGCCTGCGCCCCTGGCAGTGGGCCGCAGTCCTGCTCGCGGCCGCCGGGGTCCTGCACCTCACGACGTCCCACGGTGCACCCCCCTGGATCGCGCTCGCGCTGGCGCTGTCCTTCGGCCTGTACGGACTGGTGAAGAAGCAGGCCCCGCTCGCGGCGGTGCCGGGGCTCACGCTCGAAACCGCGATCCTGATGCCGCCCGCCGTCGCGTATCTCCTGTACCTCGAGCAAACCGGCGAGGGTGCCTTCCTGCGGCACGGTGCCCTCACCGACGCGCTGCTGGTCGGGGCCGGCGCCCTCACCGCCGCCCCGCTGCTCCTCTTCGCCTCGGCGGCGAAGCGCATCCCGCTCTCGCTCATCGGCATCCTGCAGTACATCGCGCCGAGCCTGCACCTGCTGCTCGGCGTGCTGCTCTACCGCGAGCCCTTCGGTGCGCAGCAGCTCATCGGCTTCGCGCTGGTGTGGCTCGCGCTCTTCGTCTTCGCCGCAGACGGGATCCGCTCGCGGCGCGCGGGCGCGCGCCGCGAGCGCGGTGTGGCCGCGCCGAAAGCAAGCGGCTAGCGCGCGGCGCGGTTCTTCACCAGATCCTCGACCACCGACGGATCGGCGAGGGTCGTGGTATCGCCGAGGTTGCCGATCTCGTTCTCGGCGATCTTGCGCAGGATGCGGCGCATGATCTTGCCCGAGCGCGTCTTCGGCAGCGCCGGCGCCCACTGGATGAAGTCGGGCGTCGCGATCGCGCCGATCTCCTTGCGCACCTGCTGCACCAGCTCCTGCCGCAGCGCCTCGGTCGGCTCGATACCGACCTTGAGCGTCACGTAGCAGTAGATGCCCTGTCCCTTGATGTCGTGCGGGTAGCCGACCACGGCCGCCTCGGCGACCGCCGGGTGCAGCACCAGCGCGCTCTCGATCTCGGCCGTGCCGATGCGGTGACCGGAGACGTTGATCACGTCGTCCACGCGCCCGGTGATCCAGTAGTAGCCGTCCTTGTCGCGGCGCGCGCCGTCGCCGGTGAAGTACTTGCCCGGATAGGTCTTGAAGTAAGTCTCGATGAAGCGCTCGTGGTTGCCGTAGACCGTGCGCATCTGGCCGGGCCAGCTCTTCGTCAGCACCAGATTCCCGCTCGCCTCGCCCTCGAGCTCCCGGCCCTCGCTGTCCACGATCGCCGGAACGCAACCGAAGAAGGGCAGCGTCGCCGAGCCGGGCTTGAGTCGTATCGCCCCCGGCAGCGGCGAAATCAGGATGCCGCCGGTTTCGGTCTGCCACCACGTGTCCACGACCGGGCGCTTGCCGTCGCCGACCACGTGGTAGTACCACTCCCAGGCCTCGGGGTTGATCGGCTCGCCCACGGTTCCGAGCAGCTTCAGGGTCGCGCGGCTCGTCTTCTTCACCGGCGCGTCGCCCTCGCGCATGAGCGCGCGGATGGCGGTCGGTGCGGTGTAGAAAATGTTCACCTTGTGCTTGTCGACGACTTCCCAGAAACGCGAGGGGCTCGGGTAGTTCGGCACGCCCTCGAACATCATCGTGATTGCGCCGTTGGCGAGCGGCCCGTAGACGATGTAGGAGTGCCCGGTCACCCAGCCGACGTCGGCGGTGCACCAGTAGATGTCGCCGTCGTGGTAGTCGAACACGTACTTGTGGGTCATCGCCACGAACAGCAGAAAGCCGCCGGTCGTGTGCAGCACGCCCTTGGGCTTGCCGGTGGAGCCCGACGTGTAAAGGATGAACAACGGGTCTTCGGCGTCCATCTCCTCGGGCGGACAGTCGGTGCTCGCGGTCGCCATCAGCTCGTGGTACCAGACGTCGCGCGCCGCGTTCCACGGGATGTTGCCTCCGGTGCGCTTGACGACGATGACCGTGTGCACGTTGGGGCAGTGCGCGAGTGCGGCGTCCGTGTTGGCCTTGAGCGGAATCTTCTTGCCGCCGCGCACGCCTTCGTCGGCCGTGATCACGAGGCGGCAGTCGGAGTCGAGGATGCGGTCCTTCAGCGACTCGGGCGAGAAGCCGCCGAAAACGACCGAGTGGATCGCACCGATGCGGGCGCACGCGAGCATCACGGCGGCGGTCTCGGGGATCATCGGCATGTAAATGCAGACACGGTCGCCCTTCTTGACGCCGCGGCTCTTCAGCACGTTGGCGAACTTGCACACCTCCTGATGCAGCTCGCGGTAGGTGATTCGCCGGTCCTCCTTCGGGTCATCGCCCTCCCAGAGGATCGCGATCTGATCGCCGCGCTTCTCGAGGTGCCGGTCGAGGCAGTTGTACGACGCGTTGAGCTTCCCGCCCTCGAACCAGCGGATATAAAGGTTCTTTGCGTCGTAGCTCCAGTCCGAAACCTTGTTCCACGGCTTGAACCAGGTCAGAAACTCCTTCGCCTGTTCGGCCCAGAAGCCGTCCGGGTCCCGAATCGAGCGTTCGTACATCTCCCGGTACTTACGCTCGTCGATGTGCGCGCGCCGCGCGAAGTCCGCAGGGACGTCATAGACCTTTTCGTGCGCCATAGCAGCCTCCTCAAGCAGTTGCTGTGATTTTGCAGTAGCCGCCCGGGGAGCGGCCAGCCCCCGGGCGGACGGCGGAGCGCGCCGCACTTGCCCGCCCCGCCTCGAAAGCCGCACAATGTCCGCCGTCCTTCGGACGCACGGCGGTATGAACCTCGAATTCTGGCGCCATACGCTGCGCGCACGGATATTCCAGTGGCTGCGTCGCCCCGACGCCGCCCTCGCGGCGTACCGCGACGCGCTCGCGTTCGCTCCCCGCTCGGCCCGCACGCATCACCACATCGGCTTCCTGCTCGCCGCCGCCAGGCGCTACGACGAGGCGGAAGCGCATCTGCTCGAGACCGTGCGGCTCGAGCCGCGCAACGCCGTCGCCTGGTTCAATCTCGGCTACCTGCGCGACCAGCAGCAGGAGACCCGTCGCGCCATCGCCGCCTTTCGCGAGGCGGTGCGTCTCGATCCGAAGCTCGACCGCGCCTGGTACGGACTCGGCCGCTGCCTCGCCGCCGAGGGCGAGCACGCCGAGGCGGTCCGCGCGTTCGAGAACGCCGCCAAGGATCATCCGATGAACGGGATCGCCTGGTACCACCTCGGCATGGCCTACCATACCGTGGATCAGCCCGACAAGGTGACGAGCGTCGTCGAGCACCTCAATCGCTTCGACCGCAAGCTCGCGCGGCAGTTGATCCAGGACACCGGTCGCGAAGATCTGCGCCACCTCGTCGCCGACCTCCGCGTCTAGCGCGGCGCCGCCGCGTCGCGGCGCGCCATGCCCGCCTGCTCGAGCCGGGCGCACGCCGCCTCCTGCCCGAGGGCGCAGCGCCGTTCGTACTCCGCCGCCAGCCGGGCGCAGGCGTTGTGCCCGAGATCCTGCTGACAAAGCGCCGTATGCTCGATCACGAGCGCGATGTAGATTCCCGCGAGCAGGAAAAAAGCGGCGACGCCGATGTAGGGATCGGGCACCAGCCGCCGCGGTGTGATGACGCGCACGAGCGCCGTCGCGGGCCGCGCCATCGAGCGCAGTGCCCGGTAGAAAACATTCTTCTCGCGTCCGGCGCCGGCGAAAACGTACAGGATCGCCTGCCCGAGCAGAGCGAGGCCGGCGATCGCCACGATGGTTTTCAGGATGACAACTAGCGTCAGCATCTCCCCGGTCCGCAACAACCTCCTCGCCCGAGCCTGAAGCCGGGCCGCCTCCTTGCCTCGTCAAAAAAGGACGGAGGGCCCGGCCCACCGGGCCCTCCGTCGCGGCCTGCAACGCCCGACCCCTCAGGTCATCGTCGTGTCGATCCCGCCGCGCAGGCGCGGGTAGCGCACGTGCTCGATCAGCTGCTGCACCTTCGCCGAAGGCGCCGGAGTGAGCAGGCTGACCACGATGATGACGATGAAGCCCACGGGAATGCCGAAGACGCCGGCCGAGATCGGGTTGATCCCGAACCAGGTATTCTCGGCGATCGATGAAGTCACGCCGAACATCTCGCGCAGCCACGGCTGGGTCGTCGCCATATAGTAGAACGTTACGCCGAGGCCCGCGACCATCCCGAGAATCGCGCCGAGGCTCGTGGCGCGCTTCCAGAAGATGCCGAGCACCAGCGCCGGGAAGAACGACGACGCCGCGAACGAGAACGCCGCACTGACGAGGAACAGGATCCCCGCCGGCTTCTGCGCGGCCACCGTTGCGCCGAGCAAGGCCACGACCAGGAGCAGCGTCTTTGCGACCCACAGGCGGCGCTTGGTCGAGGCGCGCGGGTCGATGAGCTTGTAGTAAACGTCATGCGACAGCGCGTTCGCCACCGTGAGCAGCAGACCGTCCGCGGTGGAGAGCGCCGCCGCCAGGCCGCCCGCGGCGACGAGGCCCGAGATCACGTAGGGCAGACCCGCGATCTCCGGCGTCGCCAGCACGATGATGTCGCCGCCGAGCACGAGCTCCGCGAGCTGCAGCACGCCGTCCGCGTTGAAGTCGGTGAGCGAGAGCAGCGTCGGGTCGACGTTGCGCCATCCCTCGATCCACGCCGGCAGGCTCGCGAACGACGTACCGACGACGCTGTGGTAGACGTCGTGTTTCACGAGCACCGCGAGCGCGGGGGCGGTGAAGTAGAGCAGGAAGATGAAGAACAGCGACCATCCCACCGACTTGCGCGCCTCGCGCACCGACGGGGTCGTATAGTAGCGCATCAGGATGTGCGGCAGCGCAGCCGTGCCGATCATCAGGCAGAAGACCAGTGCGAGGAAGTTGCGCCGTGCCGTGTCGCGCGCCTCGGGCGTAGCGCCGGAGAACGCCTCGGCGTGCCGTTTGGGCGGATTCGCGCGTGCAGCGAGCTTCGCGTCCTTCTCCCATTGCGCCTTAGCGGTCTCGAGCGAATCGTGCGCCCGCACCGCCGCCTCGGCCTGCGCGATCTGTACCGGCGGCGCGTTGATCGCGTGCAGCGCCGCGAGGTGCTTCTCGTAGGCCGCCTTCTGGCTCTCGAGGCTCGCCTCCGGGTTCTTGAGCGCGGCTGCCGCCGCCGCCGCCCGCTCCTTGATGATGTTGCGCACCTCGATCTCTTTCGGATCGTCGATGAGCTCCTGCTCGCGCTGCGTCACGTCCTGCAGCGCGTAGCCGTAGGCGAGCTGCGGAATCGGGAAGCCCATGAGCTTAACCGACAGCCACACCACCGGGATCATGTAGGCGATGATCAGGATGATGTACTGCGCCACCTGGGTCCACGTCACCGCGCGCATGCCGCCGAGGAACGAGCACACGAGGATGCCGGCGAGGCCGACGAACACGCCAATCTCGAGCGGAATGCCCGTGAAGCGCGCGGTGATGATGCCGACGCCGTAGATCTGCGCGACCACGTACGTGAACGAGCACAGAATCGCACAGAACACGCCGATCAGGCGCGCCGTGCTGCCGCCGTAGCGTTCGCCGAGGAAGTCCGGAATCGTGAACTGACCGAACTTGCGCAGGTACGGCGCCAGGAACAGCGCCACCAGCACGTAGCCGCCGGTCCAGCCCATGATGAAGGCGAGGCCGTCGTAGCCGGCCAGGTACAGGCCGCCGGCCATTCCGATGAACGAGGCCGCCGACATCCAGTCCGCCCCGGTCGCCATGCCGTTGAATATCGCCGGCACCCGCCGCCCCGCGACGTAGTATTCCGCCACGTCGGCGGTACGGGACATGATGCCGATGACGGCATACAGCGCGATCGTCGCGAACAGGAACACGTAGCCGATCCAGCGGTTCGGCATGCCGAGCTGCTCGGCGATGGCGAGGACGATAATGAAGGCGATGAAGCCGCCCGTATAGACGCTGTAGTACTTCTTCAGCGCCTGGTTGAACTGCGCCTGACTGAATTGCGCCTGGGGTTGCGTCGCCATTACTCCTCCTCCGCCACGTCGTACTCTTTATCGAGCCTGTTCATGTACACGGCGTAGTACACGATGATGGCGAGGTACACGATCAGGGACCCTTGCGCACCCATGTAGAAGCCCAGCGGGAAGCCGAGGAAGGTGATCTGGTTGAGCTGCGGCGCGAAAAAGCCCGCCACGTACGTCACCACGAACCAGATCGCCAGCAGGATGGCGGAAATGCGCAGGTTCTTGCGCCAGTACTCTTGATGCTTCTCGGTCAACTCCATGAAACCCTCCTTCTTTGATCAAGTATCGGCACAGCAAGTCCTCCTTTGTTATTCCGTGCCGGCGGCTCGCGCCCCGCCACGGGATTTCCGGGTGACTGCAACCCTCCTTGTCCGGTGTCACACGCCCGCGATATAGCCTCCCATTGTTCGTGCGTGGTCCGCATCGAGCGCACGCAGCGCCGCGAGTGTCGCGACGCCGCGCACGTTCGCGCGCGCCATCAATATCAGGAACAGCTCGGCCGTCACCTGCGCGTCATGCACCGCGTTGTGGCGCGCGTGCACGCGCAGGCGGAAATGAGCGACCCAGTCGTCGAGCGAGCCGCGCACCCGGCGCCCCTCCGGCGCGAGCGCAGGCGCGAGCCGCGCGAGGTCGAGCCAGGGATTGTCGAAGCGCACGCCGAGCTCGAGGCGCAGCGCGCGCTCGAGCACGGTGCGGTCGAAATCGGCGTGAAACGCGACGCACGGCGACCTGCCGACGAAGGCGAGGAACTCGGCGAGCGCGAGCTCGCGCGGCTCCCCGGCCGCCTGCGCGGCGGGCGTGAGCCCATGGAGCGCGACGTTTTCGCGCGTCGAAGGCACCTCGTTGCGCAGCACCGCGCCGAAGGTGTACTGCGGTGCGAGCTTCATGCGCTCGACCGCGACGGCCCCGATCGACAGCAGCCGGTCGCGGCGCGGATTGAGGCCGCTCGTCTCGACGTCGACGACGACGAAGCGCGTATCGGCGAGGGCGACTGCCTCGGGTACGGCCGGCAGGGCACGCCACGCGTCCACGACGGCCGCCGCGCGCGCGGGCAGCTCGGCTCTCGGGCGGAACAGGTGCACGACCCAGCTCACAGCTGGTACTCCAGCGCGAGGAACGACTGCAGCTTGCGCGCCTGCCGGAACGCCTCCTTGAGCACGCGCCGGTCGAGCTCGTTGAGCCGCTCCGGGTCGATGTAGTTGCTCGGCGCCTGCCCCGCACGCTGCTGCGCGCGGTGCTGACGCATGCGCAGCAGCTGGATGAAGGCGAAGGCGTCGCACCAGGCGTCGGCTTCGGCTTCGCGCGCCGCCGCGCGGCGCGCCGCGGCGCGCAGCCGGCTCACGGTGTTCGTCTCCGTGATGCCGTGCGCCAGGGCGAGCAGGCGCGCGCCGTCGACGAAGGGCGTGGCGCCGCGCAGCTTCAGGTTCAGCATGTGGGCATGCTCGCCGCGGCTCTCGACGTCGAAATCGCGCAACAGCCCGAGCGGCGGCTCGATGCGCATCGCGTTCTGCGCCATCTGCCGCAGGAACCGCGGAACCGCGCGCGCGCGCTCGAGCACCCAGCCGCGCAGCTCCTCGACCGGCCGGACATCGCCCTCGAGCGCGCGCACGTCGAAGTAGATGCTCGCGTTGAGCAGATGCTCCGGCTCGCCGTGCTCGATCCAGCGCGCGAAGCGCTGGCGCCATTCCTCGAACGTCAGACAGCACTCGGGGTTGCTCGCCATGACGTTGCCCCGGCAGAGCGGAAAGCCGATGGCGGCGAGCGCCTGGTTGATGCGGCGCGCGAGCGGCAGCAGCCGCGTGCGCGCCTCCTCGGCGCTCATGCCCGGCGGCGGCCGCATCAGCACGCCGTTGTCCTGATCGGTCTTGAGCGTCTGCTCCTGCCGGCCCTCGCTGCCGAAGGAAAGCCAGGTGAACGGTACGCCGGCGTCGCCGTGATCGGCGATGCAGAGCGCGATCGCGCGGCGCGTGGTGTGGTCGTTGAGCAACGCCACGATCTGCATGAGCTGCAGAACCGAGGCGCCCTGCACCAGCATGCGCTCCACCAGCTCGTGCACCTCGCTCTGGTACCGTACCAGCGCCTCGATGTCGGGAGCCGACGTGATGGCGCGCGTCAGGTGCACCACGCCGACGCGCTGCAGCGAGAACAGGTCGCGCTCGGAGATGACCCCGACCAGACGCCCGTCCTCGACGATGCACAGGTGCCCGATGCCGTGCCGCGCCATCGCGACCATGGCTTCGTGCGCGCTCGCCTGCGGCGCGAGCGCACGCGGCGTGGGGGTCATGACGGCGGCGACCGGGGTGTCGAGGGGAAGGTCCCGCGCGGACACGCGTCCGAGCAGATCGTGCAGCGTGAAGATGCCGAGCGGCCGCGCTTGTGCGTCGGTGACGACGACCGAGCCGACGCGCTCGCCGTGCATGAGCGCGACCGCGTCGCGCACGCGCGCGTCGGCGGTGCAGGTGACGGGGGCGCGCCGCACCAGGCTCGCGAGCGGCGCGTCGAGCGACAGCACGCCCTCCTGCGTCGCGAGGTCGGCCTGCATGCCGCGCAGCGCCTCGCCGAGCATGTTCCCGAGCCGGCGCGCGCAGAAGTCGTGAAACACGGGACTCAGCGCGAGCAGCTTCTCGAACTCCTCGCGGTCGAGCTCGTAGCAGAAGCTGTCTTCGACCGCCCGGTGGCGCATCACGACCGGGCGGCGCGCGAGCATCGCGCCGATCGGGAAGCTCTCGCCCGCCTCGAGCTCCCAGACCTCGCGCGAGCCGCCCCCGTCCTCGAGCTCGCCGCGCACGCGCCCCTGCTTGATGATGTAGAGCACGCGCGCCGGGCCGCGCGCGGGCTCGGTGATGATCTCGCCGCGCGGGTAGAACGCGAGGCGCAGGTGCTTTGCGAGGAACTCGAGGTGCGCCCGCGCCATGCGGTCGAACGGCGCATGCCGGCGCAGCGCCTCGATCGTCGGAACCAGCACGCTGCGCTCGGCTTCCAGTCGGGGATCTACCTTGTTCGTCTGCGCACCCAAGGCTGCCGCGGTTCAGATGTAGACAAAACCTTTGCCCGCCCAATCCCTGATCCGGGTATGGCAAATGCCGTGCCGGGACTGCCTTGGTTTCTTTTCAATAACTTGAGATTCGCTTGCCTGCGCGGACGTTACCGGAGGTAACGCCTCCCGTTACGCCCGGTAACACTTTCAGGATCCGCGCGGGCGCGGGATATTGAGGCGCTGGCGCCGCTCCCAAAGCGCCTTGCGCGACATGCCGAGCCGCCGTGCGAGCTCGGTCTCGGTGAGATGGTCCTGATGCGTCAGTACGAAGTGCCGGAAGTAGTCTTCGAGCGACAGATCGTTCTCGGGGCCGGCCGCCGGCGCCGGAGCCGCGGTCGCGGTCTCGAGCGCGAGCAGCGCCGGGGTGATGACGCCGTCCTCGCAGAGGATCACTGCGCGCTCGATGGCGTTCTCGAGCTCGCGCACGTTGCCCGGCCAGCGATAAGCCCGCATCGCCGCGAGCGCCTCGTCCGTGAGGCGCGCCGGCGGCCGGTTGAGCCGCCGGCAGGTCTTCTCGAGCAGGAAGCGTGAGAGCGGCTCGATGTCTTCGTCGCGCTCGCGCAGCGGCGGCAGGCGAATCTCGAACACGCGCAGCCGGAAATACAGGTCCGCGCGAAACGAGCCGTCCGCGACGCATTGTTCGAGGTCGCGATGGGTGGCGGCGAGCAGGCGGATGTTGACCTTGCGCGAGCGCGTCGCGCCGACCCGCCGGATCTCGCCTTCCTGGAGCACGCGCAGCAGCCGCGCCTGCGCCGCCGCGGGCAGCTCCCCGATCTCGTCCAGGAACAGGGTGCCGCCATCGGCGGCCTCGATGAGGCCGCGGTGCTCCGCCACCGCGCCGGTGAACGCACCCTTCTCGTGCCCGAAGAGCTCCGACTCGATCAGGTTGTCGGGGATCGCCGCGCAGTTGACGGCGATGACCGGCGCTTCCCGGCGCGGGCTCGCCTCGTGCACGGCGCGCGCGACGAGCTCCTTGCCGGTACCGGATTCGCCGCGTATCAGCACCGTCGAGTCGGTCGGCGCCACTTTGCGGATGCGCTCGAACACCTCGCGCATCGCGGCGCAGCTCCCGATCATGCCGGCGACCGGGTAGTCGCGCTCGACATCGGCCGCGAGCGCCTGCGCGCGACGCAGCAGCCGGCGCTGCTCGAGGATGCGGCTCAGCACCAGCAGCATCTCGTCGTGATCGAACGGCTTCGTGATGTAGTCGGCGGCGCCGAGCTTCATCGACTCGACCGCCGACTTCACGCTCCCGTAGCTCGTCATGATCAGCACCGGCACCGGCGCGCAGGCGGCGATGATGTCCGTTCCCGGGGCGCCCGGCAGCCGCAAGTCCGCGATCACGACGTCGAAGGCGTGCAGCTCGTGATTCGCGCGCGCCTCGGCGACCGATCTCGCCTCGGCCACGTCGTAGCCGTTGCGCTCGAGCAGCCGCCGGAGCGCCTGGCGGATGACCGCCTCGTCCTCGACGATCAGCACGCGGCTCATCGCGCCCCCGCCTGCGACAGCGCCGCGCCACGCCCCCGCGTCTCGTTGTGCAGCGGGAGCCGTACGGTGACGCTGGTGCCGATCCCCGGCGCGCTCTCGATGGCGACCGCGCCGCCGTGGTCCGAGACGATGTTGTACACGAGCGGCAGGCCGAGACCGGTTCCCTGCCCCGGCTGCTTGGTGGTGAAGAACGGCTCGAACACGCGCTCCTGCAGCTCCTCGGGGATGCCGCTCCCGTGATCGCGCACCACGATACGCACCGACTCGCCGGCGTCGTCGCGCTCCGCCGCGATGTCCACGGTGCTCCCCGGGTGGGACGCGTCGCACGCGTTGGTGAGCAGATTCACGAATACCTGCACCAGGCGACTGCGGTCGCCCTCGATCACGATCGCGGGATCGCAATGGTTCGCGAAGTTTATCTCCTTGCCGGCGCGCGAGAGCCGCACCAGGCGCACGGCCTCGTCGACGCAGGCGGCGAGGCCGAGCGGCGCCATGGCGCGCTCCGACGGCACGCCGCCGTGGGCGAAAGTGACCAGCGACTGCACGATGTCCGCGATGCGGCGAATCTGCTGCTGGATCAGCTCGATGCTCTCGCGGATCGCCGCCTGATCGGACTCGTCGCGCAGGTTCTGCGCGAGCGAAGCGATGCCGGTGAGGGGGTTGCCGATCTCGTGCGCGACGCCGGCGGCGAGCCGGCCGATGGAGGCGAGGCGCGCGGTGTGCGCGAGCTCGGATTCGAGCGTCTGGCGCTCCGTCAGGTCCTCGATCAGGATCACCATGCCGCCGGCGGCGGGCGGGAGCGCGGTGGAATCCTCGATTGCCGCCTTGTGCAGGTTGAACCAGCGCGGGCGGGCGCGGATCTGCACCTGCAGCTTGTAGAGGTGCTGTTCCTGCGCGTCGGCGAAGCTGCGCAGCAGCGCGCCCCACGGCTCCTCCAGCTCCGCGAGCTGCACGCCGCTCACCTCGTGCGCCGCGAGCCCCGAGAGCCGCTCCATGGCGTTGTTCCAGATCACGATCTCCTGGCTCGGCCCGAGCGAACATACCGCCAGCGGCAGCTCCTGGAGGACCTGGCGGTGATAGCGCCGCAGCTTGTCGAGCTCGGCGGCGAGACCCTGCAGCCGCGAGCGCGACTCCTCGAGGTGCTCCTCCAGGAAGCGCACGGTATCGGCGAGCGCGAGCTTGCCGTCCGGATCGAGCTGCAGCCGGTCGTCGACCACCATGCGCGCGAGCAGCGGCCCGATCAGCCCCGAGAGGTTGCGCTCGATGCGCTCGCGCAGGCGCCGCAGCTGCGTCGGCCGGCGCTCGGTCTCGCTCAGGGCGAGGTCGGCGAGCGCCTGGCGCACTTCGCGCTCGGCCGTGTGCGGTCCGACGATGCGCGCGAGCTGCTCGCGGAACTGCTGCGGCGAAGCGGCCGCGACCACACCGCGCGGCGGCAGCACGTCGCGGCTGCAGATGCTCGCGGCTTCGCTCTCCTCCGCCGTCTGGTGCGTCACCACCGACAGCCCGACGAAGCACAGGCTGTTGGCCGCGAGCGACCAGAAAGTGCCGAAGACGATGCGGCTCGTGCCGGTGTCGCCGTACCAGGACTGCAAGTGCAGCGTCGTGCCGAGAATTCCCGACTGCTCGAGCAGCGGCAGGAGCAGCGTCACCGACCAGACCGCCGCCCCGGCGAGCAGGCCGCCGATGAACCCCACCCGCGTGGCGCGGCGCCAGAACAGCAGCCCGAGGATGCCGGGCAGGAACTGCGCCACCGCCACGAACGAGATCAGCCCGAGCTGCACCAGCCCCTGATTGGCTTCGAGCAGGAGGTAGAACCCGTAGCCGGCGAGAATGATCACGGCAATGAGCAGGCGCCGCCACCACAGCACGCGCTGGTAGAGGTTGTCGTAGGTGGCGGCGCGCGCCGGAAAGCTCATCGGCAGGATCAGATGATTAAGGCACATGGCGGCGAGCGCGATGGTCTCGACGATCATCATGGCGCTCGCCGCCGACACGCCGCCCAGGAACGCGACGGTCGCGAGCCAGGGCGCGCCGGACCCGAGGGTCACGCCGAGCACGTAGTAGTCGGGGTTCGTGCCGGGCGGAAACGCCATGCCGGCCCAGAGCACCGGCACGATCGGCAGGTTGAGGACCAGCAGGAACAGCGGGAACCCCCATGAGGCATAGCGCAGCGTGCGCGGCTCGATGTTCTCCGTGAACAGCATGTGGAACTGGCGCGGGAGCAGGAACGACGCGGTGAACGCGAGCAGCATCAGCGTGAGCCAGGGCCCCTGTTGCATGGGCGCATAGAGCGCTTCGAGCGCCTCGGGGGTGCGCGCGACCCACTGCTCCATGCCGCCGAAGCCGCCGAACAAGCCGAAGACCGCGAACCCGCCGACGAGCGCGAGCGCGAGCAGCTTGACCGCCGATTCGAAGGCGATAGCGACCACGAGCCCTTCGTGCTTCTCGCGCGCCGAAGCGTGGCGCGCGCCGAAGAGGATCGCGAACACGATCAGCGTGATGCAGAATCCGAGCGCGAGCGCCGAGGAGGTCGCCGCCTGGGTTTGCGAGCGGATCGAGGCGGTGACGGCGAGGATCTGCAGCGAAATGTAGGGCAGGATGCCGATCAGCATGAACAGCGTCACCACGACGCCGGTGAGCTGGCTGCGATAGCGAAACGCGAGCAGGTCGGCGAGCGAAGTGAGCTGGTAATCGCGCGTGAGGCGCAGAATCGGCTTCAGCAGGACCGGCGTGAGCGCGAACGTCAGCGTCACGCCGAGGTAGATCGTGAGAAAATTGTAGCCGTCCGTCTGCGCGAAGCCGACGCTGCCGTAGTAGGTCCACGACGTGGCGTAGACGCCGAGCGACAGCACGTAGGTGAGCGGGTGCCGGGCAACTGCGGAGGGGATCACCCCGCGCTCGGCCGCATAGGCGATCAGGAACAGCACCAGCAGGTAGCCGATGCCGGCGAGGAACAGGATCCACAGCTCAGCCGTCATCGCGCTCGCGCCTCGCCGCCACGGCAATGAGACCGATCAGCCCGAGCCACAAGAGATAGGGCAGATACCAGACCGCAGCGAGCTCCGCCCACCAGAACGTGAACGGCGAGAAGAACAGGAACAGCCCGAGCAGGAACAGCAGGACCGAGCTGTCGAGGCCGCGACCATGGTCCGGGCGAAACGGCATGAAACTAGCCTAACAGATCTGTTACGTTCGGTAACAGCACCGCGCGCTGCCCGCGGAGACGGAGCCGAAGCAGTGCGGGACGGCCGGTGTGCGTGAATCGGCCCACGCCAACTATATTAATGGAGGTCAAGCATTTCATGAGGCGCCAGATCCTGACATCTCCGCAACCGGCCCCGGCGGATTCGCCGCACGCGGAAACCGGCTCGGTCGCCTCCCCTGCCCTCGTACGCACGTGCGCGTCGTAGTCACCGGAAGCGCCTCGAGTCTCGCCGGCGCGCTGCTGCCGCTGCTCGCCGCCGATTCCCGAATCACGCAGCTCATCGGCGTCGACCGCCGGGAGGCGTCGTTCCGGCACGCGCGCTTCACGCAGGTGCTGCTCGATACCCGCTCGCCGCAGCTCGCGCGCCTGCTCGCCGGTGCCGACGCGCTGATCCATCTCGCGAGCACGGTGTTCGACGGCGCCCCGGACGAGCGGCGCGGAATCAATCTCATCGGCGGCCAGAACGTCATGCGCTGCGCGGCGCAGCAGCGGGTTCCGCGCATCGTGCATCTGTCGAGCGCCGCGGTGTACGCGCTTCCCGCGCGCCGCCACCCGATCGACGAAGCGCATCCCCGCGGCGGTTTGCCCGGCTTCGGTCTGGGCGAGGATCAGTCGGCCCTCGAAACCTGGCTCGACGCCTTCGAGCAGGAGCACGCGAGCCTGCGGCTCGTGCGCCTGCGCCCGCACCTCGTGGTCGGTGCCCACGCCCCCGTCCTGGTGCGGCGCCTGCTGCGCGCCCCGTTCACGCCGCGCTTTGCCGGCGCCGCGCCGCGCCTCCAATGCGTGCACGCCCTGGACCTCGCTCGGGCGGTCCTGCTCGCCCTCGAGCGCGAGGTGCGCGGGGCGTTCAATCTCGCCTGCGCCGACAGCGCGACCGTGCGCGAGCTGCAGCGGGCGGTGGGCGGCGGCGTGCTGCCACTGCCGCTACCGCTCGTCTACCGGTGGCTGCGTAACCGCGGCAGCCCCGAACCCGCGTGGACCGAAGCCCTGCGGCACGAGATCGTGCTCGACACGAGCCGCGCGCGGCGGGACCTCGGCTGGAAACCGCAGTATGATTCCGTGCGGCGCTGTCTCGAGGCATCGGACTGAGCATGGGCGATGTGATCCCGTTCAAACGGCCCGCGCGGCGCGGACGCGACGGCCGCAGCCTCTGTGCGAGCGGCTTTCACAAATGGAAGGTGGTCCCGGAGAAGCGCTTCGACGTGAAGCAGGGGAAGCTCGTGACGGTCGAGCGCTGCGAGCGCTGCGGAAAGACGCGCACGCGCCTCACCTAGAACCCGCGCCGCCGGCGCGTGCTACGAGCCGCGTGCGGCGGACCCCCGCCGGACCGAACGCCCTTCCGGACCGCTAGTCCGCGCGCGGCAGCCTCCCCACCCGCAGGTAGAGCGGCCACTCGACCGTGCGCTCGCGTCCCTCGCCCCAGGCGCGGGCGAGCGGCTCGCGTATCTGCGCGAGCGGGTCCTCGCCGCGCGCTTCGGCGTAGCGCTTGCTCGCCGACCAGGTGCCGAGATAGCCGAGCATGTCCTCGAAGCGCCACGCCATTTGCATCGCGAAGCGCGGCGCCGCGATCTCGTCGAACGGGAACGGGATCGAGCGGTACTGCCGCTCGACGTGCTCGCGCTCGGGCGGCCAGTACGGGCCGACGATCTCGCTGTAGTAACGGTGCACGATCGCGTCCACTTCGGGTGCCACGCGGTTCACGCCGTAAGTCCAGGCGGCGATCACGCCCTCGGGCCGCAGCACCCGGCGCACCTCGCCGTAGAAGCGGGCGAAATCGAACCAGTGCAGCGCCTGCGCCACCGTCACGAGGTCGACGCTCGCGTCGTCGAGCTCGGCGCGCTCGGCCGGCATCACCCGATAGACGATGCGCTCATGCGCGACGGCGTTGCGCAGCTGCGCCTCGGCGGCGTCGCTCGCGATGACGCGCTCGAAGTGCCGCGCGAGCCCGAGCGCCGCCTGGCCGCTGCCCGTGCCGACGTCCCAGGCGAGACGCCGGGCGGGCGCGAGCGCGGCGAGCCAGTCGAACAGCTCCGGCGGATAGCCCGGGCGGTACCTGGCGTACTGTTCCGCACGCGCCGAGAAATGGTCCTTGAACGTCGTCGTCATCGCCGGCTCCGGAGTGCTGCAACAGCCGCCATGATACGCGAAGCGCACGAAGCGAGCCGCGCGCCGGCCGGTCGGCGCTCGCGCGCCGCGAAGCGGCCGCCGCGGCAATCCGCAGGCGCATTCGATATACTCCCCGAAAACGCCGCTCCGTACCCCCTCATGACCGACACCGCCTTCGAGCAGCTCGGACGGGAAACCATCGAGATCGAAGCCGACGCCCTCCGGGCCCTCGCGCGCCGCATCGATCCGAGCTTCGCGCGCGCCTGCGAGCTGATCCTGGCGACCCAGGGGCGGGTGGTAGTCGTCGGTATGGGCAAGTCGGGCCACATCGGCGGCAAGATCGCGGCGACGCTCGCCTCGACCGGCACGCCGGCGTTCTTCGTCCATCCCGGCGAGGCCTCGCACGGCGACCTCGGCATGATCACGCCGACCGACCTGGTTCTCGCCATCTCCAATTCGGGCGAGACCGACGAAATCCTCGTGATCCTGCCGATCATCAAGCGCATGGGCGTGAAGCTCGTCGCGCTCACCGGCAACCGCGACTCGACGCTCGCGCGCCAGGCCGACGCCGTGCTCGACTGCGGCGTCGAGAAGGAGGCGTGCCCGCTCAACCTGGCGCCGACCGCGAGCACCACCGCGACGCTCGCCATGGGCGACGCGCTCGCCGTCGCACTGCTCAAGGCACGCAATCTTACGCGCGAGGACTTCGCGCGCTCGCACCCCGGCGGCATGCTCGGACGCCGCCTGCTGTTCTACGTACGCGATGTGATGCACACCGGAGCGGACGTGCCGGTGGTGGCGGCAACGGCGAGCCTGCGCGAGGCGCTCATCGAGATGACCGGCAAGGGCCTCGGCATGACGGCGATCGTCGACGCCGACGCGCGCCTCGTCGGCGTGCTCACCGACGGCGACCTGCGGCGGCTGCTGCAGCGCAACGTCGACGTGTACCGCGCCAAGGTCGCGGACGTGATGACCCGGGACCCGATCACGACCACCGGGGACCGGCTCGCGGCCGAAACCATCGAGCTCATGCGCAGCCGCCGCATCAACGGACTCATCGTCATCGACGGCGAGCGGCGCGTGGTCGGCGCGCTCAACATGCACGACTTGCTGCGCCGCCGCATCGTCTGAGCGAGAAACATGCGCGCCGGCAACCGCAGCATACGAGGAAGCGCGGACTCCGCATCCGGCCGCGCCGCGGCATCCGGATCGCAGCCGCTTCGGGAGCGCGAGAACGCGCGCCCCGGGGCGGGCGTATCCCCCGCTACGTATTCCTTCGGCCCGTGCTGACGCCGCCGCTCCTCCGCCCCGCGTTCGCGATGCCCGAGGCCGCGCTCGAGCGCGCCCGGCGCGTGCGCCTGCTGCTGCTCGACGTCGACGGCGTGCTCACCGACGGCCGCGTGATCCTCGGGCCCGCCGACGAGTACAAGGCCTTCGACATCAAGGACGGGCACGGCATCCGGCTGCTGATCGAGAACGGCATCACCATCGGCATCGTCACCGGCCGCACCTCGCGCGCCGTCGAGCGGCGCGCGGCGGAGCTCGGCGTGCGCCACCTGTACCAGGGCTGTGGCGAGAAACTGCCCGTGTGCGCAGCGCTCGTGCGCGAGCTCGGGCTCGCGCGCGAACAAGCCGCGTACGTGGGCGACGACGTCGTCGATCTGCCGGTGATGCTGCACCTCGGCCTCGGCATCGCGGTGCGCGACGCGCATCCGCTCGTGCGCGAGCATGCCGACTGGGTGACGCCGAGCGCGGGCGGCCGCGGCGCGGTGCGCGAGGCGGCCGAGCTCATCCTGCACGCGCAGCAGAAGTACGCGGCGGCCATGCGGCGCTACCTCGCCGCCGACGCGCCGCGCTAGCACCATGTTCGGCGCGCGCCGCCTCGCGCTCGGGTTCGTGCTGCTGCTCCTCGCGGGCGGCTCGTGGTGGCTGACGCGCGAGGCCGAGCGGCCGCCGGTTGCGCAGCCCGCGCCCGCGGAACCGGACTACGTGATCGAGGACTTCGTCGCGCGCGCGCTGAACGCGCGCGGCGAGCACCGGTACGTGCTCAGCGCCGAACGCCT
>DASVBY010000063.1:0-60272 GCA_036381895.1 Burkholderiales bacterium | reverse complement strand
GACGGCGCCATGACCGAGGTGCGCTCGGGACCGCTACAGCCCGGCACGCCGGTGATCACGGACGCGGTTGCGGCAAACCGATGAGCGCGCCTGCGCGCAGCGCCGACGCCGCCGTGCCGCTGATCGAGCTGCGCGGCGTGACGAAAGTCTACGGGAGCGGCACCGCCGCGATGCACGCGCTGCGCGGCGTGGATCTGCGCATCGACGCCGGCGAGTTCGTCGCCATCATGGGCCCGAGCGGATCCGGCAAGAGCACCTGCATGAACATTCTCGGGTGCCTCGATACGCCGACGAGCGGCACGTACCTCTTCCAGGGCGTCGACGTCGGCCGCCTGGACCGCAATCAGCGCGCGCTGCTGCGCCGCCATTACCTCGGCTTCGTATTTCAGGGATTCAATCTGCTCAACCGCACCTCGGCGCTCGAGAACGTGGAGCTGCCGCTGCTCTACCGCGGCGAAAGCGCCGCCGTCCGTCACGAGCGTGCGCGGCGTGCGCTCGCGGCTGTTGGCCTTGCAGGCTGGGAGGACCACACGCCCGGAGAGCTTTCGGGCGGACAGCAGCAGCGCGTCGCGATCGCGCGCGCCGTCGTCACGGAGCCCGAAGTGCTGCTCGCCGACGAGCCGACCGGCAATCTCGACACCGCGCGCAGCCACGAGATCATGGGGCTGCTCACCCAGTTCAACCGCGAGCGCGGCATCACCATTCTCATGGTGACACACGAGCCGGACATGGCGGAGTACGCGCAGCGCATCGTGCGCTTCGTCGACGGTCGCGTCGCCTCGGACGAACGCCGCACGCCGCAGACCGCGCGCGGACGCGCCTGAGCGGGAGCCGCCGATGCCGCTGATGCTCTGGAACGCCCTGCTCCTCGCACTGCGCTCGATCCGGCGCAACGCCATGCGCTCCTTTCTCACGACCCTCGGCGTGATCATCGGCGTCGCCGCGGTCATCATCATGGTTACGCTCGGGAGCGGCGCGACCGCGCAGGTGACGCAGCAGATCTCGAGCCTCGGGAGCAACCTGCTCATGATCGTTCCCGGGCAGCCGGGCCCGGGCCGCTCGCTCAACGTCGCGCCGTTTCGGCTCCAGGACGTGCAGGCGCTCGAGCGCGAGATCGGATCGCTCCAGGCGGTCGCCCCGGTAGCTTCGTCCACCCTCACCGCCGTGTACGGCAACCGCAGCTGGTCCACGCTCGTCGCCGGATCGACCAACGAGTACTTTATTGTCGGCAACTGGACGCTCGCGAGCGGCCGCACGTTCACGGAGAGCGAGCTACGCGCCGGAGCGGCCGTGTGCGTCATCGGCGCAACCGTGCGCCGCGAGCTCTACGGCACGCAAGATCCCTTGGGAACCCGCGTGCGCCTGCGCAATTTCGCGTGCGAAGTGATCGGTCTGCTGCAGCCGAAGGGCCAGGCCGGCTTCGGGCGCGACCAGGACGATACGATCGTGACGCCGCTGCGTACATTTCAGCGCCGC
This sequence comes from Burkholderiales bacterium, assembly GCA_036381895.1. Lineage (GTDB taxonomy): Bacteria > Pseudomonadota > Gammaproteobacteria > Acidiferrobacterales > Sulfurifustaceae > JACQFZ01. Next base: position 58,796 of record DASVBY010000063.1, on the reverse strand, counting down.
ATCGCGGGCAATCAGGACATCCGCAGCATCCAGGTTTCGGTGCGCGATGCCGCCCTGATCGACAAGGCGCAGCGCGAGATCGAACAGCTCCTGCGCGAGCGCCGCCGGGTCGCCCCGAACGAGCAAAACGACTTCTCCATTATCGACACGCGCCAGATCGCTCAAGCGCTGAGCGGCACCACGCAGGTTCTGACGCTGCTCCTGAGCGCCGTCGCCGCCGTGAGCCTCGTGGTCGGCGGCATCGGGATCATGAACATCATGCTCGTGTCCGTCACCGAGCGTACGCGTGAGATCGGCATCCGCCTCGCAATCGGCGCCCTCGAGCGCGAGGTACTGCTGCAGTTCCTGGTCGAAGCCGTGGTGCTCTCCTCCTTCGGCGGCATCGTCGGCATCGCGCTGGCGCTCGCAAGCTCCGCGGTCCTCGCGCAAATGCTGCAGGTGCCGTTCGTGCTGAATCTCAGCATCATCGCGCTTGCGTTCCTCTTCTCCGCGGCGGTCGGCGTCGTCTTCGGCTACTTCCCGGCGCTCAAGGCTGCGCGGCTCGACCCGATCGAGGCGCTGCGGCACGAATAGCTCCGGCCGGCATTCCCGGATCGGCGCGCATCCGGTTTGACGGCCCGATGTCGGCCTCGTAGGATGCCGCGGCCGTACAATGCATACGTTGGCTTAGTCCACCACACATGACTTCCATCGCCCGCGAGCGCGAGGTCGTCCTCCACAGCTGGTGCGTGCAATCCGAATGGAACGCGCCGACGGTCGTCGGCGGTAAGGGCGCGCGCCTGCACCTCGAAGACGGCCGCACCGTCCTCGACATGAGCAGCCTGTCCGAGTGCAGCAACCTGGGGCACCAGCACCCGCGGGTCGTCGCTGCGATCCGCGCGCAGGCCGAAAAGCTTTGCTTCGTCACGAACGCGTGGGGTGCGGCGCCCCGCGCCGCGCTCGCGGAGCGGCTGCTCGCGCTCTCGGGCTTCGACGGCGGGCGCGTGTTCTTCACCCTGGGCGGTGCGGACGCGAACGAGCATGCGGTCAAGATCGTGCGCCAGGCGACCGGCAAACCGCGCGGCATCGTCATCGCGCGCGACCGCTCGTATCACGGCGCAACCTATCTTGCGATGGCGCTCTCGGGCGACGCCCGCACGCGCATGCAGGTCGACCCCGATGCGTTCGCCGTCAGCCATGTACCGCCGCCCTATCCGTACCGCTGCCCGTTCGGGTCGGCGAGCGACGCCGAGTGCGGCGAGCGTGCGGCGCAGGCGGTCGCCGAGCGCATCGACCGGCTCGGCCCGGAGAACGTCGCCGCCGTGCTGATGGAGCCGAACGCCGGCACGAACGGCATCGTCCCGCCCGACAGCTATTGGCCGCTCCTTCGCCGTTACACCGCCGAGCGCGGCGTGCCTCTGATCGCGGACGAAGTCATGAGCGCCTTCGGCCGCTGCGGCGAGTGGTTCGCGTGGCAGCATTACGGCGAAGCCGGCCGGCCCGACGCCATGACGCTCGCCAAGGGTCTCACCGGGGCGGCGCTCCCGCTCGGGGCGGTCGTACTCTCGCGCGAGCTCGCGGCGCGGCTCGAGCACCAGATGCTCTACACCGGCCTCACGTACTGCGGGCACCCACTCTCCTGTGCGGCCGGTCTCGCTGCGCTCGCGGTGTACGAGGAGGAGAAACTTATCGAGCGCTCGCGCGCCCTAGGGCCGCGGTTGAAGGCGGAGCTCGACGCTATGGCGGTCCGCCATCCGGTCGTCGGCGACGTCCGCGGAGGCCACGGGCTCTTTGCCGTGCTCGAGCTGGTCGCCGATCGCGCCACGCGCGAGCCGCTGGCTCCCTGGCCCCAAACGCCGCCCGGGCTCAAAGCCCTGGTCGACGCGGCGATGGGTGAAGGCGTCTCGTTCGCCGCCCGCGGCAACCTGATCATCCTGGCGCCGCCTCTCGTCATAGAGGAACATGAGCTCGCAGACGCGCTGGCTTTGCTCGATCAACTTCTCGGAAAATGTTTCCCTGCCGGATGAACGACTTCGGAGAAGATCATGAGCTTCAAACTCACCTACGCGACGATGTTCAACCCGCCCGAAGCGATGCACGAGCGCTTCGACGCGGCCCTCGCCGGTCTCGTCTCCGGAAAGCTCGGCCGCCGGCACGATCTCTACATCAACGGCGAGGACGTGCGCGCGCGCACCTACGCGCCCCGCGCTACGCCCATCGATTGCGAGCGCATCCTCGGGGAGTTCGCCCTCCCCGAGCAAAGCCACGTCGACGCCGCCATGCGCGCCGCACAGGCGGCCTTCCCGGCCTGGCGGGCGCTGCCGGCTGCCGAGCGTGCCCGGCTCGTGCGCCGCGTCGCCGATCTGCTCGAGGAGCGGGTGTACGAGATCGGCGCCGCGCTCTCGCTCGAGGTCGGCAAGAACCGCATGGAAGGTCTCGGGGAAGCACAGGAAAGCGTTGAATTCTTTCGAGTATATCCGGACGACTTCGAGCAGCATGGAGGCTACGATCACGTGCTCCCGAACGACCCGCTCCCCGGCGTCATCTCGCGCAACCGGAGTGTCATGCGCCCGTACGGCGTCTGGGTGGTGATCGCCCCGTTCAACTACCCGCTCGCCCTCGCAGCCGGCCCGGTCGCGGCGGCGCTCACGACCGGCAACACCGTGGTCGTCAAAGGCTCGATCGAAACCCCCTGGGCCGGCCGCCTCCTCGCCGACTGCATCCGCGACGCCGGTTTGCCGCCCGGGGTTTTCAATTACCTCTCCGGCGCGGATGCCGAGATCGGCCAGGCGCTGGTGACGCACCCGCTCACCGCCGGCGTCACGTTCACCGGCTCCGCCGCCGTCGGGCGTCAGATCATGCAGCAGATGGTGAGCGGACCGTGGCCGAAGCCCTGCATCGCCGAGATGGGCGGCAAGAACCCCTGCATCGTGACCGCGCGCGCCAATCTCGATCACGCCGCCGCCGGCATCGCCCGCTCCGCGTACGGCATGACCGGGCAGAAATGCTCTGCCCTGTCGCGGCTCTACGTCGAGGAGAAGGTCGCCGACGATCTCATCGAGCGTCTCAAGCAGCAGATCGCTGCGATTCGAATCGGCGATCCCACGAAACGAGAGTACTGGTTGGGACCGGTCGCGACCGAGAACGCGTATGCGAACTACGCGCGCTACGTGGAGGAGCTGAAGAACGGCGGCGCGCGCTTCATCTCTGGCGGCCGGCAGCTACGGGACGGCGACCTTGCGCGCGGCTACTACGTCCAGCCCGTGCTCGTCGAAGCGCCGCTCGACCATCGCCTCTGGAAACACGAAATGTTCGTGCCGATCCTCATGCTTCACCGCGTGCGCGACCGCGAGGAAGCGATGCGGCTCGCGAACGACACCGAGCTCGGGCTCACGGCCGGCTTCTACGGCGCGCCGGACGAGATCTCCTGGTTCCACGAAAACATCGAAGCCGGCGTCACCTACGCCAACCGGCCACAGGGTGCCACCACCGGCGCCTGGCCCGGCTATCAGCCCTTCGGCGGCTGGAAAGGCTCGGGCTCGACCGGCAAGGCGATCGCCTCTTTCTACTATCTCGCGCAATACATGCGGGAGCAGTCGCGGACGGTGGTAGAGTAGGAGTAACAGCGTTGACCGTAGAGGCAAGCCCCTCCGAGGCATCGAAAGCTACGTCTGCCCAGATATCTGCACCAGATGTCGAACTCTTACAAGCGCAGAGAACCACCCAAAGAGATTGCAATCGTAGCCACCTTGGTTATGGTTTTCTCAGCAGTTCTCTGGCGCGGCAAGCCTATAGTAGCGCTGCAGCACCCGTGCAGTTCATGTCCCTAAACGGAATAGCTTGCACTGTTGCTACTCGAAGCTGTACTTGTCCTCTCGCTTTAGAAATGCCTCTTTGCCTCCTTCAAGTATCGTACAGACCGCCTCTCGCACCTCAGCGTCTTCCAAGGCGCCTGAGGCATATGAAAGGCACTCATTTTGATTACTTGCAACGACAATCTGCTCCGCATCCGCGTTTACAACCAAATTCGCATTATGCGTTGCTATGATGATTTGGCGATACTTCTTTATCTCCCTAAACAACGGTACAAGTTCCTTCACTATGAACTCGTTGTCGAGATCATCTTCCGGCTGATCAAACACGAACGGACTACCGAACGGATCCGTAGCGAGCTTCATGCAAACGTAAAAAGTGCCCCGTTGCCCGACAGACAGCCTATCCGGGCTCTTACCCTTATACTTGATGTTCGCACGAACACGTAGGTACTTTTGCTGAAAGCGCGGCAGATACAGCCATTCCAGAAATGTGTAGTCATCGCACGGCACAAAATACTCATGACGCCTCGAAAACTGCTCCGCATTCATCCGCTTCCCTGTCTCATCAACAATTAGCTGTCTGCCATCGAGTAGCTGAGCATACTCCTCGAATGTCCTAACAGAGAACCGTTCTGCCACCTTTTCGCGCTGGCTCTTCGTACCTGTCTGACGAAACTTTCTGCCATCCAGGACCCGAAGCAGGCCCGCATAAAATGCGCCCTCATCGAAGACGACCTCGCCAGTGATGCTAACGTCTGCTAGCAGTTTTTGTACCAAAGCAACTTGATTGGGCGCCCAGCCCTCGCGCCCCGCTTTAAGCTTCTCGAATGCCTTGTCTATCGCATCTCTTGCAGCACGCGTTCTATCCATTAACGTTTTTGCTAGTGCTCGTCTCCTTGCCACGAGCTTTCCAAATGACCTAAACCGCCCCCTGAAGTCCTCGATCCTCTGTCGAGCTTCGGCGATCGCTTTTTGGAATACTGCTACCTTGTCTAGCAAGCCTGCGGGATCTTGTTCGATTCCTTGAGACCTAAGCTGCTTCTCTATCGCCGCATTCTCACTTGTCAGCTCTGCGAGTTCTGTGGTCAACCTTTTTTCAATGTCAGCAATAGCTTTCGTCTGCGGACTCGTGTCCACATCTGGCACTGTCATCCCATAGGCAGACAACGCCGAATTAATGGCAGATATCTCGCGCGTTAGGTCTTGGAGAATCTGCGCAAGCTTTGTCTTCAGTCCCTCAAGTCTTTGTTGAGTACCGCGAATTCTCGCTGCAATGCTCGTATTCCTGTTAAATTGCTCTACGAGCGCTCTGTTCTCTTTGCTCGTAATCGCCCTAATTCTTTCTTCATTGATCTGTATTATTTTTTGGTTATACGCCTTCTGGTTAATTTGATTACCTTCCTCGTCTTCGAAGTAGAACCATCTCTTAAGGTCCTCCATCTGCTCCAGGACCGCTTCCATATCGAGGTCAAGAGTATCTTGGGCATCATATGTCTGCAGCCGTAGCAACTTCTTTATCTGATCACTGAGCTCATCGGGATTTTCCGCAAAGCGTCTAATATCTCCCTGCCGCACATGCAGATATGTAGGAGCACCATCGGTATCTGCTTCCACTGTTATCGTTTCAATACCGTCCTGCTTGGTGAACTCAACCGCGAAACGCTCTGGAACCAACTCGGATAAACGTTTGTCACGCCTCGAAGAGTCCGCATGGAAGCGTTTGTACACACAGTCGAGCAGCACGCTCTTACCTGTTCCACGTCCGCCGATTATCGTTACTAAGTCAGGATTCAGAGGGAGAGACGTCGCCTTGAACGAAATTGGTTGTCCCGTAACGATTTCTCCGATCGCTTCGACAGCGCTGAAGTAAGGCTTTGCGAACGCTGCCATCGGATTTTCCGCAGCAAGACTGACTCTCTCCTCCGGCTCGAAGAGCGTCTGTCGAAGACCTTCGAACGTCGGATGAGCCTTGATCCAACAGAAGCGCCGACCGATTTCGGCTATTGCGTGCGCGTCGCTCCCGGCGACAACTGGTTTCTGAATCGCGCCATCATAGCGATCCTTTCGAAGGAAGAACTTTCGATCTTCCTCGTCGCCAAAAAAGAGATGCGTATCCTTATCGATCTCGACGGCTAAACTGGCTCCGCGTCCATCACCTCTTGCTGGCCTGAATGACCCATAGCCACTTGGACAACAAGCGACGAGGTAATCCCATTGCCTAAAGTGGCTTTTTAAGTGGTTTACAAGGTCATCAAACCATACAAGGATGTTCCTGAAATCTAGGCGCGCCTTCCTTATGTCTTCCTCGCTACAATAGACTCGCAGCTGACCTCTGGAATCGGCGGTATTAATGAGCGGCAGACGACCGATCGCTACATTTATCTCCTCGGTGCTAAGCGCCTCAGAGAACAAGACGTGCACATTAATATGTTCACCGTCCTTATTGGGTTGGCTGATTCTAAACTCAAGGTTGCCGAGTATAGTCTTCTCTACCCCACGCGCAATTAACCCACCACGAACCCTTTCTAGCTCGTTAGCGGCGAAACAGAAGTAGTTCGTGATCCCATATACTGCAAAGTCGGCTGCTGCTAGCGCATCCAAGTAGCCGTCCCAATCGTTCCCATAGCGAGATTCCAGATGCGTAGAAGGAGAATGAATATGCAAATCCCACTTACGCCACTCTGACCCCCTTGGATACTTGCTCGCCATTGGCCGCTACCTCCCTAGTACTTCACTCGACAAGCACTTACATCCGTTTCCATTTTCCCGAAGACTCGACCTAAGGATCTGACATCGCTCCGTCCTATCCCACCCCCCGAATAAGGAAAATCCTAAGGCACAGTCATCTTGGCGGGAAGTTCTAGTCCCGATAACAGCTTCTCGGACACTCTGAAAGACCTTCTTCTAGCTACTGCTCGGGGAGAGCGACCGCCTGGCAAGTGGCACAGCATCCCTGAAGTCTAGCCGCCCACTGAGAGCACTGCGTTGCTGGGCATAGGGTCCGGAGCACCAACAAGGCAAGCTTCGGTAAGGAACGGACGGCAGTTGTCGATGCGGATCGGTATACTGATACAGACGCGTCTTGCGCAACGCACTGTTGGCAAAGGAATGCGTATGGTTTTCAAAGGGGACCGCGTCCGCACGCACACGGCAGCCGCGGTACTGCGGCGCATCGACGATGAGACGTACGCGCGTCTGCAGCGCTACGCGGAAGCCGACGCTGAGACGATCGCCTATAGGCTCGACAGGCTCGAGCGCGAATGGGACACCGACCGCGTGATCGAGCTCGAAGCGGCAGCCACCGGGCTGGTCGGTCTCGCGCTCGGTGTGCTCGTGCGTCCGGCGTTCCTCGCCCTGCCGGCGTTCGTCGGCGGCTCGCTCCTTGCGTACGCGCTGACGGGATGGCATCCGCTGCTCCCGGTGCTTCGCCGTCTGCGCGTGCGCACACCGCGCGAGATCGCGCGCGAGCGCTACGCGCTCAAGGCCCTCCGTGGCGATTTCGCGAACCTCGATGAGCCCACGGGCCCCCGCCCGTCCCGGCCGGAGTCGGCTACGGAGCGCATCATCGGCTCGGAGATGCGCCGATGATCAGCCTGCGTTTCCCTGCGACTGCGACGCGCGTGCAGCGCAATACGGATCCGGAAGTGAACCGGCTGGTGCGCGCACGCACCGATGCGCGGGTCGCGCGCCTCGAGGGAGGCCGAAGGGTCGAGTTCGAAGCGCGGCTCGCCGAGCTCGACCGCGAGTGGGACATCGAGCGGACGCTGCAGGCGAATGCGGCCACGCTCGTGGTTCTCGGCACGCTGCTCGGCCATCGCGCCGATCGCCGTTTCCTTCTGCTACCGGCCGCGGTGCTCGCGTTCCTCGGACAGCACGCCCTGCAAGGCTGGTGTCTGCCGCTTCCGCTCTTTCGCCGCCGCGGTGTGCGCACGATCGGCGAAATCGAACGCGAGCGCTACGCCGTGAAGGCGCTGCGCGGCGATTTCGACTCGATTCCGGCGCCGAATACGGCGAGCGCCGAGCGCCGCGTGCGCGCCGTGCTCGCGGCGGTCGACGCGTAGACGCGCCCCGGCTCGATTCCCGCTCGTGCTAGCGCGCCGCTTGCGCCGCGAGCTGATCGTACGCGCGCAGCGCTTCCGCGCCGTAGATGCTGGACGGTCCGCCGCCCATGTAAATGGCGACCGCTACCGTTTCCGCGATTTCCTCGCGCGTCGCACCGAGCTGCAAGGCGACGCGCGTATGATGCGCGATGCAGCCGTCACAGCGCCCGGCGATCCCGATCGCAAGCGCGATCAGCTCCTTCGTCTTCGTGTCGAGCGCACCGGCGGCTGTCGCCGCCTGCGCGAGCGCGGCGAACGCCTTCATCGCCTCCGGCGCCGCCTCGCGCAGAGCCCGACTGCCGTTTCTCACGTCCTGCCCGATTTGTATGAAATCCTTGGTCATGGTGTGCCTCCGTCTAATCGCTGCATGCTAGCCGCGGGCCGCCCGGCGATGTTTGACACGGATCAGCACGGATTCCGGCGGCCGCGCCGCTACGGACACGCCGAAGTACGGAGGTTTCCGCGCCCCGAACGAAGCGTCGGGACGCGGCGCAGGAATTTCAGGGTAGCGAGGCCAGGTAGGCGGCGATGACGCTGATGTCTTCGTCGGAAAGCGTGCGCGCGATCCCTGTCATCACACTCCCCTCGCCGTCGGTGCGCGCCTGGAACTGATACAGACGGCGGCGCAGGTACTCCGGATGCTGGCTCGCGAGACGCGCGTACCGCTCTCCGCCGCGCGCGTCGCTGCCGTGGCACGCCACGCAGACCTGACGATAGCGCGCCTCGCCGCGCTCCTTGAGAGTGGCCTCGATGGCGTGCGGGCGCGGGCGCTGGCTCGCGTAGTAGAACGCGAGCAGCGCCCTGTCGTCCGGCGCGAGCTGCCGCGCGAGCGGCGTCATGATGTGGTCATTGCGCTCGCCGCTCGCGAACCGCTCGATCTGCTCGAGCAGATAGTAGGCGTTCTGCCCCGCCAGATTCGGCACCAACGGCATGCGGCTCACCCCGTCCTCGCCGTGGCAGCGGACGCAGAAATAGCCGCGATCGCGTGCGGCGCTCGCGAGCTCATCGGTGAGCCGCCCGCCGTCGGCCGCGAGGTAGGTTCGCAGCCGTGCGCGCGCTTCGTCCGGCGCGGTATCGGAAGCCTCGAGCGGGGCAACCGGAAGAAGGAACACGAACGAAAGCGCGAGCAGGCCTGGCCGGGACATCGGAAGTCTCGAAGGGACGTCGGATTTCAAAGTTTCGGGAAAGAGAGATGCGACAGCAGAAAGCGCGGATATGAGCTTCTATTCTCGAAGAAATATTAGCAGCGCTTTGGAGAGGCGCCAGGATGCGACACCGGCCGGGTCAGGCCGCGATGGCAAGGAAGCCCGTGAGCGCCGCCTTGCCGTGCCCAATCCAGGGTTCGCCGTGCGCGAACAGCAGATGATCGAAATCGAGCGCAAGGTGGCGGGTGAACGCGAAGCGCAAGCCGTGCTTGACGGCTCTCGGGTCTTCGCCCATGAGCTCGTTCGGCACGAAAGCGAGCGCGTCCCCGTCGCGCACGATGGCATCGCCGATAAACAGCGCGCCGCCGTTGGCGCGCCAGTAGAACGCCGTCTCCTCGGGGCAAAGCGCGCCGACCGGCAGCACTTCGATTCCGCCGGGAAGCGTCTCGCCGTGCTTGAAGCCTCGGACCGGCCTGTCCTCGCCGAAATGATGCAGCCCGGCCTCATGGCACCACACGGTTGCGTGAAACGGCTCGCTGAAACGGTCGCTGTGGCGGTAGTGGAGCCGGTTCGTGAGATAGATGTGCTCCGGCACCGGATGATCCAGGAACCAGGCGAACCCCTCCTCGGGCACGCGCGGATCGATCAGGACCGCGGGCCGGGTGGCGGCGATGTAATAGGAATGTACGTCCTCGCCTATCCCCTCGTGGTACGTGGTCCAGTGGAACAGGCCCGGGAGGATCTCGGCAATCGAGGCCGCAGCCATGACCATCTCCTGAATTCGCCACCGAAACCTCCGGGCACCCGGGGCCGCGGTCGCAGATGCGTTAGCGTAGCGGCGGCGCGTGCGCCGATCCCATCCGGTAAACGCCTGTCGCCGCGCAGAACGCAGGCGGAACATCGACGGCCCGGCCGAGTCTCATTTCGAGAACGAGGAGCTCGCTCAGGGCGCGGAGGTACCGATGGCAAGACTGGTGGTGGCGATTTATGAATCGCGGGCCTATGCCGAAGCCGCGTGCCGGCGGCTCCTGGAAAACGGATTCGCATCCGAACAGATACGCCTCGAGGGCGGAGACAGCGCCGCACCGCCACCGCACCCCAAGCTCAAAGGCATGGCCGGCGTGGTGCAGCGCATGTTCAGCGGCTGGCTGATCGACGACGAGTCGGAGCACTACGCGCATGCCGTACGCGGCGGGAAGACGGTGCTCGCGCTTCGAGCCCGCGACGACGCCGCGGCGCGGAAAGCGGCGGCGATCATGAGCGCCGTGCGCGGCGAGATCGGCGAACCGATCGTCTCGGACGAGGTGCCGGAACCGCCGCCGACGGCTGCCGTCGATCCGAGCGCAAGCCTGGACGCCTCGCGGACGGTGTACGGCCCGCGTATCTATGCCCTGCCGAACGCGCCGACCGGCTGGGGCGAACCGTGGCGCGGCGACCAGGATGCGCTCAGCGGTTTCACGCGGCCCTCGGAGCAGCCGCAGGGGTCTACGGAAGAGGCCCGCTCACGCGCCGCCGAAGAGGTGCGCGTACGCGGGCCAGCCCCGAAAGCGAAAAAACCGCCCCAGAACGGATGACGCGGCGCGGTGCGCCGGATTCGTTACTCGGATCTGCCGCCAGTTGGAGCGCGGCGCAGGTGCATGAGGGCGAGGATTTCGATGCGCGGCTCCTCGAAGTCCGCTTCGCGGACGCGATAGAGGATGCCGTAAGGGAAATGCGGCACGCGGCACTTGTACACGTTCGCCTCGACGCGTGGATAGGCGCGCGGCCGCCGTTGCAGCTTGCGCAGCGCTTCTTCGAGGTTCTGCAGCAGGTGCTGCGCGAGCCCGGGGCGCTTGCTCCGGTAGAAGGCAGCAGCGGCGGCGGCTTCCGCCCGCGCAGCGCGGTGCCAGCGAACGTCGATCAAGCGTACTTCGCGCGCAGCTCGTTCAGCACGGCCGCGTCGTCGAACATGCCCGTGCGGCCGTTATCGATCTCGAGGCAGCGGCGGCGTACCTGCTCACGCCACTCCTCCGGCACCGGGAAATCGTGCTCGAGCTCGAGACTCTCGAGGAGCGTTTCGGCGATGAAGGCGCGCGCGGTCGGCTCGAGCTGCAGGGCCTCGTCCAGGACTTTCTGCGAATCGGGCTTCGTGGACATGAACGTCTCCCCTCGGCTGCGGTGCCGGCATCGCGGCCGCGCAGCGCTTTGTTGTTAATTCTAAGGACACTATAGACCTGCCCGGAGCGGCGGGCCCACGATTCCCGCGCCCCTACCGATTAACGCTCGGCCCTGCCCGACGGTTTGTCAAGCCGGCGGGCGGGCCGGATCTGCGTGCGCCGTGGCGCCCCGCCCCAAGTCCGTGCCGACGGCGTGCGCCGCCGGCGCGCTCAGACCTGCGCCACGATCAGCGGTACGTACATTTCCTGCGGGCTCGCGCTGCCGTGCACGCCGATATGCTCGAACGGCCGCTCGCCGGGCAGCCAGTCCTTGATCACGGCGTTCTGCTTCATGATCAGCACATAGTCGCCGATCCGTTCGTGCAGCCGCGGGTGCGGCGCACCGAGGCCGAAGGCGCCCGCCGCGACCAGCGCCTCGGCTTCGTGCAGCTCGGCGCAGTCGGCGAAGCGCGCGACGTAGTCGGCGAACGCGCCCTGCCGCTGCGGCCGGACATAACAGTACGCCGCGCGCTGCTCGCCGCACGGAGGCAGCAGGAGCGTGCGGGCGAGCGCCGGATGCGCCGCGACATCGATCGCCTGCGCGGGCGCGGCGTCGATGAAGCCGTGGTCGGCCGTCACGATCACGGTGGTATCGCTGCCGGCGATGCGCCCGAGGAACGCCTCGAACGCCGCATCGATCGCGTCCAGGTGCTCGCTCACCTCACGGCTACCGACGCCGTGCTCGTGCGCGAGCCGGTCGAGCTCCGGCCAGTACGCGTACACGTACGTCCGTCCGCCCGGCGTGTGCACGATGCGCTCGATCGCCTGGAACATCTCGTCGAGCGTTCCGAACGCCTCGAGCTCCGCGCGGCCGCGGTGTGCGAGATTGAAGTCGGAGTTCGCGATGCGGGCGGGCGCGACCATGTACGCGCGTGCATCGAGCCGGTCGAACACCGGAACGTGCTGCAGCAGCGCGCCCACGGCCAGGCGCGGCGCGGAACCGCCGTGCCGGGGGCGGTACGGCAGCACGGCCATGACGCCGCCGAGCTCGGCGAAGTACATGAACCAGCCGGTAAGACCGTGCTGCTGCGGCGCCGTCCCCGTGAGAAAGGTCGTAACCGCGCTCGCGGTCGTCGAGGGAAAGACGGACGTGATGCGCGCACGCACGCGCCGTGCGAGACCGCCTTCCGGTCCGCGCGCCCGCAGGTACTCGTAGCCGAGGCCGTCCACGACGAGCAATACCACGTTGCGGCTCGCGAGCTCTCCGGGCGGGAGTGCGACGAGCGGCGCATAGAGCGGTTCTTCGCCGCCGAGCGCGTGCACGATCGAGGACATGAGATTGACGATGCTGCCGCCGCGATAGTCGGGCATGATCTGCATGATGCCGCTCTCCCCGCCGTTTTCCGGTTGCGCCACCGATCCCCCGCATGCGAACCGGCCGGCGCCGTAGATCACGCAGGCGCCGCACCGGCTCGACATCCGGGGGATGGCATCGACGGCGTTGAGATCGACCCGACTCCGCGAGGACCCGCTTTCCGGCGCGTACGCGCTCGCATCCCGGTCCGCGCCTCCCGCAACCGCCTCGACGAAGCCCTCGGCGCCGAGACGCGGCTCATGAAAGGCGCGCCGGCGTGCGCGATACGCCTTTGCGCTGCCCGGATCGTGCAGCGTCTACGCCGCCGCGTCAACCGCGCTCGAGTCCCTTGTCACGCCGCAACGCCTCGCGCGGGGCGGCGCGCCGGATCAAACGAGCAGCACGGCGACGTTCGTGCGCGCGAGCACTTCGCCGACGGCTTCGACGGAGAGATGCCGGCTGGCGCGCGCCAGCACCAGTGTCCCCGCGCGCTCGGCCTGCAGCGTCCGGCCGAGCGCATCGACGTCGGCGCCGGCCACTCTGCGATAACGCGTCCGCGTTCCGGCGAGCACGGTCTCCGCGGCGCCCCGCAGCGCCTGCGCCTGCTTCGGGTCGTCGGCGATCAGCAATACGACGAGCTCGGCCGAGGGAAAGTAGTCGTTGAGGCGGGCGCCGAGCGCGAGCGCGCCGCGCGCTCCGCTCGCCGCATCGACGGCCACCGCGATCGGCGGCCGCAGCGCCGCGCCGTGTGGCAGTATCAACAGCGGCCGCTCGGCTTCGGCGATCACCGCGCGGGCGATCGAACCGAGCGCGCCGCCGCGCGCTGCCGACAGACTGCCGATCGCACCCAACGCCACCAGATCGGCTTCCATCGCCGCCTGCAGCAGCTCCGGTACGATCCGGCCGCGCGCCACGCGAAAGCTGCAGCTCGCGCGCAGGCGCGCGGTCGCCTGCACGAACGCCTGCCGTGCACGCAGCGCCTGCACGCGCAGCAGCCGCTCCATGTCTTCCGGCTGCAGCGGCCGCGCCCGCCCGGAAATCGGATCGACCTCGGCCGCGAACGGCAGCGCCGCGAGACGCAGCAGGTTCACGTCCTCCACGTACAGCGCCGCGAGCTCCGCCGACGCCGCCGCCGCAACGGCGGCCGCCGCCCGCAGCGCCCCGACGCTTCCGGCGGAGGCGTCGAGCGCCACCAGGATGCGGCGGATCGCCGGCGGTGCGGGCTCGCTCACGGCTGCTCTCGCTCCACACCCGTACGCGCGAACTCGCGCGCCTGCTCCGCGAGCCTCCGCAGCCGCTCCTCGACGCGGCCGTTGACGCTGTCCGCCGGGAACCTGCCGTCGTCCCCGCGCGTGCCGGCCGGCAGGCCGGTCAGCAGCTCGAAGGCCTCGTCGACGGTCGCCACCGGGTAAACGGCGAAGCGGCCCTCGCGGCAGGCGGCGACGACGTCCTCGCGCAGCATGAGGTGCTTCACGTTGGCCGTGGGGATGATGACGCCCTGCGCACCCGTCAGCCCGCGGACGCTGCAGGTATCGAAGAAGCCCTCGATCTTCTCATTCACGCCGCCGATCGCCTGCACCTCGCCGTACTGGTTCACCGACCCCGTGATCGCGAGGTCCTGACGCAGCGGCACCTCCGCGAGCGCCGACACCAGCGCACACAGCTCGGCGCAAGACGCCGAATCGCCGTCGACGGGGCCGTAGGTTTGCTCGAACACGAGCGTGGCGGCGAGCGCCAGCGGGCGGTCGGGCAGATAGCGCGCGCCGAAGAATCCGGCGAGGATCAACACGCCCTTCGAATGTATCGGCCCGCCGAGGTCCACCTCGCGCTGAATATCGACGAACTCGCCCTTGCCGAAGCGCACGCGCGCGCTGATGCGCGTCGGATACCCGAATTCGGCTTCGCCGAGCCTGACCACGGACAAACCGTTCACCTGGCCCAGCCGGCGCCCCGTAGTATCGATGAGCAGCGTGCCGCGCCGGATCTCCTCCTGCACCCGCGTGCGCACGCGGTCGCTGCGGCGCAGCCGCGCGGCGATCGCGCGCTGAACGTGCCCGCGCGCCACGGTGTCGCGCCCCTCCTCGCGCGCCCAGTAGTCCGCCTCCCGCAGCAGGTCGGCGATGTCCTGGGTGCGGATCGTCAGCTTCTCGGCGTCGCCCGCGAGCCGTGCGCCGTGCTCGAGCACGCGCGCCACCGCGTCGCGCTCGAACGGCCGCAGCCGCCTGCGCCGCACGAGCGTCGCCACGAGCCGCGCATAAAGCCACTGCGTTTCGGGGCTGCGGTCCATGTCTTCCTCGAAATCGGCGGCCACTTTGAACAGCTCGCGGAAGTCCGGATCGAGGTTGTACAGCAGGTAGTAGAGCAGGCGCTCGCCGACGAGGATCACCTTGACATCGAGCGGTACCGGCTCGGGCTCGAGCGATACCGTGCTGATGAGCGACAGCGCCTGCCCGAGGGCCTCGACGCGGATCTCGTTCGAGGCGAGGCAGCGCTTGAGTCCCTCCCAGGCGAACGGCTGCATCAGCACCCGCCGCGCGTCGAGCACCAGATAGCCCCCGTTCGCGCGGTGCAGCGCGCCCGGCTTGATCAGCATGAAGTCCGTGACCAGCGCACCCATCTGCGCCAGGTGCTCGATGCGGCCGATCAGCTCGGAATAGGTGGGGTTGTCGGCATAAACGACGGGCGCGCCCTCTGCGCGGCCGTTGTCTATCAGTACGTTCACGCCATAGCGTCGCCGCAGCGCTTCGCGCGCCGTCGGGGCGGGAATGCCGAACGGGCGCCACTCGGCCCCGTCCTCCAGACGGAAGTCGTCGGCATGCTCGATCACCGAAGCTTCGACGGCGTCGAGATACTCGAGCACCGCAGGCAGGGCGCTGTAGTTCTGCTTGACCGCGGCGATCTGGTGCCGGACCGCCGCGTGCACCACGTCGCGGTCGAGCGCGCGGATCTGCTGCTGCGCCTCGCGCTGCCACTGCGGCAGCTGCTCCAGGATGCGCCGCAGCTCCTCCTGCAGCGTCCCGATCGCCTCGGTGATGCGCTGCTGATCCTCCGCCGGAAGCTTCTCGAATTCGCCCGGCGTCATGACCTCGCCATTGCGCGTCGGGGCGAACGCCATGCCGGTCGGCGTGCGCATCAGCAGGATTTTCTGCTCGGCGGCTCGGCGCCCGAGTTCCCCGAACGCCTGCTCGTGGCGCTCCTTCATGCTCTGCTCGAGCTGGTGCCGGCGGGCACGGTACTCGTCGCTCTCGAACGCCGCCCGGATCGCCCCCTCGAGATCCGCAATCAGCTCCCTCATGTCGTCGCGCAGCTTCGCCGCCATGCCGGCCGGCAAGCGCAGCACGCGCGGGCGGTGCGGCTGTTCGAAGTTGTTGACGTAGCACCAGTCGCTCGGCACCGGCTCCTGCCGCGCACGCTCCTGCAGCAGCTCGCGCACGACGGCGTGGCCGCCGGTGCCCGGCGGCGCCAGCACGTACAGGTTGTAGCCGCCGCCGTCCATACCGACACCGAAGCGAATCGCCTCGGTGGCGCGCGCCTGGCCGATCACTTCGGCCAGGTCCTCGAGCTCGTCGGTGGTTCGAAACGTCCAGTCGGCGGTATCGACGCGCCGGTAAAGGGCCTCCGGTGGCAGGGCGCCAGGTGTGTGCAACGTCGCATCCATTTGT
Source organism: Burkholderiales bacterium (assembly GCA_036381895.1). Lineage (GTDB taxonomy): Bacteria > Pseudomonadota > Gammaproteobacteria > Acidiferrobacterales > Sulfurifustaceae > JACQFZ01. The sequence continues at coordinate 42,606 of DASVBY010000063.1, read as the reverse complement.
GCGGCCTGCCCTAAGGCGCGGGCGCCGCGCGGCTGCGCGCGGCCGCGATGATGCCGGCAGTGTTCCCCATGAGGCATGTCTCCCCGGGTCGTCCGATCGGCACTACGCTAAAGCAACCGCGGCGCGCCGTCTTGATGCACGTCAAACGCACGGGCTTCGGGGGCAGCCGCAGCGCCCACCGTCCTCTGGCGTCGTGTGCATCTTTGATCGGCCGCGGCGTCGAACGTTTTGGCACGGCGGCGTACGCTTGTCCACCGGCGTCCCGACTCCACGCGATGCGCGGCCTTCCGCCGGAAAAGCCAGCGATCGCAGCGCGCCGATCCTCGGGCCATGTTGCCCCGGCCGCGCTGCGGCCTTTCTCCGCAACCCCCCGGCGCACGCGGGCGGCCAACGGGGGAAGTCGATTGATCCCGGTCAACGCCGCCGACCCCGCATGCGATAGGCTGTACGCATGGCGACGCCCTCCGACACGACCTGCTGCGCCGGCGCAACGGCGCCGCGCAAGGATCCCGCCGAAGTACGCCGCGCGCCCGCTGCCGCGGCCGCCGAGCGCGCGGTCTAGGGGGCGGCATGGCGCGCGACGGACCGATGACCGATCAGGAAGCGTTGATTGCGGCGCTCGAGGATCCGCGCCGCTACCCGCATCCGGTCGAGCGCGTCGAACGCCTCGAGACGCACATTTCCTATGTCCTGCTCGCCGGCGACTACGCCTACAAGATCAAGAAAGGGATCGATCTCGGATTCCTCGACTTCCGCACGCTCGCCGCGCGCAAGCACTACTGCGAGGAAGAACTGCGGCTCAACCGGCGCCTCGCGCCCGAGCTGTATCTCGACGTGGTATCGATCACCGGCTCCCCCGACCGGCCGGTGCTCGGGAACGACGGTCCGCCCATCGAATACGCCGTCAAGATGCGCCGGTTCGCGCAGGAGCAATTGCTGAGCCGGCTGATCGCGGCCGGGCGCTTGACGCGGGCACACATCGACGCGTTCGCCGATCAGGTCGCCGGTTTTCACGCGCACGCTGCGGTGGCGGACCCGGTGGATGCCTACGGCACGCCGGCCGCGATTGCGGCGCCCGCCCGCGACAATTTCGCCCAGATTCGCGCCGCGGGAGCGGCGCCCGACGCACCGGCGCTCGCGCGCCTCGAGCACTGGACCGCGGAGCAGATCGACGCGCTCGGCGAGGAGTTCCGCCGGCGCAAGCGCGCGGGCTGCGTGCGCGAGTGCCACGGGGACCTGCATCTCGGCAACGTCACGCTGATCGAGGATCGCGTTACGATCTTCGATGCGCTCGAGTTCAGCGCCGAGCTTCGCTGGATCGACGTCATCAACGAGGTGGCGTTCACGGTCATGGACCTCCACGACCGCGGACGTCCGGACTTCGCGCGGCGCTTCCTCAACCGCTACCTCGAGCACACGGGCGACTACGCGGGCCTCGCTCTGCTGCCCTTTTACATCGTCTACCGCGCGCTCGTGCGCGCCAAGGTTCACTGGCTGCGTGCGCAGCAGCCGGGGGTGGACGACGCCGCACGCGCGCGCCTCGTCGCGCAATACCGCGCGTACCTCGCCCTCGCGCAGCGCGAGATCGAACCGCGGCGCCCGGCGCTCCTTATCGCGCACGGCCTTTCCGGCAGCGGCAAGACCACGCACACGCAGACGCTGCTCGAGGGCATCGACGCCGTGCGACTGCGCTCCGACGTCGAACGCAAGCGGCTGCACGGATTGCCCCCGCTCGCGCGCACGGGCTCCGGAATCGCCGAAGGCGCTTACGCCGCGGACGCGACTGCACGCACGTACGCGCGTCTGCTCGAGCTGGCCGGGCACGCGCTCGACGCCGGCTACACCACCATCGTCGACGCCACCTTCCTCCAGCGCGCGCCGCGCGATGCCTTCCGCCGTCTGGCCGCGGCGCGCGGTACGCCGTTCGTCATCGTGGATTTCGCGGCGGACGAAACGACGCTGCGCGCGCGCCTCGCCGCACGCGCGCGGCGCGGGCGCGACGCCTCCGAAGCCGACAGCGCCGTGCTCGAGCACCAGCTGGCGACGCAGGAGCCGCTCGCCCCGGAGGAGCTCGATTCGGTGGAGCGCTTCGACGCCGCACTTCCGCCGGACAGCGCCGCCGCGCACGCCGAGTGGCGCCGCGTGCGCGCGCGGCTCGCGATCGACGCCGCACACCCGCGGCGCTGACCGCACTCATCGCGCGACCGCGCGCGTTCATCAGCGCCGGTTTGCCTGCGCGCCGAAATCACTCAAGAATACTCGCCGCATCGCCACGACGTGGCTCGATCCCCGAGCGCCACGCACGAACCACAGGAGCCCCACCGTGCAGAAACAGAAGGCCAAGACCCGCAACAGCAGCAAGCGGCCGAGCCAGGCGCCGATCGTCACCGCAGAGGAACGTCACCGCATGATCGCCGAGGCGGCATACTTCCGCGCCCTGAGCCGCGGCTTTCAAGGCGGCAGCCCCGAAGACGACTGGTTTGCGGCCGAGCGTGAAGTCGCGGCGGCGCTGCTCGACGATCATCCGGTGCTACCGGCAGGATCGGCGCCGGCCGCCCGCGCGACCCGGCGCGCGACGGCACGCAAGTCAGCGCAGCACTGATTCCTCGTAGAGCCGGACGGCTCGTCCGGCTCGTGCGTGGCGCGCCTCAGCGCCGCGCATGCCCCTGCTCCATTCGGTCCCGAGGGTTTTCGCGCCTCGGTCGCTACGCCTTTGATTTCCGTCAAAGCGTGCCGAGCGGCGTAGGCCATAGACTGCGCCCGTATCGAATCGCGGCCGGCAGCAAGGACACGCTCGGCGCACCGCGCACGCAGCGCGCACCGGTGCGCCGGCCGCGACACGCGGCGCGTACCGACGGCGCCCATCCGCACCGGAGCGGCTGCAGCCGGCGCCGTGCAGAGCGCGCCGTCCGGCGAGTTGAAAAAACGCGCGGACGACACCAGGAAAGCTCCGCTTCCATGCCGCCCGCGAGGAGATACGCCATAACCGGAGGTTACCCAATGGAACACCGCTGGAGCGTGCGAAAGCCCTGTCAGCGCCCCGTCCTCCTGCGCTCTCCACAACATGGTGTCTTCGCTACCCGAACGCGCGACCTCAGTCTGAGCGGCACCTGCGTCGAATCAGTGGGCCTCGCTATTCCGGTGAACACGCTCGTGACGCTGGAACTGTCGCTGAGCGCCGTCGAAACGCTGACCCTGCCCGCTCTGGTCGTACGCAGCATGCCGGACGCCGTCGGGATGATGTTCTGCAACGTGTCCGAGGCAACGACGGAGCGCCTGCGACCTTACCTGTACGGCGAGGAGCACCAAGCGTCCGCGGCACCGGCTGGCGCATCCACGGCCAGCAATCGGGCCGCGGCGGGCGCTCGTCGCCGCGTCTTCCCTTAAGCCACCGTTGCCGGGCGCGGCGCTTCGGCTCGAAGCGCCGCGCGCGGCCGACGCTACCGCCGCATCATCCCCGGCCCGTATATCCGCCCAGGCCCCTGCCGGCCGTAAGGGCCGGGGCCGAACCCGCCGCCCCACCACTGCTCGAGCCGCTCGCGCTGCTCGGCGGTGAGCGTATCGCGGATGCGGTTGCGCGCGCTCAGCTGCGCCTCGAGGATCTGCTGCTGCAGCTTCGCGATGCGCGCGTAGATCTCGCCCGCCTTCTTCGGATCCGGCTTCTCCTCGGAGAAGACCTCCTCGAGTTGCGTCTGCTCCTCGAGCATCTTGCCGGCCAGCTCCCACTGCGCCCGGCGCTGCTCGCTGCGAATCTCGCGGATTTTCCGCTGCTGCTCCTCGTCGAGGTCGAGTGCGGCCAGCGGACCGAACTCGCCCATCATCCCGAAGCCGCGCCCGAAGCCCATGGGTCCCGGCCCGTATCCCATCATTCCGCCGTAACTTCCCATCATGCCGGGACCCATGCCGTAGCCGCCGAAGGCACCTGCGGCCATGCCGCAGCCGGGCCCGTAGCCGTAGCCCCATCCGCCGCCCGGCGGATGGGCGGCTGCGCCGAGCGATACAACGGCCGTCGCTGCGGCGGCGAGCGTTATGAACGTCCAGGACCTGCGCGCTTTACCTGTTTCCATGGCTATCTCCTCTTCGTGCTGTTGTTTGCCCAGTGTCGCGCGCCGCGCCGGGCGCGCCTTGATGTACGTCAATAGCTGCCGCTACAGCTCGCGGCTCACGTCGTACACCCCCGGGTTGCCGGGCGAGCGGCGCACGCGGAAGCCGAAGCGGCGCACCAGCGAGAGCATGGCGGTGTTGTCTGCCAGCACCTGCCCTTCCATCACCCGAATGCCGCGCGCGCGGGCGGCGTCCATCAGCACCGAGAGTAGCCGCGAGCCGATGCCCTTGCGCTGCCAGGCGTCGGCCACGACGAGCGCGAATTCGCAGCTCTCGCCGTCCGGATTCATGCTGTAGCGCGTCACCGCAACCTCCACCTCCCGCCCCTCCTGCTCGGTGATCGCGACCAGCGCGAGCTCCCGGTCGTAGTCGATCTGCGTGAAGCGCACCAGCATCTCCGGCGTCAGCTCCTGCAGCGTCTGCATGAAACGCATGTACTTCGACTGCGGCGAGAGATTGTGCACGAACGCCGCTTCGAGATCGGCGTCCTCCGGACGTATCGGGCGCAGCAGAATGTCGGTGCCGTCGGCGAGCTGCAGGTGCGACACGAGATGGCTCGGATAGGGATGGATCGCCATGTGCGCGTAGCGCTTCGCGCCGGGACCCGGCTCCCCGATCTCGAAGCGCGCGTCGAGCGCCGTGACGCCGTCCGCATCCGCCATCAGCGGATTGATGTCGAGCGAAATGATCTCGGGCAGCTCGCACACCATCTCCGAGACCGCGAGCAGCACCTGTTCCACCGCCGACACGCGTGCGGGCGGCAGGTGGCGGAAAGCGCCGAGCAGCCGGCCCGCACGCGTACGCTTGATCAGGTTCTGCGCGATCAGCGTGTTCAACGGCGGCAGCGCGATGGCGCGGTCGCGCAGCACCTCGATCGCCGTGCCGCCGAGCCCGAAGCTCACCGCCGGGCCGAACACCTGGTCGCGCGCGACGCCGACGTGCAGCTCCCGGCCGTCGCGCCGCCGGTACATGCGCTCGACCGTGACGCCCTCGATGCGCGCCTCGGGGCGCTGGCGCTTCACCGATTCGATCAGCTCGTTGTAGACGCTGCGCACCGCCTGCGCGCTGCCGACGTTCAACCGCACGCCGTTGACGTCGGACTTGTGCACCACGTCGGGCGAGAGAATCTTGAGCGCGACCGGGAAGCCGAGCGTCTGCGCGGCAACGAGCGCCTCCGAGGCGCTGCGCGCCGGCACCACGCTCACGTGCGGGATGCGAAACGCGCTGAGCAGCGCATAGGCCTCGATCCCCGTGAGCACGCGCCGGCCCTCCGCGAGCGCGGTCTCCACGATCAACCGCGCGCCCTCGACGTCGGCCTCGCGCCGCGGATCGAGCGGACCCGGCACTTGCCGCAGCAGCTCCTGGTTGCGCTGGTAGTTGGCGAGGTAGGCGAACGCCTCGACCGCGCGTTCGGGGCTCGGGAACGAAGGAATTCCCGCCGCCGCGAAGCGATCGCGCGCCGCCAGCACCCGCGACCCGCCCATCCACGACGTGAGCACGAGCTTGCCGGCCGGCTTCGGCTGCCGGATCACGGCCTCCGCGACCGCCATCGGGTCGGTCATCGCCTGCGGGGTGAGCATCACCAGCACGCCGTCGATGTTGGGATCCTTGAGGCAGGCATCGAGCGCACGCGTATAGCGCTCGGCGCCGGCGTCGCCAAGCACGTCGACGGGGTTGCCGTGCGACCAGTGCGCCGGCAGCGCGGCGTCGAGCGCCGCCATCGTCGCCGGCGCGAGCGCAGGCAGCGCCACGCCGAGGTCCGCTGCCCGGTCGGTAGCGAGCACCGCAGGGCCGCCCGCGTTCGTCACCATCGCCAGCCGGTTGCCGCGCACCCGATGCTCGGCGGCGAGGAGCTGCGCGGCGGCGAAGAGCTGATCGACCGAAGTGGCGCGCACGGCACCGGCGCGAGCGAGCGCCGCATCGAAGACGTCGTCGCTCCCGACGAGCGCCCCGGTGTGCGACAGCGCCACGCGCGAACCTTCCGCGTGGCGCCCGGCCTTGATCACGACCACGGGCTTGAAGCGCGCGGCGATGCGCAGCCCGCTCATGAACGCGCGCGCATCGCGCACGCCTTCGATGTAGAGCAGGATGCTGCGCGTCTGCTCGTCGAGCGCGAAGTAGTCGAGCAGATCGCCGAAGTCGATGTCGGCGCCCTCGCCGAGCGACACCACGGCGGAGAAGCCGACGCTGCGCGTCTCCGCCCAGTCGAGGATCGCGGTGCACAGCGCTCCGGATTGCGAGATCAGCGCCAGCGGTCCCGGCCGCGCGGCGCTCTTACTGAAAGTCGCGTTGAAGCGCGCGCTCGGACGCATGAGGCCGAGGCAGTTCGGACCGAGCACGCGGATGCGGAAACGCTGCGCGAGCGCCAGCACTTCGCGTTCGAGCTCGCGGCCGTGCGTGCCGGCCTCGGCGAAGCCGGCCGAGTGGATCACGGCGGCGCGTACGCGGTGCTCACCGCACTGCTGCATGATGCCGGGCACGGTCGCCGCCGGCGTCGCGATTATCGCGACGTCGACCGGCGCGCCGACGCGGCCGAGATCCGGATAGCAGCGCCGGCCGCGGAGCGTCTCGTACTTCGGGTTGATCGGGTAGATCTCGCCTTCGAAGCCGCCGGCGAGCAGATTGTCGAATACCCGGCCGCCGACCGAATCCTCGCGCTCGGAGGCCCCGAAGACCGCGACCGATTTCGGCGCGAACAGCCGTTCGAGGAAATGTGGACCCATGTTGTTGCCTTGTTTCCTTGCAGCACGCCCGGAGTTTGGCGCCGGTAGTGCTCGATGATACGACGCCCTTTGGGCGGTGCAATGACGAGCATCAAATCACGAGGAGTGCCGCACCGAGCCACGGTTAGCAGTTTTGTACGCGACGGACTGCGGGCCTTCTTCGGCAGCCGAGCGCAGCTCTCGCTGCGGCAAAGCCGGCGCACCCGTTTCGGCAGCACTCGAGGTGGAAATGGGCGCGCGCATGCCGCCGACAGCGCCTAACGGTGCGCGCTCTACGCCGCCGCCGTACGCGGATCACCGGAGATGTGGCGAAGCGACAGCGCTCAAACGCCCGCGAGCCACTGCTCGATCAGGTGGCGCGCCATTACGCCGCGCGGCGGCAGCGCGATGGGCGCTTGCGCGCCGTCCTGAGCCCAGCGCGCGAGGTCGGCGCGCTCGAACCAGCGCGCATCCTCGAGCTCGCCATCGTGCAGCGCCACGCGCTCGTCCGCAGCTTCCGCGATGAACCCGAGCATGAGCGACGTCGGAAACGGCCAGGGCTGCGATGCCCGGTAGCATGCTCGGTGCAGGCGCAGCCCCACCTCCTCGTACACCTCGCGCCGCACCGCCGCCTCCAGTGTCTCACCGGGCTGGACGAAGCCCGCGACAGCCGAATAGCGCCGCGGCGGAAAGCGCGGCTGGCGCCCGAGCAGACAGCGTGCGCCGCGCGTCACCAGCACGATCACCACTGCGTCGGTGCGCGGGAACTCCTCGTGCCCGTTCGCGCACACGCGCTTGCGCCCGCCGTCGGCGCCGCGCATGGCCGCCGCGCAGACGCCGCAGTAGCGCGTGCGGTTGATCCAGTTCGCGTAATGCACCGCGCGCGCGGCGAGCAGCGCCTCGCGCGGCGGCATGGCGGTGGCGGCGTCGTACAGCCCGGCGTAGCCGTCGGCATCGCGCCCGCGCGTGCGGTCGAAGCGGTCGTTCGCAGTGAGCGGCGGCTCGGGCGGCACCGCCGCGAAGAACGCCCGGCCGTCCGCGCCGCCGAGGAACACGGTCTCGAATGTCTCGAACCCGCAGGCGGCGAGCTCCTGCGCGCCGCGCCAGTCGATCTCGAGGACGTCGCTGCGCACCTTCACGCGGCCGCGGCGCACCAGCACGAACCGCGCCGCGTCGCTCGCACGCAGCCGTTCGATGGCCGCCGCATCGAGCGGCGCCTGGTCGAGATCCTCCCTGCCGAAGAAAAGCGAACTCACCCTGCTGCCCGGTCAGGCGCCTGGCGGCGCCGCGCGCAGCTTCGTCGATGCGCCGCCGCCGGTCAAGCCGCCGGCCCCCGGCCCCGGGCGGGGAAACGCCGCGGCGCTCAGCCGCTCACGTCGCCTGTCCGCGCACGCACTGCTCGTGCCATTGACGCACGTGCATCAGGTGTTCGTTCTCGTTCTGCAGCGCCTGCCGGAAGGCTTGCGCCATCCGGTCCTGGCCCATGTCCTCCGCGAGCTTGATCAGCAGCTCCCAGCTGCCGTTGTCCGCGAGCTCGAGGACCAGCAGGGCGTGCAGCGTCTGCTGCAGATTGGCGCGCGGGTCCTCGATCACCTTCATGAGACCCATCGATTCGACGCCGGTGATATCCGCCCCCGGCGTCTGCGCCGTCGGGTCGGCACCGAGGCTTTGCAGGCAGTCGGCGAGCATCTTGTAGTGCTGCGCCTCCTCGTCGCGAAAGTGGGTGAGCTGCTCCGCCGACATGCCGGGAAGCTTCTCCGGCGTCGCCTGATACTTGGTCAGCACCGCCTCATAGAGGCGTACACCGCTGCGCTCGAACGCGAGCCGCGCGCCGAGCGCGTCGATCAGAACCTCGGGCCGGCGGCCCGTCAGCTTCTTCGCCGCCGTCTTGGCCGCGCCCTTCACCGTTCCGGGCATCGGTATCGTCCCCACCGCCTCGGCTTCGGTGATGTAGCTCGTACGCACCGCGGCGATGCCCGCGCCGTCGGATGCCGTGGTTTTCGCGCTTCGCGGGCTGTCGCTCAGCATCCGGTCGACGTCGATCGGCGAGGTCTGCACGCCGGTCTTGTTCATGCCCATCTTCGTACCCGTTTCCATGCACGCTCTCCTTGTCCTTGCCGCATCGTCGCCGCTCTAGACGTTCGCCACCCTACGCCAGAGCTCGCCGCCCGGCACCCACTGGTAGCCGGCCGCGACCGTTTCCGTGGGGGAACCCTCGGAGTTCATGTGATTCCGGTACTGCTGGCTGGCCTGGCTGTCCTCGGCAAGCGGTACGAACTCCGTGCCCTTGGCGCGCAGATCCACCTCGTTCCTGAGCGCCTGGCGCACGAAGTCGCGGTTGCTCTTGTACGGGAACGGATCCGGCAGCTGCGCCGGAATTACTTCCGCCGGATCGCGGCGCTCGACGTTCTTGAAGATGTCGGCCGCGAACTGGAACTGCCCGAGCTCGTAGTCGAGCATCCGCTCCCAGATTGCCTTGATGCGCGGATTGGTCTCCTGCTGCGCGCAGCCGTAGTAGTTCCACGCCTCGTTCGCCTCGTGCAGCAGCCACTTCTCGAGCCACGTCTCGTTCGGATCGATTAGCGACTCGTAGTGCGTCACGTGTTGCTCTTCGATGGAAGCGATCTCCGCGTAGACCTGGCGCGCCACCGGATCGGCGAAGGTTGGCCCGAAGTGCATGTAGTAATCGCGCGTCTGATACTCGCCCGCCACGAGAGTCATGGCGTTCAGCTTCGTCAGCGGATGCGCCTTGCCGCGCTCGTAGGGCTTGCGCACGTCGTCTTCCGGCATGCGATGCTCGACCGCCGTCGGCCGCCCGGCCATGATGTCGGTGTACGTCTGCAGGATGTTGTTCGGATCCATGCCTTCGATCCGGTCCATCAGGGCCGAGTAGCGGTACAGGTGATCGAAGTCCTCTAGCAGCGCGAAACGCAGCGCCTGCGCCACGTACGGATCCGGCTCCTGCTGCGCCAGCGCTGCGGTCACCTCGATCGCCACCTGCTCGTAGGCAACCGTGGTCTCGATCGGCGAATGATCCGGGCCGAGCAGCCAGTTGACCATCGTCTCCTGGTGGTGATCGATGCGGCGTACTCGTGCGAGCGGCACCTGCAGATCGCGGTTCATACGCGCACACAGATGGCTGAAGCGCACCGCTTCCGACTCGATGCCGTTCATGAGAATGACGCGCACCCGCGTGAAGGCATCGTCATCCAGCTTGCTGATCGGCTTCTGCACCAGATCTTTCCAGGTGAAGCGCTGCTGCTCGAGCGGCGTTCCCCTCGAATCCAATAACGACAAAGCCATGACGGTCTCCTTTCCGAACTGTATCGACCGGGCGTCCGCGTGCTCCGTGCGGCAAACTCGCTCCCGGCCAGGGCAGGCAAATTGGACCAGCGCTTCCGTTCGCGCAACCAGACTTTCCCGTAGCGTGCGTGCCGCGATTTCCGGCGCGGCGTCGGTTGGAGCGCGGCGCGTATTGGAGCGCCGGAAACGCCGCCTCGATTGCCGCTCGCCCAGAACCCCGGCGGCAGCGGCGCGTCGGGGCGCTTGCGCGCACCGCCCGCGGATCGGCTGCCGATGGTCGCCGCGATCGCCGCCGAACGAGCGCGAGCGCTTCGAACACCACGGTCTGAACGAACGACGCCGAATGCCGCGGTCGGAGGGCGAGCCCCGAGCGGTCGCGGCGACGCGCGCAGACCTGCCCGCCTGCCGCTCATTTCTGCGATCATTCGCAACCCGCAGCGTACAATGGAGCGATGCTTCACATGACCCGCGACCCCCGGCCCGATCTCGACCCACTCCTGGCCGCCGAGTTTCCGCTCGAACCGGGGCTCGTGTACCTCAACCACGCGGCCGTCGCGCCGTGGCCGCGCCGCACCGCCGATGCGGTCCGCGCCTTCGCGGAGGAGAACGCACGTCGAGGCGCCGCGCAGTACGCGGCGTGGCTCGAGGTCGAGCGCCGCGTGCGCGCGCGCTGCGCCGCGCTGGTCAACGCGACCCCGGACGACATCGCACTGCTCAAGAACACGTCGGAGGCACTGTCCGTGGTGGCGCACGGCTTCCCGTGGCGCCCCGGCGACAACGTCGTGATCGCCGACGAGGAATTCCCGTCGAACCGCATCGTGTGGGAGTCGCTGCGGCCGCGCGGCGTCGAGGTGCGCGAAGTCGCGCTCGGCGCCGATCCCGAGGAGGCGCTGCTCGCCGCCGCCGACGGCCGCACGCGGCTCATCTCCGTGAGCTCCGTGCAGTACGCGAGCGGCCGGCGCACCGACCTCGCCGCCCTCGGTGCCGCGTGCCGTCAACGCGGCATCGCCTTCTGCGTCGATGCCATCCAGGGGCTCGGCGCCCTGCCGCACGACGTCGATGCCATGCACATCGACTTCCTCATGGCCGATGCGCACAAGTGGCTGCTCGGTCCGGAGGGCATTGCGGTCTTCTACTGCCGGGACGAATGGCGCGGGCGCCTCGCGCTCTACCAGTACGGCTGGCACATGGTCGAGCGCGCCGGCGACTTCGAGCGCAAGGACTGGGAGCCGGCGAGGAGCGCGCGGCGCTTCGAATGCGGCAGCCCCAACATGCTCGGCATCCACGCCCTGGACGCGAGTCTCTCGCTGCTGCTCGAGGTGGGCATCGAGCACATCGAGCGCCGCGTTCTCGCGCGCGCCGAGCGCCTGTTCGAGCTCATCCGCGCCCGGCCGGATCTCGAGCTCATCACCCCTGCTGCTCCCGGCCGCTACGGCGGAATCGTCACCTTCCGGCACCGTCGCCGGACCGCCGCCGAGCTTCATGCCCGGCTGCGCGAGCGCAACATCATCTGCGCCGCGCGCGGCGGCGGAGTGCGCCTGTCCCCGCACTTCTATACGCCGTTGGCCGGGCTCGAGCACGCGGTCGCCTGCGCCGCCGAATAGGCCGCCCCCAGCCGCCGGTTTGACAAGCGCGCGGCGGCTGGAGAACCATGGTGGCGTCAGCGTGAACCGGAGCCGGAGCTCTCCGGCCAAAGGAGGCGCCGTGATTGCATCGACCATGCAGCGGGTGCCGCTGTCGCTCAATCATCTCCTCGAGCGCGCCGGCAAGCTTTATCCCGAATCCGAAATCGTCTCCCGCCTGCCCGACAAGTCCTTCGTGCGCCATCGTTTCGCGGACTTCTACCGCCGGGCACGCGCGCTCGCCGCGGCGCTGCGCGCGGCCGGCCTGCAGAAGGGGGACCGCGTCGCCACGCTCTGCTGGAACCACTACGCCCATCTCGAGTGCTACTTCGGCATCCCGGCGGCCGGCGGCGTGATGCATACGCTCAATCTCCGGCTCGCGCCCGATGAGATCGCATGGATCGCGAACCACGCGCGCGACCGTTTCCTCGTCGTCGACGACATATTGCTGCCGCTGCTCGAGAAGTTTCGCGCGCAGGCGCCGTTCGAACGCATCATCGTCGTGCCCCTCACGCGGCAGCCGGTGCCCGCCGGGCTCACCGACTACGAGCACTTCATCGCGGCGGGCGACGACGGCTTCACTTATGCTTCGCACGACGAGAACGACCCGGTGGCGATGTGCTACACCTCGGGTACGACCGGCCGCCCGAAGGGCGTCGTCTACTCGCACCGCTCCACGGTGCTGCACACGCTCGCGGCGAATCAACCCGACTACTGGGGGTTGTCGGCGAAGGACAGCGTCTGCCCGGTGACGCCAATGTTCCATGCGAACTGCTGGGGCGTGCCGTACGCCTGCGCGATGCTGGGCGTCAGGATCGTCTTTCCCGGCCCGCACCTGCACCCGGCCGACCTCCTCGAGCTGTTCGCCGCGGAACGCCCCACGTACGTGCTCGGCGTCCCGACCATCTGGCTGTCGATGCTGCAGCTGCTCGACGCCGAGCCCGGGCGCTACCGGCTCCCGCCCGGCATGCGCATGCTGGTCGGCGGCGCGCCCGTGCCCGAATCGATGATCCGCGCCTATGCCCGCCACGGGGCCACGGTGGTGCACGGCTGGGGCATGACCGAAACGAGTCCGCTCGGCACGGCGTCCTACCTCAAACCGGAGCTGCAGCAAGCGAGCGAGGACGAGCGCTACGCGCGCTTCGCCATGGCGGGGGTCCCGGCGCCGCTCGTCGACATCCGCGTGATCGGCGAAGACGAGCACGAGCAGCCGTGGGACGGCAAGCGCGTCGGCGAGATCCAGGTACGCGGTCCGTTCATAACCGGCTGCTATCACAAGGTTCCGCCGGAACCGGAAAAATTCACCGCCGACGGCTGGCTGCGCACCGGCGACGTCGCGGCGATCGACGCGCACGGTTACGTGCGCATCGTCGATCGCACCAAGGACCTCATCAAGTCCGGCGGCGAATGGATCAGCTCCGTCGACATGGAGAACCACCTGATGACGCACCCGGCGGTCGCCGAAGCGGCGGTGATCGCGGTGCCGGATCCCAAGTGGGGCGAACGGCCGCTCGCGTGCGTCGTGCTCAAGGCCGGCGCGCAGGCGGACGCCGAGGAGCTGCGTGCGCACCTGGCGGCGCACTTCGCGAAATGGCAGCTGCCCGATCGCGTCGAGTTCCTCGACGCGATCCCGCGCACCTCGACCGGGAAGTTCTGGAAAGTGAAACTGCGCGAGCGCTACGCGTCGCCCGCCGCACGCAACTGAGCGCGGAGGCGCGTAGGCAACGGGAGTCGTTAAAGCGAATTTTCCGGTACGACGCGCCGGCGATCGGCGTGCGCGCCGCCGCCCGCGCAGCCGAGAAAGCTCCGGCCCACGGCGTCCTCGATGCCCCGCTTCCGCGTCAATCCTCGGGCCGCACGCGAAAGAGCGCAAAGAAGTTGCGCGTGGTCTGCTCGGCGACGGCGTCGAGGCTCTCGCCGCGCACCGCCGCGAGACATTCCGCCACGTGGCGCACGAACGCCGGCTCGTTCGGCTTGCCCCGGTGCGGCACCGGCGCGAGATACGGCGAGTCGGTCTCGATCAGCATCCGGTCGGCCGGCACCCGGCGGCCCACGTCGCGCAGCGCCTCGGCGTTGCGGAACGTGACGATCCCCGAGAACGAGATGTAGAAGTTCATGTCCATGGCGGCGCGCGCCACCTCCCAGCTCTCGGTGAAGCAGTGCATGACGCCGCCGATCTGGTCCGCGCCCTCCTCGCGCATGATGCGCAGCGTGTCCGCCGCCGCCTCGCGTGTATGGATGATGAGCGGCTTGCGCGCCGCACGCGCTGCGCGAATGTGGTTGCGAAAGCGCTCCTGCTGCCAGTCGGTCGAGCCTTCGCTGCGGTAGTAATCGAGACCGGTTTCGCCGATGGCGACGATGCGCGCGTCCTGCGCGAGCGCGATCAGCTCATCGGCCGTAGGCTCGCGCCCCGCGCGCTCGTTCGGGTGCACGCCGACCGATGCGTAGACGTTGGGGTGCGCATGCGCGATCTCCCGCACTCTCGGGAACGCCTCGAGCGTTACCGACACGCACAGGCAGTGCCCGACGCCCTGCTCGCGCGCTCGGGCGAGCACCGCGGGAACGTCGGAACCGAGGGGGGCGAAATCGAGGTGGCAGTGCGAATCGACGAGCGGCGACACGCCTACATTGTGTGCGTCGGCCGCTCCGAGTTCAATGCGCCGCCGAGCGCGGCTTCGATCTTGTTGCGCGCGAGTCCCGAATCCTTCTCGCTGAACTGCACGCCGATGCCGGCGGTGCGCCCGCCCTGCGCGCCCTTCGGCGTGATCCACACCACGTGCCCGGCGACCGGAATCTTCTCCTTGCTGTCCATGAGCTGGAGCAGAATGAACACTTCCTCGCCGAGCTTGTAAGGCCGGGTGCTCGGAATGAAGATGCCGCCGCCCTTCAGGAACGGCATGTACGCTGCATAGAGCGCGTTCTTGTCCTTGATGGTCAGTGACAGCACCCCCGGTCGGGGCGGGTGTACGGCACGTATCGGGGGTCGGGAGGCGTCGGACGGGTGTTTCGGTGCTTCGCTCATGACGCCCCTAGTTTAGACCATGCGCCCGGAACAGCCGGGCCCAGCGGATCAGGAGGTCTTCGAGGAGCAGAGTTTGATCGAGCGGCCCCGAAGCGAGCATGCGTGCTTCAGAAACCGCGTCGACAAATTCGAATAAGCCTTTAACGAGCCGAGGATTTTTCGTCTTCCGTTGCGCCTCGCGATCGCCGCTCATCACCTTCCTGATCCAGTCGCTCACACAGCGCTGCAGCCATTCGAGGCATTGTTCGGTGCCGTAGTCCTTCCAGCGCGCTGCGCACCGCAGCGGATCTTCCACTCCGTCCGCGAGTCGGGCGATGTCCTGCAGAACCTGCGCCCGCTTCTGCATGTCGCCCGACTGCGCGAGCTCCAACGCCCGCAGCGGGGCGCCCCCCGCCGCCGCGAGCGGCGCTTCGGTATCCTCGATCCCGTGGCCGCGCAGCCAGGCCGCCGCCTCGGCCGGCGCCGGCGTGCGGAGCGCGACCTGGGCACAGCGGCTGCGTATCGTCGCTGGCAGCCGCGCGAGCCGCGGCGTCACCAGTATCAGCACAGTGCTCCCGGGCGGCTCCTCGAGGACTTTGAGCAAGGCGTTCGCGGCATTGAGATTCATCGCCTCGGCTGGCTCGAGGAGCGCGACTTTTCTCGAAGCGCTATGAGGCTTTAGAGCAGCGAATTCACGCAGTTCACGCACCTGATCGATCGTGATGACGCTGCTCTCGGCGAGCGGACGGATGTGCAAGAGATCGGGGTGCGTGCCCGCCTGAAGCAGCGCACAACTGGCACACGCGCCGCACGCCGCCGCGTCGGCGCCCGGCTGCGCACACAGGAGCGTCTTTGCGAGCCGCCACGCCAGCGCGCGCTTCCCGAGACCTTCCGGCCCATGCAGCAGCAGCGCATGGGGGAGCCGCGAGGTATCGCGCGTGAGCGCCGCCCAGGTCGCCGCGTGCCACGGCAAGGACGCGGAGCGCCGGCCCGCGACAGCACCCTGCTCCGGTCCGTCAGCCATCGACCGTCTGCTCCAGCACGGCGGTGATCGCCCGTGTCACTTCCGCCGTAGGCCGCGAGGCGTCGATCACGCGCACCCGTTCGGGCTCCGCTGCCGCCCGCGCGAGGTAGGCCGCGCGCACGCGCTCGAGAAAATCGCGTTGCTCGCGCTCGAAGCGGTCGAACGCACCCCGGCCGCGCGCCCGGGCGAGACCCACCTCGACCGGCAGGTCGAGCAGCAGCGTGAGGTCCGGGCGCAGCCCGCCCTGAACCCACTGTTCGAGCGCCGCGAGCCGGGTGGCGGGAATGCCGCGACCGCCGCCCTGATAGGCGTAGGTCGCGTCCGTGAAGCGGTCGCACAGGACGCTGCGGCCGGCGGCGAGCGCCGGCCGGATGACCCGCGCCAGGTGCTCCGCGCGCGCCGCGAACATGAGCAGCGCTTCCGCGTCCGGGCTCATGTCGCCCTGCCCGTGCAGCAGCACCTCGCGCAGCCGCTCACCGAGCGGCGTGCCGCCGGGCTCGCGCGTCGCCACCACTTCGTGTCCGCGCTGCCTCAGCCAGTCGGCGATCGCCTGGAGTTGCGTGCTCTTGCCCGCACCTTCGCCGCCTTCGAGCGTGATGAAGAGCGCGTGCCGCATCTAGCGCTCCGGCGCCGCGGCCTCGGCCGGCGGCGCGTCCGCGGTGCCGGCGCGGCGTCGCAGCTGGTACCGCATCACCGCCGCCGTGTGCTCCGCGAGCGTCGACGAGAACACGTGACTGCCGTCGCCGCGGGACACGAAATAGAGTGCGGTCGTCGGCGTCGGGTTGAGCGCCGCGATCAGGGAGTCGCGGCCGGGCATGGCAATGGGCGTGGGCGGGAGTCCGCTGCGCGTGTAAGTGTTGTACGCGGTATCGGTGCGCAGATCCCGGCGACGGATATTGCCGTCGAACGCTTCCCCGAGCCCATAGATCACCGTCGGATCCGATTGCAGGCGCATGCCCTTGCGCAGCCGGTTCGCGAACACGCCCGCGATAATACCCCGTTCCTCCGGCTTTCCGGTTTCCTTCTCGATGATCGAAGCGAGCACGAGCGCCTCCTCCGGCGTGCGCACCGGCGCATCGGCGCTGCGCCGCTGCCACTCCTCGCGCAGCACCGCCTCCATGCGCTCGAAGGCGCGCACGAGAATCTGCGCGTCCGTGTGGCCGCTCGAGTAATAGTAAGTGTCCGGGAAGAACCGGCCCTCCGGATGCACGCCCGGGTGACCGATGCGAGCCATGATTTCCTCGTGCGTCAGCCCGGCGAGCGTCTGCTCGAGCTTCGGCGCCGCCCGCAGCGCCTGCAGCACCTGCCGGAAGTTCCAGCCCTCGACCAGCACCAGCGGATACTCGATCACGCGCCCGGCGACGACCCGGGCGACGATCTCGCTGGCGCTGCTGCCCGCGGGAAAGCGGTACTCGCCCGCTTTGAGCTGGCGGCTCTTTCCGGTCAGGCGGCCGAGCAAAACGAAAGTTCGCGCATGCGCGATCACGCCCCGCTCGTGCAGCTCCCGCGCCAGGACGTTCAGGCCGGCGCCGGGCCGGAGCACGTAGGGCTCGTTCCCGGGATCGAGCGGACGATGCCAGAACCAATAGAGGTACCCGCCGAGGACGAGCGCGACGCCGAAGAGCCCCGCGAGGAGCGCGCGCAGGACGCGCGAGCCGAGAATACGCGCGAGAGTGGGCTTTGGGTCATCCAGCATGGCCACGATTGCCTCGCCCGGCGATCCGCGGGTTCAATCGCGATACTACCAGCGTCCGGACCGTTACGCCGGCTGCGGTGGACGCACCGGCGGCCGGATGCCGCCTAGGCCACGCGCCGGAAAACCAGCGTTCCGTTCGTGCCGCCGAAGCCGAAAGAGTTCGAAATCGCCGCGTCGATCTTCATCTCGCGGGCGCTGCCCGGAACGTAGTCGAGGTCGCACTGCGGGTCGGGTCTGGTCAGATTGATCGTCGGCGGCGCAATCTGGTGGTACACCGCGAGCGCGGTATAGACCGCCTCCACCGCGCCCGCTGCGCCGAGCAGGTGCCCGGTCATCGACTTGGTCGAGCTGACCGCGAGCCGCCGGGCGTGCTCGCCGAACGTGGTCTTGATGGCGATGGTCTCGGCGACATCGCCGATCTCGGTCGAGGTGCCGTGCGCGTTCACGTACTGCACCGCGCTCGGATCGATGCGGGCGTTGCGCAGCGCCGCGCGCATGCAGCGCACCGCGCCCTCCCCGCCTTCCGGCGGGCTCGTGATGTGGAACGCGTCGCCGCTCATACCGAAGCCGGCGAGCTCGGCGTAGATGCGCGCGCCGCGCCGCTTGGCATGCTCGTACTCCTCGAGCACCAGCGCGCCGGCGCCTTCGCTCAAGACGAAGCCGTCGCGCTCGACGTCCCACGGCCGGCTCGCGCCCTCGGGGTCATGGTTGCGCGTCGACAGCGCCTTGGCGCTGCAGAAGCCGGCGATGCTTCCCGGCGTCACCGTGGCTTCGGCGCCGCCCGCGATCATCACGTCCGCGTCGCCGTACTCGATCAGGCGGCCGGCGTCGCCGATCGCGTGCGTCGACGTCGAGCACGCCGTCACCATCGCCAGGTTCGGCCCCTTGAGTCCGTACATGATCGAGAGGTTGCCGGAGATCATGTTGATGATCGAGCTCGGCACGTAGAACGGCGACACCCGCCGCGGCCCCTTCTGGTGCACGATGAGCGTCGTTTGCTCGACGGTCGCGATTCCGCCGAACCCGGAGCCCATGTGCACGCCGATGCGCTCGGCGTTGGCCTCCGTTACTTCGAGCCCCGAATCCTTGAGCGCTTCGGTACCGGCCGCGATCCCGAGATGAATGAAGCGGTCCGTGCGGCGCACCTCCTTCTCGCTCAGGTAAGCCGTCGGGTCGAAGTTCTTCACTTCGCCCGCGATCTGACAGGAGTACGCTGAAGCGTCGAACTGCGTGATGCGGCCGATGCCGCTGCGGCCCGCGATTACCGCTTCCCAGTTCTGCTTCAGACCCAGGCCGAGCGGCGAAACGATGCCGAGCCCGGTAATGACGACGCGCCGTGCAGCCAAGCGATGTAGCCCTCGCGTACGTTGCGGTTCGATGTGTTGGCGTTGCTCCGGGAACTCGCAGTCATCCGGCGACGACTACCGAGCCCGCGGACTGACGAAGAGGGATCAGCGGAGGTGTGAGTTGATGTAATCAATCGCCTGCTGCACCGTCGTGATCTTCTCGGCCTCCTCGTCGGGGATCTCGCAATCGAACTCCTCTTCGAGAGCCATCACCAGCTCGACGGTGTCGAGCGAATCCGCGCCCAAATCGTCCACGAACGAGGCATCCGGGGTGACCTCGCTTTCGTTCACCCCCAGCTGCTCGACCACGATCTTCTTGACGCGCTCCTCTACACTGCTCATGGCAAACTTTTCCTCCGATGTCTGACTCGTTCCGGCGTGCCGCACGGGATGCGAGTGGGCGGCCGGTGTTCCGCGATTATTCAGCGCCGCATTTTGCCTCAACCGCCCTGCGGCTTACGCGGCGCATACTTAGCACGTTTGTGTAAACCCGTCCAGCGACAGACTTTCCTCAGTTCATGTACATGCCGCCGTTCACGTGCAGCGTCGTGCCCGTGATGTACGCGGCCTGCGGCGAGGCGAGGAACGCGACGGCGTACGCGACCTCCTCCGCACTGCCGAGACGTCCGAGCGGGATCTGCCCGAGCAGCGCCTCGCGTGCGCTCTGCGGCAGTGCGCGCGTCATGTCCGTATCGATGAAGCCCGGCGCGACAGCATTCACGGTAATGCCGCGGCTACCGACTTCGCGCGCGAGCGCGCGCGTGAACCCGATGATACCGGCCTTCGCGGCGGCATAGTTGGTCTGCCCCGGATTGCCGGTTGCCGCGACCACCGACGTGATGTTGATGATGCGGCCCTTGCGTGCCTTCATCATCGCGCGCAGGCACGCCTTGCTCAGACGGTAGACGGACTTGAGATTCGTCTCGATGATCGCGTCCCAGTCCGACTCCGACATCCGTGCGAGCAGTCCGTCGCGCGTGATGCCCGCGTTGTTCACGAGGATGGTAGGGGATCCGGCGGACTTTTCCAGATCGGCGAGCAGCGCCTCCACGCTGTCGGCCGCCGTCACGTCCAGCACCCGACCCTCGCCGTTAATTCCTTTCTCTTTCAAGGCGTTCCCGATATTTTCCGCACCTTCGCTCGAAGTCGCGGTACCGATCACGCGCGCCCCGAGGCGCCCGAGCTCGAGCGCGATCGCGCGCCCGATCCCCCGGCTCGCCCCCGTCACCAGCGCGATTTCGTTCGCCAAAGACATGCCTGCCTCCTATGTGGCGCCCGCCCCGAGCCGGGCGCGAACCTCCGCGAGCGTCCCCGGGTCCTGGATCGCCAGACACTCGACATCGCGTGCGATCCGCTTGTTGAGGCCCGTCAGCACCTTACCCGGCCCGCACTCGACCAGCGCCTGCACACCCGCACCCACGAGCCGCTCCACCGTCTGCACCCAACGCACCGGCGATGCGACCTGGCGCACGAGCGCCTCGCGCATCGCGTCGACGTCAGCGGCGGTCGCAAGCGTCGCGTTCTGCAGCACCGGGATGCGCGGCATGCGCAGTGCGACGCCCTGCAGCCGTTCGCCGAGGCGCGTCGCGGCCGGAGCCATGAGCGAGCTGTGCGCCGGCACACTCATCGGCAGCAGCACCGCGCGCTTCGCGCCCGCGGCCTTCGCCTGCTCGATCCCGCGCACGACCGCGGCGCGGCTGCCGGCGATCACGACCTGCGCCGGCGAGTTGAAGTTGACCGGCTCGAGCACGTCGCCCTGCGCGGCCTGCGCGCACACCGCCGCAACCGCATCGTCGCTCAGGCCGAGGATCGCGGCCATGGCGCCCTGCCCCGCCGGCACCGCGTCCTGCATGAAACGCGCACGATCCGCCACCACGCGTACTGCGTCCGGGAACTCGAGCGCGCCGGCGCAAACGAGCGCGCTGTACTCGCCGAGGCTGTGCCCTGCCATGATCGCAGGCTCCGGGCCGCCGCCGGCGCGCCACACGCGCCAGACCGCGACGCCCGCAGCGAGCATCGCCGGCTGCGTCACCTCGGTCTGCGCGAGGCGCTCTTCCGGTCCCTCGCAAACCGTCTGCCACAAATCGTAGCCGAGCGCGGACGACGCCTCGGCGAACGTGCGCTCGACCTCGGCGTGCTCCGCCGCGAGCTCGCGCAGCATGCCGACCGACTGCGAGCCTTGTCCGGGAAACACGAAAGCGAATTTCATGGCGCATTCGAACCGCGGTTGAGTGCCGCTGCCCGCAGACGCAGCGGGAACGCGCTTATGCTTCCGTCCGCGTCGTCCACGGGCATTGCGGCTTCGAGGACGTTCAATACTTCAACAGAACCGAGCCCCAGGTAAAGCCGCCGCCGACGCCTTCGAGGAGCACGGTGTCGCCCCGTTTGATGCGCCCGTCGCGTACCGCTTCATCGAGCGCGAGCGGGATCGAAGCGGCGGAGGTGTTGCCGTGGCGATCGACGGTGACGACCACGCGCTCCATCGGCAGCCCCAGCCTCTTCGCCGTGGCGCCGATGATGCGGATGTTCGCCTGGTGCGGCACCAGCCAGTCGATGTCGCTGCGCTGCATGCCGTTCGCTTCCAGGGCCTCGTCGACGACCTTGCCGAGCACGTTGACCGCGACGCGAAACACCTCCGAGCCCACCATGTGCACGTACGCTTCACCGGCGCGCGTCTTGTCGTAACCCCTCGACACGCCCGAGGGAACGCACAGCATGTCGCTGTACGCGCCGTCCGCGTGCAGGTGCGAGGACAGGATGCCGGGCTCGTCGGACGCGGCGAGCACGACCGCGCCGGCACCGTCGCCGAACAGCACGCAGGTGCTGCGGTCCTGCCAGTTGAGAATGCGGGTGAACGTCTCGGTCCCGATCACGAGCGCGCGCCGCGTCGAGCCCGAGCGGATGAACTTGTCGGCCACCGAGAGCGCGTACACGAAGCCGCTGCAGACGGCCTGCACGTCGAACGCCGGACACCCGTGCGCCCCGAGCTCCCGCTGCACCAGACAGGCGGTCGCGGGAAACACGAGGTCGGGCGTGGTGGTCGCGACGACGATGAGATCGAGGTCCTTCGCGTCGATCCCGGCCATGGCGAGGGCGCGGCGCGAAGCCTCGAGCCCCATGGTCGCGCTGGTTTCGCTCTCGGCCGCGACGTGGCGCTGGCGGATGCCGGTGCGCTCGACGATCCACTGGTCGGACGTATCCACCATGCGTTCGAGATCGGCGTTCGTGAGCACCTTGGCCGGCAGATAGCTGCCGACCCCGGCGATGCGGGAATATGTCATGCTACCTGACCCGTGCCGAGCAGGCCGACCAGCTCGCGCCCGATCCGCTCCGGCACCTCGTGATGAACTTCGGACAGCGCCTCCCGGATCGCGTATTCGAACGCGAGCGCATCCGCGCTGCCGTGGCTCTTGATCACGGTTCCGTTCAGGCCGATGAAGGTCGCGCCGTTGTAGCGCCGCGGATCGAGGCGGCGGTTGAGCGCGCGCAGCGCCGGCGCGACGGCGAGGGCGGCGATCTTGCGCCACCAGTGCTGCGTGAATTCCTCGCGCATGAACTGCTTGATCATCTGCGCCAGGCCCTCGCTCGTCTTGAGCGCGATGTTACCGACGAAACCGTCGCACACGACCACGTCGAAATCGCCCATGTAGATGTCGTTGCCCTCGACGTAGCCGACGTAGTTGACGTTGCTCGCACGCAGCAGCTCCGCCGCCTTCTTCACCGTCTCGTTGCCCTTGATGTCTTCCTGGCCGACGTTGAGCAGCCCGACGCGCGGCCGCGGCTTGCCCTCCATCGCCGTAACCAGAATAGACCCCATGAGCGCGAACTGCACCAGCTGCTCGGCCGAACAATCGACGTTGGCGCCGAGATCGAGGACGTGGGTGTGGCCGCGCAGCGAAGGCAGCGTGCGGATGATGGCGGGACGATCGATGCCGGGGAGGGTCTTGAGGACGAAGCGCGCGGTTGCCATGAGCGCGCCGGTATTGCCGGCCGACACCGCCGCGCGCGCCTCGCCCTGCTTCACGAGCTCGATCGCGATGCGCATGGAGGAGGCCTTCTTGGTGCGCAGCGCCTGCGCCGGCTGCTCGTCCATGGCGACGACTTCCGGCGCGTGTTGTACCCGCAGCCGCTCGCTCTCGCCCGCGCCGTGGCGCGCGAGCTCCTCGAGCACCTGCTCGCGTCGGCCGACGAGGATCAGTTCCGCGACCGGATCACGCGCGAGCACCGACAGCGCGGCCGGCACCACGACCGACGGGCCGTGGTCGCCCCCCATCGCGTCGAGCGCAACGGCGATCAAGCATCAGCTCCTTCGGCGGAAACAGCGCTTACTCGGCCGACTCTTCGCTGGTCTCGATGACCTTGCGGCCGCGATAGTACCCGTCGCGGGTGATGTGGTGACGCCGGTGAAGCTCGCCGCTGGTCTTGTCGACGGCAAGCGTCGGCTTGGCGAGCCTGTCGTGCGAACGACGCATGCCCCGCCGCGACGGCGTTACTCGGCTCTTCTGTACTGCCATGGTGGCTCCTCGGGTGTTGCTGTTCTCGCCGGATCTATCGATCCGCGCGCTTTAACTTTTGTAGCACGGAAAAGGGGTTCGGTCGCGTGCCCGCCGGCGCCGCGGGATGCGAGTCCTGCAGTGCCGCCGGGCACTCCTCCGGCGGATGCATCGGAACCATCGGCATCTCCAGCAGCAGCTCATCCTCGACCAGGGCGCCGACCGTCACGGGCCGCTCGATCACGACCGCGTCGCCGTCGGCGAGCAGATCCTCGCGCTCGCCGGGGCGCAGCAGCACTACCTGCGGCCGCGCATGCAGCTCGGCCGTCATGCGGCCCATGCAGCGTTGACAGGTGAGATGAACCTGGGCGTCGAGCGTCCCGCGCATGACGCGCAGGCCGTCCGGGGAGCCGCGAGCGAACTGCAGGTCGACGCGGATGGTCCCCTCGTCGTCCAGGCACATCTCGACCAGCCGCGACATCCCCTTGATGGGAAGCTCGCCCGCCAGGCGAGCGCCCTGATCGGCCAGCTGGATCGGGTCGATGGTCGCTGACCAGCTGCCAAGCATTCGGCGCGCATCATATAGTCGCCGCAAACACGTGTCAAAACAGATCTTTTCGTCGACCTGCCGCAGCGGCGCGCCGCACGCGCAAGTCGGCGATAATGTCGGAAATCGAACGTGCAGTTCTGACGAATGTCCGTCCGTCTCATTCTGGCCTCGAGCTCGCCCTACCGCCGCGATCTGCTCGCCCGCCTGGGCCTGCCGTTCGAAGTCGCGGCGCCCGACGTGGACGAGCACCCGCTTCCCGGCGAGAGCCCACAGGCGCTCGTCGAACGCCTCGCGGTCGCCAAGGCTGAAGCCGTCGGCCGCCGCGCGGGCGATGCGCTCGTGATCGGCTCCGATCAGGCGGCGGTGTACGCGGGCGTGATCGTCGGCAAACCGGGAAACCACGAAGCGGCGGTACAGCAGCTGCGCGCGGCCTCCGGGCGCAAGGTCATGCTCTACACCGGTATCGCGCTGCTCAACACCGCGACGGGACGCGTACAGAGCGAAGTGGTTCCGTTCGGCATTCAGTTCCGCCGGCTCACCGACCGGCAGATCGAGAATTACCTGCGCAAGGAGCAGCCGTACAACTGCGCCGGAAGCGTGCGCTCCGAAGGGCTCGGGATCGCGCTGCTCGAGCGCTTCGAGGGCGACGATCCGAACGCGCTCATCGGGCTGCCGCTGATACGCCTCGTGCGCATGCTCGAGAACGAAGGGGTTGCAGTGATTTGAGCCGGCGCGAGCGGCGCCGGGCGGACGAAGCCGCGCCGGGCGCGGGAATCGCCCCGGCGCTTCGCGCCCTGCGGCCGGCCGGCGCGCATACGCGGCCTCACTGCATCACCGGGAGGCGGCCGAAGAGCTGCGCGCCGAGCACCTCCGCCGCTCCGGCGCCGATGCGGCGCGCGAACTGATTGAGCACGTTTTCGCGCTGCGTGAAATCGACTACGTCCTCCGCCCCGATGACCTCGCGCGCGACGTAGCTGACGCTTCCGAGCTCGTCCACGAGGCCGAGCTTGAGCGCGTCCTCGCCGGTCCAGAACAACCCCGAGAAGATCTCCTTCGACTCCTTGAGGTGCTGACCGCGGCCTTCGCGCACGCGCGCGATGAACTGCTGATGTACGCGATCGAGCAGCTGCTGCGCGTGCCGGCGCTCCTGCGCCGTCATCGGCGAGAACGGATCGAGGAAACCCTTGTGCTCGCCCGCGGTGAGCAGCCGGCGTTCGACGCCGATCTTCTTCAACGCCTCGACGAAGCCGAAGCCGTTCATCAGTACGCCGATCGATCCGACGATGCTCGCACGATCGGCGTAGATCTTGTCGGCAGCAGCGAGCGCATAGTAGCAGCCCGACGCGCACACATCGGTGACCACCGCGTAGAGCGGTTTCTTCGGATGCTTGGCGCGCAACCGTCTGATCTCTTCGTAGATGTACGCCGCCTGCACCGGACTCCCGCCCGGGCTGTTGGCGCGCACGATGACGCCGGCCGTGCGCTCGTCCTCGAACGCGCGGCGCAGGCTCGCGATCACGTTCTCGGCGCTCGCGAGCGTGTCGCTCGCGATCGTGCCCTCGAGGTCGACGAGTGCCGTGTAGCGCGCCGCGAGCGCGCGCCCCTCGAAAATCGGGCCGAGCAGCGCCAGCAGCAGCACCAGCAGGTACGCCGCGAAGAACAGTTTGAAGAAGATGCCCCAGCGGCGCGCGCGGCGCTGTTCGGCGAGCGTCGCGAACGCCAGGCGTTCGAGCAGATCGCGCTCCCAGCCCGGCTGGCGTTCGCCGCCCGGTACCGTCATGGTCTCGCTCTTGCCGTTGTCGTTCACCGTCACCGCTCCGTTGCGTCCTCGGATACGAGGAAAACCGCGTTATTCTTCTCGAACACCTCGAGCTTGACCAGCCCGCCGCCCGCACACGGGCCGGCCACGCAGTGCCCGCTCGACGGTTCGTAGAGCGCACCGTGCATCGCGCAGATCAGAAACCGCCGCTCCCGATCGAAGAAGCGGCCCGGCTCCCAGTCGAGCTCGACGCTGCGGTGCGCACAGCGATTGAGGTACGCGTGCACGCGCCCCTCGTAGCGGATCGCGAAGGCCGGCATTTCCTCGCCGGCGCGCGCCACCGTGAAGCGCACGCCGTCGCCGCCCTCCACCAGCGCGTCCGCCGCGCAGATCAGCCGCGCTCCAGCCACGCGCACACCTGCGGAAAGGAGTCGAGGCACGCGAGCGGGTTGTGCGCGAGCAGCCGCTCGCGTTGGTGCGCGCCGTAGCTCACGGCGAGCCCGCCGACGGTCGCTGCGGCCGCCATCTGCATGTCGTACGTGGTGTCGCCGACCATCAGCGCGCGTTCGGGCGGCGTGCCGGTGCAGGCGAGGATGTCGTGCAGCATCTGCGGATGCGGCTTCGACAAGGCCTCGTCCGCACAGCGGCTGGCGCAGAAGTAATGTGCGATCGCCGTCTCGCGCAGCGCCCGATCGAGCCCGCGGCGCGCCTTGCCCGTCGCGATCGCGAGCCGGAAGCCCGCCTCGCGCAGCCGCGCGAGACCCTCGAGCACCCCCGGGAACAGCCGGGCTTCCGTAGTGTCGAGCTCGAGGAAGTGGCGGCGGTAGCGCTCCGCGAGAGCGCGCCGCAGAGCATCGTCCGTGCCGGGCAGCAGCAGGTCGAGCGCGTCCTTGAGGCCGAGGCCGATGATGTTGCGCACGTCGGCGTCTGCCGGCACCGGCACGCCGACGTCGCGCGCGGCCGCCTGAAAACAGCGCACGATCTTGGCGGCGGAATCCATGAGGGTCCCGTCCCAATCGAAAACGATCAGGTCATACGGCCGGCTGCTCACGCAGTCGCTCCAGAATCTCGTTCAGTTCCCGAGGAAGCGGGGCGTCGAGCCTGATTCTAGCCCCGGACGCCGGGTGCGCGAATTGAACGCGCGCGGCGTGCAGGAACAGGCGCCGCAGCCCGAGGCGGCGGAGCTCGCGATTGAAGTCGCGGCTGCCGTACTTGTCGTCGCCGGCGATCGGATGGCCGGCGTGCGCGGCGTGCACCCGCGCCTGATGCGTGCGCCCCGTATAAAGGAGGATCTCCATCAGCGTTGCCGGACCGTAATGACCCTTCGGGGTGAAAGCGCTCTCCGCCGCGCGCCCGGCCTCGTGCACGTCGATGCGCCGTTCCCCGCTGCGCCGCTCGGCGGCGAGGGGCGCGCTGATACGGCGGGTGCCGCCGCGCCAGCGCCCCCGCACCAGCGCCAGATACCGCTTCTCGACCCGGCCTTCCCGCAGCGCCGTGTGCAGCGCGAGCAGCGCCGGCCGGCGCTTGGCGAGCAGCAGGCAGCCCGAGGTGTCGCGATCGAGGCGGTGCACCAGTTCGAGGTCCGGCACATCCGGGCGCAGGGCGCGCAGGGCCTCGATCAGCCCTACGGCGACCCCGCTGCCGCCGTGCACGGCCAGGCCGGCGGGCTTGTCCAGCACCAGCAGGTCGTCGTCCTCGTAAGTGATGCGGTCGCGCAGCCATTCGAACGCTCCCGGGCGCGCCGCCTGCGGCGCGGCGCACATTCGCAGCGGCGGAATCCGCACCCGATCGCCCGACTGAAGGCGGTAGTCCGGCGCCGCGCGGCGGCGATTGACCCGCACCTCGCCGCGCCGCAGTACCCGGTATACATGGCTTCTGGGGACGCCCTTCAATTGTCCGAGCAGGAAATTGTCGAGCCGCTGTCCGGCGCGCGCGTCGTCGATATCGACGTAACGCACGCCCTGTTCGCCGCGGTCCATGCTCACGGTCGTTGCCTGCCGCTGCTCATTGCCGCTCCGGGCCTTCATTGATATAGTGCGGTTGTATTTTCGCTACGGTATGGCGGGTCAGCGAACGGCTCCCCGAATGCCGTCAGTCAGAACGTTCTCGTATCGGGCAAGGTTGTCCGGTACTGCCCGGTGAGCCACGCCGCAGCGCCATGACTCCCGCTCTCGCGCAAGCCTCCCGGGTACACAGGGTTCCGCGTCCCTCACCCCTGTCCAGTAGGGACGCACAGCGATAAGACGCTGAAGGATTACCGCCGGTAGGTTGAGCGCCCGTCTAGTATTGGACGCCGTGCCGCTTGCTCCCGCGTGGTGCGCCGAGCACCACCGCCGTCATGCCCGGCCGATTCCCGAGGCGTCGGGGATTTTACAATGAAAAGAATACTCTTTAACGCGACTCATCCCGAAGAGTTGCGTCTCGCGATCGTGGACGGCCAAAAGCTCCTCGATCTCGACATCGAATCTTCCAATTACCAGCTCAAGAAAGGGAACATTTACAAGGCGCGCGTGACGCGCGTCGAGCCGAGCCTCGAGGCGGCGTTCGTCGACTACGGTACCGAGCGCCAGGGCTTCCTGCCCCTCAAGGAGATCTCCCGCACTTATTTCACCGGGTACGACGACAAGACCCCGCTCGGACAGGTCCGGATCAAGGACGTCATCAAGGAAGGCCAGGAGCTGATCGTCCAGGTGGACAAGGAGGAGCGCGGCACCAAGGGCGCGGCGCTCACGACCTTCATCAGCCTCGCCGGGCGCTACCTGGTGCTCATGCCGAACAACCCCAAGGGCGGCGGGATTTCCCGCCGTATCGAGGGCGAGGAGCGTACGGAGCTGCGCGAAGCGATGGCGCAGCTCAAGGTGCCCGAGGACTATTCCCTGATTGCGCGCACGGCCGGCATCGGCCGCACGGTCGAGGAGCTGCAGTGGGACCTCGACTACCTGGTGAACCTCTGGGATGCGATCACCAAGGCCGCGGCCGAACGCCCGGCCCCGTTCCTCATCTATCAGGAGAGCAACCTGGTAGTGCGCGCCACCCGCGATTACCTGCGCCACGACATCGGGGAGGTGCTGGTCGACAACCCCGAGATTTACGAGCGCATGCGGAAGTTCATGGAGCAGGTGGCGCCGCAGTGGCTCGACCGGCTGAAGCTGTACAAGGACGAAACGCCCCTCTTCTCGCGCTTCCAGATCGAGCACCAGATCGAAACCGCGTTTTCGCGCGAGGTCCGGCTCGAGTCCGGCGGCTCGCTCGTGTTCGACAAGACCGAGGCGCTGGTCACGATCGATATCAACTCCGCGCGCGCGACCAAGGGCGCCGACATCGAGGAAACCGCGCTCAACACGAACCTCGAGGCGGCCGAGGAGATCGCGCGCCAGCTCCGGCTGCGCGACCTCGGCGGACTCATCGTCATCGACTTCATCGACATGACGCCGATGCACCATCAGCGTCAGGTCGAGAACCGCCTCATCGAGGCGCTCAAGCACGACCGTGCGCGCGTACAGGTCGGCCGCATCTCCCGCTTCGGACTGCTCGAGATGTCGCGCCAGCGCCTGCGGCCCTCGCTGGGCGAGTCCTCGAGCCTCGTATGCCCGCGCTGCAACGGCACCGGCCACATCCGGTCCGTGCAGTCCTCCGCCCTCTCGGTGCTGCGCATGATCCAGGAGGAGGCGATGAAGGAGAACACCGCGGCGGTGCACGTGCATCTGCCGCTGCCGACCGCGACGTACCTCCTCAACGAGAAGCGCGTCGAGCTGAACGCGATCGAATCGCGCATCGGGACGCCGATCATGGTGATCCCCGACGAGACGCTCGAGACACCGCACTACCACATCCGCCGGCTGCGCATGGACGAGTACGAGTCCGAAGCCGACGTACCGAGCTACGAGATCCAGCGCGTGGACGACGAGGAGGAAGAGACACCGAGTCGTGCGACGCCGGCGGCCGAGACCCCGGTCATCGGGCCGTTGACGCACGCTGTGGCGCCGCCGCCCAGGAAGCCCGAGGGTTTTCTGACCCGCCTGTTCCGTGGCCTCTTCGGTACCGGCCGGGAGCCGTCGTCGCGCCCCGCCGCTCCCGCAGCCAAGCCGTCGCGCCCCGCCGCACGGCCGCAGCCGCAAGGCGCCCGGAGCGAGCGCACGCGCCAGGGTCGCCCGCAGCGCCAGGGGCAAACGAACTCGAACGCCGCGACGCAGAAGCGCCCCGCACCCCAACCGGCGCGTCCGGCGGCACAGGCCGCCGGCGCGGAGGCGTCGGGTACGCCGCGCGAGGGCGGCCGCCGCCGGGGCCGTCGGGGTCGCCGCGGCCGCGGCAACGCGCACGGCAACGGCAGCCGCGTCGAAACGGCCGGCAATCAGGCGCCGCGCGAAGCCGCGTCGAGCCCGCCGGCGCACGCCGCGGGGAACGGCGAAGCTCGCCCCGAACCGATGGAGCGGGAGAATACGCCGCCGGCCGCCGCCGCACCGGACGCACCTCGCCCGGCGGAAGCACCGCGCAGCGCCTCCGCCTTCCCCGGGACGGCTCCAGCGCCTGCGCCGGAGCCGGCCGCCGGCCCGCGCGAGGAATCGGCCATGCCCTTGGTACAGGTCGAAACGCGCCGGGACGCTGAAGAATCGCAGCGGCCGAAGTCGGAGTAGGCTTCGGCCTTTCGTCGGAGATCAGGAACGCCGCTCGAGCCGTTCGCGGATTTCCGCGAGCAGCCCTGCGGCGGCGTCTTCGATCAGATCGAGTACGCGGTCGAATCCGCTCTCGCCGCCGTAGTACGGGTCCGGCACCACGCGCGTGTCCGCGCGCACAGCGTATTCCAGGAACAGGCGCGCCTTGTGCGCATGCCCGGGCGGGCAGCGCGCCTGCAGATGCGCGTAGTTTTCCTCGTCCATCGCGAGGATGTAGTCGAAACGCGCGAAGTCCTCGTGCCGTACCTGACGTCCGCGCAGCCGACTGATGTCGATGCCGCGCCGCGCGGCGGCCGCCTGGGCGCGCGGATCGGGCGGCTCGTTTACGTGATAGGCATGCGTGCCGGCCGAATCGATCTCGACGCGATCCGCCAAACCGGCCTCCTCCACCAGTTTGCGGAACACCCCCTCCGCCATCGGCGAGCGACAGATATTCCCGAGGCAAACGAACAGCACTCTGACCATACGGTTTCCCTTAACGCCACGAATGAAGCGCGGAGCGTGGACCGGTGCCGGACTCGCGGCACCCGCGCCTTCACCCCCCGCTGAAATACCTCCGCACCCGCTCGAGGTCCTCGGGCGTATCGACCCCCGCACCGGGCGCCTCGTCGGCGATGCAGACCGCGATCCGGCCGCCGTGCCACAGCACGCGCAGCTGCTCGAGCTGCTCCGCCTCCTCGAGCGGGCAGCTCGGCCACGCGCAATAGCGCGCCACGAAGCCCGCGCGGTAGGCGTAGATGCCGATATGGCGCAGCGCCTGCACCGGCCGGCCGCGCGCGTGCTCCCGCGGCCATGGGATCGGTGCACGGCTGAAATAGAGCGCGTAGCCGGAGGCGTCGGTAACAACCTTTACGACGTTGGGGTTCTCGAAGGTCTCGCGGTCGCGGATCGGATGGCACGCGGTCGCAACCGCCGCCTCGCGCTGCTCGACGAGCGTGTCGGCGACCCGGCGAATGAGCGCCGGCGGCATCAGCGGCTCGTCGCCCTGGAGGTTGACGACGATCTCCTCGGGCGCGATCCCAAGCCGGTCGATGACCTCGCCCAGACGCTCGGTACCCGAGCGGTGCTCCGCCCTCGTCATGCACACGTCTGCCCCGAACGCCTCCGCCGCCCGGCGGATGCGTTCGTCGTCGGTGGCGATGGTGATCCGCTGCGCGCCGCTCGCGCGCGCCCGTTCGTACACGCGCTCGAGCAGCGTCTTCCCGCCGACGTCGGCGAGCGGCTTGCCGGGCAGGCGGGTCGAGGCGTAGCGCGCGGGGATGACGACGTGCACGGCGTGACGCGGGGCGACCGCAGCAGCGTAACGGATCAGCGGCCTGCCGCGTTCACGGCCGCGGAAGCTCTTCTTCCGGCACCCGCCGCGCCTCCTCCTCCAGCATCACCGGAATGTCGTCGCGGATGGGATAAGCGAGCCGGTCGGCGCGGCACACGAGCTCGGCCTTGGCCTTGTCGTAATGCAGCCGCCCCTTGCAGACCGGACACACCAGAATATCGAGCAGTTTGCGGTCCATTCACGCGCTCCTCAGCCGCTGCTGCAGCCATTCGCCGAAACCCGGTTCGATCTCCGCTTCCACCGCCAGGAACCACGCGCGCTCCCCGGCGAATCGCCGG
Organism: Burkholderiales bacterium; assembly: GCA_036381895.1. GTDB lineage: Bacteria > Pseudomonadota > Gammaproteobacteria > Acidiferrobacterales > Sulfurifustaceae > JACQFZ01. Next base: position 10,722 of record DASVBY010000063.1, on the reverse strand, counting down.
CATTTTACCGCATCCTTTTCGGTCATTATCACGTCCGCGTCCTCCCCGAACACGAGGTCTTGCGGCCGGAAGCGGTGATGATCGCGGAAGGGATGCTCGACGACCTCGGCGCCGAGCGCGCGCAGTTGCGCGAAGAAGCGCGCCGGATTGCCGATGCCGGCGACGCCGTGCACCCGGCGCCCGCGGAACGCATCGAGCGGCCGCTCCTCCTCCGGGTTCGCGACGCCGCGGAAACCGGTCGGCACCAGCCGCATCGACCACTCGCCCGCGCGCGCGGCGCCTTGAATCACGACGGCATCGACCGCCTTCAGCCGCTCCGGCCGCTCGCGCAGCGGTCCCGCCGGCAGGCAGCGGCCGTTGCCGAAGCGGCGCTCGCCGTCGATCACCGCGATCTCGAGATCCCGGTGCAGCCGATAGTGCTGCAGCCCGTCGTCGCTCACGATCACGTCGCACTCGTGCGCGAGCAGCCAGCGGATGCCGCGCGGCCGCTCCGGGTCGGCGACCACGGGGAACCCCGAGCGCCGCGCGAGCAGCACCGGCTCGTCCCCCACGAGATCCGGATCCGAATGCGCGGTGACGAGCTGCGGCCAGGTGCGCGCCCGGCCGCGGTAGCCGCGCGTGATTATCCCCGGTTTGCAACCGAGCGCGGCGAGATGCCGTGCGACCCAGAGCACCAGCGGGGTCTTGCCGGTGCCGCCGACCGTGATGTTGCCGACGACGATGACGGGGACCGGCGCGCGCACCGGCGCGCGCCAGCCGCGCCGGAACATCTCCCGATTGAGCGCCGCGGCTGCGCAATAGAGGTGGCTCAGCGGCAGCAGCAGGCGGCTGACGAACGTGTCGCCCTGCCAGTGGCGCTCGATCGAGGTCATCGCCGGTCAGCGGCGAAACGAGCCGTGGGGACGCCGGAGCCGCAGACCGGGGGACGCCGGTATGAACGCTGTTTCGGTACTCATCTGCGCTTCGCTTGTTGTTCTGGAGCGCAACGCCTTCGCTCAACCGGCCGCGGCCTCCGCGAACTGCTGCCGGTAGAGCGCCGCGTAGGCGCCGTTGCGCGCGAGCAGCTCCCCGTGGGCGCCCATCTCGACCACCCGTCCGCGCGACAGCACCACGATGCAGTCGGCATGCTCCACGGTCGACAGCCGGTGCGCGATCACGAGCGTAGTCCGGTTCTCGCGCAGCTTCTGCATCGCGTCCTGCACGTAGCGCTCGGACTCGACGTCGAGTGCCGAGGTCGCCTCGTCGAGGATCAGGATCGGCGCATCCTTATATAAGGCGCGCGCGATCGCCACCCGCTGCCGCTGCCCGCCCGACAGCGTCAACCCGCGCTCGCCGACCCGGGTATCGAGGCCCTCGGGGAGTCGCTGCGCGAACTCGAGCACGTGCGCCGCGCGCGCCGCCGCCTCGACGCGCGCATCGTCCACCGGACCGGTCGCGCCGTAGGCGATGTTGTTGCGGATGGTGTCGTCGAACAGCGTCGTTTCCTGGCTGACGAGCGCGATGTGCGAGCGCAGGTTCGCGAGCGCGAACTCGTTGATGTTGATGCCGTCAATGAGGATCTCGCCGTCCGTCGCGCGGTAGAAGCGAGGCAGCAGGCTGGCCGCCGTCGTCTTGCCGCTGCCCGAAGCGCCGACAAGCGCCACCGTCTGCCCAGGCTCGATGGTGAAGGACACGTCGTGCAGCGCCGGCCCGTCGCTCCCGGGATAGCGGAAGCCGACGCGGCGATACTCGACGCGCCCGTGCACGCGCTCGAGCCGCACCGAACCGGTGTCGGCCTCCTGCGCCTCGTCCAGCAGCGTGAACGCGCTTTGCGCCGCGGCGAGGCCCGTCTGCACCACTTCGTTCACGTTCGCGAGCCCCTTGGCCGGCGCCATCATGAGCGTCATGGCGGTCACGAACGACATGAAGCTTCCGGCCGTGACGTCGCCGATCAGGAAAGCGGCATAGATCACGAGTGCCAGCGCGCTCGCGGCGACGAGCTGCAGCAGGCTGATGCCGATCGCCGAAATCGCGCTCTTGCGCGTCGTCTCCTTGCGGTTGCGCTCGTTCGCCCGGCGGAACGTGTCGGTCTCGGCGGCCTGCGCCCCGAACGCCTTGACGATGCGCTGCCCGCCGATCGCCTCCTGCGCTACCTGCGAAATCTCCCCCATGCTCGACTGTATCAGCGTGCTCGTGCGGCGGAAGCGCCGGCTCATGATCGAGAGCAGCCAGGCGGCGACGGGCGTCGCGACGGCGAACAGCAATGTCAGCTTCCAGTTGAGGTAGAGCATCCACAGCGTGAGCGCGATGACCGTGAGGCCGTCGCGCACGAGGATCAGCAGCGCTTCGGTCACGGCCTTCGCGACCTGCTCCACGTCGAAGATGAGCTTGGACACGAGCCCGCCCGAGGGGCTCGCGTCGTAGAACTCGCTCGGCAGCCGCATCAGGTGCGCGAACATCGCCTGGCGCAGGTCGAACGTCACCCGCCGCCCGATCCAGGCGAGCCCGTACTGCGCCAGGAAATTCCCGAGCGCGCGCACGAGGAACAGGCCGATGATGAAGAGCGGAATGAGCTTGATCGTGCGCGGGTCGCGCCCGACGAAGCCGTCGTCGACGAGCGGCTTGATCATGGCGGCGAACGCGGTCGAGGTGAGCGAGAGGACAGCCATGCCGACCACCGCGAGCAGGAATACCCACTTGTACGGCCACGCGTACGCCAGCAGCCGGCGGTACAACCGGCTGCTCTCGGCGAAGTGTCCCTGTGTGGAAGTATCGGGTGCGTTCACGAACCCGACCCGTCCGGGGCGGGCTGCTGCGTGGCAAAGGTGAGGCGCGTCAGCCCGAGCCTGCGCGCGACGTCCATCACGCGCACCACCGCTTCGTGCGGCGTCTTGGCATCCGCCTGGATCACGACCAGCCGCTCCTTGTCGTCGCCCGTCGCCTGCGCCATCGCGTGGTAGAGCAGCTCGACGTTGTCGTTCAGCAGCTGCCGGTTGTCGATGTAGTACTGTCCGCGCGCGTCCACCGTGATGCGCAGCGCGTCGGGGGCCGGACTCGGGTCCGCCGACGCTTCGGGGAGCTGCACCTGCAGTTGCGCATGATCCGAAAAGCTGGTGGTGACGATGAGAAAGATCAGCGTCATCAACAGCACGTCGATGAGCGGGATCAGGTTGATTTCGGGTTCTTCGTCCTGTCCGGCGCCGAAGTTCACGGCTTCAGTTCCTTTCGCGCTGCAGCTGCAGGATCTCGATGAAGCGCAGCGCCTCCCGCTCCATGTCGAGCAGCAGCTCGCTCACGCGGCCGCGAAAGTACCGATAGAACATGACGGCGGGGATCGCCACGGCGAGGCCGGTGGCGGTCGCGATCAGCGCCTGCGAAATGCCGCCCGCAATGATCGAGGGGTCGCCGATGCCGCGCGTGCTGATGCCCGCAAACATCTCGATCATGCCCAGCACGGTGCCGAGCAGTCCGAGAAACGGCGCGATGTTGCCGATCGTGCCGAGCGTGCGCAGGTAGCGTTCGAGCTCGGGCAGCGTGTGCCGGCCCGCATCCTCCACCGCCTCCTTGATGATGTCGCGGTCGCGGTGCCGGTTGACGAGTCCGGCCGCCACCACGCGCCCGAGCGGCGAGCTCTGCCGCACCAGCTCGATGCGCGCCTCGTCGAGCTCGTTGCGCTCGAGCCACTGCTGAACCTGCGGAATGAGATTCGGAGGACACACGTACTTGCGCTGCAGCGACCAGAAGCGTTCCCCGATGATAGCCAGAGCGGCTACGGAGAACAGCATCAGCGGCCACATGGCGATGCCACCGGCCTGGATCAGTTCGAACATGCGCGATCGCGGGTCAAAAGTGCGGCTAATTTAACAGACGCATTGAAAAGCTCAAGGCGCGGAGAGCGGCGCTGGCTCTGCGAACCAGTAGCGCCGCGCGCGTTCGCGGTAGGGCTGAACCTCGATACCGCTCGCGCGCAGCCGCAGCTCGAGCGCACCCGCCGAAGGCGAATCGTACAACTGCGCGCCGAGCGCACGGTAGCGCCCGACGACCGCGGGATGCGGGTGGCGGTAGGGATTGCGAAAGCCGACGGCGAAGAGCACGTATCGCGCACCGACGCGCGCGAGGAACTCCGGGCTGGACGACGAGCGGCTGCCGTGGTGCGGCGCAACGAGCACCGTTGCTGCCAGCCGGTCCGCGGCGCGCGCGATCAGCGCGCGCTCGCCGTTGCGCTCGATGTCGCCGGGCAGCAGGATCGACCCGTGCCCGGTATCGACGCGCAGCACGCACGAGGCGTCGTTGCTCTCCCCGGCTTCGGCACCGGGTCCGAGCAGCGTGAACCGCACGCCGCCCCACTGCCATTGCTCGCCGCCGCGACACGGCTCGCCGGCGATGCCGGGCGCGCCGCTGATGATGCGCGCGACGTCGATGTCCGCGAGCACCGATGCCGTGCCGCCCACGTGGTCGCTGTCGCCGTGGCTCAGCACCAGCGCATCGATGCGCGCCACACCCTGCGAACGCAGGTACGGCACCACGACCGTGCGCCCGGCATCGGAGCGCGCGCTCCAGCGCGGGCCGGTGTCGTAGAGCAGCACGTGCTCGGCGGTACGCACGACGGCGGCAAGGCCCTGGCCGACGTCGAGCAGCGTGAACCAGGCTTCGCCCGGGGCGGGCGCCGGCGGACGCACGAGGAACATGGGCAGCATCCATATCGCGCCGACCGCGCGCGCCGGCCAGCCGCGCGGCGCGAGCAGCAGCGCCGCGCCGACGAGCGCGCACGCGAACGCCCACGCGGGCGGCCGGTGCTGCAGCCATTCGCCGTATTCGAGCGCCGCCAGGAACGCGAGCGCGTGCCACAACCAGCCGAGCAGCGCGGCGCCGGCCGCGAACAGCCAGGCCGCGACGGAATCGATCCCGAACCCGACGGCGAGTGCCCCGAGCAGCGTCAGCGGCACGACCAGCAGGTCGAACACGGGCACGGCGAGGAAATTCGCCGCCGGCGCGCTCAACGACACGCGCTGGAACAGCCAGAGCATGAGCGGCAGCATGCCGACGGCGATCGCGAGCTGGAGGTAACCCCACTTGCGCCACAGCCGCGAGCCCGCCCTTTCGCCGTACATCGCGTAGATGATGACAGCGACCGCGGCGAACGAGAGCCAGAACCCGGACGCCATCACGGCGAGCGGGTCGTACACGAGCACCGCGAGCAGCGCCGCGGCGAGCAGCTTTCCCGGCGGCGCGCGCCGGCGCAGGAGCACGGCGCCCATCGCCACGGCGAGCATCACGAGCGCGCGCTGCGTGGGGATCACGAAACCGGCGAGCGCGGCGTAGAGCGTCGCGGCAACCATTCCGCCGATGGCCCCGGCGAGCGGCGCGGGCAGCCGCAGCACGGTCACCGCCGGAAGCGCCCAGAGCCATCGCACCAGCCAGTAGGCGGCGCCCGCGATCAGGCTGATGTGCAGTCCCGAGATGGCAACGAGGTGCAGCGTGCCCGTGCGGCGCAGCGTCTCCCATTGCTCGTCGCTGAGACCGCCGGTATCGCCGTTTGCGAGCGCGACCAGCATGCCGGCGAATCGCTCCTGCGGCATGAGCGCACGCATGCGCTCGCCGAGCCGCGCGCGCCAGCGGTCGATGCCGTAGCGCAGCCCCGTCGCTGCACCGAGATGTACGGGAGCGGGCGCGGCGCGCACGTAGCCGGTCGCGCGCAGGCGCTGGCGGAAGAGATACGCCTCGTAGTCGAACCCGCCCGGATTCTGCAACCCGTGCGGGCGCTTCAGACGGACGGCGAAGCGCCAGCGATCGCCGGCTCGAACCGGCACGGTTGCTTCCGCACTCAAGCGCACGCGCCGCGGTATGCTGACCGGCGCCCCCTGCGCCTCCGCGCGCTCGACGTCGAAAGCGAATCGCGTGCCGTACTCGGCAGGCTGCGGCAGCTCCGCCACGGTTCCTTCGACGATGAGGTCGCGGCCTTCGAGCGCCTCCGGCAGCTGCTGCTGTAGAATCAGCTCGGCGCGCCACCAGGCCCACAAGAAACCGCCCACCAGGAAGGTCACGAACAGCCAGCGCGGGTGCAGGAGCGGCAGCAGCAGCGCCGGCACCAGTACGACCGCCCACAGCGGCGAAGGCAAAGCGGCGAGCTGCTGCACCGCCAGCACTCCGCCGAGAAAAGCGATCGCCGCCGCGCGCACGAGTCCGGAAGGCTCTTGTTATTGTTTCGCCGGCAAGACTATATACGCGATGCCCCGCCGCCTGATACGACGCTACCTGCCCGATGTCGAACCCCTGCGCCGGCACCGGAGCCTGCGCTTTCTCGGGCGGCGCCTGCAAGAGCCGAGCCTGTGGCACCTGAACCGGAACTCCGCCGCCCGGGCCGCGGCGATCGGGCTGTTCATGGCCTTCGTTCCGATGCCGTTCCAGATGGTTCCCGCCGCCCTGCTGGCGATCTACTTCTGCGCCAACCTCCCGGTCTCGGCGGCGCTCGTGTGGATCACCAACCCGCTCACGATGCCGCCGGTCTTCTATTTCTGCTACCGGATCGGCGCCTGGCTCACGGGCGCGCCGCCGCAACCGCTCGACTTCGAGCTCTCGCTCGACTGGCTCAGCACGGAGCTTGTGCGCGTGTGGCAACCGTTCCTGACCGGCTGTCTGGTCGTCGCGAGTGCCGCGGCGTTGCTCGGGTACTCCGGCATGCGCGGCCTCTGGCGCTGGCAGGTGTTGCGCCAATGGGCGCGCCGCGCCGAGCAGCGCCGGCGCTCCCCGGAACGTACGCTGCCGACCGGCATCGATCGTGTGGACGCCGGACCCACCTGACGCCCGCCGAAGCGCGCTGATTCGATCCTCCGGCGCGCGTGTACGCCGCCCTCAAACTAGGTGTATCGCTCGAGAAGCGGCCCGGCCGTGAGCGCAGAGAACTCGAGGCCAGGGAACAGAAACCGTGCGGACGGGCGGATTCCGCCCGCGCCGCTCGCTAGTTGACGACGCGCAGCGTCCCGTCGTCGAGTCGCAGCACCCGGTCCATGCGGCTCGCGAGTGCCGGGTCGTGCGTTACGACGATGAAGCTCGTTCTGAGCTCGCGGTTCAGCTCGAGCATGAGCTCGTACACGCCTTCGGCGGTCTCGCGGTCGAGATTGCCGGTCGGCTCGTCCGCGAGCACGATCAGCGGCCGCGTCACCATGGCCCGCGCCACGGCAACGCGCTGGCGCTCGCCGCCGGAGAGCTCCGCCGGACGGTGCCGCAGGCGGTCCTCAAGACCCACGCGCGCGAGCATCGCCGCGGCCTGCTGGAACGCCTCGCGCGAGGAGCCGCGCCGTACGAGCAGCGGCATCGCGACGTTCTCGAGCGCCGTGAACTCCGGCAGCAGATGGTGGAACTGGTACACGAACCCGAGCGCGCGGTTGCGCAGCCTGCTGCGCTCGGCCTCGCTCAGCTTGTTGATGTCGACGCCGTCCACCTCGATCTGTCCGGCGGTCGGCCGATCCAGTCCGCCGAGCAGATGGAGCAGCGTGCTCTTGCCCGAACCCGACGCACCGACGATGGCGATCTGCTCGCCGCGCGTCACCCGCAGGTACACGCCCTTGAGCACACTGACGTTGAATGCGCCCTCGTCGTAGGTCTTGACCACGCCGGTGGCGCGCAAGACATAGTCCTTCGTGGTCGTGCTCATTCGTAGCGCAGCGCCACGGCGGGCTGCACCTTGGCGGCGCGCCACGCGGGATAGATGGTCGAGAGCAGCGCGAGCACGAGCGAAGCGCCCGCGATCAATCCGACGTCGGCCCAGTGAAGCTCGGAAGGAAGCTCGCTGATGAGATAGACGTCGGGGGCAAGGAAGGTCGTGTCGAACAGCCGCTCGAGCATCTGCACCAGCGCCTCGACGTTGTAGGCGAGGGCCACGCCACAGACGGTACCGATCAGCGTGCCGAGGATGCCGACGGTCGCCCCTTGCACCATGAAGATCCCCATGATGCTGCGCGGCTTGAGACCGAGCGTGCGCAGGATCGCGATATCCGCCTGCTTCTCGGTCACGATCACGACCAGCGTCGAGATCAGATTGAACATGGCCACCGCGACGATGAGCAGCAGGATCACGAACATCACCGTCTTCTCCATCCGCAGCGCGCGGAAGAAGTTCGCGTGCTCGCGCGTCCAGTCGCGCGCCACGTATTCGGGGCCGAGCGCAGCCGCGAGCTCGCGCGCGACGCGCGGCGCCGCGTCGAGCGCGGCGAGCTTGAGGCGCAGGCCGCTGACGTTCGCGGGCGGCAGCTGATAGAGCGTCGCAGCATCGTCGAGGTGCACGAGCACGAGACCGGAATCGTATTCGTACTGGTCCATGCGAAACACGCCGACGACCGTGAAGCGCTTGAAACGCGGCAGGAACCCGGCGGGGGTCGCCTGCCCCTGCGGCACGACGAGGAACACGGACGAACCGACCGTGAGGTCGAGCTTCCAGGCGAGCGCGGCACCCACGACCACGCCGAACTCGCCCGGCTCGAGCGCCGCCATGCTGCCTTCGAGCATGTGGTTGCCGATCTCCGAGACCTGCGCCTCCTCCTGCGGCAGGATGCCACGCACCAGCGCCCCGCTCACGGCTTTGCCGCGCGCGAGCATCGCCTGACCGAGCACGTACGGCGCAGCCCCGACGACTTCCGGGTTCTCGCGCACGCGCTGCGCGACCGCCCGCCAGTCGTCGAGCCGTCCGCCGATTCCGGTGACCGTGGCGTGCGAGGCGACGCCGAGGATGCGCGTGCGCAGCTCGGTTCCGAAGCCGTTCATCACCGAGAGCACCGTGATCAGCGCCGCGATGCCGAGGGTGATGCCGAGGATGGAGATGAACGAGATGAACGAAACGAAATAATCCCGCCGCCGGGAGCGGACGTAGCGCAGCCCGACGAACAGTTCAAGCGGTCGAATCATGGCGCGCCATTAGACCACAGAACGCCGCGATTCGACACGGTTAGCGCGCGTCCCCGACGAGCCGCAGGACCGCGACGCCGTCGCGATTCTCAAGCGCGGTCCCGAGCGCGAGCGACAGGTCCTGCAGCGCGCGCACCGTCTCGTCCGCCTCGACGCCGCGAAGCAGCTGCGGCTGGAAGACCACCTCGACGTTCTTCACGTTGATCGGCTGCAGCCGCAGCTCGCGCACGCGCCCGCCCGCGATCTCGAGGAACGCGATGGCGCTGCGCACGGCGGTCCGGCTGTACGACCCGAAAACGAAGTTCCCGAGGCTGTAGAGGATGACGCCTTCGCGGTAGCGCTCGACGCCCTGCAGCACGTGGGGATGGTGCCCGAACACGGCGGCCGCTCCCGCCTCGATCGCTGCGTGCCCGAGCTTGCGCTGGTAGTCGCGCAGCTCCGTAGTCCCTTCGCGGCCCCAGTGAAACGAGACCAGCACTACGTCCGCGCGACGGCGCGCGGCGGCGACATCCGCGCGCACGTGCTCCTCGTGTCCGAAGGCGGTGCCGGGGCTTTGCGCCGTGGCCCAGAACTCCTCGGGGAACGTGAGCGAGTAGGCGAGCACCGCCACGCGCACGCCGCGCGCCTCGAGCAGCGCCGGGCGCCGCGCCGCGGCGAGGTTCTCACCGGCCCCGGCGTATCGAATGCCCACGCGCTCCAGCGCCGCGAGGGTATCGCGCAGTCCCTCAACCCCGTAGTCCAGCGAATGGTTGTTCGCGAGCGCCACGACGTCGAAACCTGCGCGTGCGAGCGCCGGCGCTACCCGCTCCGGCGGCGAGCGAAACACGTACTGCTTCGCGTGCGGCGTCCCGTGCTCCGTGAGCGGACCTTCGAGATTGCCGAACGCGATATCGGCGGCGCGCAGCAGCTCGCCGACCCGCGCGAACGGGTAGTCGTACCCGAAGCGCTCGAGCTCGGGGGCCGCGGTGCCCCCGAGCATGATGTCGCCGACGGCGGCGACGGTGAGAACCCCGACCGGCAGCTCCTGTCCGCCGCCCTCGGCGGCGTTGGCGGATACCGCAGCCAGCAGCAGGATCGCGCAGACCCACTCGACCGCGCCGCGCGCGACCCGTTTCCGCATGGGGTTCGGCATCAGGCCCAGGGCTTCTCGGGCGGCGGTGCTTCGCGCGCCGCGGCGAGCCGCTCGAGCGCCGCGCGAAGCCTGGGATCGGCAATTCCCCGGGACGCCTCGCCGATGATACGGGCGGCCCGGGCGGACAGCCGGGTCGACGCGCTCCGCGGAGGCGGCGTAGGCGCCGGCGGCGCCTCCCGCGGGACCGCGCGCACCCGCAGATCGGCCAGAGCCCGCAGCTCGTTCGTCCGCCGCAGCGCGGCGATCACGGCCGCCCGCTCGTGGCGCAGGCGGCTCGCCCAGGCCGGGGTATCGGCATGGACGAAAAGGAGGCCGGCAGCGTAACGCACCGGGCGAGCGTGGGAGGCGAGGGGTTCCGGGACGTGCGCACGCCACGCCTGCCGCAGCCTCGAAAACTCGTCCACGCGCGCGCTTATCGCGGCGGCGAGGTGCTCCGGCAGGCAGGCCGACAGCGGCCGCGGCCCCCATGCCTTAGCGCTGCCCAGGCTCATTGCAATCCATGGTCTAGACTAAGGAGGCCTATGAACATTATCGTGGTTCCGGAAGGCATCCGGAAGGGACGGCCGACGTCCCTCCCCCACCGCCACCTCCTCCTGATCCTCCTGATCGGCGGGCTCGTCCTGCCGGTCTTCCTCGGGGTCCTCGCCTACCGGATCAACGCGCTCATCGAGCGCCACGGGGCGACGCCTGAGCTCATCCGCCGCTATGGC
>DASVBY010000062.1:0-10655 GCA_036381895.1 Burkholderiales bacterium | reverse complement strand
CATCTCGAGTTCGACGAGGTACGTGCGCTGGTGCACGAGGCGCTGCGCGTGCTGCAGCCTGGCGGGCTGCTCATTCTCGAAACGCCGAATCCCGAGAACGTCGTCGTCGGATGCACGCGCTTCTACCTCGATCCGACCCACCGGCGACCTATCCCTCCGCAGTTGCTGTCCTTTCTCGCGGAATACTACGGCTACGAGCGTGTGAAAGTGCTGCGGTTGCAGGAAGCGGCCGAGCTTCACGGCGATAACGGCGGTATCGCGCTGCTCGACGTGCTGAGCGGAGTGAGCCCCGACTATGCGGTCGTGGCGCGCAAACGCGGTGACGAACGGGTGCTCGCCGCGACCGAGGCGGCGTTCGCGGCGGACCACGGTGTCACGCTCGAATCCCTGGCGGAGCGGTACGATCGGGTGCGCGAGGAGCGCGAGGAGGCGTTGCGCGCGGAGCTCGGGCGGCTGGCGGCGATCGCTGGGCTCGCGGAAGAGCGCGTGGCGCGGGCGGAGCGGCGGGCGCGCGAGGCGGCGGAACGGCGCGGGCAGGAGGCCGAGGAGCGCGCGGCGCGCGCCGAAGGGGAGGCGCGCGACGCCGAAGCGCGGGCCGCGGGCGCGGAAGCCGCGGCCACGCGCGCGGAGGAGCGCGCCGTGCGGGCCGAGCGCGAGGCGCGGGAGGCGGCGGCGATGCTCGACGCCGTCTTCCACAGCCGCTCGTGGCGCATCACCCGACCTTTGCGGTGGCTGTCAGGAGCCGTCCGTGACGCAGGCTGCGGCGCGAAGCAGCGAGCGAAGCGGGCGCTGACGCCCCTGTTGATGCATACGGTGCGTATCGCACGGTCGCATCCCCGGATGAAGCAGTGCATGCTGCTGCCGCTTCGGCGCGCCCCGCGGCTCGAAGCGCGTCTGCGCGACTACGTTGCGGTGCGCGAGCAGGCGGACGAAGTGCGCCGAGGCGCGCCGGCGGCGCTCGAGGACTCGGAGCTCTCGCCGCGTGCGCGCGAGATTTATCTCGAGCTCGCCGCGGCCGTCGAAAAGAAGGGACCCGGAGTTGGCTGATGCGCATAGTGATCGATATGCAGGGCGCGCAGACGGAGAGCCGCTTTCGCGGCATCGGCCGCTTCGCCATGGCATTCGCCCAGGCGCTGGTGCGCAACCGCGGCCGGCACGAGATCGTTCTCGCCCTGAACGGCCTGTTCCCGGAGACCATCGAGCCGATCCGTGCAGCCTTTCCGCAGCTCGCGCGCGAGCACATCCGCGTCTGGTACGCGGTAGGCCCGGTACGGGAGGGCGATGAGGGGAACGAGTGGCGCCGCCGCGTGGCGGAGCAGATCCGCGAAGCGATGCTCGCTAGCCTCGAGCCCGATGTCGTGGTCGTCGCGAGCCTTTTCGAGGGATACGTCGACGATGCGGTCACCGCGGTCGCGCCGGCCGCACGTGCGCCGACGGCGGTGGTGTTCCACGACCTGATCCCGCTGCTCAACCGGGAAATGTATCTCGATCCGCACCCGCGTTACGAGCGGTTCTACCGCGGCAGAGTGGCGCACCTGAAACGGGCGGATTTGCTGCTCGCGATATCGCAATGGGCGGCACAGGAAGCACAAGTTGCTTTGGGTTCCTGCGCCGATAAAGTCGTCGTGATATCGGCGGCGTACGATCCGGTGTTCCGGTGCCGGGAGGTATCGGCGCAAGAAAAGCAGGTGCTGCACGAGAAGTTCGGAATAGTGCGCCCGTTCGTCCTGTACAGCGGCGCCGCCGACCCCCGAAAGAATCTGCCGCGGCTGATCCACGCCTACGCCGCGCTGCCGCCGCACGTTCGCGCAGCGCATCAGCTGGTGCTCGCCGGCAAGATGCACCACGAGGAGGTGCTGGCACCGAAGCAGGCCGTCAAGGCGGCCGGCCTGCGCAGCGGCGAGGTGGTGTTCACCGGCTACGTGAGCGAAGCGGAGCTGATCGCGCTGTACAACACGTGCAGCGTCTTCGTGCTTCCGTCCTTGCACGAGGGGTTCGGTCTCCCGGCGCTCGAAGCCATGGCTTGCGGCGCGCCGGTGATCGGCTCAAACACGAGCAGCATCCCGGAGGTCATCGGCAATCCCGCCGCGCTATTCGACCCGCGCGACGAGGCGTCAATAACGCGCAAGCTGCTCGAGGCGCTCTCCAACGCCTCGTTCCAGGAAGCGCTACGAAAGAGCGCACGCGAGCAGATCGGAAGGTTTTCCTGGGACGCGACCGCAGAGCGCGCGCTCGAAGCGCTCGGCCGGCTGCAGGGGCGTGCACGCGGCGGCGCGCGGGGCGCGGCCGATCGTCTAGTGCGGCAGGCGGTGGATGCTGTCGCGGCGCGCGTGCCGGCGTCGGCTTCGGCGAGCGAGCTGCGCGCGGTCGCGCACGCGCTCGCGTGGAGCGTGACGGAGGACCGAGGGCCGAGACAGCTGCTGGTGGACGTTTCCGAGCTCGTGCAGCGTGACGCGCGCACCGGGGTGCAGCGGGTGACGCGCAACATCCTGCGCGAGTTGCTGGCGTCGCCGCCGAACGGGTACGTCGTGAAGCCCGTATGGGCCGATGCGGTGCGATCGGGCTACCGCTACGCGAACGAGTTCGCTGCCCGCGCCTTCAGCACGGTCGGCGACACGCGGGATGAGGCGATCGATTGCGCTCCCGGAGACGTGTTTCTCGGTCTGGACTTCCAGCCGCAGGTGGTTCCGGCGCAATCGGCGTACTTTGCGCGGCTGCGCCGGCACGGCGTCGCCGTGTGGTTCGTGCTGCACGACCTGCTGCCGGTACTCCTGCCGCATACGTTCCCACCCGGCAATGCGGAGGCGCACGCGCGCTGGCTCGCCGCGATCGCGCAAGCGGACGGTGTGGTATGCGTCTCGCGGGCGGTGCGGGAAGAGTTCCTGGGTTGGCTCGAGCGGCACCATCCGGAGCGGCGCGACGCCGTGAAGCTCGAGTGGTTCCATCCGGGCGCGGACATCGAGGGTGAGGTGCCGATGCGAGGGATGCCGGGAGACGCGGAGGAGGTGCTCCGGGCCGTGCGCGCCCGTCCGACGTTCTTGATGGTAGGCACCCTGGAGCCGCGCAAGCGCCACGCACAGGCGCTGTCTGCGTTCGAGCGGTTGTGGGAAGAGGGCCGCGACATCGGCCTCGCGATCGTCGGCAAGCAGGGCTGGATGGTGGAGGAGCTGACCGCGCAGCTGCGCGCGCACCCGGAGCGCGGCCGGCGACTGTTCTGGCTCGAGAGCATCAGCGACGAGTATCTGGAGGCGTTGTATCGCGCGGCGCGGTGCTTGGTCGCCGCGTCGGAGGGCGAGGGCTTCGGATTGCCGCTGGTCGAGGCCGCGCGCCACGGGCTCCCAATGCTCGTGCGCGACATCCCGGTGTTTCGCGAGGTGGCCGGAAGCCACGCGGCGTATTTTCGCGGACTCGACCCGAGCGAGCTCGCAACGGCGGTGGCGGAATGGCTGGCCCTCCATGCGGCCGGGGCGCATCCGAGGTCGGAGCGGCTGCCGTGGCATCCGTGGCGCGAGAGCGCGCGCATGCTGCTCGAGCGCGTACTGGGGCCGGAAAGCACCGCACCATCCCGGCCGGCGGCCGCGCAGAGCGAAGGCGCGTACGCGCGCCGCGGCACGGCAGTCCAGGGCGCATTCGGGAGCGCAACGTGAAGGGGCTGGAGCGCGAGCCCGGCATCGCGAACGCGCTGGCGCGCGGACCCGAGCTGCGGACGAAGCCGGCGCCGAGCCGGACGCGGACGCGGCGGGTGCCTCGGCCCTGTCTCTCGGTAGTGGTGCCGCTGTTTCGCGAGGGCGGGCAGGTCACGCATACGATCGCTGCGATCGTCGACGTGCTGACGTCGCTCGGCACGACGTTCGAGCTGATCCTCGTCGACGACGGCAGCCCCGACGATACGTGGCAGGCGATCACCGGGGCGGCGAGCACGTACCCGTTCATCCGCGCCGCGCGGCTCAGCCGCAACTTCGGCAAGGAAGCGAGCGTCTGTGCGGGCCTCGAGATGTCGCGCGGCGACGCCGTGGTGGTGATGGACGGCGATCTGCAGCATCCGCCCTCGCTCATCCCGGAGATGCTAAGGCTCTGGCGCAGCGGGGAGGTCGACGTCGTCGATGCGGTCAAGGAAGAGCGCGGAAAGGAGTCCGTGTGGAGCAGGATCGGCGCAAGCCTCTTCTACCGCAGCTTCAACGCGCTGGCGGGGCAGGACCTGCGCGGCGCGTCCGACTACAAGCTCCTGGATCGCCGGGTCGTGAACGCCTGGCTGCAAATGAAGGAGCGGAGCGTGTTCTTCCGCGGGATGAGCGCGTGGCTCGGATTCCGGCGCAAGCAGGTGCATTTCAAGGTCGAGGAACGGCGCAGCGGGCAGTCGAAGTGGTCGACGCTCAAGCTGGTGCAGCTCGCGCTGACCGCCGTTACCGCGTTCTCCACTGCGCCGCTGCATCTCGTCAGCGCCGCCGGCGCAGTGTTTGCCGTGTTCGCGCTCGTTCTCGGCGCGCAGGCGCTGTACCTGAAGCTCACCGGCGCCGCTGTCACCGGCTTCACCACCGTGATCCTGCTGCTGCTCATCATCGGCTGCGTGCTGATGTTCGCGCTTGGGATCATCGGCGAATACCTGGCGCGCATCTACGACGAGGTCAAGGCACGGCCGCGCTACGTGGTCGCCGAGTGGATAGAGCGGGAGCCGTGACCCATGGGTGCGCGGATCACGAGCATCGAGCAGCTCCTGGAACGGTTCCCGAAGACGCGCCCGCCGCTCCCGGAGACGCATCGAAAGGTGTACGTGAAGGAGTACCGCGCCAACCGCGAAGGTGCCAACTTCGCGAGCGCGATTGCGGGGAGGCTCGAGCAATGGATGCACCGGCGCGTCGCCGCGCTGCAGGGGCCGGCGGCGGTGCTCGAGCTCGGAGCCGGCACGCTCAATCATCTGCCGCACGAGCACGCGCATGCGGCCTACGACGTGGTCGAGCCGTTTATCGAGCTCTATGCGGCGAGCGAGCACCGGGGGCGGGTACAGCGCTTCTACGCGTCCGCCGAGGAAATCGAGGGGGCGGCAGTTTACGATCGTATTCTCTCGATCGCGGTGCTCGAGCACATGACGGACCTTCCGCGCGAGCTCGCGCACGCGTGCCGTTTGCTCAAAGGCGACGGTGTGTTCCAGGCGGGCTTTCCGACGGAGGGCGGAGCGCTCTGGGGCTGCGCCTGGCGCTTCGGGACGGGGATCGCGTACCGGCTGCGCACCGGGCTCGACTACGCGGAGCTCATGCGCCACGAGCACGTGAACCGCGAGGACGAGATCGTGGCGGTCGCGACGCACTTCTTCGACGAGGTGCGCGTGGAGCGGTTCCCGCTTCCGGCGAGGCATTTGAGCCTGTACACGTATCTCGAAGCGCGCCGCCCGCGCGTCGACCGGAGCGCGCGGTATCTGCGAACGACGGGCGCGCGCGGATCGCCGCGATGATAGGTGCATTCGCGCGGTACTCCGCGGTCAGTGCGATCGGCACCGCGGTGTACCTGATACTCTTCTTCGCGCTCGTGGCGCTTCCGATGGGCGCCGTAGGCGCCTCGGTGCTCGCGTTCATACCGGCGCTGGTGATTCAGTTCCTGCTCAACTACCACTGGACCTTCCGCAGCCGGGGCGAAAAGTTGCCGGCATTCGGGAAGTTCGCTGTGGTGTCGGCGACAGGCCTCGGGCTCAACGTGCTCGTAATGCACGCCGGCGTGAATCTCGCCGGTATCGACCCGCGGTACGTCGTAGTGCTGGCGCTGCTGGCCGTGACCATCAACAACTACACGTTGAACCGAGTCTGGTCGTTCAGGTTTTCCGGGAAGCGGGAGCCGGCCGGCGGCGCGAGGGCGCCTGGGCGTTCGAGTTGATGGATGACGACGAGATGGATCTCGCAGTCGAGAAGAGGGCGGCGACGGAACCCGACCGGGTGGATGGCGAGTCACGCGGCGTGCGTGCGGCACCGAGAGGTATGGCCATCGTCTTCGGCGTTGTTCCCGTCGGTTTCGGCGCGCTGGCGTTCCTGCTTGTGGTCGGCCCCCGGGTCTTGGACCCAACCAATATCGGCTGGCTCGCCGAAGGGGATCCGGCGACGCACTATCTCGGGTGGGTCTTCTTCCGGTACGCGCCCTGGTCGATACCCTTGGGGCTCAATCCGCAGTACGGTCTCGAGCTCGCGAGCGCAATTCCGTACTCGGACAGCGTTCCGCTGCTCGCGCTGCTGTTCAAGCCGTTCTCGGCGCTGCTTCCCGAACCGTTCCAGTATCTGGGTTTCTGGCTGCTGGCCTGCTTCGTGCTGCAGGCTTGGTTTGGCTGGAAGCTCGCGGGCCTGGCGACAGTGCAGTCGTTCCTGCGCATCCTGGCGACCGCGCTCTTCGTCTTCGCGCCGCCGATGCTCGCGCGGCTGCACGGGCATTACGCGCTCGCCGGCCATTTCCTCGTGCTGGCCGCGCTGTACCTTGCCTTGCGCGAGCGGCAGGATGCGCGGCTCTGGTGGTGGAGCGGCGTCCTGCTCGTTGCCGCGCTGGTGCACCCGTACCTGCTCGCGATGACCGGTGCGCTATGGTTGGCGAGCCTCGTCGACCAGGCGGTGCGCGTGCGGGCGCTTCGCTGCGCGCTGCTCGCCGAGCTCGCTGCCGTCGTTCCGGTGATCGCTGTCGTCGCCTGGCAGGCGGGATACTTCAGCGTCGGCGGGAGCTTCGCATCGGGCGGATACGGCGTTTATCGCCTCAACATGCTTTCGCTGTTCGATCCCGCCGGATGGTCGTATGTCTTGCCCGACCTTCCGCAAGGACCAGGGGATTACGAAGGTTTCAATTTCCTCGGGTTGGGTCTGCTGGGACTGCTCGCGGTCTGTGTTGTCTTCATTCCCGGTAAGCGCGACGAGCTCATTGGGGCGGTCTCGGCCCGGCCTTTCCTCGTTGTCGTGCTCGCCGGGTTGACGTGCTTCGCGCTGACGCACCGGCTCGGCATCGGTGCCGCGACGCTGGATCTGCCACTCGACGGCGGGCTGGAGCGCCTGGCCAACACGTTCCGTTCGTCCGGCCGCATGTTCTGGCCGGCGTACTACGCCATCCTGTTCGCGATCGTCGCGTTCGTCGCGCGCCGCACGACGCCGCGCGTCGCAGGCGGACTGCTTGCAATTGCGCTCGCCGTGCAGATCGTCGACACCAGCGCGGGCTGGAAGCCGATTCGGGCGAAGCTCATGGCGGAGCCGACGACGCGCTGGGCATCGCCGCTTGCGAGCCCGTTCTGGTCCGAAGCGGCACGCCACTACCGGAAAGTGCGTCTTGTGCCGCCGCGCAACGAAGCGCCGGCATGGCAGGTGTGGGCGAGCTATGCGGCGCAACATCGCCTCGCGACCGATGCCGTATACCTCGCCCGCATAGATGCCGAAGGGCTGGCGGCAGCGGCGCGTGACGCCGACGCCAGGCTTGGCTCCGGCGAGTATGCGCGGGATACGCTCTACATCGTTGCGGATAGTGCGGCCGTGCGCGCCGCGGCGAATGTCAATGCGGCCGAGGACCTGTTCGCGAGAATCGACGGCTTCAACGTGCTCGCGCCCGGATGGCGCGCGTGTGAGGCATGCTCGCCCGGACTGCCGCAGCTAGCCGTCGAGGACCTGCTGAAACGAGTCGTGCTCGGCGAGCGCCTGAGCTTCGACGGCTCCGGGACGACGAGTGCATACCTCCTTCGCGGCTGGTCCATGCCCGAAACCTGGGGGACGTGGTCGGAAGGCAGGCAAGCCGAACTGTTGCTCCCGGTCGAGCGCCGGCCGAGCAGGCTCGTGATCGAGGCGCAGCCGCTGGTGTCCGCATCGCACCCGCGGCAACGCGTGGCGATCGACATCAACGGTGTCGCCGTTTGGCAGGGGGTCCTCAGCGGCGCGGACGCGCGGCTCATCGAAGTCGCAGTCCCCGCCGCGGCATGGAGCGGCGGAGGAAACGACCGAATGCTGCAGATCGTGTTCCGGCTGCCGGATGCGGTGCGGCCGAGCGATATCGGAATCAATGCCGACACGCGCGTGCTCGCCTTGGGGCTGCGCGCGCTCACGGTTCAATGATCCCCATGGAAGCCGAACGGGCAGCACCTGGGCGAGGGGTCGTCTGCTACGACTTTCTCTACTGCCGTGGCGGCGCCGAGCACGTGACACTCGCGCTCGCGGCCGGGATCCCCGGCACCGACATCTGCGTCGGATTCCGCAATCCGGAAGCGTTCGCCGACCAGGACCTGCACGGCGTGCGCTGCATCGAGCTCGGCCGCATGCCCCGAATCCGCTTCGGCGCATGGCGTACGGCGACGGGCCTCGGCATATTCGCGCGGCGCGCGCGCTGTCTGGCCGAGTACGATTGGGCGGTATTCAGCGGCTCCAACGCGCCCGTCGCCGTGCGCCACCGGCGCGCAGGCGGCAACGTCTACTACTGCCACACGCTGCCGCGCTTCGCCTACGACTTGAGGGACTACTATCTCGCGACGCTGCCTGCGTGGCGTCGGCCGGCCTTCGAGGCGATGAGCGCCGCGGTGCGGTGGAGCTTCGAAGCGGCCATTCGCCGCATGGACGTAATCGTCGCCAACTCCGAAAACGTCCGCCGCCGGATCCAGCGCTATCTCGGGCTCGACGCGCGCGTCGTCTACCCGCCGTGCGACGTGAGCGGTTACCGCTGGCTCGGTCAGGAGGACTACTACCTTTCGGTGGCGCGTCTCGAAAGCTACAAGCGCGTCGATCTCGCGGTGCGGGCGTTCCTGCGCATGCCCGAGAAGCGCCTGATCGTCGCCTCCGGCGGCAGCCAGCTCGTGTATCTGCAACGGCTGGCGGACGGTGCTTCCAATATCGTCTTTGTCGGCTGGCAGGACGGGGCGCGTCTGCGGGAGCTGGTGGGACGCGCCGTAGCGACGCTCTATCTCGCGCGCGATGAGGACTTCGGGATCGCACCCGTCGAATCGATGGCAGCGGGCAAGCCGGTGATCGGCGTGGCCGAGGGCGGCTTGCTGGAGACGGTGTTACCGGGGTCGACCGGCGTGCTGCTCCCGCGGGAGCCGGAGGTCGACGACGTCGTACGCGCCGTGCGTGCGATGTCGCGCGAGGCGGCGGCCGCGATGCGCACCGCGTGCGAGGAGCATGCGCGGGCGTTCGACGCGCCGCGCTTCCTCGACGGCATGCGCGCGGCGATCGAGCGGGCGATAACGCGCGGCGCACACACCCGTGCCGCGCTCACGGGGGACGCTTGACCCCAGGGGGCGACAACGGGTTCATTCGTGCGGCCGGCGGCATGCGCGCGGCGCGCAGCGCACGGTGCGTTCGTGCCGCCGCGAGAGCCAGGCTGCGGTGCGATCGCATCCCCTGTGCGGAATTGCAACACCGAACCCGTCGACGTCGATGCTCTTCGGCGCACTGACCGGCATTCTCGCCGCGTTCACGGTCTCTTGCGTGCTGACGCGGCGGTTCTCGCAGCCCGGATCGACGCTCTACGTCCTGGATCGGCCGAATGCGCGTTCACTGCACGAGCGGCCGACCCCGAGAGGTGGCGGCGTCGCCATCCTCGCCGCGATCCTTCTCGGCGGCGGCGTGGTTGCCGTGCTTTACGGCGGCGACAAGCTCGGATGGATCGCGGTTCTTGCGGTCGTGCTCGCGGTCGTGTCGTTCGCCGACGATCGGCGCGGGGTTCCGGCCGGCTGGCGCATGGCGACGCATGTCCTGGTGGCGCTCGGTCTCATCGCCGCCGGCTGGTATCCGGATGCCATCGAGCTGCCCGGGGTGCGGCTGCCGCTCGGCGATCTCGCGGGTCCTCTGATCGCCGGTCTGTTCGTCGTGTGGATGATCAATCTGTACAACTTCATGGATGGCATGGACGGCTTCGCCGGCGGCATGACAGTGTGCGGTTTCGGCGCGCTGGCTGTTGCCGGAGGTCTGCAGGGAAGCGCGGAGTTCGCGGCCGCGAACGCGATCGTCGCTGCTGCCGGTGCGGGCTTTCTGCGGCACAACTTCCCTCCGGCGAGAATCTTCATGGGAGATGCAGGTTCTTCCGCGCTCGGATTCTTCGCGGCGGTTGCGAGCCTATGGGGCGCGGCGAGCGGGCTCTTCCCCATGTGGTTCGCGGTGCTCGTATTCTCGCCGTTCATTGCGGATGCGACGGTCACGCTGCTGCAGCGGCTGCTGCGGGGTGAGCGGGTATGGGAAGCGCACCAATCCCACTATTATCAGCGGCTCGTTCGCCTCGGCCTCGGTCACCGGAAAACGGTTCTGTTCCAGTACGCGCTCATGCTAGGCTGCTCGCTCACGGCGCTCGCGAGCCTGCGCGCGCCGGCCCGCAGTCAATGGTTGCTGCTCGCCGCCTGGGGGCTCTTGTACAGCGTGTACTTCGTTGCGGTTGCGCTGCTCGAGAAGCGCCAGGGCGCGGCGCGCAGGGAGTCCTGAGGACGAGCGTGCGAAGGCGGATCGATCTCGGCACCATACTCAGCCGTCTGCGATCGAGCTGGGCGGCGTTCGCGCACGATCTCTTGATGGTGCCGCTGGCGTGGTTGGGCGCTTACTGGCTGCGCTTCAATCTCGAGTCGATCCCGAAGCCGTATCTGGACGAAGCGTGGACGCTGCTGCCGGTCGTGTGGTTCGTGCAGGTGGTCGCATTCTGGCGCTTCGGGCTGTATCGCGGCATCTGGCGTT
>DASVBY010000061.1:0-6832 GCA_036381895.1 Burkholderiales bacterium | reverse complement strand
TCGGTGCCGAGCTGGCCGATGTAGGGCGCGACCAGCCGCGAGTGCAGCGTCATGAAGAAGCCGCGCTCGCCGTAGCGCGCGTTCTCCTCGATCAGGATCTGCTCGTAGCGGAAGTCGGCGACGCCGCTGCCGCCGTAGCGTTCGTCCGCCCACATGAGCAGATACCCGAGCTCGCCCGCCCGGCTGAAGGCTTCGCGATCGACGTAGCCCTGCGCGCGCCAGCGCGCGCCGTTCGGACCGATCTCGGTCTGGAAGAACCGCCGTGCGGATTCGCGGAACTGCTCGTGCTCGGATTCGAAGATGTGCCGGCGCATGCATGCAAGTCCTTGGGCGATGGTCGCGACCGCAGAGGGCGCCGAGGCGAAGCGTAAGCACCGGCGCGAGGACGTAGTTTCTCTTCCTCGCGGCCGCGGCAGTATCGAGCTTTCAGATCTCGCCGCTGCGCCCTCTGCGGTTCGCCGACGTTACAGACGCTCGACGATCGTCACGTTCGCCATGCCGCCGCCCTCGCACATGGTCTGCAGGCCCCAGCGCTTGTTGCGCTGGCGCAGCGCATGCACGAGCGTCGTCATGAGCTTGGTGCCGGTCGCGCCGAGCGGATGCCCGAGCGCGATGGCGCCGCCGTTGACGTTGAGCTTGTCGGGGTCGGCGCCGGTCGCCTTGAGCCAGGCGAGCGGCACCGAGGCGAACGCCTCGTTCACCTCGAACAGGTCGATGTCGTCGAGCTTCATGCCAGCCTTCTTGAGCGCGCGCTCGGTCGCGGGGATCGGCGCCTCGAGCATGATCACCGGATCGTGCCCGAGCACCGACATGTGGTGGATGCGCGCGAGCGGCTCGACGCCGAGCGCCTTCAAGCCGCGTTCGTTCGCGACCATGACGCCCGATGCACCGTCGCAGATCTGGCTCGAGGTCGCGGCGGTGATGCGGCCGCCCTCGCGCAGCAGCTTCACGCCGCGGATCGCCTCGAGATTGGCGTCGAAGCGGATGCCCTCGTCCACGCGGTGCATCGTCTTGGAGCCGTCGGGGAGGTTGACCTCGATTGGTACGATCTCGGCATTGAAGCGCTCTTCCCTGGTCGCCGCGATCGCGCGCTGATGGCTGCGCAGCGCGAACTCGTCGAGCGCTTCCTTCGGCAGGTCGTACTTGACCGCCATCATCTCGGCGCCGATGAACTGGCTGAACTCGACGTTGGGGTAGCGCTCCTGGATCGCCGGTCCGTACGGCACGCCGAGTCCGTTCTTCGCCGGCAGCACCACCGAAGAGCCCATGGGCACGCGGCTCATGCTCTCGACGCCCGCGGCGATCACGACGTCCATCGTGCCGCTCATCACCGCCTGCGCCGCGAAATGCAGCGCCTGCTGCGAGGAGCCGCACTGGCGGTCGACCGAGGTGGCGGGCACGCTCTCGGGGAGCTTCGAGGAGAGCACGGCATTGCGCGCCACGTTCACGCCCTGCTCGCCGATCTGCGTGACGCAGCCCATGATGACGTCTTCGACGAGCGCGGGATCCGCCTTGGTGCGCTCGATCAGCGCGTCGAGCACGCGCGCCGCGAGATCGGCCGGATGCCAGCCGGAAAGCCGCCCGCCCTTGCGTCCGCCGGCGGTGCGTGCGGCGGCGACGATGTACGCTTCAGCCATTTCTGAACTCCCCGTATCGGTAGTTTCGAAAAGCAGATTTCACCACAGAGGGCGCAGAGGACACAGAGGTGCCGGACCGATCAACCGCATAAAGGGCGCGAGCCTCTCTCGCCTGGCGCTGCCGCCAGCGGGCGCCGCGCGCCCCCGCATTGTCTCGATGTGCCCGCCCGCGGTGCGGGACGCCGCCTTTGTCCGTCGCGATCGGGCTTCCTCTCGCCCTGCGGAGCGCTCCCGTTCCCGCCCGTTCAGGCGCTCCGGCGGGCGAGCCGCACCGGCAGCCGGCGCGATCCCCAGTTGCCGGGCTGCGCCTCGAAGACCCCGGGGACCGGCGTGCCGCAGGCGGCGCACCGGCCGTCGACCAGGTTCCAGGCGGTCAGCACGTACCAGTCGCGGCCGATCAGTCTGGTGCCGCAGCGGTGGCAGTAGGTCGAGCCGCCGCGCTCGTCGTGCACGTTCCCGGTGTACACGTGGCGCATTCCGGCCGCCCGGGCGATGCGTCGTGCGCGCTCGAGCGTCGCGGGCGGGGTCGGCGCGACGTTCATCATCTTCCAGTCGGGATGAAACGCCGTGAAGTGCCACGGCACGTCGGGCCCGAGCCGCTCGACCGCCCACTGCATCATCGCTTCGAGTTCGGCGTCGGAGTCGTTGTGGCCGGGAATGAGCAGCGTCGTCACTTCGAGCCACACGTCCGTTTCGTGCTTCAGGTACTCGAGCGTCTCGAGGACCGGCGCCAGGTGGCCGCCGCACACCTTCCAGTAGAAGCTTTCGGTGAACCCCTTGAGATCGACGTTCGCGGCATCCATGTGCCGGTAGAACTCGCGCCGCGGCGCATCGCACATGTACCCGGCCGTGACCGCGACGGAGCGGATCCCGCGCGCCCGGCAGGCCGCGGCGATGTCGACCGCATACTCCATGAAGATCGCCGGGTCGTTGTAGGTGTACGCGACGCTGCGGCAGCCGAGCTCCGCCGCCGCCTCGGCGATCGCTTCCGGCGTGGCGCTGTCCGCGAGCGTGTCCCACTCGCGCGACTTGCTGATGTCCCAGTTCTGGCAGAACTTGCACGCGAGGTTGCAGCCGGCGGTGCCGAAGGAGAGGATCGGCGTCCCGGGAAGGAAATGGTGGAGCGGCTTCTTCTCGATCGGGTCCACGCAGAACCCGCTCGAGCGGCCGTACGTGGTGAGCACGATCTGCTCGCCGTCGCTCGCGCGCACGAAGCAGAGCCCGCGCTGGCCCGCGTGCAGCTTGCAGTAGCGCGGGCAGACGTCGCACTGGATGCGGCCGTCGTCGAGTCGATGCCAGTGGCGGGTGGGGACGGCGTCCTGCAGGGTTGCCTCGGTCATGGTGCACCTTTAGATAACGGCGGCGCCGGCGTGTTCAACCGCATCGCCCGCGGGCCCGCGCTCGGGATAATCGGGACCGACGATCACCTTGAGCGCGTCGGGCGCGACCGATACCCGGATCGGCGTGCGCCCCACCACTTCCCCGTCGATCGAGACGTGCTGCGGCGGCGCCGTCTCGATCCGCAGATCCGCCGCGCGCACCCGCTCCATCAGCGCCGGGCCGGGCGCGCGCCGCAGCGCGGTGAGCATCCAGGCGCGCAACAGATTGAGCTTGCTCGGCCCCTTGATGATGCGAATCACGAGCTCGCGGCTCTCGACCGACGCCTCCGGCGCGGCGAGCGCGCCGCCCTGGTAGCGGCCGTTCGCGATCAGCACGTCGAGCGCCTCGAGCGCGGTCCGGCGTTCTTCCTCGATCAGCGTGCAGTGGAACGGGCGGTGCGAGTAGAGCTTCGCCGCACCGACGAGCGCGTAGCTCGGCGGGCCGAGCCAGCGCTTGAGCGCCGCGAGGCGGCTGTGCGCGATCGCGCTGGAAAGGCCGAGCGCGGTGGTGTTCGCGAAGTAATGGTCGCCGATGCGCCCGAGATCGATGTTTGCAAGGCGGCTGCGAAGTATCGCCTCCACGGCGCCTTCGATCGCGAGCGGAATGCCGAGCGTACGGGCGAAGCTGTTCGCGGTGCCGAGCGGCAGGACGCCGAGCACGACGTCGCGATGCGCGAGCTCGTTGGCCACCGCACTGATGGTGCCGTCGCCGCCGCCGAGAATGACGAGCTGCGCGCCGTGCGCGATCGCGGCGCGCACGGATTCGCGCAGACGGCGCGGATCGCGTACGGGGTGGCGATGCTCGAGACGCACGCCGCCGCGCTCGAGCAGCTCCTGCGCGCGGGCGTACAGGCGCCGTCCGCGGCGGGAACGCGTGTTCACGATGAGCGCCGCGCTCACGCGCGTCGCGAGCGCCGCATCCGAAGGCGACGCGAACGCGGAACCCGTTTCCCCGGGCTCGCGGCTTGGGGTCTGCGCCATGGCGGCGGCCCTGGATCAAAGCACGCATCGTACTCCCTCGCCGCGCGGGACATTCCGCACGATTCGCAGGGCTAAGCGCTTGCAAATGCAAGGCGCGCGTTCCAATGTTAAATGCCTCGAAGGCGACGGGGTGCGTCATGCGCAGTGCCAACGTACGCCGGCCGGCCGTGGCCGGCCTGTTCTACCCGGCCGATCCGCACGCGCTCGCGCGCGAGGTCGAACGTCTGCTCGCACAAGCTGCTGCCGCGCCGGCGCCGCCGCCGAAGGCGATCATCGTGCCGCACGCCGGCTACATCTATTCGGGTCCGATCGCCGCCTCGGCGTACGCGCGGCTGCGCGCGGCGCGCGACATCATCCGGCGCGTGGTGCTGCTCGGTCCGGCGCATCGGGTCGGGTTCCACGGGCTCGCGCTCCCGAGCGCGCAGTACTTCGAGAGCCCGCTCGGCCGCGTACCGCTCGACGCGCGGGCGATCGAGCGGATCGCCGATCTGCCGCAGGTGCTGGTGCTCGACCATGCCCACGCGGAGGAGCACAGCCTGGAGGTGCACTTGCCGTTCCTGCAGGCGCTGTTCGCGGACTTCGCGCTCGTGCCGCTCGTGGTCGGGCAGGCGGGCGCCGCGCAAGTGGGCGAGGTGATCGAGCGGCTCTGGGGCGGGCCGGAAACGCTCATCGTGGTCAGCTCCGATCTCAGCCACTACTACCCCTACGAGACGGCGCAGCGGCTGGACCGCGCGACTTCCGCGGCGATCGAGGCGTTGCGCTACGAAGCGCTCGGCGACGCGGACGCCTGCGGATGCATTCCGATAAGCGGTCTGCTCCACGTCGCGCGCCAGCGCGGGCTCGCGGTGCGCACGATCGATCTGCGCAATTCCGGCGATACCGCCGGACCGCGCGATCGGGTGGTGGGCTATGGCGCGTACCTGGTTCAGTAGCGCACCCGTGCTCGACGCGCGCGAGCGCGCCGTGCTGCTCGACGTCGCTTACGCAGCGATCGGCGACGGGCGGCAGCGCGGCGGACCGCGCGCGCAGCCGCTCGAGCTGTACCCGCCGGCCCTGCGGGCGCACGCCGCCACGTTCGTGACGCTGCACCTTGCGCGCGAGCTGCGCGGCTGCATCGGCACGCTCGAGGCCTGCCAGCCGCTCGTCGTCGATGCCGCGGAGAACGCCTACGCCGCGGCCTACCGCGATCCGCGTTTCCCGGCGCTCGCGCCCGCCGAGATCGCGGACCTCGAAGTGCACATTTCCATACTGACGCCGCCCGAGCCGCTCGTTTTCGCGACCGAGGAGGAGCTGCTCGCGCAGCTCCGCCCGGGCGTCGACGGGTTGATCCTGAGCGAGCGCGGGTGCCGGAGCACGTTCCTGCCGGCGGTCTGGGAGACGATCGCGGAGCCGCGCGCGTTCCTCGCGCGCCTCAAGCTCAAGGCCGGACTGCCCGCCGAATACTGGTCCGACACGATCCGGGCATCGCGCTACACGACGATCGATATCGCCTGATGCCCGCACCGCGGCGCGCCTTGTCAGGGCAGGGGAGCCAAAGTACCATGCCCCATCCGCGGTTTTACGCCACAGGACAAGACCTTATATGTTCCAGGGCAGCATGGTGGCGCTGGTCACGCCGATGCGCGAGGACGGCGCACTCGACCGCGACGCGCTCGAGCGCCTCGTCGACTTCCACGTGGAGAACGGTACCGATGCGATCGTGGCGGTCGGCACGACCGGCGAATCGCCGACGCTCGACATGGAGGAGCACTGCGAGGTCATCGAGCTGGTGGTGCGCCATGCCGCCGGCCGCGTGCGCGTGATCGGCGGGACCGGTGCGAACTCGACCCGGGAGGCGATCGAGCTCACGCGCTGCGCGCAGCGGGCCGGGGTCGACGGCTGCCTGCTCGTGACGCCGTATTACAACAAGCCGACGCAGGAGGGACTGTATCGCCACTTCTGCGCGATCGCGGAGGCCGTGCCGGTCCCTCAGATCCTGTATAATGTGCCCGGTCGCACGGGGTGCGACATGCTTCCCGAGACGGTCGCGCGGCTCGCGGCCGTACCTAATATAGTCGGCATCAAGGAAGCCTCCGGTAAGGTCGAGCGCGTACGCGAGATCCGTGCGCTCTGCGGCGACCAGATCGATATCTATTCCGGCGAGGATGCGATCGCGCTCGATTCCATGCTGGTCGGGGCGCGCGGCGTGATTTCCGTCACGGCGAACGTCGCGCCGCGGCTGATGCACGAGATGTGCGCGGCGGCGCGGGCGGGGAAGGTCGAGCGCGCCCGCGCGATCGACGCGAAGCTCATGGATCTGCACAAGGGATTGTTCGTCGAGTCGAATCCGATTCCCGTGAAGTGGGCGCTCAAGGAGATGGGGCTCATCGAGGGCGGCATTCGCCTGCCGCTGACGCCGCTCGCGGAGCAGTACCACGACACGGTGCGCGCGGCGCTGCGCAAGGCGGGCGTCCTCGCCTGAATCTCGATGAGTCGATGAGATTTCACGCAATCGCCATAGGCGCCTGCCTGGTGGCTGCTCTACTGATCGGCGGGTGCGCCGGCGTCTCGAATGCCCGCAAGATCGATTACCGCAACACGCGTTCCCTGCCGTCGCTCGAGGTGCCGCCCGACCTCGCGCCGCTGCCCGAGCCGGGCCTGCCGGGCGCCGCGCAGGATTCGCCGTCCGGTTCCGCGACTTTCTCCGGCTACGTTGGCGGGCAGCGCCCCCAGCCGGGCGCCGGGCCCGTCGTGCTGCCGCGCTACCCGAACGTGCGGCTCGTGCGCGAGGGACAGACGCGCTACGTGGTCGTGCAGGCGGAGCCGGCCGCGGTGTGGGGCCAGGTGCGGGAGTTT
>DASVBY010000060.1:0-3657 GCA_036381895.1 Burkholderiales bacterium | reverse complement strand
GAAGCCTTCGCGGTACTTGATGTCGAGCTCGTAGGACATCTGCAGCGCCGCGGTGCGCGAGGTGTCGGGGATCGGGATCACGACGTCGATGTCGAGATCGCGCCACTCGCGCTTGATCTTGGCCGCGAGCTTCTCGCCCATGCGCAGCCGCGTCTTGTGCACCACGATCCCGTCGATCATGGAGTCCGGGCGCGCGAGGTACACGAACTCGAAGATGCAGGGCGTGTGCTCGGCGTACGGCGCGCACTGGCGCCAGTGGACCTCGCCGTCCATGTCGATGAACAGCGCCTCGCCCGGCCCGACGTCGCGCACGAGTTCGAAGCCGCCGACGTCGAGCGCCACCGACTCCGAGGCGATCATGTGCTCGGTGCCCGCGTCGGTCTCGCGCCGGCCGTATACCAGCGGGCGGATGCCGTGGGGATCGCGGAACGCCAGGATGCCGAAGCCGACGATCAGCGCGACCACCGCGTAGGCGCCGCGCACGCGATGGTGCACGGCGCTCACGGCCTGGAAGATCTCGTCCGGCGTGAGCTTCAGACGACTCACCGCGTGCAGCTCGTGCGCGAGCACGTTAAGCAGGATCTCCGAGTCGGAGTCGGTATTGAGGTGGCGCAGGTCCTCGCGGAACAGCTCGCTCGCGAGCGGCGCCGCGTTCGTCAGGTTGCCGTTGTGCACGAGCGCGAGCCCGAACGGCGAGTTCACGTAGAACGGCTGCGCCTCGGCCGGCGAATCGCAGCCCGCGGTCGGGTAGCGCACGTGGCCGATGCCCATGTTCCCGCGCAGCGCCTCCATGTGGCGCTGCTGGAACACGTCGCGCACGAGGCCGTTGTCCTTGCGCAGGTACACGCGGCGTCCGTCGCTGGTCATGATGCCCGCCGCGTCCTGCCCGCGGTGCTGCAGCACCGTAAGGCCGTTGTAGATCGCCTGATTGACGGGACTGCGTCCGAAAACTCCGATGATCCCGCACATGGGAAGCTCCTGCGCGTCTGCGGACTAGCTGAAGCGCATGTGCCGCGCGATGTCCTGCGGCATGTAGGCGCCGACTGCGACGGCCACGCGCTCGAAATGCGGCGCGAGCGCGGATTCGCGCCACCAGGGCCGCTGCGGCAAGGAAGTGATGCCGGCCACGAGAAACGCGATGACTATTATAATCCCTCCGCGGATCAGTCCGACGAGGCCGCCGAGAATGGTGTTCGGCTTGCGCAGCACGCCGCGCAAGGGCAGCGCCCGATGGATCAGGTACACCACGACGGTGCCGACGATGAACACCAAAATGAAAATGAGGACGAAGGCGGCGACGATGCGCAACTGCGGCTCCCCGATCAGCGATTCGAACAGCGCCGCGCCCTGATCGGCCAGGAGCCAGGCGAGCAGCGCCGACACCGGCCACAGCACGATCGACAGCACCTCGAGCACGAAGCCGCGAATGGCGCCGGTCACGGTGAATGCGAGCAGCACCACCAGCATGACGTAATCGAAGGCGTTCATGGCGAAAACCGCGGCGCCGGTCGACACGCCCCGACTCAGGGGTAGGCGAGCACAACGCCTTTCACGCCGAGATCCTTCTGGATGCGCCGCTGCGCGCGCAGCGCCGCGGCTCTCTCCGCGAACGGTCCGACGCGCAGGCGCACGGCCTTCCGGCCGTCGAGCTCGATGGGCTCGGTGAGCACCGCCTGCCCCTGCGAACGCAGCTTGCTCTCGAGGCGTGCGGCGTTCGCCGTGTCCGCAAACGTGCCCACCTGCACCACCCATCCGCTCGCGGGCGGCCGTACCTCGGGCGCCCGCGCTTTTGCGGTCTGCGTCCGCTTCGGCGCCGCCGGCGTCGCGGCGTCCGCCGTCCTGGGCGCCGGTGCTGCATCCGCCCGAACGGGCGCGGCCGGCGTCGGTGCCGCCGGCGTCGCGGCAGGAGCCGGCTGAGCGGCCGGGACCGACGGCGCAAGCTGCGAAATCGCGACCCGGGTTTGCTCGCCCGCGGGCGCCGTGCTCGCCGGCGCACCGGCCGGCGGGGCCGCGCGATTGCCGAGAATCATCGGGATGAAGATTACGCCTAGGGCGACGACTATGACCGCGCCGATGATGCGGTGCTTCGGATCGAAATCCTGAGCCGGGTCGCGCTGGGTCATGCGGGAGCCATATTGAGGTGCGCTAGTATATCACCGACGGTGTAGAACGAACCAAAAACGACCACGCGGTCGGCCGGCCCCGCCGCCGCGCGCGCGGCGGCGTAGCCGGCGATGACGTCGGGAAACTGCTGCACCGGCGCGCCCGGGACGGCCTCGGCGACGGCGGCGGCGACCTGCGCGGCGGTCGCCCCGCGCGCCCCGCCGAGCGCGACCGCATACCACCGGTCGATCTCCCCTGCCACTGCGCGCGCGACGTCGGCGATCGGCTTGTCGATGAGCATGCCGAACACGGCGTGCGTCCGCGCACCGGGAATGCGCTGTTGCCGCAGGTTCGCCGCGAGCGCCTCCGCCGCCTGCACGTTGTGCGCGACGTCGAGCACGACGCTCGGCAGCCCCGGCAGCACCTGGAAGCGGCCGGGCACGAACGCCGACAGGAGCCCTTCGCGCAGCGCGTTTTGTGTCAGCGGAAAGTGTTCGGCCAGCGTTTCGAGCGCCATCAGCGCGCACGCGGCGTTGCGCAGCTGGTAATCGCCGCGCAGCCGCGGGTAGGGAAGCCCGCCCCGGGTGCGGCCCTGCAGGTGAAACGACCACCCGCCTTCGGCCGGCCGCACTTCGAACTCGTGCCCGTATCGGTAGAGCCGCGCACCGAGCCGCTGCGCCGCAGCGACCAGGCTTTGCGGCGGGTTCGGGTCGCCGCAGATCGCCGGCCGCCCCGCGCGGAATATCCCTGCCTTCTCCCGCCCGATGCTCTCGCGGTCGGACCCGAGCCAGGCGGTATGATCGATACCGACGGACGTAACGATGGCGGCATCGGGATCCACGGCGTTGACTGCATCGAGCCGGCCGCCCATGCCGACCTCGAGCACGGCGGCCTCGACGCCGCGGCGGCGGAAGATCTCGAGCGCGGCGAGCGTACCGTACTCGAAATAGGTGAGGCGGACCTCGGCGCGCACCGCCTCGATGCGCGCGAACGCATCGCACAGCTCCGCGTCGCTCGCCATGGCGCCGTCGACGCGCACGCGCTCGTTGTAGCGCACGAGATGCGGCGAAGTGTAAAGTCCGGTACGGTAGCCCGCGGCACGCAGGATCGCCTCAAGCATCGCGCACGTCGAACCCTTGCCGTTGGTTCCGCCGACCGTGATGACCGGGCAGGCGATTTCGCAGTTCATCCTCGAGAACACTTCCGCGACCCGCTCGAGCCCGAGCGCGATGCTCGCCGGATGCTGGCGCTCGATGTACTGCAGCCAATCGTCGAGGGACTTCACGAGAGGCTCGCCTCGTAGATCGCGCGAACCTGCTCGATGGTGTCGGCCTCGTCGGCGCGCTTGTCGGGCCGGTACCCTTTGACGCGGGCGAAGCGCAGCGCGAGTCCCGCCGGGTACTGCGGGCTCTCCTGGATATCGTTGAAGGCGATCTCGACCACGAGCTCCGGGCGCACGTGCACCGTCCAATCGTCGCGCGACACCTCGCGCGCGAGAAGCTCTCGCGTCTGCCACGCGAGGAGCTCGTCCGTCATCCCCTTGAAGGTCTTGCC
>DASVBY010000059.1:0-50569 GCA_036381895.1 Burkholderiales bacterium | reverse complement strand
TCACCGAAGGCCGGCTCCGCCGGCCTTCGCCGTTTCCGGCGACCGATTCCCGCCTTTTGGCTAGAATACGCGCAGCGCCCCGGTAGCTCAGTGGATAGAGCAGCCGCCTCCTAAGCGGCAGGTCGCACGTTCAATTCGTGTCCGGGGCACCAGTTGACCATGGGATTCCCGCTTGGCGGCTCCGCATCTCGAAATCCTCGATCTCGGCTGCACCCGCGGCGACCGCCCGCTGTTCACCGGCCTGCGCGAGCACGTGGCGGGCGGGGAGCTCCTGCACGTCGCGGGGAGCAACGGCAGCGGCAAGACGACGCTGCTGCGGACCCTCTGCGGCCTGTCGCGCCCGGCCGCGGGAGAGA
This sequence comes from Burkholderiales bacterium, assembly GCA_036381895.1. GTDB lineage: Bacteria > Pseudomonadota > Gammaproteobacteria > Acidiferrobacterales > Sulfurifustaceae > JACQFZ01. Next base: position 50,213 of record DASVBY010000059.1, on the reverse strand, counting down.
TCCGCTGGCGCGGGACGCCCGTTCGCGCCCTGGGTGACCAGTACCGCGCTGAAATCGCCTACGTCGGCCACAAGGACGGCGTCCAGGGCGAGCTTTCCGCCGCGGAGAATCTCGAGGCCCTGAGCTGCGGCGCAGGTGCGAGCGCCACGGAGATGCGCCGGCAAATCGACGCGGCGCTCGAACGGCTCGGCCTCGCCGCCTATGCCCCCTACCCCGCGAAACTGCTGTCCCAGGGCCAGCGCCGCCGTCTCGCGCTCGCGCGGCTGCTCGTTCAGTCGAAGCCGCTCTGGGTGCTCGACGAGCCGTTCACGGCGCTCGACGCGGCCTCCTGCCGCCTGGTCGCCGCGCTCGTCTCCGAGCACCTTGCCGCAGGCGGAATCGCCGTCCTGTCGTCGCATCAAGCCTTCGACATCGCCGCCGCCACGGTGAAGCGCGTCGACCTCGACAGGCTAAGTGCGCGAGCCTTCGCCTGGGCGGGCGGCCCGGAACCCCGTCCCGAGCGGGCCAGTCATCCCGCGTGAGCGCGCTCGTCTCTGCTGTACTCTGCGTCGTACGGCGCGACCTCATGGTCTCTCTGCGCCGCGCGCAGGACGTGCTCACGCCGGTCATCTTCTTCGCAATCGTGGTCGCCCTGTTTCCGCTCGGCGTCGGGCCCGAACCGGGGGTCCTCGCGACACTCGCCCCCGGCGTGCTCTGGGTGGCGGCCCTGCTCGCGACGATGCTCTCGCTGCCGCGGCTCTTCGCGAACGACTATGCGGACGGCACGCTCGAGCAGCTCCTGCTCGCGCCGCAGCCGCTCGCCGTGCTGGTGCTGGCGAAGGTGGCCGCGCACTGGGTCCTGAGCGGCCTGCCGCTGGTGCTGCTGTCGCCGCTGCTTGCGCTGCAGATGCAGCTCCCGGCCGATGCGCTTCCGGCGCTCGTGCTGTCCCTGCTGCTCGGAACGCCGGTACTCAGCCTCATCGGCGCGATCGGTGCGGCGCTGACGCTCGGGCTGCGCGGCGGCGGCGTGTTGATTTCGCTGCTGGTGCTGCCGCTGTATACTCCCGTTCTCATCTTCGGCGCCGGCAGCGTCGCCGCCGCGGCGACCGGGCTCGACGTCGAGGCGTATAATTCCCTGTTGGGTGCTTTCTTGATCCTTGCACTGACCTTCGCCCCCTGGGCGGCCGCAGCGGCGCTGCGCGTCTCGCTCGACTGAACGGAGCTCCGGAACTTGCGCCGCCAACCCCCTCCCTAAGGAGAGGGGACAGGTGTGGCCCGAACCGAGCCGCGCCAGGACCAGAGCCCGCGACACCTGAAATGCACCGGTACGCTTCCCCGAAGACCTTCTACCCGCTCGCCGGCCGGCTGATCCCGTGGTTCGGAGGCGCCACTGCACTGCTGCTCGCCGTGGGCCTCTACTACGCGCTTTTCGTCGCGCCTCCGGACTATCAGCAGGGCGAAAGCGTGCGCATCATGTTCATACACGTGCCCGCGGCCTGGATGTCGATGTTCGTGTACGTCGTGATGGCCGCCGCCGGCGCCGCCGGGCTCGTGTGGAACGTGAAGCTCACCGAGGTGCTCGCCCGCTCCTGCGCGCCGATCGGCGCCTGGTTCACGGTGCTCGCGCTCGCGACCGGCTCCCTCTGGGGCAAACCGATGTGGGGCACCTGGTGGGCCTGGGACGCGCGCATCACCTCGGAGCTGATCCTGCTCTTCCTCTACCTCGGCGTCATGGCGCTGCAGTCGGCGATCGACGACCCCAAGCGCGCGGCCCGCGCCGCCGCGATCCTCGCGCTCGTCGGCGTCGTCAACATCCCGATCATCCATTTCTCGGTCGAATGGTGGAACACGCTCCATCAGCCCGCCTCGGTCACGCGCATCGGCCGGCCGGCGATACACATCAGCCTGCTCGTCCCGCTGCTCATCATGGCGGTGGCGTTCATGTTCTATTTCGTCACGGTGGCGCTGCTGCGCATGCGCAACGAGATCCTCGAGCGCGAGCGCCACACCGCGTGGGTCACCGAATTGATCCAGTCGGCCGACGCGGAGCCGGCGTCCCCGGTAGCCGGCAACCGGCCGCGGGGGGCCGCAGGATGAGCTGGAGCGACTTCTTCGCCATGGGCGGCTACGGCTTCTACGTCTGGACCTCGTACCTGCTCGCCGCCGTCGTGCTCGCCCTCAACGTGATCCTGCCGCTGCGCGGCCGCAAGACGGTGCGCGCGCGCCTCCGGGCGTATTACCGCTTCAATCGTCAGAACCGATGAAACCGAGACACAAGCGCCTGGCCATCATCGTGGTGAGCGTGGTCGGCCTCACGGTCGCCGCGCTGTTCGTGCTCGACGCATTCAGGAGCAACCTCGTTTTCTTCTACTCGCCGACCGAAGTCGCCGCCGGAAAGGCTCCGGCCGACCGGCTGTTTCGCGTGGGCGGGCTCGTCGAGCAGGGGAGCGTGCAGCGTGACGGCCTGAAGGTGGCGTTCGTCATCACCGACATGAATCAGCGTCTGCAGGTGCGCTACGAGGGGCCTCTGCCCGATCTGTTCCGGGAGGGACAGGGCGTCGTCGCGCAGGGCCGTCTCGGCGAGGACGCGGTGTTCGTCGCGCGCGAGGTGCTGGCGAAGCACGATGAGAACTACATGCCGCCCGAGGTGGCGCAGGCGATCCACGGCGGCTCGTTCGCGCCCCCGCAGGAAGCGAAGCGGCCGTGAAAAAGTTCGCCGTGGCGATCGCCGTGTTCGCGCTTCTCGGCGCGATGCTCGCCTACGCCATCGTACAGATGCAGGCGGGGGAGTACTCGCCGCGGGAAATCCCTTCGCCCCTGATCGGGAAGCCGGTGCCCGCCTTCGCCCTGCCCGCGCTCACGGATCCCGGCCGCACCGTCACGAACGACGAGCTGCGGGGCCGCCCGTATCTGCTCAATGTCTGGGCCTCGTGGTGCGTCGCATGCCGCGACGAACACCCGTATCTGGTGCAGCTCGCGCGCGAACACGGCGTCCGCATCATCGGCCTGAATTACAAGGATGCGCGCGACGAGGCGCTCGCGTGGCTGCAGCGCTTCGAGGATCCCTACGAGCTCAGCATCGCGGATCGCAGCGGCCGCTTCGGGATCGAGCTCGGCGTCTACGGCGTGCCCGAAACCTTCCTGATCGACCGCGACGGCGTCATTCGCTACAAGAAGATCGGCCCGATCGACGCGGAAACCATCCGCTCGGTGCTCCTCCCCAAGCTCGCGGAGCTGAACGCCGCACCCGCCGCGGCGCGCGCCGCGCCGTAGCTACTTCGCCTTGGCGGCCTCCGCGCGCGCCGTCTCGACCGCACGCCGCACCTGCGGCTCGACTTCGCTCTCCGGCGGAAGCTGCCGGAGCAGCCGCTCCCACAACTCCGCGGCGTCGGCGTAGCGCTGCTCCTGATACGCGGCGAGACCCAAGCCCCAGAGCGCGCCCGGATGAGCCGGCTCGAGCGCCTGAAGTTTCTTGAACATTGCGACCGCCTGGGCGGAAACCCGGGGCGAATCGCGCGCGAGGAGGAACGAGGCGTAGCCGGCCACCACCTCGACGTCGCCCGGCGCCTGCTCGTAGGCGCGGGCATAGGCCTGCTCGGCGGCTTCCACGCGCCCCAGGACCGCGTAGGCGCGCCCGAGCTGCGCCCAGCCGTGCGGGTCGTTCGGGTGCTCGGCGAGCCGGCGCTCGAGGCGAGCGACCATCTCGCGCACGACCGGCGGTACTTCGCCTCGGGCGAGCGCCTGCGCCTGCACAAGCTGCGCGAGCACCGGACCCTGAGCGCCGAGGTAAAGCGCCGCCGACGCGAGCGGCAGCGCAATCGCGAGCACGATCAGCGTGACGGCCCAGACCCGCCGCGGCGGACGGCTCGCGGCCGCTCCCGCGGCACCGCCGGCCTCGATCGCCTTCAGTACCTGCGCGAGCTCCGCTTCGAGCCGCCGGCGTTCGTCGGTGGCGACCGCCGCATCGACGTTGCGATCGGCCTCTTCCGCGTCCAGCTCGCGCAGCTGCGCGAGCAGCCGCTCGCGCACCTGAAGGAGGCTCTCTCGCGTCTCGGCGCCCGCCGCCGAGGTGCGGCCGACCGCGCGCGCGAGGAACCAGACGGTGACGCCGGCGATGAGGGCGCCGAGAGCGAGAAGGAGCGTCATTCGGCGGCCTGCCGGCGTGCGGCCGCGACGCGCGCCGCATCCTCGGGCGAGAGCTCGGGAGCGGGCGGCAGCGGCACACGCTGCCGCCGGCGCAGGTAGAGAAACGCCGAGAGCGCGAGCAGCACGAGGAGCAGCACCGGCCCGACCCAGACGAGGAAACCCGGGCCGGCATAGCGCGGCTTCATGAGCACGAACTCGCCGTAGCGCGCCACGAAGTAATCGATGATGTCCTCGCGCGACTTGCCGGCAGCGAGCTGCTCGCGGATCACTTCGCGCATGTCGCGCGCGAGCTCGGCGTCCGATTCCGCGACCGACTGGTTCTGGCACACGGCGCAGCGCAGCTCCGAGGCGATCGAGAGCATTTGGCGTTCGCCCGGGTCTTCCGCCACCTGAGCGCCGAGCGCGGTACCGACCGCGAACATCAGGACCAGAGCGAAGCGGCGCATGCGCTCTCTCACTCCGCCGCCGGCGCACCGGTCGCGGCGGCGCCGGCCGGCACTTCTTGCCTGACCCGCGCCGGACGCGTCCGCCCGCTCAGCGACAGACCGAGCCCCGCCAGCATGATCGCGCCGCCGATCCAGATGAGCTGCACCAGCGGATTCACGTACACGCGCACCGCCCAGCGCCCGTCGCCGAGCGGGTCGCCGAGCACCACGTACACGTCGCGCAGCGGCGTGGAATCGATGCCGGTCTCGGTCATCGGGCTTTGCTGGCCCGGATAAAGGCGGCGCTCCGGCCGCACCGTGCGCCCGGAATCGAGCAGCCGCAGCCGCGCCTCGGCCGTCCGGTAGTTCGCGCGCTGCGCCGCCTGCACGCCCTCGAAGCGCAGTCGTTCGCCCGCCACTTCGACCACGTCGCCCGGCGCCATGAGCACCGAGACTTCGCTGCGGAAGAGCCCGGAACCGACGAGACCCAAGGCGACGATCACGACGCCGAAATGCACGACCATGCCGCCGTAATGGCGGCGGTTGCCGAGCACCGTCTTGCGCGCGGCGCGCAGGATCGGCTCGTGCAGCTGCGCGCGCCGCTGCCGGATCGCGCGGGCGTAGTCGTTGAAGAGCGCCGCCGCCGTGAAGCACGCGAGGCCGACCGCGGCCGGTCCGGTCCAGTGCCCGCTGTCGAAGAACACGATCATGAGCACGAGCGCCGCGAGGCCGGCGAGCGCAGGGATGCGCAAATGCTGCCTCAGCCGCGCGGCGTTCGCCTTGCGCCACGGCACGAGCGGTCCGATCGCCATGAGCAGCATCATCACCAGGAACATCGGCACCATCACGGTGTTGAAGTACGGCGCGCCCACGGTGAGCTTGGCGCCGGTCAGCGCCTCGAGCGCGAGCGGATAGAGCGTGCCGAGGAGCACGCTCGCGCACGCGACCGTGAAGAGCACGTTGTTCCACACGAACAGCGCCTCGCGCGACAGCAGCGACGTGACCGATTCCTCCGCCTGCTGATAGCGGCCGCGGGCCAGGAAGATCCCGAACGACGCCCCGAGCACGATCGTCATGAACGCGAGAATGTAGGCGCCGCGCCCCGGATCGACGGCGAACGCGTGCACCGAGGACAGGACGCCCGAGCGCACGAGAAAGGTGCCGAGCAGCGAGAGCGCGAACGTGCTGATGACGAGAAAGATGTTCCACGTGTGGAGCATGCGCCGGCGGTCCTGCACCGTGATCGAGTGGACCAGCGCGGTGCCGAGCAGCCACGGCATTAGAGACGCGTTCTCGACCGGGTCCCAGGCCCAGTAGCCGCCCCAGCCGAGCTCGTAGTACGCCCACCCGCCGCCGAGCAGGATGCCGGCGGTGAGGAATCCCCAGGCGACGAGCGTCCAGCGGCGGATGTGACCCACCCAAAGGTCGCTGCGCCAGCGCGTGAGCAGCGCCGTGATCGCGAACGCGAACGGCACCGAAAAACCGACGTAGCCGAGGTAGAGCATCGGTGGGTGGAACACCATCCCCGGGTCCTGCAGCAGCGGATTGAGATCGCGCCCGTCGGGCGGAGGCGGCAGCAGGCGCTCGAACGGGCTCGAGAGAAAGAGGATGAGCCCGAAGAACCCGACCATCACCGCTCCCTGCACCGCGAGAATCGCCGGCAGGTGATCCGCGTAGTGTTTGCGTCCGTGCCAGGCGACGAGGAGCGTATAGAGCGTCAGCACCCATACCCACAGATAGAGCGAGCCCTCGTGTCCGCCCCAGAGCGCGGTGGCCTTGTAGAAGAGCGGCAGCTGCAGATTCGAGTGCTGCGCCACGTAGGCGACGGTGAAATTGCTGGTGACGAACGCATGGATCAGGGTCGCGCCGCCGATCGTGGTGAGCGCGAACACGGCAACGGCGGCATTGAGACTGATCGAAGCGAGTGCGGGCTGGCGCAGCAGCCGGGCCGCGACCGGCGCAAGCGCCTGCACGCCCGCGACGATCAGCGCCAGCCATGCGGCGTAATGACCGACTTCAACGAGGTAGAGGGCGGCGTCCAATGAGCGGTCCTGGAGGTGTACTACTCCCGGGGCTGCGGGCATTCTACCCCTGCGAGCCGGAAATGTTTATTAACAGAAATTGTGGACAAGTATGTGAGCAAGTCTGTCAGCAACGCACAAAACACCGTCGCATAAAGGCACTCGGTCAATTTGAACATTTTTTAGACAGAAGCGGATCGCGCCAAAACAAGGATTTAGCGAAAGGGCACCTTGTGCGTGCGGCGCAACAGCCACCCAGCTCGCCGCTCGCACGGCTGTGCACAAATCGCGGCGCCGGTCAAGCGGTACGCCGCACGAGGGCCACGGCAAGAACGAAAAAGAGCACCAGCGGCGCCACCGCCGCGGCGAGCGGCGGTACCCCGTAGATGAGCGCGAGGTAGCCGAGACTGCGGTTCACGACGACGAAGAGGAGCCCGAGGACCACGCCGACGAACACGCGCTGCGCGAGCCCCCCGCCCCGCGTCGGCTGAAAGACGAACGGCGCCGCGAGGAAGATCATGAGCGCGGTCGCGAGCGGCATCAGCACCTTCTGCCAGAACACGAGCACGTAGCGCGCCACGTCCTGATTGTTCGCCCGCAGGTGCGCGATATAGGCGCGCAGCTGCGCGATCGAGAGCGCCTCCGGGCGAGTGGTGAACACGGCCACGACCTCCGGCGTGAGGCGGCTCTGCCACTCGGCGACCGGCACGCTTTCCGGCAACGCGCGGCCGTCCTCGAAGCGGCTGCTGCGCACGTCTTCGAGCCGCCACGCGCCGTCCGCATACTGCGCGCGCCGCGCCTGCACGTGCCGCGCAAGAGTGAAATCGGGCGCAACGTCGTAGATGCTGAGCTGCACCAGCGTCAGGTCCGGCAGCACCTCGCCGATGTTGACGAACGAGGCGCCCTCGCGCAGCCAGAGCCCCGCCCTGCCCTGGCGGAAGCTCAGTTCCAGCGCCTGCGCGCGCCCCGTCTGCGCCCGCGTCTCGGCCTGAGGCACCACGTATTCGCCGGCGAGCACAGCCGCGAACATTAGGACGACGCCGGTTTTCAGCGTCGCGCCGATGATGCGCGCCTTGGACACCCCGGCCGCGCGCATGGCGATGAGCTCGGAGTTCAGCGCCAGGGTCGAAAGCCCGAGCAGCGTGCCGATCAGCACCGCCACGGGGAAGATCTCGTAGAGCTTGCGCGGCTGGCTCAGCACCACGTAGCGCACGAGCTCGTAGAGCCCGAAGCTGCCCTTGCCGTAGTCCGGGAGCGCGTCCACCAGCACGACCAGCGCGAGCAGCGCCGCGAGCACGCCCAGCACCAGCCCGGTGCCGACGAGCATCGCGCGGCCGATGTGGCGGTCGAGCAGCGTCAGCATCAGGACGCGGGCGCCAGCCGCAGGCGCGGGAGCAGCGGCCGGTTGCGGTTGCGCTGATGCAGCAGGAACAGCGCGATGGCGAGCATCGCGCCGTGCACCCACCACAGCCCGAGCGCGGCCGCCAGCGCCCCGCGCTTGAGCCAGGTTTCCCCGAGACCGAGCAGGTTCGAGTAGATGAAGTAGACCAGAATCGCAGCGAACAGGTTGAGCAGCCGGCCGCGGCGCGCGTCGGTGTGGGCCAGCACGAGGGCGTAGAGCGCGAGCACGAAAACGAGGAGCGGCTTGGACAACCGGCCGTGGCGCTCTCCCGCGGCCTCGCTGCCGGACAGTCCGAGCAGCGCGTCGGTCGGCATGGCTTCGATACTCGCCGGCGCGGCGACCACCGGGCGCGGGTCGAGCCGCACCGTGTACGCCGCGAAGCGCACGATCCGGTAGTCGGCGGCGCCCGGCGTGCCTTCGTACGCCCAGCCGTCCTCCAGGCGCACGTAGCGCGCCCCGTTCGCCGGGTCGAGATAGGCCGACCCGTGGCGTGCGAGCACCACCCGCGGGCGCCCCTTGCCGGGGTTGTGGACGAAAACCTGCTGCATGCCCCCGTCCGGCGCCACACGCTCCGCGTACAGCACCCGGCCGCCCGCTGCCCCCTCGGTGAACACCCCGGGTGCGATGCCGAAAAGCTCCGGGCGCTGGCTCCCCTCGGCGCGCAGCTCGCTCGCCATCCGGGTCGCGAGCGGCGTCAGGTAGAAGGATGCGCCGGCCGTGAGCAGTGCGCCCACGGCGGCGAGCGCCAGCACAGGCCTCAGCATCTGCACGAGGCTGATGCCGCAGGCCGCCAGAACGGTCATTTCGCTGTCGCGGTACCAGCGGCTCAGGGTGAGCAGCGCGCCGAGGTAGAAGCCGAGCGGCAGCAGCAGGTCGAAGCGGCGCAGCGTCTGCCAGCCGAGCAGCCGCAGCACGATCGCTTCGGCGTAATCGCCGCGTACGCTGCGGCCGAGCGTGGCGGTGAAGCCGTACAGCACCAGAATCGCGAGCAGCACGGACACGATCGCGGCGGTCGTCTGCGCGGCTTCGCGGTAGAAAGCGCGGTGGATGATCACGAAACGGCGCGCCCGGCGTTCTTTGACAACGATCGAAGGAACAGCGGAAAATGCGGCGGAACCGGCGCCACCCGGCGAAAGCTGCGCGCTGCCACTCGATTTCGGTTCACGCCGTCCGGTAAGCGCTTGAGGAGTAAGGAGTACGCCGCTGGAGGCCGGGCCGCACTATACCACAATTCCACCGGCCCAGAGGCCGCTTCTTAGCGACTAACTCATGGAATACAGCGTCAAGAGCGGGACTCCCGAGAAACAGCACAGCGGTTGCCTCGTCGTCGGCGTTTACAGCGGCAATCGCCTTTCCGAGGCGGCGCAGCAGCTCGACGAAGCGACGGGCGGCGCCATCAAGCAGGTGCTGCGCCGCGGCGATCACAGCGGCCGGCTCGGGCAGACGCTGCTGCTGCACAACCTGCCGAAGGCGCCGAGCGAGCGCGTGCTCCTCGTCGGCTGCGGCAAGGAAAAGGAGTTCAACGAAGCGCGCTACCGCGAAGCGACGGCCGCCGCCGTCGGCGCGCTCAGGAATACCGGCGCCCTCGAAGTCACCTCGTACCTCACGGAGCTCGAGGTCCGCGGCCGCGACATGCTCTGGAAGCTGCGCCACGCCGTGGACGTGACCGAAGCCGCGCTCTACCGCTTCGACCGGCTGAAATCGAAGAACGGCAACGACGACAACGGCCGCCGCGCCCCGAAGCGCATGGTGCTCGCGGTGCCGAAGCGCAGCGACCTGCAGCCGGGCGAGCAGGCGATCCAGGAGGCGCTCGCGATCGCGTCCGGCGCGCGCTTCGCCAAGGACCTCGGCAACCTCCCGCCGAATATCTGCACCCCGACGTACCTGGCGGAGCAGGCGGCCGCGCTCGCGGAGCAATACGGCCTCACGAGCACGGTGCTCGATGAGCCGCAGATGCGCGAGCTCGGCATGGGCGCGCTGCTCGCGGTGGCGCGCGGCAGCCACCAGCCGCCGAAGCTGATCGCCGTCGAGTACCGCGGCGCGGCCGAGACCGACGCACCGATCGTGCTCGTCGGCAAAGGGGTGACGTTCGACACGGGCGGCATCTCGATCAAGCCTGCGGCGAACATGGACGAGATGAAGTACGACATGTGCGGTGCGGCGGCGGTGCTCGGCGCGGTCAAGACGGCCGCGGAGCTCAAGCTCCCCCTCAACGTGGTGGCGGTGGTTCCCGCGACCGAGAACATGCCGGGCGGACAGGCGACGCGCCCGGGCGACATCGTGACCAGCATGTCGGGCCAGACGATCGAGATCCTCAACACGGATGCCGAGGGCCGGCTCATCCTCTGCGACGCCCTCACCTACGCCGGCCGCTACAAGCCGGCCGTCGTGATCGACGTCGCGACGCTCACCGGCGCCTGCGTGGTTGCGCTCGGCAGCCCCGCGAGCGGCCTCCTCGCGAACAACGACCAGCTCGCGCGCGAGCTGCTCAACGCCGGCAAGTACGCCTGGGATCGCGCGTGGCAGCTGCCCCTCTGGGACGACTACCAGAAGCAGATCGACGGCACCTTCGCCGACGTCGCCAACATCGGCAGCGGGCGCGAGGCGGGCACCATCATCGGCGCCTGCTTCCTCTCGCGTTTCGCGCGCGACTACAAGTGGGCGCACCTCGACATCGCCGGTACCGCCTGGCGCGGCGGCAAGGACAAGGGGGCGACCGGGCGCCCTGTGCCGCTGCTCGCGCAGTACCTGATCGACCGCGCGCGCAAGGGCGCCGCGCCGGCCGAATGACGCGCGTCGATTTCTACCTGCTGCGCGAGGGCGAGCCGAACGGCAAGCCGCTCGCCGCCTGCCGCCTCGCGCACAAAGCCTACCGCCTGAAGCATCGCGTCTATATACTGGCTCGCGATGCGCAGGAGGCCGTGAGCCTCGACCGATTGCTGTGGACGTTCAACCCGGGGAGCTTCGTGCCGCATCGGATCCATGGCGAACCGTTCGATCCCATCGTCCCCGTGCTCATCGGCCATGACGCGCCGCCCGAGCAGTTCAACGACGTCTTGATATCGCTCGCGCCGGCGATCCCCCCGTTCTTCGACCGCTTCGCGCGCGTCGCCGAGCTCGTCGGTCCCGACGAAGCGGAACGCGCGCAGGCGCGCGAACGCTTCCGTGCCTATCGCGACCGCGGCTTCATGGTGCAGACGCACAACCTGTAGCGGCCCGGCGATGACCGACGAGAAGCCGAAGCACAAGCCGCAGCAGAAGCACACGCTCTCGGAGGTGCTCAGATCGCTTCAGGACCTGATCCGCGCGGACCTGATCCCCGCGCAGGAACCCCCTCCACCGCCGCGTCCCGCCCCCGCGCCCGATGAACCCGACTCCTTCGAGAACGCACTCGATACGCTCGATCATTTGATCACCGAGCGAATCGTCGAGCCGGCGGCCCGCGCCGCACCGGCGCCGCCCGAGCCGCTGCTCCCCGACGAAACGCTCGAGATCGACTGGGGGGAGCCGGAGGACGGTGCCGCCACCGACACGGCGGACGCGGACGATACCCCGTTCGAGCAGCTTGCGCCGGACACGGCGATCGAACCCGTTTTCCCCGGCGGCGCTGAACCGGAGCCGGCGGTCGACCTGCCGGAGGAACAGGTCGAGCTCGAGTCGATCGACCTCACGGCACTCGACGACGCCGTGCTCGAGCTGGAGTCGCCCGGTCTGCCCGCCGAATCGACGGAATTCGATCTGGCGAAGGAGAGCGGCCTCCTCGACAGCGGCGGCGCCCTCGATCCGGCGCCGTTCGATCTCCCCGAGCCGCTCGAACCCGAAGCGGATCTGGAACCTGAAAGCTTCGAGTCGGCAGCGCCTGACCCGGCGGCCGGGGACCGGTCGAACCTCCGCGAGCCCGCACCCCCGAGAATCGAGCCGGACGGGCAACACGCGTTCGTGTTTCCGGAGGAGCCGGCCCCGCCGGATGTCGCCGGGTTCGATGTCGAGCCGACGGAGCAGGTCCGCGCATCCGCCGAAACCGATGCGCCGAACGCCGCCTCGGAACCGCGCGAAGCGGCGCGGTCCGACCACACCGTTCCACCCACAGACAACCGCCCCGCCCGCGCCGCAGCGGCTTCGGAGCAGCGCGAGAACTTCGCGGACGAGCCGCCGGCGCCGGCGGCGGATTCGCGCTTCACCGTGGAGTACACTGTCGAGCCGGCCGCGCACACGGAAGCCCCAGAGCGCGCGGTCCAGCCGTCGCGGCGCATGGACGCGACAGGCCGCGCGGCGAGCGACCGAACCGTGAGCCGCGAGGCCAGACCCCCCGAGCGCATGTCCCAGGATCCGAAAGACACCACACCCGGTCGCGAGGTGCGCGGCGCCCGCGCGCACGACACCGGGACGGCATCGGAAGCCGGTCCGCGCGCGGACGGCGACGAAATCCCGGTGCTCAAGGAGGTCGCCGACCTGCGCGCACCCCCGGCGCCGCCGCTGCCCGACGCAGCGCAGGCGCGCGACATCGCGATCCGCGTCATCGCCCGGCTCAACATCGAGCGGCGCAAGGCGGGGGAAGCGCCGCTCGACATCAAGACCATCGAGCGACTGCAGCAGTACCTCGCCGAGGCGCTGCTCAAGCGCGGGCTGAACAAGAAGCCGAAGTAGCCACCCGCCGGCGCATGCCAATCGCCGGCGATCCCGCTAAAATTGCCGCCTTTGCGAGCGCCCTTCCGTTTGTATCCAGACTCCATGACCCGAACCACGCCGTCCGCTCCCGACCGTCGCGCCAGCGCTTCGCTCGACAAGTCCTTCGAGCCGCACCGCATCGAACGGCGGATCTACGAGGCCTGGGAACGCGCCGGCTACTTCGCGCCCTCGGGACGAGGGCCGGCCTACTGCATCATGATCCCGCCGCCGAACGTCACCGGCAGCCTGCACATGGGCCACGCGTTCCAGGACACCCTCATGGACGCCTTGATCCGCTATCACCGGATGCAGGGATACAACACGTTGTGGCAGGCGGGCACCGACCACGCGGGCATCGCCACGCAGATGGTGGTCGAGCGCCAGCTCGAGCAGCAGGGGCAGTCGCGCCGCGCCATCGGGCGGGAAGCGTTCGTGCAGCGCGTCTGGGAGTGGAAGGCGCGGTCGGGCAACACCATCACGCAGCAGCTGCGCCGCCTGGGCGCGTCGCTCGACTGGTCGCGCGAGCGCTTCACCATGGACGAAGGCCTGTCGCGCGCGGTGCTCGAGGTGTTCGTGCGGCTCTACGAGGAGGGGCTGATCTATCGCGGCAAGCGGCTCGTGAACTGGGACCCGGTGCTGCACACCGCGGTGAGCGACCTCGAAGTCGTCTCGGAGGAGGAAGCCGGTCACCTCTGGCACATCCGCTACCCGCTCGCGGACGGCAGCGGCCACCTCGTCGTCGCCACCACGCGCCCGGAAACGATGCTCGGCGACACCGCCGTCGCCGTCCACCCCGAGGACGAGCGCTACCGCCGTCTGATCGGCCGGGAGATCGCGCTCCCGCTCACCGGCCGGCGCATTCCGGTGATCGCGGACGAATACGTCGATCGCGAGTTCGGCTCGGGCTGCGTCAAGATCACGCCGGCGCACGACTTCAACGACTACGAGGTCGGCAGGCGCCACGAGCTGCCGATGATCAATATCTTCACCATCGACGCGCGCATCGACCTGCCGGGCTCGAAGTACCACGGCATGGACCGCTACGCGGCGCGCAAGCAGATCGTCGCCGATCTCGAGGCGGCGGGACTGCTCGAGCGCGTGCAGGAGCACCGCATGATGGTGCCGCGCGGCGACCGCTCGGGTACGGTGATCGAGCCGTACCTGACCGATCAATGGTTCGTCAAAGCCGGCCCGCTCGCGGAGGAAGCGATACGTGCGGTCGAGGACGGGCGCATCCGGTTCGTGCCCGAAAACTGGGCCGCCACCTATTTCCAGTGGATGCGCAACATCCAGGACTGGTGCATTTCCCGCCAGCTCTGGTGGGGCCACCGTATTCCGGCCTGGTACGACGCCGAGGGCCACGTCTACGTCGCGCGCAGCGCGGACGACGCGCGCGCGCAGGCGCGCGCGAAGCACGGCAGGGACGTCGCGCTCGAGCAGGACCCGGACGTGCTCGACACCTGGTTCTCCTCGGCGCTGTGGCCGTTTTCGACGCTCGGCTGGCCCGAGAAGACGCCGGAGCTCGCGACCTTCTATCCCACGAACGTGCTCGTCACCGGCTTCGACATCATCTTCTTCTGGGTGGCGCGCATGATCATGATGGGCCTCAAGTTCATGGGCGACGTGCCGTTCCGCGAGGTCTACATCCACGGCCTCGTGCGCGACGCGGACGGCCAGAAGATGTCGAAGTCGAAGGGCAACATTCTCGATCCGCTCGACCTCATCGACGGCGTCGATCTCGAGACGCTGGTGCGCAAGCGCACCACCGGCCTGATGCAGCCGCAGATGGCGCAGCGCATCGAGCAGGCGACCCGCAAGCAGTTCCCGAACGGCATCCCCGCCTACGGCACCGACGCGCTGCGCTTCACCTTCGCCTCGCTCGCGACCCAGGGGCGCGACATCAAGTTCGATCTCGGGCGCGTCGAGGGCTATCGCAACTTCTGCAACAAGCTCTGGAACGCCGCGCGCTACGTGCTGCTCAACACCGAAGGCGAGGACTGCGGCCTCGCCGGCGGCGCAATGCGCTTCAACGCCGCCGACCGCTGGATCGTGTCGCGACTGCAGGAGACGATCGGCGAGGTCGAGAGCGGGTTTCGCGGCTACCGCTTCGATCTCGCGGCGCAGGCCGCCTACAGCTTCGTCTGGCACGAGTACTGCGACTGGTACCTGGAGCTCTCCAAGGTGGTGCTCGCCGATCCGCAGGCGGCGCCGGAGGCGAAGCGCGGCACCCGCCGCACGCTCGTGACCGTGCTCGAGACGCTGCTGCGGCTGCTGCACCCGCTGATGCCGTTCATCACCGAAGAGCTCTGGCAGCGCGTCGCACCGCTCGCGGGCGCCACGGGCGACACCATCATGCGGCAGCCGTATCCGAAAGCGGAGCCGGAGCGCGTGGATGCGGCCGCGACCGCGGAGATGCGCTGGGTCATGGCGGTGATCACGGCGATCCGCACCATCCGCGCCGAGCGCGACATCCCGCAGGCGAAGCCGCTGCCGGTGCTGCTCGCCGAAGGCACGGAGACGGAGCGCGCGTGGATGGAGCGCAACGCCGGCTACTTCCGGCTGCTCGCGCGCACCGAATCGCTCACCTGGGTCGAGAGCGGCGCCGCCGTGCCGGAATCGGCCATGGCACTCGTCGACAAGCTCAAGGTGCTGGTGCCGCTCGGCTCGCTCATCGACAAGCGCGCCGAGCTCGAGCGACTGCAGAAGGAGATCTCGAAGTTCGAGAAGGAGCTCGCGAAAGCCCGGGCCAAGCTCGCCAACCGGGACTTCGTCGCCCGCGCGCCCGCGCACGTGGTCGAGCAGGAGCGCGCGCGCGTACAGCAGTTCGAGCAGGCGCTCGCGAAGCTCGACGCGCAGCGCGCGCAGGTCGCTGCTCTCCCCGATTAGCGAACGCCCGCCGGCGCCGCATCCGCCGCCGAGCTGGCGGCGCTACGGATAGAGCGCGACGCCGGGGCGCGGCGGCAGCGGGATGTACTCCTTCTCGTCGCCCACGACCGGCGCGAACCTCCCCGCCTCCCAGTCGGCCGCCGCCTGCTCGATTCGCTCCTTGCGCGAGGAGACGAAGTTCCACCAGATGTAGCGCGGCCCGTCCATGGTCGCGCCGCCGAGCAGCATGAGGCTCGCGGCGCTGCGCGCGCGCAGCGTGAGCGGCTCGCCCGGCCGCAGCACCAGCAGCCGTCCCGCGGCGTAGTCCTGATCGCCGATCGCGATCTCTCCGCTCACGACGTAAACCGCTCGCTCCTCGTGCTCCGCATCGAGCGGAAGCGCGGCACCGGCCGCGAGCAGCGCGTGCGCGTAGAAGATGCCGCCGAAGGTGCGCACCGGCGAGCGATGCCCGTAGAGCGTCCCGGCGATGAGGCGCACGGTCTTGTCGCTGTCCTCGAGCAGCGGCAGCTCGGACGCGGCATGGTGCGCGAACGCGGGCTCCGCCTCCTCGGCCTCGGCCGGCAGCGCCACCCAGGTCTGCAGGCCGAACAGCTTGTGCCCGCGCACCCGCATCTCCGGCGCGGTTCGTTCGGAGTGCGTGATGCCGCGGCCGGCCGTCATCCAGTTCACTTCACCCGGCCGGATCGGCTGCACGCTCCCCAGGCTGTCGCGATGCAGGATCTCGCCGGCGAAGAGATAGGTGACCGTGGCCAGATTGATGTGGGGATGCGGCCGCACGTCGATGCCTTGGCCCGGCCCGAACGTAGCGGGCCCCATCTGATCGAGAAATATGAAGGGGCCCACCATCTGCCGGGTCGCCGCAGGCAGCGCACGGCGCACTTCGAAGCCGCCGAGATCGCGGGCGCGGGGGACGATCGCCGCTTCGACCGCGCCGCGGGCGCCGGCGGCAGCTTCGTTTGGTTCGGAATGCCAGTTCATGCCGCTCGCTCCGATAGGCGGGCGTGTCATTCTACCTGCGCGCGCACGAAGCGCGCCGATCCCGCGGCGAGCCGGTGCCGCGGGGCGCCATTTTCGCTACGCTACGCGTTCGCGACTTCCGTCCCTACCCGAACGAGGGTCTCTCATGCCCAGCTCCTGGCTTCCGATCCTGAACACCGTGCTGCCGTACCTGACGTCGATCATCACGGCGGCGGTGCCGGCGTTCACGGCGCGCAGGGAAAACGACAAATCGGCGAACCTGGTGGCGGAGCAGATCGCCGAGCTGCAAAGCGCCGTGACGCGCAACGCCGAGTCGGTGCGCGTGCTGGCCGAGCAGATGCAGCGCACGATCGAAGCCGTCCAGACGGCGGCGCTCGCCTATCAGCGCACCGCCCGGGCGGCGCTCGCAACGAGCGCAGCGGCGTTCGTCGCCGCCGCTGCCGCGCTCGGCCTCGCGCTCGCCGCCTTCTGGAACGCCTGATGCAATCCGGTCGCGAGCACACCGGCGCGCCGCAGCGCCTCGCCGTCCGCGCCAGGGAGCTCCTGCGCCGCGGCGACTTCGTGTCGCTCGTGCTGCTGCTCGTCGCGGTCGGGAGCACATGGGCCTTCGTCGAGATCGCCGACGGGGTGCGCGACCACGAGCTGCACGAGATCGACAACCTGATTTTGCGGCTGTTCCGCAATCCCGCCGACTACGCCGACCCCGTCGGCCCGCGCTGGCTCGAGGAGGCGGTGCGCGACGTAACCGCGCTCGGCAGCGTCACCGTGCTGACGCTGCTCGTCGTGAGCGCCGCGCTCGTGCTCTGGCTCGAGCGGCGCCGGCGCGCCGCGCTGTGGCTCGCGATCGCCGCGCTCGGGGCGCTGCTGCTCAATTCCGCCTTCAAGCTCCTGTTCGCGCGCGAGCGCCCGGACCTGATCGCCGCCGACTCGCTGCCGACGACCTACAGCTTCCCGAGCGGCCATTCGTTCCTCTCGGCCGCGGTGTACCTCACGCTCGGGGCGCTGCTGACCCACGTGCTGCCGCGCAAACGCACGCGCACCTTCGTGCTCGGCATGGCGATGCTGCTGACGCTGCTCACGGGCGCGAGTCGGGTGTACCTGGCGGTGCATTACCCGTCGGACGTGCTCGCCGGCTGGACGCTCGGCATCGCCTGGGCGGCGCTCTGCTGGCTCGTCGCCTGGAACGTGCGCAAGCTCTGAGCGGCGTTGCGGACGCGCCCGGGGCGAACGACGATGCGCGCGGGTCCCCAAAGACGCTACAATCGCGGCGGCCGTACAGCGTACCGCGTACTCGAAGCCGCCTGATCCGCATGCCCTCGATTGGCCCGACCGCCGACGCGCCCGGGAGCTGGTTCCGTCTGTTCCTGCCGTTCGCCGTCGGCTACTACTTCTCGTACCTGCTGCGCAACGTCAACGCGGTGATCGCGCCGGTGTTGACGCGCGAGCTCGATTTGAGCGCCGCCGATCTCGGGCTGCTCACGAGCGCCTACTTCGTCGCCTTCGGCGCGTTCCAGATTCCGCTCGGCATCCTGCTCGACCGCTACGGCCCGCGGCGGGTCGAAGCCGGGCTGCTGCTGGTCGCCGCGGCCGGCACGCTCGTATTCGCGCTCGGCGACAGCATCGGCACGCTCGCCTTCGGCCGCGCGCTCATAGGCGTCGGGGTCTCCGCCTGCCTCATGGCGGCGCTCAAGAGTTTCTCGCTCTCGTATCCGGCCGAGCGCCAGTCGGCGCTTACCGGCGCGATCATGACCTCCGGGGGCCTCGGCGCCATCAGCGCGAGCGTACCGCTCGAAGCGCTGCTGCCGGCGCTCGGCTGGCGCGGGGTTTTCTACGGTCTGAGCGCGGTCATTGCGGCGGTGGCCGCCTACGTTTACCTCGCGGTGCCCGAGCGCCCGGATGCCGCGCAGCGCTCCTCCTTCGGCGAGCAGCTGCGCGGCGTAGCGCGCGTCTTCGCGAGCCGCGCTTTCTGGCGTTATGCGCCGCTGACGATGCTCTTCTCCGGCGGCTTCATGGCGATCCAGGGACTCTGGATCGTGCCCTGGTTCATCCATGTCGACGGACTCACCCGCGATACCGCCGCGCAGTACCTGTTCGCGGTAGGCGTCATGCAGCTCGCAAGCCACTTCGCCATCGCGACCTTCGCCACCCGGCTGGTCCGCCGCGGCATCCAGCCGGTAACGCTGATCGCCGTGGGCCTCGCCGCGGCGTGGGTCGCCTTGCTCGTCTCCGTGATCGGTCTCGGACACCCGCTCGTCGGCTGGCTCGCATATGCGTTCTGTTCCGGTCCGGTGACGCTCATGTACGTCGCGCTCGGTGCGCACTTCGCGCCGCAGCTCTTCGGGCGGGTCAGCACCGCGATCAATCTCATGGCTTTCGCGGGCGCCTTCGGACTGCAGTGGGGCATCGGGCTCGCCGTGGACGGCTTCGCCGCGGCCGGCTGGGCGGCGGCGCCGGCGTACCGCGCCGCGATCGCCATCGTGGCTGCACTGCAACTGCTCGCCTGGGCATGGTTCGCCGCCGAGGGTCGTCATGGCCGGCGCGCGGCAGCGGCCGCCGCGGAATCCGCGCCCTGAGCTCGTCCGCCGCCGCGGCGGCTTCCGCCGCGGCGGAACGGGAGTAAAATGACCCGGCGTTCGTCCGCCGGAGAGACGCGATGCGCGCCTGGCCCCTGGTGTTCGGTGTCCTTGCCTTGAGCGCCGGCGTTTCCGCCGCCGAGCTGAGAGTCGGCGACGTCGCACCCGACTTCGTGCTCCCCGCGACCGACGGCAAGACTTACCGCCTCGCCGATTTCCGCGGCCGTGAGGCGGTGGTGCTCGCCTGGTTCCCGAAAGCCTACACCTACGGCTGCACCATCGAGTGCAGATCGCTCGCAGAGAGCGGTCATCTGCTCAAACAGTTCCGCGTCGCCTACTTCATGGCGAGCGTCGATCCGCTCGAAACCAACAAGAGCTTCGGGCTGGCGCAGGGCGCCGACTTCCCGCTGCTCAGCGACGCCACGAAAACGACGGCGCGCGCCTACGGCGTACTCAACGCGGCGGGCGTCGCGAACCGGCATACCTTCTATATCGGACTGGACGGCCGCATCACCGCCATCGACCGCGACATCAACCCGGCGACCTCCGCCGCCGATATTGCGGCCACGCTCGCGCGGCTCGGCGTACCCCGCCGCGATCCGGACGGGCGCGTCGAGTAGCCGACCCGCAACCGCGCGCAGGCAAGGGAATGCGAGCGCAGCGCCAGGAATACGAAGCACAGCAGGCACCGGCGGGCGCCGCGCCCGCTCGCCGCGTGCGCACCGACCGACCACTGGAGCCGACGCCATGACCCCCATCGCCCCGAAGGTTGCCCGCAACGTCGCCGTCATCGGCCAGGAGCGAACGGTGCTCGACGCCGCGCAACTGATGGTCGAGCGGTACATCGGATCCGTGGTGGTCGACGGCGGCGGGCACGTCAACGGCATGTTCACGGAGCGCGATCTGATGCGCGTGGTGGCGCAGGGGCACGATCCGGCGAGAACGCCGCTCAAGGCGGTCATGCGCACGCAGCTCGTGCGCGTCGCGCCGGGCGACAGCATCGAGCATTGCCTCGAGCTCATGCGCAAGCACCGCTGCCGGCACTTGCTGGTCTACGAGGGCGAGGAATTCATCGGCATCGTCTCGTTGCGGGACCTGGCGGCGCTGATGCTCGAGGAAAAGGAGGCGCTGGTGGAGCAGCTGACGCGCTACATCACGAGCTGAGCCGCACCGACCCGCCCCGCAAACGCTCGTTCCGCCGCCTTGTGCGGGTCCGCCGGACACGGCGTGGATTCGCCCGCTCAGGGTCTCGACACGTACGGGTTGCCCTTGATGTAGAACCTGAGCAGCCGCCGGGCCCAATGGCCCGCGTACTCGACGCCGATGCGCGGGCGCCGGACGATCGTGAACCGCTCGCGCGCACGCGGCGCAGCGATGTAGAGACCGTCGCTCAGGAGGTCGTGGCCGTTGTAGCGCCCGTCGATGCCGAGCGCGCGGCAGAGCAGTCCCGGTCCCTGGGTGCGGCTCTCGATGTTCTGCACCGGCTCGAGCGCCCGCAGCAGCACCGCCGACGCCATGCCCTCGCGCTGCGTCACCACGTTCATGCACCAGTGCATCCCGTAGATCAGGTACACGTAGGCATGGCCCGGCGGACCGAACATCACTTTGGTCCGCGGGGTGAGGCCGCGCGACGAGTGCGCGGCGAGATCGTGCGGACCGAGGTAGGCCTCGACTTCGACGATCCGCCCGATGCGCTCGACGCCGTCCGCGTGGTGCACGAGGCACTTGCCGAGCAGCGCCTGTGCCACGATCACCGGATCACGGTTGTAGAACGCACGCGGAAGCTTGCGCATCGCGAGCGGCCTGCGCTCCGCGCTGAGTGCCATGATTACTCTTTATAATTCCGCAAGCACGCCCGGCCATCCGCGTACCGGGCGCTTCTCGATAAGGGTGCTTCGATGCTCACTGGCGGTTGTTTCTGCGGTTATGTTCGCTACCGGGTAACCGGCACCACGCGCTATCGGACGAACTGCCATTGCTCGATCTGCCGCCGCGTGAGCGGCGCGCCCTTCGTCGCGTGGTTCACGGTCGCGGAACGCGAGTTTGCCATTACCGCGGGTATCCCCGCGAGCTTTCGCTCCTCCGATCACGCCCGGCGCGAGCTCTGCCCGCGCTGCGGCTCGCCGCTCACGTTCCGCTCGACGCACGCCCCGGAATCGGTCGATATCACCACCTGCGCGCTCGACGATCCCGAGGCCGTCCCGCCGCGCGACCACATACACACGAGCAGCCAGCTCTCCTGGATCCGTCTCGCCGATGGCCTGCCGCGCTATGCCGAGGCGCGCCAGCCCGCCGGCGAGACCTCAAGCTGAGCGGCCGTCCGTGTCCGCCAGCCGCATCGTCCCGCTGCTCTGCCTCGCCGAGGCGCTCAGCATGACCCCGTTCGCCACGTTCCCGGCCCTGATTCCGGTCCTGCTTCCCGAGTGGCAGCTCTCGAACGCGGAGGCGGGGTTGATCAGCGGGATGTTCTTCGGCGGCTACATGGCCGCCGTGCCGGTGCTCACGAGCCTCACCGACCGCGTGGACGCGCGGCGCGTGTACGCGTTCTCCTGCGCCCTCGGCGCGGCCGGCAGCCTCGGCTTCGCGTTCCTCGCCGCGGGCACGGCATCGGGCATCCTGTTCCACGCGCTGATCGGCGCCGGACTCGCCGGCACCTACATGCCCGGCCTCAAGCTGCTCTCCGACTTGCTCGAAGACCATCCGCTCAGGGCGCGCTACGTCGCGTTCTACACCTCGACGTTCGGCGTCGGGCTCGCGGTATCGCTCGCGCTCGTCGGCCTCGTCGAACCCGTGCTCGGCTGGCGCGCGGCGTTCCTCGTCGCGGCGGGAGGCCCGCTCGCCGCCGCCGCGCTCGTACGGCTCGTGCTGCCGCCGTCGAAGGTGTCCCGCGGTGAGGCACGCCCGCACCTGCTCGACTTCCGCCCGGTGTTCCGCAATCGTGCCGCCACCGGCTACATCCTCGGCTACGCCGCCCACTGCTGGGAGCTCTTCGGCATGCGCTCCTGGCTGGTGGCGTTTCTCGCGTTCGCGGCGACACTCCAGCCCGCCGAGGCGCCGCTGCCCGTGGGCGCGGCGTGGATTGCGGCGGCGGTAACGCCGCTCGGCATCCTGAGCAGCATCGCCGGCAACGAGATCGCCATGCGCTACGACCGCCGCCGGCTGATCCTCGCGGCGATGACGCTCTCGGCGCTCGCGGCCTGGATCGTCGGGTTCCTCGCGCCGCTGCCGTGGTACCTCGTCGTGGCGGCGCTCGCGATCTACGTGGTGCTGGTGATGGCGGATTCGGCAGCGCTCACGAACGGCGTCATCGCCGAGGCGAGCGCGAACCTGCGCGGCGCCACCATGGCGATCTACTCCTTCCTCGGCTTCGGCGGCGGCATGCTCGGCCCGCTCGTGTTCGGCGCCGTGCTCGATCTCGCCGGCGGGAACACGAGCGTGCGCGCTTGGGGGTTCGCGTTCGGCAGCCTCGGGGCGGTCAGCGCGACCGCCGCGGCGGCCGCGTTCTTCGCTTCGCGCCTGCACCCGCGCCGGCGCGCCGTGGCCCGCGCCGACTGAAGCGGCGGGCGCGACGCGCGCCGCGGCGCTACTGCTTCACGATCTCGAGCAGCTCGACCTCGAACACGAGCGTCGCGCCCGGCGGGATCTGCGGCGGGTGGCCGCGATCGCCGTAGGCAAGCTCGGAAGGACAGACGAGGCGTCCCTTGCCGCCGACCTTCATGAGCTGCAGCCCCTCGGTCCAGCACGGGATCACCTGATCGAGCCCGAAGGAGGCCGGCTCGCCGCGCTTGATCGAGCTGTCGAACACTTTGCCGCTCGTGAGCGTCCCCTCGTAGTGCACTTTGACGGTATCGGTCGCCTTCGGCGTCGCACCGCGGCCGACCTTGAGCGGCACGTAGACCGCACCGGACGCGGTCCGGGTCGCGCCCTTCTGCGCCGCCGCCTTGTCGAGGTACGTCTTGCCGGCCTTCTTCTCGCGCTCGGCCGCCACCGCGAGACGTGCGCGCTGCAGCTCCTGGATCTTCGGACCGTAGGTCTCGAGCTCGACCTTGCGCTCGCGGTTGAGCACGCCGTCGCGGATCCCCGCCTGAACCATCTCGAGCTCCTCGGGACTCAGACCGAAGCTTCCGAGGCTCTGACTGATCGCGAGACCGATCGCGTACAGCGTCTTCTGCTCTTCCGTCTTCGGTTCGGCGCCTGCGGCTGCAGCCGCGTACACGACGAGGAGTCCGGCGACGACGCGCGTGAGTGTGGGCATGTGCGGTCCTTTGGTTCGTAGCGATGAAGGGAACGCGCCAGCATAAGAGCCGCGGACGCCGATGTCGAGGGAAACGAATCATGTGCCTGCGGCGCGCGCCGCTCCGAACGGAAAACCGCGCCGCTGTCAAGTACCGCGTAGCGTTCGGGTTTGACTCGATCCGCGGAAGCCAATAGGGTTTCGCCCCTCGCGTTTTGCCCACGCCTCGCGGATTCGGGCGCGCCCCGCTGCGCGTGCCGCCGTCGGTTCGTGTACCAAGATCAAGACAGACATGGGAGAGTACCTGATGCAGACACGCTATCGCATTCAGTTTCCCGCCGCGGAAACCAGAGACTTGGGCCAGGACGAGGTGTACTTCTATCTGCTGGAATCCGAGCGCAAGCGCCGGATCCGCTTTCACGATTACGATGAGCTCTACAAGTGCCCGGGTCTGTACGAGCAGCTGTTCTACGACCGGCTCAAGTGTCAGTCGCCGCAGAAAGTGGCCGAGATCCTGCGCTCCGCAGTGGCGCAGTCGCAGCAGAACCTCACCGAGCTGCGCGTGCTCGACTTCGGCGCCGGCAACGGCATGATGGGCGAGGCGCTGAAGAGGTACGGCGTGGCGCGCCTGATCGGCGTCGACATCCTGCCGGAGGCACGCGATGCTGCCGAACGCGACCGGCCCGGCACCTACGACGCGTACTACGTGGCCGATTTCTGCACGCTCTCGGACGCGCAGCGCGAGGAAATCGCGTCCTGGTCGCTCGACTGCCTCACCACCGTCGCCGCCCTCGGCTTCGGCGACATTCCGCCGCGCGCGTTCCTCGAAGCGTTCAACATCATCAATGCACAGGGCTGGGTCGCATTCAACATCAAGGAAACCTTCCTCGATACGCGCGACACCTCCGGCTTCTCGCGCATGATGCGCGAGCTGATCTTCTCCGAGTACCTCGACCTCTATCACCTCGAGCGCTATCGCCACCGCTATTCCATGGAAGGCGAACCGCTCTACTACTTCGCGATCGCCGGCCGCAAGAACGGCGACATACCGCCCGATTTCCTGCGCCTGCACGGCTGAGCGCGGGGCGCGCCTGAGCGCCCCGGCCCGCCTCGCCGGGGGGCGGCAGTCGTACCGCAAGGGCGCCTCAGGCGCGCGCCGCGGCGAGCGCGCGGAACCGCGACGGATCGGCGATCGCCCAGAGGCACAGCACGCCTGCCAGGTTCGCGACCGCGCCGCCGACGATCGGCGCCGTGTACGAGCCGGTGAGGTCGAACGCGAGGCCCGCAAGCGTCGGCCCGAACAGCGTGCCGAACGCGACGCTCGTATACAGGAATCCGATGATCCCGGCGACGCTGCGCCCGCCGAAGTAGTCCGCCGTGAGGGCCGGAATGAGCGCGACGAAGCCGCCGTAGAAGGTTCCGAAGAGCAGCGCGAACACGACGAGCAATACCGGACCCGTGGCCACGAGCCACAGGAACAGCATGCACGCCATTCCGGCGAACATCAGCCCGGTGGCGAAGCGCCGCCCGATACGATCCGCGGTACCGCCGAGCGCGAAGCGGCCGACCACGCTGCCGACGCCGATCAGGCCCACGAGCACCACGCCGAACGCCTCGGACAGGCCCTGGTCGACGGCGTAGGGCGCGAGGTGCACGAACGGAATGAAGATTCCGAACGACGTCGCCACTCCGGCGGCGTACAGCAGCCAGAACGGGCGGCTGCGCAGCGCCTCCGCGACGCTGAATCCGGATGCCGCAGGCGCCGTCGTCGGGCCGGCGGGAGGAATGCCGTCGCGGTGCAGGCCGCGCCGCTCGGGCGAGTGATCGAGCAGCGCCGCCGCCGCCAGACCGAGGAGGAGCGCGGCCGCCGCGAGCAGCACGTAGGCGTTGCGCCAGCCCGCGAGGCCGATGAGCCATCCGGCGAGCGGCGGCACGATCAGGGTACCGACGCCGATTCCGGCGACGGCGATGCCGGAGGCGAGGCCCCGGCGGCGCTCGAACCAGCGCTGGACCGTGCCGATCGCCGGCACGTAAACGAAGCCGACGCCGAGCCCGACGCCGATGCCGTAGGTGAGGTAGACGGCCTGGAGCGTATCGGCGCCCGCCGCGAGGAACATGCCGGCGGCGATCAGCACCATGCCGGCGCCGACGACGAGCCGCGGCCCGTAGCGGTCCGCGAGACTGCCCGTCAGCGCGCCGATCGCGAAATAGAGAAAACCGCTGAGCGAGAAGACGAGCGAAACATCGGCGCGGCTCGCCGCGAACTCGCGCTCGAGCTCGCGGAAGAATGCGGCGAACCCGTACATGGCGCCGAACGCGACGAACATCGCGAGAAACGCGGCGCCGACCACGATCCATCCGGGGAAGAAGCGTGCTGACACGGTCGCAACCTCGATCGGCGATATCTGCCCGGCGCTATGGTTCCAGGCGAGGCGGCACGAAGCAACTAGCGCGCAAGGGCGTCGCGCAGGTCGCCGAGGTCGAATCGATCCCGTCGGGGAGGGCGCTGAGATCGAAGCCGTAGACGAACTCGAGCCGCAGGCGGCGGCCCGTTTCCTCATCCGCGTACACGAGCCGCACGACCCCGTGCGCCGCGGGCCACGCGAGCTCCAGGCGATGCTCGCCGTCCCAGCCGTAGGTCGCAGTTGCGTTCGCGCCGAGCCAATGGAAGCTCCCCTTCAGCCGGCGGCCGCTCAGGCGATAGTCGAGCGGGCCGAAGCCGCTGAAGTACAGTCGGCCCCGGCGCCATGCGCCCACATCGACTTCGCCGAAGGGCATCAAGCTGCGCGGCTCGCGCCGCTCGTGGCCGGAAACAGCGGGCCCGCGCAGCGCGTCTACCCCGCCCGTCCCGGGCATGAGCGTGGGCAGCTCCGTCGCTGCCGTCGGCGCCGCGAGCGCCAGCGCCCACAAGGCCCACGCGCGAACTGGGATTCCGCGCACCCGGCAGCTCCCTCTGCGATGCCAGCGCACTCGAATTTACGCCCGGCACGCGGCGCTCGCCGCGCCGGATGTTCCCTAAAGCATTCACCCGAGAATTTGTTGCCCGGCCGCTGCCGGCAGCGCACAGCGGGCGCGCGGCCGCCGCGCTTGAATCGCCGCTTACGAGCCTGCGGACGCTAGGCGAGCGCGCCGAGAAGCTCGCGCAGCCGCTCGATCGCGGGCGGCTTCGCGAGGTGATGATCGAAGCCCGCCCGGGCGGCGCGCTCCTTGTCGATGCTCGAGGCGAAGCCCGTGAGCGCCACCAGAAGCGGCGCCTCCGCGCCCCGCTCCTCCCGCAGGTGCTGCGCCACTTCGTAGCCGTCCATGCCGGGCAAACCGATGTCGCAGAGCACCACGTCCGGCAGGAATGCGCGCGCGCGCTCGAGCGCTTCGCGACCGGAATGCGCCACCTCGACCCGATGCCCTTCGAGCTCGAGCAGATCGCGCAGCGTATAAGCGACGTCGGCATTGTCCTCGACGATCAGCACGCGGCGCGCCCCGGCGGACGCCTCGGCCGGCGGCGCGGGATGCTCGCCCTGTGCCTGCAGCAGCGGCAGGCGTACGATGAACTCGGCGCCCTTGCCCTCGCCGGCGCTGCGCGCCTCGACGCTGCCGCCGTGCAGCTCGGTGAGTTCCTTCACCAGCGCCAGCCCGAGCCCGAGTCCGGCGCCGCTGCGGTGCGCACCGGCGGGGCCCTGATTGAACGGGCGGAAGAGCTGCGGCAGGAATTCCGGGTCGATGCCGACGCCGGTGTCGATGACGTGCACCGCCACGCGTCCGGCACGCGCATCCGGGCGCACGGCGACGCGGATCCAGCCGTCGGAATCGGTGAACTTGATCGCGTTGTGCAGCAGGTTACCGAGCACCTGGCACAGGCGCGCGCGGTCGCCCTCGACGATGACTTCGTCATCCGGCAGGTCGAGCTCGATCACCGGCTCCTCGCCTTCGAACGCCGCGGTCTGATCCTCGATGCAGGTGCGCACCACCTCGCTCAGATCGATGCGCTCGCGCTGTATGCGGATGCGGCCCTGCGAGATGCGGGTGAGGTCGAGCAAGTCGTCGATGAGCCGGATCAGCTGCTGCGCCTGCCGCTCGATCACCGCCTGCGCGCGCAACGACTGCTCCGAGCCGGCCGGCGTGCGCTTGGCGATGACGACGCTGTTGGTGATCGCCGCGAGCGGATTGCGCAGCTCGTGCGCGAGAACGCCGAGGAACTCGCTCTGGCGCCTCCCCGCCTCCGCGAGATTGCGTGCGTGCACCTGCAGCTCCTCGGCGTGCCGCTTGAGCTCCTCGTTCTGCGCCTGGATCTCCTCGCTCTGGGCCTGTATTTCCTCGCTCTGCGCCTGAATCTCTTCGTTCTGCGCCTGCAGCTGCTCGTTCTGCGCCTGGATGCGCTCGTTGCGCTCGCGCACCTCGGCGAGGAGGCGCTGTGCCTCCTCGTGTGCGTGCGCGTTCTCCAGGCCGATGCCGAGCTGCAGCGCCGCCGAGCGCACGAACGACAACGCTTCGTCGTCGAGATCGCGCAGCGACGCCACGAGCACGACGCCGAGCTGTTCGCCGCCGAACGCTACCGGGTACGCCGCAACCGTGCGCGGCGGCGCCTCGTCGTAGCCGAGGCGCACGATGAACGGGGTATCGCGGGGAATGTCGCGCAGCACCACCGGGCGCCCCTCCTGGGCCACCCGCCCGGGGACACCTTCGCCGACCGCGACCGGCCGCGCTTCGCCGTCGATCCCGAGACGGGCGATCGGAACGAGCCGTTCGGATTCCGCGTCGCGCCAGTACACGACGCCGACTTCCGCCTGCAGGTACGCCGTGATCGCCGCGAGCACCGCGTGCGCGAGCTCCTCGCGCTTGAGGCTGCTCGCCGCCGCCGCCGCGACCTCGCGCTTGGCGCGCAGCCGCCGCTCCCGGCTCTCGAGCGCGCGCGCGGCCGCGCCGAACGCGCGTCCGACACGCACGATCTCGTTTCTCGCGTGCGCCTGTGCGGCGCCCGGGCCGCCGGCTGCCGGCGCCCAGGCGAGCGCGGGGCGCCAGTCGCCCGCCTCGAGGGCAGCGGCCACGCGCATCAGCTGCCGCGTCGGGCGCCGCACCGACTGCATGGTCAGGTAACCGATCGCCACCAGTACCAGGGCCGTGAACAGGGACGCCACGAGCAGCCCCTCGGATATCGCCCTCCGCGCCGCGGCCATTTCCGTGAGCGCCACACGCAGCTCCTCGTCCTGCGCGGCCGCAAGCGTTTCGAGCTCCGCCACCGCCGCAGCGCGCGCGGCGGTCACCGCCTCCTCGCCCGCCGGGCTCACGGGCCCCCGCTCGCGCTGTGCGACGAGCCGCTCGGCTTCCCCCAGGAAGCGCTGGATGGCCAGCGCGACGTCACCGAACCGCTCCGCCGCCTGCGCGCCCTTCGGGTGCTCCGCGAGCCGCTGCACCACAGCGGCCGTACGGTCGAGCGCGTGCCGGTAGCGCTCCAACGTGTCCGCGCCCGGGTGCAGCAGGTAGGCGCGCGTCGCGACACTCACCGCGAGCAACGCCCGTTCGACGGCATGGACACGATCGACGAGGGGGAGGATGCGGCCTTCGACCTCTTCCTGCGCGGCGATGCTGTGGCGATGCCAGCCTGAGAGGACTGCGACGAACACAGCGAGCACGAGCACCACCACGACGAAGCCGAGCGTCAGGCGCTGGCCGATGCTGAGGTCGAACCGTTGTTTCATGCGGTGTCTCCTTCCAAACGGCAGGCCGCGTGGCGAAAAACGAAAGTTCTCGGACCGAACGGCTCGAACGACGCGCCCGTCGGCCCCCCGGGGAACTCGGCTTCGCCGAGACAGAGAAAGCCGTCGGGCACGACCGCGCGGCGCAGCCGCGCGAGCACCTGCTGCTGCGCGCCGCGGTCGAGATAGATGAGCACGTTGCGGCAGCAGACCAGATCGAACGCTCCGCTGCCGGGCGCCGGCGCGCCGCTCGTCAGATCGTGGCGCACGAAACGTACCCGCCGGCGCAGCGCCTGGCGCACGGCGTAGCGCTCGCGCCCGCGCACGCAGCGACGCTCGAGGTAGCGCGCCGCGAGCTCCGCCGGCAGCTCCTGGCACGCTTCAGCCGGATACACGCCGGCGACGGCGGTTGCGAGCGCCATCGGATCGATGTCGCTCGCGTCGACCGATCCCGCAACGTCCGCCTCCTCGAGCAGCATCGCGAGGCTGTACGCTTCCTCGCCGTTGCCGCAGCCCGCACTCCAGATGCGCAGCGGCGCCCCGGCACGCTGCCGGGCCATCTCGGGGATCACGCGGCGGCGCAACGCCTCGAAGGTCGCCGAGTTGCGATAGAACCGGCTGACCTTGATCGTGAGGCGCGCGAGCAAATGCACCGCTTCGTCCTCGACGGCTTCGAGCCGCGCGAGGTATTCGTGCAGCGTCGCGACGCCGAGCGAGATCATGCGATTGCGCACGCGCCGCTGGATGGTGGCCGGACGGTAGCGCGAGAAGTCGCAGCCGGTGCGCTCCCGCAGAACGTCCAGGACCGTGGCGAGCAGCGGCTCGGCATCGGCGAGCGCGCCAGCGGAGGTAACGGTACGCGTCATCGGATCGTGGAAATGCCAGCCACGCGGGCGGCACGGTCGCGCTCGCCGGCTTATCCTGCGCACCGGGTGATGCGGCGTTCTTCCATGACGGCGGTGCGGCGTAGCGGCCGGTGTATTCTAGCAATGTCGGGGAAATGCTCTAGCGCAGCAGCGGCTAAAATCTGCGCCAAAAGAGACCACGCTCGCCGTGCGTCTAACGGGCACGGCAGTCTGGCTGCGAACTCGTACCGCGACTGAAGCAGCACCTATAATCGATCGCCGCATGCCCACGATCTTCACGCATCCCGCGGTGCCGCTCGCGCTCGCCGTCGGACTCGGACGGGACGCAATCCCTTCTCGGCTCCTCGCCGCAGGCGTAGCGGCTTCGATTCTCCCCGATGCCGATGTCGTTGCGTTCTCGCTCGGCGTCCCTTACGGCAGCGCTTTCGGCCATCGCGGCTTTACGCACTCGCTCGCGTTCGCGGCCGCCGTCGGCCTCGCCGGCGCGCTGTTTCACCGCGCGCTCGACGCGACCCGCGTCCGCGCGGCCGCGTTCCTGTTCGTAGCGACCGCGTCGCACGGTGCGCTCGATGCGTTCACGACCGGCGGTTCCGGCATCGCCTTCCTCTGGCCCTGGTCGGAAGCCCGCTACTTCGCGCCGGTACAGGTTATCGCGGTTTCGCCGATCGGCCTGCGCCGCTTTCTGTCCGAGCGCGGCGTGGACGTGATATTCTCGGAACTCGCGTGGGTATGGTCGACCTGCGCGCTTGCCGCGCTGCTGCTGCGCCTCGCGCAGCGCGCCGCAGTCGCATTCAGGCAGCCGCCGGTATTATGAAGTTGTCCGTGCTCGATCAGTCCACCGCAGCCAAGGGCCGCGGTCAGGACGAAGCCATTCGCGAGACGCTCGCGCTCGCCGCGCTCTGCGACCGCCTCGGTTACCACCGCTTCTGGCTGTCGGAGCACCACAACAATGACAGCATCGTCGGCACCGCACCGGAAATACTGATGGCCGCGATCGCCGCGACCACGAAGCGGATCCGCATCGGCAGCGCCGGGGTAATGCTGCCGCACTACTCGGCGCTCAAGGTGGCCGAGCAGTTTCGCGTGCTCGAGGCCATCGCCCCCGGCCGCATCGACCTCGGCGTGGGCCGCGCCCCGGGCTCCGATCGGCTCACGGCGCTCGCGCTCAATCCCGACGCGGCGAACGCCGTCGATCTGTTCCCGCAGCAGGTACGGGATCTCTACTGCTGGGTGACGGGCACGCCGCTCCCGGCGGGCCATCCGTTCGCGGCCGTCAAGGCGCATCCGCTCGGCCCGACGAGTCCGGATCTCTGGATCCTCGGCAGCTCCGACTACGGCGCGCGCCTCGCCGCCTATTTCGGCCTGCCCTACGCCTACGCGTACTTCTTCAGCGAGGGCCGCGGCACCGAAGAAGCGCTGACGCTCTATCGCACGAACTACCAGCCGAGCGCGCGCTACCCCGAACCGATCGCGACGATCTGCGTGTGGGCGCTCGCCGCCGAGACCGAGGCCGAAGCCCGGCGTCTCCTCATGACGCGCGAGTTCTGGCGGATCGGCTTCGAGAAAGGCATTCGCACGCCGCTGGTATCGCCGGAGGAAGCGGCAGCCTATCCGTACACGGAAGCGGAGCGCGCAACGATCGAGAAGCTGCGCCGCCGCGCCATCGTCGGCACCGCCGAACAGGTGGCGGAGCGGCTGCACGAGCTCGCACGCCGCTTCCAGCTCGACGAGATCGTCGTCGTCACGTGGACCTACGATCAGGAGCCGCGCCGGCGCTCCTACGAGCTGCTCGCCGAAGCGCTCGCGCTCGCGCGGTCCTGAGCCCGCACACCGACGCACCGCGGTTTCGGTCCGGAACGCATACGACGGTAAACCTCGATGCCGGCATCCGAACCTCCGTCGCCCTGCACGCAGATCTGCGTGCTCGATCCGGAAATCGGGTTGTGCGGCGGCTGCTTCGGCACGCGCGCGAGACCGCCGGCTGGTCGAGCCATTCGGCGGAGGAAAAGCGCGAGGCGCTGCAACGGGTCGACGCGCGCAGAGCGCGCGCGGCCGACGAGGGATGGGCCGAAAACGCCTAGGCGCGCGCGTCCCCCGGCACGTCCGCGCGATCGGTCGCACCCGCTTCCGCCCCCGCCGCGCCGGCGTGCTCGAGCATTTCCCGCAACGCCGTCTTCAGCACCTTCCCGTAGTTGTTCTTCGGCAGCGCGTCGATGAAGCGGTACTCCTTCGGGCGTTTGAAGCGCGCGATGTGCTCGAGACAGAGCGCATCGAGCTCCTGCGGCGTGACGCCTTCCCCGACCACGAACGCGACCACGACTTCGCCCCACTCGGGATCCTTGCGGCCGACGACCGATACCTCGCGCACGTTCGGATGCCTGAGCAGCACTTCTTCCACTTCGCGCGGGTAGACGTTCGCGCCGCCTGAAATGATGAGATCCTTCGAGCGGTCCTTGAGCGTGAGAAAGCCGTCCTCGTCCAGCGCCCCGAGGTCGCCGGTCCAGAGCCAGCCGTGGCGCAGCGCCTTGGCGGTGGCGTCCGCGTCGCGCCAGTAGCCGCGCATCACCGACGGTCCGCGCACGATCACCTCGCCGGTCTCGCCGGCCGGCAGCACGCGCCCGTCCGGATCGACCACGCGCACCTCGACGAGCGACTGCGCGGTCCCGACCGACGCGGCCCGCGCTTCCCAGCGCGGGTGATCGCGGTTCCAGAGGTGGCGCCGCGAGAGCGCGGTGATCGTCATGGGCGATTCGCCCTGCCCGTAGATCTGCACGAAACGGTTGCCCATGACGTCGAGCGCCCGCCGGATGTCCTCGAGATACATCGGCCCGCCGCCGTAAACGATGGTCTTGATCCCGCGCGGCTCGACGCCGGCCGCGTGCACGTGCTCGACCAGCCGCTTCACCATGGTCGGGGCAGCGAACATGCAGAGACCCGCTGTCTGCGAGGCGCCGCCCCGCGCTCGTGCGTAATGCGCGCCGAGCGCGGCGATCTCCGCCGGGTCGAAGCCCGCGCGCGGCACCACGTGCAGCGCCGCGCGCTGCATGAACACGAAGTTGTAGCAGCCGGCGCCGTGTGACATCGGCGCCGCGTACAGCGTCGCGTCCCCGGCACCGACATCGTCCACGTCCATGAAGTAGCAGGCGGTCATGGTGAGGAAATTGCGGTGCGACAGCATGGCGCCCTTGGGCCGACCGGTGGTACCGCTGGTGTAGAAGAGCCAGGCCAGCGCATCGGCTTCGACCTCCGCGGGCGCGCGCGCCGCGCGCGCGAGGAGCGCGGCGTAGTCGCGGGACGCGACGTCGATCAGCGGCGCCGGCGCGGCCTCGGCGAGCGCACCGAGCGCGGCGCCGTGCGCGGCGTCGACGAAACAGAGCGCCGCTTCCGAGGCCTGCAGAATGTACGCCGCCTCGCGCGCGTGCAGTTTGGCATTGATCGGCACGGCGGCGAGACCCGCCCACCAGATGCCGTAGAGCGCTTCGAGGTACGCCGGATGGTTGTCGAGGTAGAGTGCGACGCGGTCCCCCGGCCCGAGGCCGAAGCGTTCGCGCAGCGCATCGGCGATGCTGCCCGCGCGGCGCGCGAGCTCGCCGTAGTCGTACAGCACCTCCTCGCCCAGCGCCACGGCCGGCGCATGCGGAAACGCGCGGGCGCTGCGCGCGAGAAAAAGGGCCAAATTCATGGCGTGTCCTCCCCGGTTCGGCGCCCGGACATTGTAGGCGCCGGCGCCGGTTCCGGCAGCGGTCTCATTGTCCGGCCGCTCTCCGCTGAAAGCCGAGGCGCCAGCCGTCCGGCGCGGCAGGTAGACGCGACTGCGCGCGAGCGCCGCACAAGGGGCTGCGGCGCCCGCCTTCACCGCCCTGCCCGATACGGGAGCAGGCCCCGGGCGGACGCGAGCGGGGCCGTTCAAAAGCGCTCTTCGAGCGCCCGAAGCTCCGTTTCGATCTTCGCCGTTCCTCCAGCGATCCGCGCCGGCTGCCCGCGCCACCGCGTTCACGCCGTCGACTTTGCCCCGTATGCTGTCGCGCCCCGCGCGCAGGCGCCTCTCCCCCACGACCCGGGCCTCGGGCGCATGCGGTGCAGCGCATCGCCGCCCGACCAGCGGAGGCCGCGCGCAATAAGCAAATAATCAAAGGGAAATGAAGCACCGCACCGAAGTGGGGACAATAGCGCGCCCGCGGCCATCCGCGCGAACGGTTTTTTCTCGATTACAACCAGGGTACACGCATGAAGTTCGAAACACTCGCCGTACACGCCGGCTACAGCCCCGAGCCGACCACGAAATCGGCCGCCGTGCCGATCTACCAGACGGTTTCCTACGCCTTCGACAACACACAGCACGGCGCCGACCTCTTCGACCTCAAGGTGCCGGGGAACATCTATACCCGCATCATGAACCCGACGCAGGACGTGCTCGAGCAGCGCCTCGCGGCGCTCGAAGGCGGCGTGGGTGCGCTCGCGGTCGCCTCCGGGCAGGCCGCCGTCACCTACGCGATCCTCACGATCGCCGAGGCGGGCGACAACATCGTCTCCGCGAGCACGCTCTACGGCGGCACCTACAACCTCTTCGCGCACACGCTCCCCCAGATCGGCATCGCCGTGCGCTTCGCCGACTACCGCGATCCCGCGAGCTTCGAACAGCACATCGACGCGCGCACCAAAGCGATTTACTGCGAGTCGATCGGCAACCCGCTCGGCAACGTGACCGACTTCGCCGCGCTCGCCGAGATCGCGCACCGCCACGGCGTCCCGCTCATCGTGGACAACACCGTGTCCACGCCCTATCTCGTGCGCCCGTTCGAGCACGGCGCCGATATCGTGATTCATTCGCTCACGAAGTACATGGGCGGACACGGCAATTCGATCGGCGGCGCGATCGTCGATTCCGGCAAGTTCCCGTGGGCCGAGCACAAGCAGCGCTTCCGCCGCCTGAACGAGCCCGACGTTTCCTACCACGGGGTGGTCTACACGGAAGTGCTCGGGCCGGCCGCTTTCATCGGCCGTGCGCGCGTGGTGCTGCTGCGCAACACCGGCGCCGCCATTTCGCCGTTCAACGCGTTTCTCATCCTGCAGGGGATCGAGACGCTGCCGCTGCGCATGGACCGCATTTGCGACAGCACCCTGAAGATCGCCCAGTATCTGAAGGGCCACAAGAAGGTCGCGTGGGTGAAGTACGCGGGCCTCCCCGAGCACGAGGACCGGCCGCTGGTCGACAAGTACATGGGCGGGCGCGCCTCGGGCATCCTGACGTTCGGCGTCAAGGGCGGGCGCGAGGCGGGCGCGCGCTTCCAGGATGCGCTCAGGCTCTTCACGCGCCTCGTCAACATCGGCGACGCCAAGTCGCTCGCCTGCCATCCGGCGAGCACCACGCACCGGCAGCTCTCGCCGGAAGAGCTCGCGAAGGCGGGCGTCACGGAAGACATGGTGCGGCTGTCGATCGGGCTCGAGCACATCGACGATCTCATCGCCGATCTCGAGCAAGCGCTCGCCGCCGCGTGAACGCACTCCCCGGGCTCCGGATCGGCCTGCGTCGTTCCGGGCGAGCGCGCCGCAGGCGCGGTCCGGGGTCCGGGGCGCGCGAGCCGTAACCGACGGCGGCTCGATGCGGGCATCCGCCCGGAGGCCGCTTCGTCCATCCGGTCATCCGCGAGATCCCGCACCACCCGCACCGCTGGACGGCTCGGCGGCGGATCCTATCTGTTCGGCGAGTGGTTCACTAAGGCGATGTTGCGGTAGCGGGCGCGTCAGATCGGAAGCCCGATCGCGACGTCGAGCACGACGCGGGTGCGCTTGTCGAGGATTGCGAAATCCTGCCCGACACGCACGCGCACGTAGTTCGGGGGCAGCGGCGGCAGCCGCGCCTCGAGCTCGGCCGGCAGCAGTTCGTAATGCACGTCCCGGGGCAGCCGGTCGCGCTTCGCGAGCCCGGGCGGCAGCCCGCCTTTCTTTGCGAGCCCCGGCGGGACGTGCCTGCCGTGCTTCGCCTTCCCCTTTCCGAGCTTGCGGTAGTAGTCGAGGATCACCGCCTTGTCGCTGTTGGTGAACGCAATGTCGACCGCCGTGTCGTGGTCACGCACGGAAACGCGGCCCGAGACGGCGACATCGGCCTGGGCAAGAGTCGGCAGCAGCGCGAGGCCGGCAGCGAACAGGAAGCGATGCATGTTGTTATCGGCTCCGGATGTGGAGTGCGGTCGACGAAAGTATAGATAGGGCGAGCCATCTGCTGCGCGCGCCCGCCCGCGCGCACGGGCGACCGGAAGACGAATCGACCCCTCCGACCGACCGGCGGATCGATGCAGGCACACTTCGCGACCGGGCGGCCTACCTGCCTCCGCCCTCCGATTCGTCGACGAGAATCTCGAAGTGCTCCACGCGATCGGGCAGCTCGAGCAGGTACTCCGCGTCCCTGGGCAGGTGCCGCGGCTTCTCGATGTCGCCGCCCGCGTAGGCCGCGATCTCCTCGCGCGAACCCCAATAGGACACGGTGGCGAAGTGCGCCACCCCGCCCTCGATGCGACGCCACACCTGCACGCCGAGGTTTCCGGGCGTAGCGCGGATCTTCCGGATACCGTGCTCGTACATGTACGCCATGTACTCGTCGGCGATCGCCGCCCGGGTGCGGCCCCGCCACACGCGCGCCACGGCGGGCCTGAGCCGTCGGTCGTGCATCTTGTTCCCTTCCTGAATGGCGACAGGCGCAGTTTACCCGCGATTGCCGCGCGGCTGCCGCCGCACCCGCTGCACACGGGGAATTCCCGTAGTTGCTCCCACGGGAGGGCGCGGCTTGCGATCTGTGGCATGGTGCTAGTGGATCGCGGCCGTGCCGCCAGCCGGTGACTAGCCAGGCAGCCTTCGTGACAGCCCGCACTTTCCTCTTGCTGGCGGTGACCGCGCCCGCGGTCGCCGGCTGCGTGGTCGGCCCCGATTTCCGCCGGCCGGAAACCCCCGCGACGAACCGCTACACGCCCGAGCCGCTTCCAGATCGAACCGCTTCCGCGCCGGTCGAAGGCGGCGCCGCGCAGCACTTCGTCGCGGCCAAGGACATTCCGGCGCAGTGGTGGACGCTGTTCCGCTCGGAGGCGCTCGACCGGCTGGTGCGCGAAGCCCTGACGCAAAGCCCGTCGCTCGCGGCGGCCGAAGCGCGGCTGCGCCAGGCGCAGGAACTGCTGCGGGCGGAAACGGGTGCGGTGTACTACCCCGCCATTGCCGCCGACGCCGCCGCCTCGCGCCAGCGCCGCTCGGTGGCGGGCCTCGGGATCCCCGGCATATCGGGAGGTGTCTTCAACCTCTACCACGTCTCGGTGAGCGTGAGCTATGCCCTCGATACCGCCGGCGGCCTGCGCCGCCAGATCGAGGCACTGCAGGCCCAGGTCGACTTCGAGGCGTACCAGCGCGAAGCGGCCTACCTGGCGCTCGCCGGCAACGTCGTCACCGCCGCCGTCACCGAAGCGTCGCTGCGTGCGCAGATGCGCGCGACCGAGGAGATACTCGCGGGCATCGAAAATCAGCTCGCGATCGCGGAGAAGCAGCTCGCGATCGGTGCGATCGCGCGCACCGACGTGCTGACACAGCGCGCGGAAGCGGCACAGGTGCGCGCTACGCTGCCGGCGCTCGAACGTCAGCTCGCCGCCGTGCGCCATCAGCTCGCGGTGCTGCTCGGGCGCCTGCCGAGCGCGGCCGATTTCCCGGAGTTCACGCTCGCCGCGCTCGAGCTCCCGACCGAGCTTCCGCTCACCCTGCCTTCGGCGCTCGTGCGGCAGCGTCCGGACGTGCGCGCGGCGGAAGCCCTGCTCCACGCCGCGAGCGCGCAGATCGGGGTCGCGACCGCGAATCTCTACCCGCAGATCGCGCTCTCGGCCGCGTACGGCACCGAAGCGACCGAAACCGACGAGCTCTTCGACGGCGACACGCGCTTCTGGAGCATCGGCGCATCGCTGCTGCAACCGTTCTTCAACGGCGGCGAGCTGCGCGCGCGCCGCCGCGCGGCGATCGCCGCCTTCGATGCCGCCGCGGCACAGTACCGGCAAACCGTGCTCGCCGCCTTCCAGGACGTGGCCGACGTGCTGCGGGCGCTCGAAACCGATGCGCGCGCGCTGCTCGAGCAGCAGCGCGCGTTCGCGGCAGCGGAAGAAGCGCTCGCGCTCGTGCGCCGGCAATACAAGGTCGGCGCGGCGAGCTACCTGCAGCTGCTCGATGCGCAGCGCCAGTTCCAGCAGGCGCGCATCAACCTGGTGCAGGCGCAGGCCGCACGCTACGCCGACACGGCGGCGCTGTTCCAGGCGCTCGGCGGCGGCTGGTGGAACCGGCCGGCCGCGGTGCCGGTCAACGCGGCCGCGGAGACGCCATGAGGCTCGCGCGCCGCCCGCCCGAAGAACGCACGCGCCGCCGGCGCCTCGCGCGCCGCATGATCGTGATGCTCATCGCGGTGGCGTTCGTGTTCGGCGCCGTCTTCGGCTTTCAGTACTTCCGCGATCAGATGATCCGCCGGTACCTCGCCGCCAATCGCGCGCCGCCGGTCGCGGTGGCGGCCGAGCGCGCCGGCACCGCCGCCTGGCAGCCGCGGCTCGAAGCCATCGGCAGCCTGCGCGCGGTGAACGGCATCGAGGTCTCGACCGAGGTCGCCGGGGTGATCGAGTCGATCAATTTCCGCAACGGCGACACGGCCGCCGCCGGCGACGTGCTCGTGCAGCTCAATGCCGACCCCGACCAGGCGCAGCTCGACGCCGCGCGCGTGGCGGCGGAGCTGGCCGAAGTCGCGTTCCGGCGCGCCAAGGAACAGTTCGCGGTACAGGCGATCAGCCGTGCGGCGCTGGATACGGCGGCCGCGGAGCTCAAGAGCAGCCGCGCGCAGGTGCAGCAGCAGGAAGCGCTGCTCGCGCGCAAGACGATCCGCGCGCCCTTCGCCGGCCGGCTCGGCATCAGCAACGTCAGCATCGGCCAGTACGTCAATCCCGGCCAGGCCATCGTCACGCTGCAGACCATCGATCCGATCTACGTCGATTTCACGCTCCCGCAGCAGCAGCTCGCGCAGATCGCGCTCGACCAGCCGCTCACGGTGACCACCAACGTGTACCCGGAGCACACCTTCGCGGGGCGCATCACCGCCATTGCCCCGCGGGTGGATCCCGCGACGCGCAATCTGCAGCTGCAGGGCATGCTGCCGAATCCGAAGAGCGAGCTGCTTCCGGGAATGTTCGCTTCGGTGAGCGTCCAGGTGGGCGCGGAGCAGCCGCAGCTCACGCTGCCGCAGACCGCGATCAGCTACAACCCCTACGGCTCGACGGTGTACGTGCTCGAGCCCACGCCGGACAGGAACCCGCAGGGCGAACCGATCTACACCGCGCGCCAGCGTTTCGTCGAGACCGGCGAGCGCCGCGGCAACGCGGTCGCGATCCTCTCGGGAGTCAGCGAAGGCGAGCTCGTGGTGACCGCGGGGCAGCTCAAGCTGCGCAACGGCGCGCCGGCGGTGCTCGCCGATGCGGCGAAGGTGAGCGAGGGGGCGGTGCGGTCGGCGCGGAGCGCGAAGTGACGGGCCGCGCGAGCATCCGTGCCCGCGCACGGAACCGGGAGGCGCCGACGCCCGCAACGTGACGAACGGCACGCAGGAGCCGTTCTCCGCGGCGGCCAGGAGGCTGCACCGATATGTGGACCGACATCTTCATCCGCCGCCCGGTGCTCGCGATGGTCGTGAGCCTCGCCATACTCGTGCTCGGTCTGCGCGCGCTCGGCCTGCTGCCAATCCGGCAGTATCCGGAGACCCAGAACGCGGTCGTCACGGTCACGACCACCTACATCGGCGCCGACCCCGAGCTCGTCTCCGGCTTCATCACCGCGCCGCTCGAAGCCGCGATCGCGGAAGCCGAGGGCATCGACTACATGACATCCTCGAGCGCGCAGAACGTGAGCACCATCCAGGCGTTCCTGCGCCTCAACTACGACCCGAACGAGGCGCTGACTCAGATCACCACCGAGGTCAACGCGGTCCTGAACGACCTGCCGCCCGAGGCGCAGCGGCCGATC
This sequence comes from Burkholderiales bacterium, assembly GCA_036381895.1. Classification (GTDB taxonomy): domain Bacteria; phylum Pseudomonadota; class Gammaproteobacteria; order Acidiferrobacterales; family Sulfurifustaceae; genus JACQFZ01. The sequence goes on along the minus strand of DASVBY010000059.1, from coordinate 10,325 downwards.
ATACGCCTCGACATCGGCGAAACCATCGCGTCGATGTACATCGGCTTCTACAGCGAGGTGCTCGACGTCAATCAGGTCACCGATTACCTGATCCGCGTGGTGCAGCCGCGGCTGCAGGCGGTGCCCGGCGTGCAGACGGCCGAGATCCTCGGCGGCCAGGAGTTCGCGATGCGCGCCTGGCTCGACCCGCAGAAGATGGCCGGGTTCGGCGTCACGCCGGCCGACGTCAGCAACGCCCTCGCGGCCAACAACTTCATCGCCGCCGTGGGCCGCACCGAAGGCGAAGCGGTCACCGTGAACCTCACCACCCGAACCGGCCTGCACTCGGCGGAGGAGTTCCGCGAGCTCGTGGTGAAGGCGACCGACGGCGCGCTCGTGCGCCTGGGCGACGTTGCGACGGTGGCGCTCGGCGCCGAGAACTACGACACCGCCGTGAGCTTCGACGGCGTGCGCGCCGTGTACATCGGCATCGAGGTCGCGCCGGCCGCGAACCTGCTCGACGTGATCGCGGCGGTGCGCGACGTCTTTCCGGACATCCAGGCTCAGCTCCCCGCGGGCCTGCAGGGCACGATCGTGTACGACGCCACCCTCTTCGTCGACGAGTCCATCGCCGAGGTGGCGCGCACTTTGATCGAGGCGCTGCTCATCGTGACCGCGGTGGTGTTCCTGTTCCTCGGCTCGGTGCGCTCGGTCGTCATTCCCGCGGTCGCGATTCCGCTGTCGCTCACGGGCGCGCTGTTCCTTATGTGGACGCTCGGCTTCAGCGTGAACCTGCTGACGCTGCTCGCACTGGTGCTCGCGATCGGCATCGTCGTGGACGACGCCATCATCGTGGTCGAGAACGTGCAGCGTCACATCGACGAGGGGACGCTGCGCCTGCAGGCGGCGATCCAGGGCGCACGCGAGCTGGCCAACCCGATCATCGCGATGACACTGGTGCTGGTCGCGGTGTACGTGCCGATCGGCTTCCTCGGCGGGCTCACGGGATCGCTGTTCACCGAGTTCGCGTTCACGCTCGCCGCCGCCGTGACCGTCTCGGGGGTGGTCGCGCTCACGCTCTCCCCCATGATGTGCTCGCGGCTGCTCGTCGCCGAGACCAGCAAGGCGCCCCTTCTCGCCGCGCTCGATCGCGCCTTCGGGAGCCTGCGCGCCGGCTACGCGCGCTCGCTCGGTACCACGCTCGACAGCATGCCGGTCGTGCTCGTGTTCGCGGCGATCGTGCTCGCCGGCACGTACTTCCTCTACACCAGCGCCAACTCGGAGCTCGCGCCCGAAGAGGACCAGGGCGTCCTCATTTCGCAGCTCACCGCGGCCCCGAACGCGACGCTCGAGCAGACGGTGGCGAGCGCCGAGCAGGTGTACCGGGCCTACCGCGCCTTTCCCGAGACCAACCACGTGTTCCAGATCATGGGCGTCCCGACGCTCAACCAGGGCTTCTCGGGCATGGTGCTTCACCCCTGGGACGAGCGCGCGCGCACCGCGGCAGAGCTACAGCCGCTGGTGCAGGCGGAGCTCGACCGGATCGCGGGCGCGCGCGTCTCCGTATTCCAGCCGCCGGCGCTGCCGGGCGGCGGCAGCGGGCTGCCGGTGCAGTTCGTCATCGGCACCACCGATTCCTACGAGCTGCTCAACGAGGTGGCGCAGACCATCCTGCAGCGCGCGCAGGCGAGCGGCGTGTTCGCGTTCGTGGAGAACGATCTGCGCTTCGACAAGGCGCAGGTCGAGATCGCCATCGACCGCAACAAGGCCGCGCAGCTCGGCCTCACCATGCGCGACATCGGCGGCGCGCTCGGCACCATGCTCGGCGGCGACTACGTCAACTACTTCAGCCTGGCCGGCCGCTCCTATCGCGTGATCCCTCAGGTCGCCCAGGAGGCGCGGCTGAACGCGCGCCAGCTCGAGAACTACTACATCGCCGTCCCGGACGGCCGCACGGTGCCGCTCTCGACCGTCGTCAGCCTCGAGACCCGCACCATCCCCGGCTCGCTGCCGCGCTTCCAGCAGCTCAACGCGGCGACGCTGAGCGGCGTGCCGATCCCGGGCGTGCCGCTCGGCGAAGCGCTCGCCGCGCTCGAGAACATCGCCGCCGAGGTGCTGCCGGAGGGTTACACCGTGGACTACGCCGGCCAGTCGCGCCAGTACACGCAGGAGTCGGCCGCGCTCGCGATCACGTTCGGCTTCGCCCTGATCGTGATCTTCCTCGCGCTCGCGGCGCTGTTCGAGAGCTTCCGCGACCCCTTCATCGTGCTCATCACCGTGCCGATGTCGATCTGCGGCGCACTCATCTTCATCGCCGTCGGCGTCGGCGGTGCCAGCCTCAACATCTACACGCAGGTCGGGCTGGTGACGCTGATCGGCCTGATCAGCCGCCACGGCATTCTGATCGTCGAGTTCGCGAACGAGGCACAGGCCCAGGGCAGGAGCAAGCGCGAGGCGATCGAGCAGGCCGCGGATCTGCGCCTGCGGCCGATCATGATGACGACCGCCGCGACCGTGCTCGGCGTTTTGCCGCTCGTGCTCGCGAGCGGCGCCGGCGCCGCGGGGCGCTACAACATGGGGCTCGTCATCGCCGCCGGCATGACCATCGGCACGTTCTTCACGCTCTATGTCGTGCCCGCCTTCTACCTGCTGTTCGCCGCCGAGCACCGCGCCGCGGAGACCGTCGAGGACCGGCGCGCGCCGCGCACGGTCTGACGGCACGAGAAGGTGAGCGCTGCCGCGCTCACGCCGGCGCAGCACCTCCCGCTCCCGCTGCCCCGCCGCCGCGCGCGCACGGTCGCGCGCGGCGCCGCTCGGCGCGGCAGACGCGCGTGCAGGTGCAGGCAGCGATGCTCGGGCCTTGTGCAGCCGGCGCGCCGCCGAGCTATAGCGGCGGGCGCCGCCGGTGCCAGTCGGTAGCCTCCTGGAACGCGTGCCCGCAGCGCAGGAGCAGCGCTTCCTCGAAATGCCGCCCGATCAGCTGAAAGCCGACGGGAACGCCGGTGTCCGTGGCGCCGCCGGGGAGCGTGAGACAAGGGTTCCCGCTCATGTCGAACGGCGCGGTGAAGCGCATCCGCCCGAGGCGCGCCTCCGGGTCCGCGACGCGCTGCGCGAGGGAGGCGAGCGTGGGCGCGGCCTCGCTCATGGCCGGCAGCACCAGCACGTCGATGTCGCGAAACAGCGCATCGAGCCGGCCGCGGAAGACGGCGCGCCGCTCGATCACCTTGGCGAGCGTCATACCGTCGGTCCTGCGCCCCAGCTCGATGAGGCGCGCGAGCACGGCGCCGTACTCGCTCGCGCGTGCGGGATAGGTCGCCTCGTGCCCGACCGCGCACTCCGTGGCGCAGAGCACCACCGCATCCTGCACGATCTCATCGAGCGGCGGGCAGGCGACATCGCGCACGTCGGCGCCGAGACCGGCGAACGTCGCGGCCGCCTCCTCCGCAACGCGGGCGGTCTCGGCATCGGCCGCGACGGCGACGAGCCGGCGGTCGATACCGAGGCGCAGTCCGCGCACGCCGCGCCCGATGTCTTCCAGGTAATCCGGCACGGGAAGCGGCACCGCGGTCGGGTCGTCCGGGTCCGGGCCGGCGATCGCGCCGAGCACGGCGGCGGCATCGGCGGCGCTGCGCGCCATCGGGCCGATGTGGTCCATCGACGGCGCGAGCGCGAAGACGCCGGCGCGGCTCACGCGCCCCCAGGTGGGCTTGAGCCCGGTCACGCCGTTCGCCGTCGACGGGAAACGGATGGAGCCGAGCGTGTCGCTTCCGAGCGCGGCGTAGCAGAGCCCCGCCGCGACCGCGACACCCGATCCGCTCGACGACACGCCGGGCCAGAGCGCGGAGTCCCAGGGATTGACCGGCGGCTCGATCGAGGCGTGGTGTACGGAGAAGGCGCCCTCGGTCATCTGCAGCTTGCCGAGCAGCACGGCGCCTGCTTGCTTGAGGCGCGCGACCACCGTGGCGTCGCGTTCGGGAACGAAGTCCCTGTAAATCGACATGCCGGCGGCGGTAACCACGCCCTGCGTCCAGCAAAGGTCCTTTACCGCGATCGGCACCCCGTGGAGCGGGCCTCGGCTCGCGCCGCGCGCGATCTCGCGATCCGCGGCCTCGGCCTGTGCGAGCGCGAGCTCGGGCGTCACGGTGGCGTAGCTCTTGAGCTGCGGTTCGAGGCGCGCGATCCGTTCGAGCAGTGCCTGCGTGATTTCGCGGGAGGAAAACTCGCCCGCGCGAATGCGACGTCCGACGTCGAGCAAACCGAGATAGCAGAGCGCTTCTTCTGTCGTCTGATCCGCCATACCGCCCCCGTTTCATGCCTTACGCGCGAGCACGAAAAAGTCTTCTTCTCTCTCGCCGCCGGTGTGCACGCTCACCTCCACGAATCCGGCCCGTGCCAGGAGCTCGGGCACATCGTTCCGGCGCTGCCCGGAATGGCGCGTGAACCCGAGCACTACACGCCCGCCCGGCCTGAGCACCCGACAAATCTCGCGCAACCCCTGGAGCGCGTCCGGCCACATCGGCATCGAATTGATCGACATCGCGGCGTCGAACGTCTCGTCGTCGAAGGGCAGGCGCTCGACCGATCCGAGCCGAAGGTCGACCTGGCCGCGCCCGATGGCCTCGGCGTTGCGCGAGCGCGCCTGCTCGAGCATCTCGAACGACGGATCGACGCCGGCGACGCGGCCGGCCGATGCGGCGCGCACGAGCACCTCGATGCCCACCCCGGGTCCGAAGCCGATCTCGAGCACCGCGTCCCCCGGCTGCGGCGCGAGGAGCGCGACCGCGCGCTCGGCGGCGCCCCGGTTGACGCGTGCCATGATCGCGCCTCCGAGCTTGCCGAGAAGGCCCTGCGGGCGTCCGAAGAGGCGCCGGCGCAGCCGGTCGGCGACGCCCATGGGCTAGCGGTTCGCCCGCGGGACGCGACGGCGCCAGTGCTCCATCAGCCGCGCGGCCCAGCCGGTGCCGAGCGCATCGTCCTCGTGCATGAAATAGACGTACGTGCGCGCGAGCTCGGCGCCCGCGATGCGCTCCGCCCAGGCGCCGAGCTCGGCGTCGTCGTAATGCGTGCGCCGCAGCCGCAGATAGCCCTGCGGCGCGGTCGCCACGAACCGCGCCTCGCCCTCATCGGTATCGGTGACGCACAGCATCGCGCGCCGCGCGCGCAGCGCATCGTGCACGTCCTCACTGTGCCACGAGGTGTGGCGAAACTCGAACGCCGCCCGCGTGCCCTGCGGCAGTACGTCGAGGAAGCGCTCGAGGCGCCCGAGGTCCTTCTTCAGGAACGGCGGCAACTGCAGCAGGATCACGCCGAGTCGGTCGCCGAGCGCGGCGGCGCGGCGGACGAACTCGGCAATGTCGGCTCCGGCGTCGGCAAGACGCTTCTCGTGCGTGATGCGCCGCGGCGCCTTCAGCGTGAACGTGAAACCCGGCGGCACCTCCGCCGCCCAGCGCGCGAGCATGCTCTCGGCCGGCATGCGGTAGAACGTGTTGTTGATCTCGACCGTCGGGAGGCGTTCGGCGTAGTAGTGCAGCATCCGGTCGCCGGGGAGCTTTTCCGGATAGAACCGGCCGCACCACTCCTTATATAGAGAATCCGCTCGTGCCCGCCATGAGCTCCATCGCGCCGCCCTCCAGATCGACCCCGGCCGCTGCACCCGACCCGGCGGGTCAGGGCCTGCTTGTTCCTGCAGACAATTACCCTAACATCCGGCTCGCGGTTGCTCCAAAATCGTCACTGCGCACCGAGGAGGCCGCCTTGGCCAGCCGTTCCCCCAAACGCCGCGCGGGCGCACAACCGCGCAAGAGACGCGGCGAGTCCGCCGCCGCGACCGCAGCCGGCGTCGATCCGCTCGGCGCCTACTCCGCCAAGCGTGCCTTCGACGCGACGCCCGAGCCCGCCCCGGCCGTAGCCGCGCGCCACGGGCCGTTGCTCTTCGTCGTGCAGCAGCACGCGGCGCGCCGGCTGCACTACGACTTTCGCCTCGAGGCCGGCGGTGTGCTCAAGTCCTGGGCGGTCCCGAAAGGACCGTCGCTCGACCCGCGCGACAAGCGCCTCGCGGTGCAGACCGAGGACCACCCGTTCGACTACGCCTCTTTCGAAGGCGTGATTCCGCGAGGGCAATACGGCGCGGGCGAAGTGATCGTCTGGGACTGCGGCGTGTACTCCCCCGACGAGGACGACCGCTCCTGGTTCCACGATCGCGCCGAGGCCGAGCGGCGCGTACGCGCAGGACTCGAAGCGGGAAAGCTCAGCTTCACGCTGCGCGGGGAGAAGCTCAAAGGCTCGTGGGCGCTCGTGCGCAGCGCCGATCGGAAGAACTGGTTCCTCATCAAGCACCGCGACCGCTTCGTGTCCGAGGTCCCGGTCACGGATCGGAACCGCTCGGTGCTTTGCGGCCTCACGGTCGAGGAGCTCAAAGCCGTGCCCGTCGGCCGCCTGCCGGCCGCGCGCCTGGTGCCGACCGGCGACCGCGAACCGCTGCCGGCGCGGCTCGCACCGATGCTCGCCGAGTCGGGCGAGAGCGCGTTCACGCATCCGGACTGGCAATGGGAGCCGAAGCTCGACGGCTATCGCGCGCTCGCGTTCATCGACGCGAAGGGTGCGACGTTCCGCTCGCGCCGCGCAGGCATGGATCTGACCGCCGCCTTCCCCGCCCTCATCGAGGAGCTCCGGCAGCAGGCGGTCGACGGCATGGTGCTCGACGGCGAGATCATCGCTTTCGATCCGAACGGGCGGCCATCGTTCTCGGTGTTGCAGAACCGTGCGCAGCTCAAGAACGCGCGCGAGATCGCCGCCGCCGACCGCACCGTTCCGGTGGTCTATTACTGCTTCGATCTGCTGCACTTCGCCGGCATCGACCTGCGGCGCGCGCCCTACGTCGACCGCCGGCGCTATCTCGCGCAATGCCTGCTCCCGACCCCGCACGTGCAGCTCGTGCACGCCGAGGACGACGGCATCGCGCTCTACCGGGCGGCGCTCGCGAACGGGTTCGAAGGCGTCATCGCGAAGCGCAAGGACAGCAGGTACGAAGCCGGAAGACGCTCGAGCGCGTGGCTCAAGATCAAGCCGACGCAAAGCGCCGAATTCGTGGTCGGCGGCTACACCGCGGGCAAGGGCGCGCGCGCCGCGCTCGGTGCGCTCCTCGTCGGCTACTACGCGGACGGCCGGCTGCACTACGCAGGGCACGTCGGCTCGGGTTTCGACGACCGCACGCTCGCGGAGGTCAGGGCCCGGCTCGAGCGCCTGCGCACCGACGAGCGCCCGTTCGTCGAGAAACCGCCGCTGCACAGCCCGACGGTGTGGCTCGAGCCCGAGGTCGTCGCCGAGGTGAAGTTTCACAGCTGGACCAACGACGGCAACCTGCGCGCGCCCGTGTTCCTGCGGCTGCGCGAGGACGTCGATCCGAAGCGCGTCACCCGCGCCGCAACCGGCGCGACGGCGCGCATCGAAACCGCGGCACCCGCGGACGGCACGATCGCCGACGTGCTGCGGCAGCTCGAGAGCCGCAAGAACAATCTGACGCTCGTCGTGGGCACGCACACCGTGAAGCTCACGAACCTCGACCGGGTCTACTGGCCGGCCGATCCCGCGCTCGATGCGCCCGCGATCGACAAGCGCGACTTCCTGCGCTACCTCGCGCAGGTTTCGCCCTACATGCTCCCGCACCTCGCCGACCGGCCGTTCACGATGATCCGCTGGCCGGAGGGTCTAGGCGGCGAGCGCTTCTTCCAGAAGCACTGGCACCACCCGCTCCCCGACTACGTCGAGACGGTCGCGGTGTACTCGGAGGAAAAAGGCCGGGCGGCGCAGAACCTGCTCTGCAACAACCTCGCCTCGCTCCTCTGGTTCGCACAGGTGGGCACGCTCGAGTTCCACGTGTGGCCCTCGCGCGCTTGTCCAGGGCCGGATGCCGCGACGCAGAGTACCGACTACGCGAGCTCGCTCGAGGCGCTCGAGGCCGCGGTGCTGAACTACCCGGACTACGTCGTCTTCGATATCGATCCTTACATCTATTCCGGCAAGGAGCCGAAAGGCGCGGAGCCCGAGCTCAATACCACCGCTTTCGAGAAGGGCAAGGAGGTCGCATACCGGCTGCGGGAACTGCTCGGGACCATGGGGCTCGAATCCATCGTGAAGACCTCGGGCAAGACCGGGTTGCACGTGTTCGTGCCGATCGAGCGTACGCTCGATTTCGACGGCGCGCGGCGCATGAGCGAGACGGTCGCGACGCACCTGCAACGGCGCTACCCGCAGGACATTACGGTCGAATGGAGCGTGCCCAAGCGCACCGGCAAGATCTTCATGGATTACAATATGAACGCGCGCGGCAAGACGCTGAACGTCGCCTACTCGCCGCGCGGCCTGCCGGGCGCACCCGTTTCCATGCCGCTCACGTGGGACGAGCTGGCGCAGGCGCACCCGCTCGATTTCCGCATGCCGACCGCGATCGAGCGACTGAAACGCACGGGCGACCGCTGGCACGGCGTCCTGGAGCGCAAGCAAAACCTCCCGCGCATTCTCGGCGCGGAGCAGACCTGAGGAGGCGCGACGGCTCCCGGGAACCGCTGCCTGACTCCCTGCGGCGCGCTTCGCCGCCCCCGCCGTCGCATCGAGGCGCATTGTTCGAACGTTCGGGTCAAAGACGGAGAACATTCATGGCTGCCCGCTCGATTGCATCGCTCACCATCTCGTTCGGCCTCGTGTCGATTCCCGTGAAGCTCTACTCCGCCACGCAGACGGGCGGCGCGATCTCCTTCAATCTCCTGCACAAGACCTGCGGCTCGCGGCTGCGGCAGCAGTACATCTGCATCAAGGAGGACGTAGTCGTGCCGCGCGAGGAGATGGCGAAGGGCTACGAGTTCGCCAAAGATCAGTACGTGATGTTCTCCCCCGAAGAGCTCAAGGCGCTCGAGGAGATCGGCACGCACAGCGTGGACATCGCCGAGTTCGTCCCGCTCGAGTCCGTCGACCCGGTCTACTTCGACAAGGCGTACTACATCGCCCCGGACAAGGGCGGCGCGAAGCCGTATACGCTGCTCGCGAGAGCGCTGCACGACACGCGCCGCTGCGCCATCGGGCGCTGGGCCGCGCGCGGCAAGCAGTACATCGTGATGCTGCGCCCGGTCGACGGCGGTCTGGTGATGCAGCAGCTCCTCTACGCCACCGAGGTCCGTCCGATGAGCGAGCTCGAGATCCCCAAAGCCGACGTCAAGGACGCCGAGCTCAAGCTCGCGGAACAACTGATCGAGCAGCAGGCAGCGCCGGCGTTCGACCCGGCCGCCTACAAGGACGAGGTGCGCGAGCGCATCGAGGCCGCGATCCAGAAGAAAGTCGAAGGCGAGGAGATCACCGTGGCGGAAGCGCCGGTCGAAGGCGGCGCCCAGATCATCGACCTCATGGAGGCGCTGCGCGCAAGCCTCGGCCGCGAGGCCCCGGGCAAGGCGGCGATCGCCACTCCCGCTCCGGCGGCGCGGACCGAGGGACGCAAGCCGCCGAAGCGCGCCTCCGGCGGATCGAAGGCCGGCAAGAAATAGTCGAGGCGGGTTAGACTACGCCGGGCGGCGCCCCGGCGGGTCCTTCCGGCGAGCGGCAGCCGCGCCACCACGAGGAGGACCCAGTCGTCATGCACGGTTACGGCGTGCGCGACGTCGAGCGGCTGCTGCGCATCCCGCGCCGCACCATCCATGCGCTCATCAAAGCCGGCTTCGTCCACCCGGCGCGCGGACCACGCAACGCCTATCGGTTCTCGTTTCAGGACCTGATCGTGCTGCGCACCGCCCAGACGCTCGCCGCCGCGAACCTGCCGGCGAAGCGCATCACGCGCTCGCTGCGCGCGCTGCGCCGCCAGATCCCCGACTCCATGCCGCTCTCGGGGCTCGCCATCAGCACACTCGGCGATCGCGTCGTCGTCAAGGAAGGCGGCCATCGCTGGCACGCCGAATCGGGGCAGTATCTGCTCGCGTTCGACGGCGATCCGGCGGCCGGCGCCATGCGCGTGATCGAACCGCGCGCCGCCGCGCGCACGGAATCGGCGGACGACTGGTTCGAAGCCGGGTACGCGCTCGAGCAGGAAGACCTCGAGGCGGCACGCGAAGCGTACACGCGCGCGCTCGCGCTCGATCCGCGCCACACGGGTGCGAGCGCGAATCTCGGCCGGCTGCTCCACGAGGCCGGCCGGCTCGCGGATGCCGAGCGGGTGTACCGGAATGCGCTCGCCGCCGGCGCGAACGATGCCACGGTCTGGTACAACCTCGGCGTGCTGCTCGCCGACATGGAGCGTCCCCGCGAAGCGGTGGAAGCCTACGAAGCGGCGCTGCGCCTCGACCCGCGCATGCCCGACGGTCACT
>DASVBY010000058.1:0-30982 GCA_036381895.1 Burkholderiales bacterium | reverse complement strand
GGCGGGCAGCGCCCCCAGCCGGGCGCCGGGCCCGTCGTGCTGCCGCGCTACCCGAACGTGCGGCTCGTGCGCGAGGGACAGACGCGCTACGTGGTCGTGCAGGCGGAGCCGGCCGCGGTGTGGGGCCAGGTGCGGGAGTTTTTGGAGAGTACGGGGCTCAATATCGCTTCCGAGAATCCGCAGGCGGGGCTGCTCGAAACCGGGTGGGCCGAAAATCGCGCGCTCGTGGGTGCGAGCGAGAGCAATCCCGTCGCCCGTTGGTTCAAGAGCTTCTTTTCGGTGGGCCTGCGCGACAAGTACCGCGTGCGGCTCGAGCACGGCGTTGCGCCCGGTACGACGGAGATCTACCTGACTCACCAGGGCATGGAGGAGGTCGCTCCGGACGAGGAGGGGAATGCGCGACCGGGCTGGCGTCCGCGTCCCCGCGATCCGGAGCTCGAGGCCGAAATGCTCGCGCGGCTCGTCGTGCACCTGGGCGGCGAGCGCGAGCCGGAGAAAACAGTGGTCGCGCATGCGCCTTCGGGTTCGGCGCCTGCGACTGGCGCGCCGGCGCAGCCGTCCACGACAAGCGGCACCGACGCGGCACCCGAGCCGCCGAGCGCGCGGCTTACGCGCAACGGCAACGGCACGCCGCTGCTGACGCTCGAGGACAGCCTCGATCGCGCTTGGCGCCGCGTCGGGCTCTCGCTCGATCGGATCGGCTTCACGGTCGAGGACCGCGACCGCTCGAAAGGCATTTATTACGTGCGCTACATCGACCCGGAGCTGCAGCGGGAGCGCAAAGGCTTCTTCGCGCGGCTGTTCAGCGGCGAGGAAGAGGAGCCGCCGACGCAGTATCAGGTGCACGTGAAGCCCGCGGAGAACGGCACCAACGTCGAGGTGCTCGACCCGAGCGGTGCGCCTGCCGCCCCCCAGACCGGGGAACGCATTCTGAGCCTGCTGTACGAGCAGCTGAAATAGTTGGGCCTCCGCCTGCCGCCAGACGCCACCGCCCGCACGTTCGCTCGTGCCGATGGGGCGTGCACGCCGTCTCGCGGGTCGCTTACCGCCGGCGCCCGCGTGCGCGCGCGGCACAGCGCCGCCCGTCATCCCCCGCAAATCCGATCGAGCTGACGCGTCCATGAATCGTCCACGTTCCGAAGCCACCGCCGCTGCCGACGCCGAGGCGCTGCTGCTGCGCCTGCCGGGCGGACGCGCGCTCTCATCGTTCCGCAGGGAGCGGCTGCTGCGCGAGGCGCGCGAGCGGGTGCCGGAGCTCGCCGACATCGACGGCCGCTACTGGCACTTCGTGGCGCTCACCGAGCCGCTCACCGAGAGCGAAACGGCGGCGCTCAAGCGGCTGCTGCGCTACGGGCCGGAGGCGGACGCGTTCGATACGGCGCCGAGCGGGGAGCTGGTCCTCGTGGTGCCGCGCCTCGGGACCATTTCGCCCTGGTCGAGCAAGGCGACCGATATCGTGCACCGCTGCGGGCTCGCGAAGGTGAAGCGCGTCGAGCGCGGCGTCGCGTGGCACTTGCGCAAGGCGGGCGATGCTCCCCTCGCGCCGGAGGAGCGCGCGCGCCTCGCGCCGCTCCTGCACGACCGCATGACGGAAACCGTGGTGGAGCGGCCGGTCGCGCTGTTCGAGGACGCCGCGCCGGCGCCGCTCGAGGTCATCGACGTGTGCGGCCGCGGGCGCGCGGCGCTCGAAGCCGCGGACCGCGAGCTCGGGCTCGCGCTCGCGCCGGACGAGATCGACTACCTGCTCGAAACCTTCACCCGTCTCGGCCGGAACCCGACGGATGTCGAGCTCATGATGTTCGCGCAGGCGAACTCCGAGCACTGTCGCCACAAGATCTTCAACGCCGAGTGGGTGATCGACGGCAAGCGCGAGGCACAGTCGCTCTTCGGCATGATCCGCGAGACGCACGCGCGCAGCCCAAAGGGCACGCTGGTCGCGTACAAGGACAACGCCGCGGTGATCGAAGGCGGGCGCGTGCCGCGCTTCTTCAGCGATCCGCAAACCGGCGTCTACGGCTACGTCGAGGAGGACACGCATATCCTCGCCAAGGTCGAGACCCACAACCACCCGACCGCGATCTCGCCGTTTCCGGGCGCCGCGACCGGCTCGGGCGGCGAGATCCGGGACGAAGGCGCCACCGGTCGCGGCGCGAAGCCGAAGGCCGGGCTCACCGGTTTCTCGGTTTCGAACCTGCGCATCCCGGGGCTCGAGCGGCCGTGGGAGAAGGATCACGGGAAGCCGGACCGCATCGCCTCGGCGCTGCAGATCATGCTCGAGGGTCCGATCGGCGGCGCCTCCTTCAACAATGAGTTCGGCCGGCCCAATCTCGCCGGTTACTTCCGTACCTTCGAGGAAGTGGTCGACGGCGAGGTGCGCGGCTACCACAAGCCGATCATGATCGCCGGCGGCGTCGGCAACATCCGCGCGCAGCACGTCGAGAAAGCGCCGATTCCGCCGGGTGCGAAGATCGTGGTGCTCGGCGGGCCGGCCATGCTCATCGGGCTCGGCGGCGGCGCGGCGTCGAGTGTTGCGACCGGGGCGAGCGCGGCCGACCTCGACTTCGCCTCGGTGCAGCGCTCGAACGCCGAGATGCAGCGCCGCTGCCAGGAAGTGATCGACCAGTGCTGGGCGCTCGGCGAGGACAACCCGATCCTCTCGATCCACGACGTGGGCGCCGGCGGGCTCGCGAACGCGGTGCCCGAGCTCGTGCACTCGGCGGGCCGCGGCGGACGCTTCGAGCTGCGCGCGATCCCGAACGACCAGCCCGGCATGACGCCGATGCAGGTGTGGTGCAACGAGTCGCAGGAGCGCTACGTGCTCGCGATCGCGCCGGAACAGCTCGCGGCGTTCGAGCGGCTGTGCCGGCGCGAACGCTGCCCGTACGCGGTCATCGGCGAAGCGACCGGGGAAAAGCGGCTCGTGGTGACCGACGACTACTTCAGCGGCGCGCGTGCGGCCGAGGGCGCCCGCGGCGCGGCCGAGGCCGAACGCCGCGCGACCCCGATCGATCTCGACCTCGAGATCGTGCTCGGCAAGCCGCCGCGCATGCAGCGCACCGCCGAGCGGCGCCGGCGCCGGCTCGAGCCGTTCCGCACCAAGGGCATCGACATCCGCGACGCGGCCTACCGCGTGCTGCGCCTGCCGAGCGTCGCCGACAAGACCTTCCTCGTCACCATCGGCGACCGCAGCGTCGGCGGTCTCACGGCGCGCGACCAGATGGTCGGCCCGTGGCAGGTGCCGGTCGCGGACGTCGCCGTCACGGCGAGCAGCTACACGGCGTACACCGGCGAAGCGATGGCGATGGGCGAGCGTACGCCGCTCGCGCTCATCGACGCGCCGGCGAGCGGGCGCATGGCGATCGGGGAGGCGCTTACCAACATCGCCGCGGCGCGCATCCGCGCGCTGCCGGACGTGAAGCTCTCGGCGAACTGGATGGCGGCGGCCGGCCACCCGGGCGAGGACGCGGCGCTCTACGACACGGTGCGCGCGGTCGCGCTCGAGCTCTGCCCCGCGCTCGGGATCTCGATCCCGGTCGGCAAGGACTCGATGTCGATGAAGACGGTGTGGACCGGACCGGACGGCGAGCGCCGCGAGGTGACGGCGCCGCTCTCGCTCATCGTCTCGGCGTTCGCGCCGGTCGTGGACGTGCGCCGGACGCTGACGCCGCAGCTGCGCACCGACAAGGGCGAGACCGATCTCATCCTCATCGATCTCGGCAGCGGCCGTAACCGGCTCGGCGGCTCCGCGCTCGCGCAGGTCTACAACCAGGTCGGCGACGCGGCGCCGGATGTCGACGATCCGCGGCGCCTGAAGCTCTTCTTCCACGTGATCCAGGCGTTGAACGAGCTCGGCCTCGCGCTCGCGTACCACGACCGCTCGGACGGCGGCCTGTTCGCGACGATCTGCGAGATGGCGTTCGCCGGCCATACGGGCGTGCGCGTCGATCTCAGCGCGCTCGGGAGCGATCCGATCGCGGCGCTCTTCAACGAGGAGCTCGGCGCGGTGCTGCAGGTGCCGCGCGCGCGCCGCGACGGCATTCTCGGCGCGCTGAAGAAGGCCGGCCTCGGGCGGCAGTCGCACGTAATCGGCACGATCACCGACGACGACATCATCGGCTTCACGCACGACGGCCGGGAGATCTTCTACGACTCGCGGGTGAACCTGCACCGCGCGTGGTCCGAGACGAGCTTTCACATGCAGCGGCTGCGCGACAACCCGCAGACCGCGCAGGAGGAGTACGACCGGCTGCTCGACGTCGGGGACCCGGGGCTCTCCGCGGTGCTCACGTTCGACCCGAACGAGAAGATCGCCGCGCCCTACATCGCGCGCGGCGCGCGCCCGCGCGTCGCGATCCTGCGCGAGCAGGGCGTGAACGGGCAGCTCGAGATGGCGGCGGCGTTCGATCGCGTCGGTTTCACCGCGGTCGACGTCACCATGACCGATATCATCGAGGGCCGGGTCGGGCTCGCCGAGTTCAAGGGCTTCGCCGCCTGCGGCGGCTTCTCCTACGGCGACGTCCTCGGCGCGGGCGAAGGCTGGGCCAAGTCGATCCTGTTCAATGCCCGCGCGCGCGACGAGTTCAGCGCCTTCTTCGCGCGCCCCGACACGTTCGCGCTCGGCATCTGCAACGGCTGCCAGATGATGTCGAACCTGCGCGACCTGATCCCGGGCGCCGGGGAGTGGCCGCATTTCGTGCGCAACCTGTCCGAGCAGTACGAGGCGCGCTTCGTGCGCGTGCAGATCCCCGAGAATCCCTCGATCTTCTTCACCGGCATGACCGGGTCGATGCTCCCGATCGTGGTCGCCCACGGCGAGGGCCGCGCGGAGTTCCGCTCCGAGGAGCAGATGCAGCAGCTGATCCTCAACAAGCAGATCGCGCTCTGCTACGTCGACAACCGCGGCGAGCTCGCGCGCACCTACCCGTACAACCCGAACGGCTCGCCGCACGGAATCACCGGCCTCACCACCCCGGACGGCCGCTTCACCATCCTCATGCCACACCCCGAGCGCGTCTTCCGCACGGTCGCGAACTCCTGGCATCCGGACGACTGGGGCGAGGACGGCCCGTGGCTGCGCATGTTCCGCAACGCCCGGGTCTGGGTGGGGTAGCGCAAGGAGGCGGGCATCGACACCTGGTGGATCGACGAGCCGGTTCTTCTCGGCAGCTGCAATCCGTCGGAGGCCGACCTCGCGCGCCTGCGCGCGCAGGGCTTCGGCGTGCTGATCTCGCTCCTCTGCGAAGAGCGGCAGCCGCCCCGCTACCGGCTCGAGCACGCCCGAACGCTCGGGTTCGTGCGCTACAACCTGCCGGTGCCCGATTTCCAGGCGCCGACGCTCGATCAGCTCGCGCGCTTTCTCGGGATTCTCCACGCGCTTCCGCCCGGCGCGCGCACCGTTCTCCACTGCGAGGCCGGCATCGGCCGGACCGGCACGTTCGCCGCCGCCTGGCGGATCGCCAGGGGCGAGCCGGCGGCCGACGCCGTGGCGTACGTGCGCCAAAGGCGCCCCGGGGCGATCGAGACCGCGGAGCAGGAAGCCGTGCTGCACGCGTTCGCAGCCCGCCGCGCGGCGCGCGCGGCGCGCGACGCGCGGCGCTAGCCGGCCGCCGACTCTCCGCGGTATCGGGCCGCCGGACGCGCGCGGCGCGCGGCGGGAGCCGCCCTATACTTTTCGCCATCGATTCCCTTCCCGGTTTTCCATGACCCGCTGCTATTCGCGCGATCCGCAGGTCGAGCGGTCGCTGCGTTACTCCGTGCGCGACGGCGTCGCCTGGTCGGTGATGTTCGGCGCCGGCGAATCCTATCTCCAGGCGTTCGCGGTCTTCCTCAAGGCGAGCACGGCGCAGATGACGCTGCTCACCGCGCTGCCCTCGCTCCTCGGTTCGCTGTCGCAGCTCGCTTCGGCCTGGATCGCCGGACGCGCGATTCCGCGCAAGCGCCTGATCTTCGGCGGCGTGCTGCTGCAGGCGCTCACCTGGCTGCCGATCATCGCGCTCGCGTTCGTTCCGACCGCGCACGCGGTGCCGCTCCTCATCTTCTGGGTCGCGCTCTACTACATCGGCGGCCAGTTCGCGGCCCCGCCCTGGAGCAGCCTCATCAGCGACCTCGTCCCCGAGCGCCGCCGCGGCCGGTTCTTCGGGCGACGCACGCAGCTCATGAGCATGTTCACGTTCGCGAGCCTGACGCTCGCGGGCCTCGTGCTCGAGTTCTTCGCGCAGCGCCGCGCGGCCGCCTGGGGCTTCGCGCTGCTCTTCGGGCTCGCGCTCGCCGCGCGGCTCTATTCGCTGCACCAGCTGATGCGCATGCACGAACCGGTGGGCCGTTTGGCGCCGTTCACGCTGCCTCCGCCCGGCGGGCTGCTGCAGCGCGTGCGCGGCTCGGACTTCGCGCGCTTCGCGCTGTTCGTCGCGTGCATGAACCTCGCGGTCGCGATCGCCTCGCCCTTCTTCACGCTGTACATGCTGCGCGATCTCGCGTTCTCGTATGTCGAGTTCACTGCGGCGAGCGCGTTCTACGTGCTGATGCAGTTCGTGGCGCTCGGCGCCTGGGGGCGGATGTCCGATGTCTTCGGCAACCTGCGGGTGCTGCAGGTCACGAGCGTCGTGTTCCCGGCGCTGCCGATACTCTGGGTGATCTTCCCCAACTTCTGGGCGATCCTGCTGTTCCAGCTCATCGGCGGCATCGCCTGGGCGGGGTTCAGCCTCGCGGCCGGCAACTTCCTCTACGACGTCGTGCCGCCGGAGAAGCGCGCGGCGTACAGTGCCGTGCACCAGACGCTCTCGAACACCGCCATCTTCGCGGGTGCGCTCATCGGCGGCGCGCTCGCGACCAGCGCCCCGCACGCACTCGCGCTCGCCGGGCACACCGTCGCGTTCACGAGCGGCCTCTGGGCGGCGCTGACGCTCTCGACGGTCGCCCGCGCGCTCGTGATCGCGATCTTCCTCCCGCGGCTGCGCGAGCGGCGGCCGGTACGGCCGATCTCGGCGACCGCGCTCGCGATCCGCGTCGTGCGCGCAAACGTCCTCGCGGAGTGGCTGTTCGAGCTGCTTCCCGCACGGAGCCGCCAGCCGAGGAGCCGCCGCCCGTCGTCGCCGTGAAGGCGCCGCGCTCGCTCACGGACAGCGGGTCGCGCACCGACATCGACTAAGCGCGAGCGGCGGCCGCGTGCCGAGGGGACGGCGCGCGCGGTCGCTTCAGAATCGCACCCCGACGTATATCTGCTCGCCCCGGTAGAGATCCGAGATGCTCCAGCGAAGGCTGTCGGAATTGTCCGTGACGTCGATCACGAGCCGGTTGACGCTTACGCCCAGCACCAGGTGCCGTCGCAGCCGGTATTCGAGCGCGAGCTGCAGGTCGTCGATCGCGCCGCGCGTGTCCTCACCGAGCTCCACATAGAAAGCTTCGAAATCGAAGAGCGCGTGCCAGCGCCGGCCGATCGAGTAATCGAGGCGGAATCCGAGCATCGGCAGCGGCGACGACACCGAGACATCGACCGCCGTGCCGGATCCTGCGCGACGCACGGCCGCCTTGTAGGAGAGCAGGTAGGCGCCGAAGGAGGCGCCCAGCTCGACGTCGTCGCTCCTATAAAACGACCACGTATAGGCAAGTTTTCCGAGCTCGAAGTCGAGCGAGCTTTGGACGTTTGTGCCGATCGGAAACACGCCGGTTCCGAAAGAGAGCTCCCGGTCGATGATACGAGACCCTTCCCGCTCCAGTCGGTACCAGGAGTAATCGAGGCGGTGCGTCGGATTGAAGCGAAAGTAGCCGGCAACCCGCGGCGTGGTGACTTCCTCCTCGAGGTTCAAGTCCCGCTCGAAGTTGACCGTGGTTCCGAACGGAATCGGCTCCTGCCGAGCGGAGATTTCGGTTTCGCTGTGCGCGAGGCGGAAAGCGCCGAGCCGAAGGGTAAACCGGTCCGGATCGCCGTCCGCGCGTGCGTCGATCGCGTCGACCCCCAGGAGCATTGCCGTCGCTGCCATCGTTGTCCGTGCCAGGGCTCGAAACCAGTTCATGAGGCGTGCGAAGCGGCGGCGTTACCGCGAAGCGGTGGAGCACATCCGATCCGGTTCGTCTTCCGGATCGAACAGAGGTATGCCTTCATGCGATGTATTACGCTATTCCGCGCCATGCGCGGCGTCCCGCGATCGGCGTCGTTCGGCATGTTCTCTTCGTGGTTCGGCGGCGGTGTCGACGCCGGTGGAAGCGGAGGACGCGACAATGGGAAAGGACACCACGGACAGTGCCGGGGCGGGCTTCGAGAACGGGCGTGCCGGGGAGGAGCGCGATCGCACTATCCATCGTGCATTGTTCGAGCCGCCTCCTTGCGACTCTCGCCGACGCCGTGCGCTGACGCTTGCGGCAGTTTGCAAAGGATGGCGCGGCACCGTAGGCTTGGCTCGATTGCGTGTCAATCGGGGAATTCGCGTGGGGGAGTCTGGAATCAAGCCGGCGCCGCATCGCGGCTGCGCATCGGCTTCGCGGTTGGAGCTCTTCTGTTCGGCCAAGGCGCTCGCCGCCCCGATGACGGTCGCGTGCAACGAATATGAGCACAGCGAGAACGACCTGGGGCAAGTGCTGGTTGAGCGCCTGCGCAGCGTCGCGCTCGACTGGCACAATTACCAGACCTCGCCGATCGGCAGCCGCTCCGATACGAGAACGTCGCGATCGATAACCTGCGCACGTCAACTATCGGTCGGAGAGCGCGGTGCTGCTCATTGCCGGACAATTCGATCCGGATGAGGTACTGCGCCTTGTCGCCGGACCCTGGGCCGCTTCCCGCGCGAGCCGCCAGCCGAGGGGCCCGCCGCCCGTCGTCGCCGTGGGGGCGCCGCGGTCGTTCACCGACAGCGGGTCGCGCACCGACATCGACCAAGCGCGAGCGGCGGCCGTGCGCTGCGCGTTCTTGCACCGTCAGGACGGCTCACGCCTGAATGCCGCTATGCTTGCGGCTAGGCAAACTCGCGCGCCGCATCGAAACTGCGTAATCCCCCGTCCGGGTCGAGGTCTCGCTCGGGTACTCCCCTAGCAGCCGAGGCTATGCCGCGAGTGATATAGATGCATATTCACAACGTCCGTCGCACGGACGCAACGCAACGTGAGGAGAAAGTTTCATGTGCAAATGGATTGCTTCGATTCTCGCGGCACTGTCGCTCGTCGCCGCCGGTTCGACGGCGGCGTACGCAGGGCCGTACGCAGGTGCGTCCTGGGGGGCGTGGTCGGTGGATGAGTCCGAGCTGGACGAGAACGACGACCTGTGGAAGGCGTACGGAGGTTGGCAAGGCGATCTCCTGGGCGTCGAAGCGACGTGGGTCGATTTCTCTCATGCAGGAACCGGGACTCAATCCTTCGAGGCTGACGGCTGGGGTTTGAGCGCCGTCTTGTCCTTCCCTGTCGGCAGGACGACGTCGCTGTTCGCGAAGGCGGGACAGTTCTGGTGGGATTCCCGGACGGTTCTCGGAGGCGTGGCGAGCAGCCCCGACGGCAACGATCCATTCTACGGGGTCGGGCTCAAGTTCGGCGGGCCGATAGCGCTGCGACTCGAATGGGAGCGCTTCGATATCGCCGACGTCGATGTCGATACGTACTCGATCGGGGTTCAAATCGGGTTCTGAGACCGCAGCTGGAAGATTCCCATCATTCCGGACCAGCGCCGCGAGCGCATCAGCGCTCGGTCGAAGCACTCTTTCGGGTATGCAGGCCTGCGTCTGCGAGCGAGAACCAGGCGATCAAGCCGCTCACTGCCGCGAAAACGGCACAAAGACTCACCAGCACACGGAACGTTTCGACATAACCGAGCGCGATCGCGTCGCCGACGACGGCAGCGAGCGCCGGCGGCGTATCGGGGGGAGGCGCGAGCCCGGCGAGCCGCGACGCGTTGGCGAGCAGTTGCTCCGCGAGCCTGACCGGCACTCCGGCGGTTTCCATGCGGCCGGCGAGGGCGCCGGCGAACTTCCAGACGGCGAAGGCGGTCAGGACCGCAATCGCCAGGACGCCGCCCAGGCGGGCGGCCGTGTTGTTCACGGCGGAAGCGATGCCGCGTTCGGCGGCGGAGTTCATCACCACGGTCGTGAGCGGCGCGACGCTCACCGTCATGCCGATGCCGATGATGACGATGCCGGGCAGGAAGCTTGCGAGCGATGCGCCGGTTCCCGGAACCGCCAAGGCGATGAAGCCGCCGGCGGTGATCATCGGCCCGAGCGTGAGGATCACGCGCGGATCGAATCTGCGGATCAGATCGCCCGCGATTGTCGAGCCGAACCCCATTATCGCGGCGAAGGGCAGGAACGCCGCGCCCGCTTGCGCGGCCGTATAGCCCTGAACCTGGATCAGATTGAACGGCAGGAAGTACAGCGCGCCGGTGAGCGCGAAGTAGAGGAGGAGCGTCATCAGGTTCGCGCCGGCGAACGTCCGCGAGCGGAACAGTCGCAAAGGCAGCATCGGGGCCTCGAAGCGCGATTCGCGCCAGAGAAACGCGCCGCCGAAGAGGAGGGCGAGCAGCAGGAACGTGATTCGCTGCGACGGCGTGGCGGGATTGACGAGGCCAAAGACGAGGAGACCGAGCGCGGCGGCGGTGAGAACCCCGCCGAGGTAATCGAGCCGCTGTTCCGTGGCAGCGGGACTCGCCGGGACCCGCCGGGCGGCAATCGCCACGGTCAGCGCCGCTAGCGGCGGCATGATAAGGAACACCGCGGGCCAGCCCCACTGATCGACCAGCCAGCCTCCGAGCACGGGACCGATCGCGGTGGTGAGCGCGGAAGCGCCTGCCCAGGTGCCGATCGCCGCGCCGCGCTCGCGGGCATCGAAATGGGCGCTTATCAGCGCGAGGCTCGCCGGCACCAGGAGCGCGCCGCCGAGACCCTGCGCCAGCCGCGCGACGATCAGCAGCGGAAGCGACGGGGCCAGCGCACAGCCGAGCGCGGCGGTACCGAAGATAGCGGTGCCCAGTGCGAACACGCGGCGCAGCCCGTAACGATCCGCGAGCGCGCCGCCGATCAGCATGAATGCCACGAGCACCAGCAGGTAAGCGTTCACTACCCACTGGACGCCAGTCGACGTCGTCCCGAGGCCGGACTGGATGGCAGGCAGCGCGAGATTGACCACGGAGCCTTCGATGAACGCGAGGCTCGATCCGAGAATCGACGCCACGAGTACCCAGCGCCTGGCGCGCGCCGGAAAGGCACGTGGCTCCGCGCGCGCCCGGATCTGTGCCTCATCGCAGGGTTGTCGGGTTCCGTAGGCGAGGCTCATGCGGCCGCATCATAGCGCGTCCGGCGATTGCCCGATGCCGGGACCGGAACCGACCGGATCGAGGGAAGGAAGGCTGCTGGCGCGCGTTCCGGGGTGATCCCGTTTGCGATTTCGAGGGGGGACGAGAACTTCAATCCCGTGCCGGGACCTGCTCCTGAAACTCTCTCTCCAGCTCGTCGATGGAATCGAGTATTGCGCTGAAACGCCGACCGAACTCGGTCAGGTGATACTCGACGCGCGGCGGGATTTCCGGGTAGCTCTTCTTCTCGAGAATCTGGAACCGCTGCAGCTTGCGCAGCCGCTCGTTCAGCACCTTGGCGGAAAGCCCGGGCACGGCGTGCTCCATGGCGCCCGGGCGGTTCACGCCGCGGCGCACCAGCGCCAGCACCGTCAGCGACCACTTGCAGCCGACGATGTCTTCCACCATTCGCGCCACGCTCGGGCGCAGGGGAAAAATTTCTTTCGTCCCGGTTTTCACCAAGATGCACCGAAAAGTAAGTAGGGAACCGTTTTGTGCCCGCTGCCGCGCGTTGCAATGCGCTGCTAGATTGCGCGCCTCATTTCAGCACATGCATTTGCAGGAGACAAACATGAAGTTTCGTTCGTTGCTGTTCCTTACGGCGGTAGCCGCCTCCGCCAACGCACACGATAGTACGATTCGCGCACCGGCCACACCCGGCGTGAGCCCCGCGTTCGACATCGTCGAGAGCCGCGTGCGCGTCGACGGCGGCGAGATCGTGTTCTCGCAAAAGCTCGCCGGCACGGCCGGCACGGAGCACCCCAAGGCCAAGGGCCAGCTCGGCGGCGCGCTCGTGTACAGCTACGTCTGGCCGACCTCACTCGACTCTTCCGCCGTCGGCTTCGACAAGCAGCAGGGAATTCTCGCGCTCGCCGCGACGATCCACCCGGACTTCGACGACACGCCGCTCTACGACGAGGACCACGACGGCGACAAGAAGAACGACGGCGCGCGCTGGCACAGCCACTGGGTGGTCCTGGTGAAGGACGAGCGCTGCGGCCCGGGCGGCATGAAGGTGCGCGACATTCCGAAGGGCGCGAAGCCCAAGCTTCCCGCCACCTGGCCGGGACTGCCGATCCTGATCGACAGCCCCGGCTACACGCCGGTGTTCGAGGGCCCCATGGTGCACGTGCGCCTGCCGCTGCGGGATGTCGGCGCTCCGAGCGACTTTCGCTTCGATGGCGTGACGTCGAGCCTGCAGGTCAACGCGAGCGTGCACGACCCGCTGCTGTGCATCAATCGGGTCTTCGATGTCGCGTCCGGCGATCTGAGCCTGCCGGGAAGCGTGTCGCACTAGCTTGCCGCGGCGCTGGCCCCCGCACGCTGCGAGGCGTGCGGGGCTATCGGCCTCCCATCCGGGAGCGGCCGTTCCCGCTCGGCGGGGGCGGCCGCTTCTTGCGCGTTTCCCGCCATTCCTCGAGCCCGCTCGCCGCAAACCCCGAGAGCCAATCTGGCGAAGCCGCTCGTACTCGCTTATCGTTCGACCCGGAACCGCCCACCCTGCCGGCACCACACAATCAAGAACATGCCCCGCCTGCGGCTCTTCGCCTTCGGCCTGCTGGTTCTCGCCAACCTCCTCTGGGCCGGCAACTGGGTGCTCGGCCGCGCCTTGCGCGACGCCTTCGAGCCGATCGGGATCAACTTCTGGCGCTGGACGATCGCGACCGCAGTGCTCGCGCCGTTCGCGTGCCGCGGCGTGCTCGCAAAGCGCGCGCTCGTTCGCCGCCACGCGGGCGTGCTGTTGCTGCTCGCGTTCACCGGCGCCGCGCTCTACCAGAGCCTGGTGTACCTGGGCTTGAGCTTGACCACGGCGGTGAACGGGGTGCTGCTCAACTCCTCGACGCCGCTCTTCATCCTGCTCTGCTCGTGGATCATGGAGCGCGAGCATCCGCAGGTTCGGCAGGTAACGGGGATGTTGATCTCGCTGTCGGGGATCCTGGTGATCGTCGCGCGCGGCGATCCCGGCAGCCTGCTCGCGCTCGAAGTGCATGCGGGCGACGCCTGGATCCTGCTCGCCATGCCGATCTGGGGCGTTTATTCGGTGCTGCTCAAGCGCTCCCCGCCGGGGCTCGGCGGCCTGGAGATGCTCTTCGTCATCGCCGCCGCAGGCGTCGCCATGCTCGCGCCGTTCTATCTCTGGGAAGCGCTGCGCGCGCCGCCGGGCGTTCCTGCGGCCGAAGCCGTCGGCGGCATCCTTTACATCGGCATCGCCGCCTCGGTGATCGCGTTCTCGTTCTGGAATCGCGCGGTCGAGATCGTGGGCGCGAACGCGGCCGGCTTCACGCTGCACCTGCTCCCGGCGTTCGGCACCGTGCTCGCGATCGTCGCGCTCGGCGAATCCTTCGCCATGTTCCATGCGCTCGGGTTGACGCTCATTCTCGTCGGCGTCGTGCTGGCGACCGCGCGATCGCCGGGAGGATCGCGGTAGCCGGCTGCACGCTCGATCGACCGGCCGCGCTGCCGCGGCGCGGCCCGTGTGCGGGCGGTCTTCGGGTCCTAGAGCAGGCTCACCAGCTCGTAGGCGACGGCGCCGATGATCCCCGCGGCCGGCACGGTGAACACCCACGCGAAGACGATCCGCCGCGCCACGCGCCAGCGCACCGCCGCGGTGCGCTGCGCGGCGCCGACGCCCACGATCGCGCCCGTGATCGTGTGCGTGGTCGAGACCGGCACCCCGAGGCCGGTCGCGTAGAACAGCGTCAGCGCGCCGCCGGTCTCCGCGCAGAAACCCTGGATCGGCTTGAGGGTCGTGATGCGCGAACCCATGGTGTGCACGATGCGCCACCCGCCCATGAGTGTGCCGAGGGCCATCGCGGCCTGGCACGTGATGACCACCCAGAACGGAACGTAGAACTCGTCCCCGAGCATGCCCTGCGAGTAGAGCAGCACGGCGATGATCCCCATCGTTTTCTGCGCGTCGTTGCCGCCGTGCCCGAGCGAGTAGGCGGCGGCCGAGCCGAGCTGGAGGACGCGAAAGGTGCGGTCGATCGTGAACGGCGTGGCGGGCAGCGTGACCCAGCGGGTTACGAGCACCAGGAACTGCGCGAGGACGAAGCCGATGAGCGGCGAGAGCACGATGCCGGCGGCGGTCGCCGCAATGCCGCTCCAGACCACTGCCGCCAGACCGCTCTTGGCGATGCCGGCGCCGACGAGTCCCCCGATGAGCGCGTGGCTGCTGCTCGACGGCAGTCCGGCCCACCAGGTGATCAGGTTCCAGGCGATGGCGCCGAGCAGCGCGCCGAAGATGACCGCGGCATCGACCACGCCGGCTTCGACGATGCCGACGCCGATCGTGCGCGCGACGTGCAGACCGAAGACGGCGAAGGCGATGAAGTTGAAGAACGCCGCCCAGGCGACGGCGGTCTGCGGCCGCAGCACGCGCGTCGAGACGACGGTCGCGATCGAGTTCGCGGCGTCGTGCAGCCCGTTGAGGAAATCGAACGCGAGCGCGACGCCGATGAGGCCGATCAGGAGCGGGAGCGCGAGGGCGCCTTCCATCCCTATGCGCGTGCCGGGGCGGAAGACGGCCGCTTCATACGTGCTTCGCGGTCACGGTCTGGATGGCGTTGGCGACGTCGTCGCAGCGATCGACCAGCTTCTCGAGCAGCTCGTAGAGCTCCTTGCGGTCGATGTAGCCGAGGATGTCGATCCTGTCCGCGTGCAGCTCCGCGCGAAGCCGGGTCAATCCCGTGTCGAACCATTCGTCCGCCTCGCCCTCGATGTGGCCCACCTTGTCGCAGAGCGCGAAGATCGCGGCGTGCTTGCGCGTGATCGCATCGAGCAGCGGAATCACTTCCTGGAGCACCGCCGCGCAGCGCACGACCGCATCGGCCATGGAGCGCATCTCCTGCGGAAAATCGCGCACGCGGTAGCGCTGAATGCTCTTCGCCAGGTCTTCGATGAGGTCCACGGTGTCGTCGAGGTCGTTCGCGAGCGCGAGGATGTCCTCGCGGTCGATCGGCGCATTGAACGTGCGGTTGGCCGCGATGAAGATCTTCTTCGCGACGTCGTCCGCCTGCGCCTCGACCGCGCGGATGGCCTCGACGCGCGCCGCGACCGCCGCGTCGCCGTGAATCAGCCGCTGCAGTTCCTGCGCCGCCTTGCCGAGCGCGGCCGCGTGCTCGCAGAAGAGCGCGGTGAAGTCTTCCTCGCGCGGCATGAAACGGCCGAAGAGATTGAGCGCCATAAAGGTCTCCGGGAATGCGGCTGCGAGCAGGATACAGGATCGGGCGCTTCTTCCAGTACCGGTTCGAGCCCGGAACGGCCCCGGAACCGGGCCGTTCCGCGGCCGGGCGTTCGCCCGGCAGGCGGCGGCACACCCGGTCCGTGTGCCGCGAGCGCGTCTTGCGTCCGGGGAACCGCCCGCCGAAGCCGCTCCGGATCAGGCTTTCGTTGCGGGGTGCGGCGAACGCCGCGCCGCGCGCTCCCGGTACCAGCGCACGGTCCGTTCGATGCCGACGGGAATGGGGGTGGGCGAGATTCCGGGCTCGCGCTCCGTCCGCGTCGAGCCGACCACGAACGGCCGGGTGAATGCGTACATCATCTCGACGCTGGCGCGGGCCTCGGGCAAGAACAGCCCCGCGAGGCGCATCATGAAGGGCGGGACCACGCTGAGACGGCCCTCGATGCCGAGTGCGCGGCAGGCTTCCTCGATCATCTGTCCCTGCGTCCGCGCCGGGGCATGCGGCGCGAGCCAGACGCGCCCGAGTACGGCGTCGTGCACGCCGAGCGCGGCCGCGGTGCGGCCGACGTCCTCGATGTAGGCGAAGGAGTGCGGCTGCGCAGCCGATCCCTGTACCTGCGCCCGCTTTCCGGCGACCAGCCTGCCGAAGACGCGTTCGCCGAGCGCCGAGCCGAGGACGCCGGGGCCGTAGTAGTCGCTCGAGCGCAGCGCCGTCGTGCGCACCTCGCCGCGCGCGAAGGCGGCCGATACTTCCTCGGCCATTTTCATGCGCAGTGTGCCTTTGCCGGAAGCCGGCGCAAGCGCGGAGTCCTCGGTGATCGGCTTCGAGGAATCGTACATGTACAGGTTCTCGATCGAGACGTAGCGTGCGTTCGCGGCACGCGCGGCGTCGAGTACGGCGACCTGCAAGGGCGGGAACAGCCGCTCCCACAGGTGATAGGGCGGGCTGAGCGCCTGATAGATTGTGCTCGCCCCCTTCGCCGCGGCCAGGGCCTGCGCCGGATCCATCGCGTTCGCTTTCGCTATTTCGACATCGGCGGGCATCAGGTCGGGCCGCACGCCGCTTCGATTGACGGCGCGAACGCGGATTTGCTGCTCGCGCAAGGCGCGCGCGATCCAGCAACCGACGGGGCCGGTACCGAAGATCACGTGCAGCTCCGAGGTCATGGTTCGATCCCGTTGTCCTGCGGCTCAGAGGTTAATGCGGCCCTTTCGAAGCCCGGCCAGTGCGCTTCGGCGAGCCTCGAACGGCGGCGGGGTCCGCGCGGATTCCAATTGAACCGCCCGCCCGCCGCGCCGCGTTGCCGGCCCGGCGGGTGCGGTATTCGGGCACGCGGGTGTCCGAGGGAAAGCGCGCCCGGCCGGCGACGGCTCCGTAGTTGAGTCGTTTGCGTAAACACCGCGTAGGTACGGCGATTCGAGACGCGGGCCGGACCAATCTGGTTGGGGAGATCAACGCCGCTGCTCGAATGCCACTTGTGTGCGGACGCACAGCAGCGCCACGCGAAAGCACGCGCCGGTGCCCGTGTTCGGCAACAGCGTGAGCGAGCCGCCGAAGTGCTGCACGATCTGCCAGCTGATCGCGAGCCCGAGGCCGGCGCCGCGCACGGGCGCTTGAGTGTGAGCCCAGCCACGGCGGAACTTCGAGAAGATCATGTCGCGCTCTTCCGGACGGATCCCCGGCCCGTTGTCCTCGATCAGGACTTCATAGGTGTCGTCGTGCACGGCGCTCGAAATGCGCACGTACGGTGTGTCGCTCGTGTTGTATTTGATCGCGTTCGAGATCAGGTTGATGAACACCTGGCTCAGCCGGTCGGCATTGGCATCCACCCGGACGCCGGTCGCGCGCGGTCCGGACACGATCCGGACCCGCGCGTGCGCCGCCAGGCCCTGGCACGCGCGCGTGGCGCTGTCGAGCACCGCTTCCGGGTCGATGCGCTCGATGAGCCACGGACGTTCGCCGCGCTCGAGCAGGCTCAGATCGAGGGTGTTGTCGAGCAGGCGCGTCAGGCGGACGCTTTCGTCGTGGATGATGCGCAGAAAGCGCTGTGCCTCCGCCTTGTCGAGATCGCGGTGCTCGAGCAGGATCTCCGCGAACGAGCGGATCGAGGTCATGGGGGTGCGCACCTCGTGACTCACCTGGCTCAGAAACTCGTCCTTCTCGCTGTCGAGCCGGCGCAGGCGCTCGTTGGCCGCGCGGAGCTGCTCGGCGGCGGCTTCGAGCTCGCGCGACTTCTCTTCGAGCTGCCGGCTGTAGGCGCGTATGCGCTGAGTCTCGTCCGCGATCTTCATCAGTTCCTCGAGGCTGATGGTTTCGCCGGTTACGACCTGCGAAATCATCGCGCGTGCCGAGGCTGCCCCGATGCTGCCCGCGAGGCGGCGTTCGAGCTGCGTGATGAAGTCGTCGTTCGCGATCGGCAGATCCGCTTCTCCATCGCGCGCGCCCGCCGCCTGGCGAAAGACGCGCAGGCCCTCGTCCGGTCCGAGAATGCGCTGCAGCAGCATGCTGAGGTCGTCGGTTGCGGCCGAGCGCTGCACCAGGCCGGACGCCGTGGGCGCGCGAAACACGTCGACGAAGAGCGTCGCCTGCAGCCGCTCGAGCGGGCGCGGATCGCGCGCGAGCGATACGAGCACGAACAGGATCGTGTTGACCGAGAGGCTCCAGAAGAGCGAATGCACCAGGGGATCCAGACCCTCGAGGCCGAACAGTGCGTACGGGCGCAGCAGCGCTATGCCGAAGGGACCCTCGGCGATCGTGGCGGCCGAAAGCACGAACCCGCCGTCGAAGCTCGGCAGGAACAGCGTGTAAGCCCAGAGCACGGTGCCGGCGACCAGGCCGGCGATGGCACCGGCGCCGGTCGCGTGGCGCCAGAAGAGGCCGCCGAGGAGGCTCGGCAGGAACTGCGCGACCCCCGCGAACGAGATCAGCCCGATGGCCGCCAGCGCCCCCGAATCACCGCTCAGACGGAAGTAGAGGAACCCGAGCAGCATCACCGCGCAGATGCAGGCGCGCCGGCTGACGAGCAGGAAGCGACGGATCTCGCCGCCGGCCTCGAGCGAGATCCAGCCCGCGCGCAGCGCGAGCGGCACGATGATGTGATTCGACAGCATGGTCGAGAGCGCGATGCACGCGACGATGACCATGGACGTCGCGGACGAGAAGCCGCCGAGGAACGACAGCAGCGCGATACTGTCCTGGCCCGCCCACATCGGGAGCGTCAGCACGAACATGTCGGGGTTCGCGCCGGGCGGCAGGTAGCTCAGGCCTCCGATCGCGATCGGCAGGACGAACAGGCTGATCAGGAACAGGTACAGCGGAAAGGCCCAGGACGCCGTCCGCAGGTGGTGCTCGTGCACGTTCTCGACGACGGTTACCTGGAACTCCCGCGGCAGGCACACGATAGCGGCTGCCGCGAGGAAGGTGACGGCCACCCAGCGCGCACCGAACACTTCGTGCGAATGCAGGATCTCCGGCGAGGCGCGCGCGAAGATCTCGCCCGGGCCGCCGGCGATGCCGAACATCACCAGCAGACCGACCGCGATCAGCGCCACCAGTTTCACCACCGCTTCGAGCGCGATCGCGGTCACGACGCCGTGGTGGCGCTCCTGCGCATCGATATTGCGCGTGCCGAACAGAATGGTGAACACCGCCATGATCACTGCGATCCAGAAGGCGGTCCGGAAATCGGGCGTCGCGGCCGGGTGGCCCGTGAGCGCGTCCGTGCCCGCGCCGGCGTTGCTCAGCACCTGGTAGCTGGTCGCGACCGCTTTGAGCTGCAGCGCGATGTACGGCGTGGTGCCGACCACGGCGATCAGCGTGACGAGCGCCGCGACGGCCGCGCTCTTGCCGTAGCGCGAAGACAGCATGTCCGCGATCGAAGTGATGCGCTGCGTGCGTCCGATGCGCACCATCTTGCGCAGCAGCACCCACCAGCCGATGAATACGAGTGTCGGGCCGACGTAAATGGGGGCGAATTCCAGGCCGCTGCGCGCGGCCGAGCCGACGGCGCCGTAGAACGTCCACGAGGTGCAGTAAACCGATATCGAGAGCGTGTAGATGAGCGGCGAGTGCAGCCAGGCGGCGCGGCCGGCGCGGGCGTAGCGGTCGCCGTAGAACGCGACCGCGAAGAGCAGCGCGATATAGAGCAGCGCGATGGCGAGCACCAGGTTGGCGGACAGGCTCATGCCGGCGGCTCTGCGGATTCGGCCGGCCGGGTGCGCGCCGGGCGCTCGCGCAAACGGCGCGCGAGAAGCGCCGCGCATGCGATCAGCGCGAGCCACACACCGAACAGGTACGCGACGATGAGCGGCACGCCGGCAATGTGGAGCTTCGCCACGAACAGCGTGATTACGGGCGGCATGAACAGGAACACCCCGAGAACGGGCAGGAGCGCGGCGGCATCGCGCGCCCGGGCGGAACGCGAGTAGTCGTTCTTCATGGATCACCTCCAGCCGCTGGCTTCGGGCAGCGTCGGTGGTGCCGGCTCAGCGTCGAGTCAGGCGGCGCACCTCCTCGACCACCTCGCGGTTGGAGAACGGCTTGGTCATGAAACGGCTGACGCCGATCTCCTCCGCCAGGCGCCGATCCTGGCTCTGGCCCTTTGCGGTCAGGACGATGACCGGCAGGCTGTTGAGCGCCGCATCGCGGCGGATCTGCTTGAGCACCTCGAACCCGTTCAGCTTGGGCAGCATGACGTCGAGAATCAGTACGTCCGGTCGCGCACGGCGCACGCTGGCGAGCGCCGTTTCTCCGTCCCCCACCGCAGTCACGTCGTAGCCCTCGCGCCGGAGCACGAAGCTCAGCGACTCGACGATATGCGGTTCGTCTTCAGCGATCAGCACGCACGTCATGCCAGTTGTCCCCCCGCTTGGCTCCCGGAGCCGCCCCCGCAGGCAGTCTAGCGGTTCATTTCGGCAACCAGAAGAGGCCGCCGCATGCCTCACGCGTCGATGATCGGATCCTCTTCCCGATAGCGACAATCGCGCCGCACGCACAATCGACAATTCGAGCCGACCGGGGTCGCGGGTGCGGACGACGACAGGTTGAGCCCGTCGGCGTACACGATCTGGTCCGCGTGCAAGGCATCGCACGCGAGCATGATCGACAGCAGCCGCCGCGGCAGCGTGAATGCCGGACGGTTCTTCTCCACGGTGCGCGCGAGGAACAGGAAGCGCTCTCCGGCAGGAAACGCGGCGAGCTGCCTTACCGTCACCCCCGGCGTCTGGAACGCCGCGTACCCGGCCCAAAGCGGACACGCGTTGCCGTGTCGAGGCAACGGCAGGTGCGGCAGAGGGAAGCGCTTGGTGAGGAAGCCGGCGGGATCGATGCGCATGAGCCCGAACGGCACGCCGCTCGCCCCCGGCCGGCGCAGCGTCACCAGCCGGTGGCATACCTGCTCGAAGCTCGCGTCGAACCGCTGTGCGAGATAGTCGATGTCGTAGCGCGAGCGCCGCGCTGCCTCGAGAAACGCGTCGTACGGCATGAGCAGCGCCGCCGCCAGGTACGACCCGAGCGCACGCCGTGCCCGTCGGCGCGCAGCGTCGGATGAGAGCAGCGGCGCCCGCTCGATCACCTCCTCGATCGGCCGGCCGCCCTCGAAGAGGGCCGCAGCCAGGCGCGCGAGCGCGAAACGGCGGGTGGCGCCCGGTGTTGTGTCGGCCAGCACCAGCGTACCGGCGTCGGGATCGAAACCGTCCTTCGGGCCGCTGGCGGCGGCTTCGTGCTCGGGCACGACGACGAGGCGCACGCCGTGCGCTTTGCTCAGATAGTCCGCCAGCGCGCGCTCGGGCGCTGCGTCTCCGAGGCCGATGGCGGCGCGCAGCTCCGCCGCCGCCGCTTCGAGCGACGGGAAGTAGTTGTCGTTCTCGAACAGGAAGTCGTCCACCTCTTCGGCCGGTGTGATCGGACGCGTGCCGACGTGCGCGCGGTCGAAATACGCTGCCAGCGCCTGCGCAACGTCGGTCAGACGCCGGCTCTCATCCGCGATGATCGACACGAAGCGCCGGCGCTGGACCGGTTCGATGTCTTCCACCGTGTCGAGTATTTCCGACGACGAACGGATCGCGGCGACGCTATCGAGCACGCGGCGTACCGCGTCGCCCAGAAACGGATCCTGATTCAGCCGATCGGAGAGTGCTGCGACGATCTCGCCGCGCTCGCGCCACGCGCGCTGCAGCCGCACCAGAGCGCGCGCCCAGTCGGGATACCGGCCGGCGAGATCGGCGGCGCGCGCGGGATCGAGGTGCAGATCGACGAGCAGCGTCTCGGCGGTGA
This sequence comes from Burkholderiales bacterium, assembly GCA_036381895.1. GTDB lineage: Bacteria > Pseudomonadota > Gammaproteobacteria > Acidiferrobacterales > Sulfurifustaceae > JACQFZ01. The sequence goes on along the minus strand of DASVBY010000058.1, from coordinate 9,259 downwards.
GCTCCTCGAGGTCGCTGATGAGCCGGCGCTCGGCTGCGCCGTCGAGTTCCTCGAGCGGCATCTCGAGCGCATCGGCGATGCGCTTCAGCAGCAGGCCGCCGATGCGGCGCTTGTTGTTCTCGATCAGGTTGAGGTAGGAGGGGGAGATGCCGAGTGTGGCCGCGAGCCGCGCCTGTGTGAGACCGAGCGCGCGGCGACGGTCGCGAATTCTGGCGCCGATCAGTGCACGCGGCATGAGCGAAGCCGCCGCGTCGCGTCAGCGGGTAGTGTCAAGAATCGACAACTTTGCATGCACGTCGGTTCAATTATCGACAAGAAATGATAATTGGGTCAACAACCTATTGATCATTTGACTGCGGCTATTCGACCATCCGCTCGACAGGCCGGCTGGCATGCAGCGCCTGAGTCCCGCCGACCGACTGCGAACTTTCACCGAAGCGTTGATCGAGGAGGGCGAAATGAGCGATGTAGTGAAAGACCAGAGCCGCCGCGACGTGCTCAAGGCCGGCGTTGCGCTCGGGATCGGTGTGGCAGCGCCATCGCTGATCTTCAGCCGCAATGCCTGGGCGGTCGACTTCCGTAACAACCCGGGCAAGGCGAAAAGCATAAAGCTCGGATTCAACGTGCCGCAGACCGGCCCCTATGCCGATGAGGGCGCCGACGAGCTGCGTGCGTTCCAGCTCGCCGTCAAGCATCTGAACGGCGAGGGCGACGGCGGCTTGATGAAGACGTTCAAGCCCTCGTCGCTCAAGGGCAACGGCATCCTCGGCAAGCGGGTCGAGTACGTAACCGGCGACACCCAGACCAAGAGTGACGCCGCGCGTGCCTCCGCCCGGCGAATGATCGAACGGGACGGCGTGCTCATGATTTCGGGCGGTTCGTCCTCGGCCGTGGCCGTCGCGGTGCAGTCGCTGTGCCAGCAGATGGGCGTGATCTTCATGGCCGGGCTGACGCACTCGAACGATACCACCGGCAAGGACAAACGCCGCTACGGCTTCCGTCACTTCTTCAACGCCTACATGTCGGGTCAGGCACTGGCGCCCGTGCTGGCCAAGGAATACGGCAAGGACCGCCGCGCCTACCATCTGACGGCCGATTACACCTGGGGCTGGACGCAGGAGGAGTCGCTCATCGAGGCGACCGAGAAGCAGGGCTGGGAAACGGTCAAGGCGGTGCGCACGCCGCTCGGTGCCGGCGACTTCTCGCAGTACATCACGCCGGTACTCAACTCCGGTGCGGACGTCCTGATCCTCAACCACTACGGCAAGGACATGGTCAACTCGCTCACACAGGCGGTGCAGTTCGGCCTGCGCGACAAGAGCGTGAACGGCAAGCAGTTCGAGATCGTGGTGCCGCTGTACTCGCGTCTCATGGTGCAGGGCGCGGGCGAGGCGGCGAGGGGAATCCTCGGGACCACCAACTGGCACTGGACGCTCGACGACGAGGCGACCAAGGTGTTCACCAAGTCGTTCGGCGAGGAATACGGCTTCCCGCCGTCGCAGGCGGCGCATACGTGCTACGTGCAGACGCTGCTCTACGCCAACGCGGTGGAGATGGCGGGAACGTTCTATCCGCCCGAGGTGATCAAGGCGCTCGAGGGCTTCAAGTTCGACGGCATGGGCAACGGCCCGACCGAGTACCGGGCTGCCGATCATCAGTGCTTCAAGGACGTGCTGGTGATGCGGGGCAAGGAGAACCCCTCGAACCGCTTCGATCTGCTGCAGCTGGTGCAGGTGGTGCCGCGCGCCCAGGTCGAGTACCCGCCCGATAAGTGGGGCGGCGAGCTCGGGCCGTACGAGGTCGGCTAATACGACGCGGAGCGTCCCGGCGCGCCGTGGCGGCGCGCCGGGCGGCCGCGGGTAGACGCCAACGCGGTCCGACGGCCGCTCCTCTGCTGTTCATCGACTCGTCGCCGGGCACACCATGGATGCCATACTGCTGCAGTTCCTGAACGGCCTGGACAAGGGCGGGGCCTACGCGCTGATCGCGCTCGGCCTGACCCTCATCTTCGGCACTCTCGGGGTAGTCAATTTCGCGCACGGCGCGCTCTTCATGATCGGCGCCTTCTGCGCGGTCGCGTTCCACCGCCTGCTCACGGTCTCGAAGGTGGTGAAAGACGAGAGCATCACGTTCTTCGATGCTTACAAGGAGGTGCCGTACCTCACGGCCTGGTTCGGCGATTTCGGTCAGACCCTGATCGATTACGCCGTGCCGCTTTCGATCCTGCTCGCGATCCCGATCATGCTCCTGCTCGGCCTCGCGATCGAGCGTGGACTGATCCGGCATTTCTACGGGCGTTCGCACGCGGACCAGATCCTGGTGACCTTCGGTCTCGCGATCGTGCTGCAGGAGATCATCAAGGCGTGGTTCGGTGCCAATCCGATCCCGGCGCCCGCGCCGGCGGCCTTCGCCGGCAGCGCCAACGTCGGCGCGTGGCTCGGCCTCGGCGGCGGCGTCAGCTATCCCTGGTGGCGCCTGGTGTACTTCTTGTTCTCGCTCGCGGTCATCGGGCTGGTGTTCGCGTTCCTCAAGTACACCACGTTCGGCATGGTGGTGCGCGCGGGTATGCGCGACCGCGAGACCGTGGGCCTTTTGGGCATCAACATCCAGAAGCGCTTCACGATCGTGTTCGCGATCGCCGTGATCGTCGCCGGCCTCGCCGGTGCGATGTACGCGCCGATCCTCTCGCCCCACTACCACATGGGCATGGAGTTCCTGGTGCTCTCGTTCGTGGTCGTGGTGGTCGGCGGCATGGGCTCGCTCGAGGGTGCGGTGCTCGCGGGCTTTCTGCTCGGCATTCTGCAGTCGTTCGCGGCGATGAACCAGGTGAAGGCGCTGATTCCCGGGATCGACCAGGTGATCATCTACCTCGTCGCGATCGTGGTGCTGCTGGTGCGGCCGCGCGGTCTCATGGGCCGCGCCGGGGTGATGGAGTCATGAAGCTCGCACGCCCGCTCACGCCCGCACAGAAGGACTGGCTGCTGGTCGCGGGATTCGCGCTCGCGGTCCTCACCATGCCCGTGTGGATGCGGCCGTTCGGCGCCGCCTACCCGGACCTGCTGCAGCGCTTCGTCATCTACGCCATTTTCGCGGTCGGCTTCAACATCCTGTTCGGGTTGACCGGCTATCTGTCGTTCGGTCACGCCGCCTTCCTCGGCGCGGGTTCGTACACGGCCGTCTGGTGCTTCAAGCTGCTGTCGATGAATGTAATCCCGGCGGTCCTGTTCGGGGTGCTGGTGGCTGCGCTGTTCGCGGCCGCCATCGGTTACGTCAGCCTGCGGCGCTCGGGCATCTATTTCGCCATACTGACGCTCGCGTTCGCGGAGATGTCGTACAACCTCGCCTACTCGGTGCTCACGCCGATCACCAACGGCGAGACCGGGCTGCAGCTGCGCCGCGCCGACCCGCGCGTGCTCGACACGTGGATCAGCGGGCCGACCGACTACATTCCCTCCACGAACCTTTTCGGCATCGACATGACCGGTTTCAACGGCTTCTATTTCTGCGCCGTGATGCTGATCCTCGCGTTCTACCTGGCGCTGCGCATTACGCGCTCGCCCTTCGGCACGATGTTGCGGGCGATCCGCTCGAACCAGAACCGGTTGAAGTACACCGGCGTGCACACGCGCCCGTACGCGCTCGCGGCGTTCGTCATCTCCGGCGCCTATGCCGGCCTCGCCGGCTCGCTGCTCGCGGTAACCGACCCGCTTGCCGGCGCCGAACGCATGCAATGGACGGCTTCGGGCGAGGTCGTGTTGATGACGATTCTCGGGGGCGTCGGCACGCTGCTCGGTCCGATCCTCGGGGCCGTGGTCATCAAGTACTTCGAGAACATCTTTTCGGCGTTCAACACCCAGACCCTGCACGGGGTATTCGATTTCCTGCCCGATGGAGTCGAGAACGGTGTCGTCTCCATCGCCAGCCTGTTCGTGGGCGAGGGCTGGCACCTCACCCTCGGGCTCATGTTCATGCTCGTGGTGATATTCGTGCCCGGCGGGATCATGGAAGGCCTTCGCCGGCTCGGACACTGGCTGCGCAGCGCGGCGGCGCGCGTCCAGGGCGGGGAGGCGCGCGGCATGCAGGCCGGGGAGGCGCGCGGCCCCGCGCTCGCGGCGCGCCACGGCCGGGCGCGCCGGCACCGCGGCGCTCCCGCGCGGCTGCACGATTTGAAGCGGTAACGGGAGGGCGAATGGCATTCCTGCAAGTCCAGCACGTCAGCAAGAACTTCGACGGTCTGCACGCGCTGGAAAACGTGAATCTCCAGGTCGAGCAGGGCAGCGTGCACGCGATCATCGGCCCGAACGGCGCCGGCAAGTCCACCTTGCTCAACTGCCTCGTCGGGCGCCTGACGCCCGATACCGGTACGGTGCTTTTCGACGGCCGGCCGTTGATCGGTCTTGCACCGCACCAGATCAATCAGGCGGGCGTGGCGCGCGTGTTCCAGACGCCGGAGATCTTCCCCGACCTCAGCCTGGTCGAGAACGTAATGATTCCGGCGCTCGCGCGCCGCGACGGCGCGTTTGCCGTCAATGCGTGGCCGCGCGTGGACGCGCAGGCAGAGGTGCGCGAGAGGGCGGAGCACGTGCTGGAAGAGGTGGATCTCTGGCGCCTGCGCGACCTGCCCGCCGCGTCGCTCTCGCGCGGCGACAAGCGCCGGCTGGAGCTCGCCATGTGCCTGGTACAGGACCCCAAGCTGCTGCTGCTCGACGAGCCGACGGCCGGGATGTCGCGCGCGGACACGAACCGCACGATCGAGCTGCTGCAGCGCATCGGCGAGCGCGGGATCACCAAGGTGATCATCGAGCATGACATGCACGTCGTGTTCTCGCTGGCGAAGCGCATCACCGTGCTGGCCCAGGGCCGCGTGATCGCGGAAGGCGAGCCGGCTGAGATCAGGGGCGACCCGCGCGTGCAGGAGGCCTATCTGGGAGGGGTGCGTCTGTGAGCCGGAGCGAAGCGGTGGCGGTGAACGAGCAGCGTGCTGCGCCGGAACCGTCGGCGCGGCCGTACTTCGCCTGCCGGGACCTGCATGCCTATTACGGCGAGAGCTACGTGGTGCAGGGCGTGAGCTTCGAGGTGCGGGAGCGCGAGATCCTGGCGCTGCTCGGACGCAATGGCGCGGGCAAGACCTCTACGCTGCGCACCATCGCGCGGCTCGCGAGTCCGCAGCTGCGGGCGGGCGAGATCTGGCTGGACGGCCTGCCGCTGCACGAGATGTCCGCGTGGCAGGCAGCGCGGCACGGCGTCGGGCTGGTACCCGAGGACCGGCGCATCTTCGGCGGCCTCACGGTCGAGGAGAACCTCAAGCTCGCGCAGATCGAGAAGCCGCACGGCTGGAGTCTCGAGCGCCTCTACGAGCACTTCCCGCGCCTGGCCGAGCGGCGCCAGCAGGAGGCGACCACGCTTTCGGGCGGCGAGCAGCAGATGCTCGCGGTCGCGCGGGCGCTCGCGCGCGACGTGAAGCTGCTGCTGCTGGACGAGCCCTACGAAGGGCTGGCGCCGGTCGTGGTGCGGGAAATCGAGAAGATCCTGGAGGAAGTCAAGAAGCTCGGCTTCACTACCATCATCGTGGAGCAGAACGCTATTGCGGCGCTGCACCTCGCCGATCGCGCGATCATCCTCGATATGGGTGAAGTCGTGTTCGAAGGCAGCGCGCGCGAAGTGATGGAAAACGCCGAGCTGCGTCAGGAGTACCTCGCGCTGTAGCCCGATCCGGTGACACGCACGCGGCGCAGGTCGACGGCACGGTGCGCACGCCGGCCTGGCGCAAACCCCTGTTGCGATCGTTTCAAAGCGTGCGCGCGGCGCCAACAGCCCCCCGGGCGCCCGCACGGAACCGGCGGCTGCGAACTCGAGCGGTTTCAGCCTGCCGAAGCGCTATGGGTCGAGTGAAAACAGGGGGGTGCGCATGCAGCTCGGTCTGATCGGTCTGGGGCGCATGGGCGGCAACATGGCGCGGCGGCTCCGGCGTGCCGGCATCGAGATCGTGGCCTGGAACCGGGACCGTGACGTTGCCCAGGCGCTCGCGGCCGAGACCGGGTTGATGGCGGCGGAGTCGCTCGAGGAGCTCGTCGGGCGCCTCGCCACGCCGCGCGCCGTGTGGTTGATGCTGCCGGCGGGCCGCATTACCGAGGAACACATCGACCGGCTGGCGGCGCTCCTCGCGCCCGGCGATCTCATCGTCGATGGCGCCAATTCCCACTACCGCGACTCCATGCGCCGCGCGCAAGCGCTCGAAGCGCGCGGCCTCGAATTCGTCGATGCCGGTGTGTCCGGCGGCATCTGGGGGCTCGCGAACGGCTACGCGCTCATGCTCGGCGGCAAGCCCGAGGCGATGCGGCGCCTCGAGCCGGCGGTCAAGGCGCTCGCGCCGGCGCCCGACCGCGGGTGGCTGCATTGCGGTCCGGCCGGCGCCGGGCACTTCGTGAAGATGATCCATAACGGCATCGAGTACGGGATGATGCAGGCGTACGCCGAAGGGTTCGCGCTGCTCGAGGCGCGCAAGGACTTCGGTTTCGATCTCGCGGCGATCGCGGAGGCGTGGCGGCACGGCAGCGTGGTGCGCAGCTGGCTGCTCGATCTGACGGCGGAGTTCCTCGCGAAGGACGCGCGGCTCGACGGTGTGGCCCCCTACGTGGCCGAGTCGGGCGAGGGCCGCTGGACCGCGCTCGAAGCGATCGAGCAGGGCGTGCCGGCGCCCGTGACGAGCCTCGCGCTCACGATGCGTCTCGCGAGCCAGGGCAGGTCCGATTATGCGAACCGGCTGCTCGCGATGATGCGCGCGGGCTTCGGGGGGCACGAGCTCAAGGCCGTGAACGAGCGCAACAGGACCTGAAACCGCCATGGACACCAAGGAAGGCGCAATGCGAAGAGCGACCGCGGCCCGGACGGCGCGCACGCGGCGCGCGAGGAACCGTTGACGCATGGCGACGGGCGGCGAGCGGTGCGTCTTCATCGTCTTCGGCGCCGCGGGGAACCTGGCGAGCACGCAGCTCCTGCCCGCGCTCTACGCGCTCGACGCGGCGGGCCGGCTCCCGCCGGACTTGCGGCTGATCGCGTTCGCGCGGCGCGACTGGGATCGGGACGCCTGGCGGCGCCACCTCGAAGGCGTGGTGCGCGCCGGCGCGCCTCGGGCATTCACCGCGGCGGCCGCCGCTCGGTTCGTGCAGCGCTTCGATTACCTGCGCGGCGACCTGCACGATGCCGCTGCCTACTCGCGGCTGCGGGAGGCGATCGAGCGCGCGGCCGGGGGCGCCTGCGAGAACACGCTCTCCTACCTCGCGATCAAACCCGGCGATTTCGACGACGTGATCGCCAAGCTCGCCGCGGCCGGCATCAGCCGCGGGCGCGGCCGCCACCGCATCGTGGTGGAGAAACCGTTCGGCGTGGACCTCGCGAGCGCGGAGCGCCTGAACGCGCTGCTGCACCGACACTACGACGAGGCGCAGATCTACCGCATCGATCACTACCTCGGCAAGGAGACGGTGCAGAACCTGTTCGTCTTCCGCTTCGCGAACATGCTGGTCGAGCCGATCTGGAACCGCAACTACGTGGATCACGTGCAGATCACGGTGGCGGAAGCGAGCGGCATCGACGGGCGCGCCGACTACTACGACGGCGCCGGGGCGCTGCGGGACATGGTGCAGAACCACCTGCTGCAGATGATGGCGGTGGTGGCGATGGAGCCGCCCGCGCGCTTCGAGGCCGAGGCGCTGCGCGACGAGAAAGTGAAGGTGCTGCGCTCGGTGCGCCCGCTCGCGCCGGACGCCGTCGAGCGCGATGTGGTGCGCGCGCAGTACGCGGCCGGCGCGGCGAACGGCGAGCGGCTCCCGGGTTACCGCGAGGAGCCGGGCGTGCCGCCCGGATCGACGACCGAGACCTTCGTCGCGGCAGCCTTCCACATCGACAACTGGCGCTGGCGCGGCGTGCCGTTCTGTCTGCGCACCGGCAAGCGCCTGGCGCAGAAGACCTCGCTCATCGCGCTGCGGCTGCGCCGCCCGCCGCAGCTCCTGTTCCACGGCGCCTGCGGCGCGCTCGAGCCGAACTGGATCGTGCTCTCGATCCAGCCGGAGGAGGGCATGCACGTCGAGATCCGCGCGAAGCAGCCGGGGCTCGCGCTCACGACGCGCACGCGCCGGCTCGATGCGAGCTACCGCGCCGAGCCGGGCGCCGCGATCGAGGCGTACCAGCGGCTGCTGCTCGATGTCATCGACGGCGACCGCAGCCTGTTCCTGCGCTTCGATGAGGTCGAATGGGCGTGGCGCGTGATCGATCCGGTCCTGCGGCGCTGGGCCGAGCGCCCCGCCGATCTGCCGACCTATCCGGCCGGAAGCTGGGGACCGGAGGCGGCCGGGCGCGTGCTCGGGGGCGGCGATCGCGAGTGGCGCAATCATCCGTGAGCCATGGCACAGCTCAGGCGCTGGCACATCTACCCGAGTCTCGCTGATCTCGAGCGGCGCGCGGCGGCGGCGATCCTGCGCGCGGCCGCGCAGGCGATCGTAGCGCACGGCCGGTTCGCCGTGGTCCTTGCCGGCGGGCATACGCCGCGCGGCGTCTATGCCCGGCTCGCGGACGCCGAGGCCGACTGGCCGAAGTGGCACGTTTACTTCGGCGATGAGCGCTGCCGGCCGGCGGGCCATTCCGAGCGCAACGACCGCATGGCGCGGGAAGCGTGGCTCGATCGGGTGGCGCTGCCGCCGCAGCAGATTCATGCGATCCCGACCGAGCTCGGGGCGGGCGAGGCGGCGCGGCGCTACGCCGAGACGCTCGCGCGCGTCGAAACCTTCGATCTCGTGCTGCTCGGGCTCGGTGAAGACGGGCACACGGCGAGCCTCTTTCCCGGCCGGGAAACCGGCGGCGCCGACATCCTCGCCGTTCAAGACGCCCCGAAGCCGCCGCCCGAGCGCGTGTCGCTCGGCGCGGCGCGCCTCAGCCGGGCGCGGCAGGTGCTGTTTCTGGTCGCGGGCGCGGAGAAGCGGGATGCGGTGGCGGCGTGGCGGCGGGGGGAGGCGATTCCGGCGAGCGCTATCGCGCCTGCGGCCGGCGTCGACATCCTGCTCGACGCGGCCGCCTGGGGCGAGCCGCACGTCTAGGCCGCCCGTCCCAACGAGGCGCCCGCCGGCGCCCGCGGATCAGAACACCGGGTTCTCGCGGTAGGTGCCCCAGAGACCTTTCAGGCGCTCGACGATCTCGCCCATCGTCGCACCCGCTTTCACCAGCTCGATCGTCACCGGCATGATGTTCTCGTTCTCGTTGCGCG
>DASVBY010000057.1:0-44009 GCA_036381895.1 Burkholderiales bacterium | reverse complement strand
CTGACCGATGTCCGACATTCGCCGCGCAGTGCGCGCCGACCTGCCGGCGCTCGTGGCGCTCGAGCGCGAGTTCCCGGGCGATCGCCTCACGCGCCGCAGCCTCCGGCACTTGCTCACCCGCGGACATGCGGACGTATGGGTAGCCGCAGGGGGCGACGGCCTGCTCGGCGACGCGGTAGTGCTCTATCGCCGTGGAAGTTGCTGTGCCCGCCTGTACTCGCTCGTGGTCGCGCCCGCGGCGCGCGGTCGCGGCATTGCCCAGGCGCTCATGCGCACTGCCGAGGCGGGTACCGCCGCGCGCGGCGTGGAGACGCTTCGCCTCGAGGTGCGATGCGACAACCGCGCCGCGCTGGCACTGTACGCGAAGCTCGGCTACGGCTGCATCGAGCGCCTGCCGCGCTACTACGAGGATGGGGTCGACGGCCTGCGGCTGCAGCGGCACCTGAGCGGGTCAGGACCGCGGCAGCAAACGGGAGCGCGCGCTGCGTAGGGAGGTTTGCTCCGCGCGGTCCGCTTCAGGCGGCGGCGGTGCGGGCGTTACCGCCCGCCGGCGGCGCGATCGGGGGCACCGGGCAGTGGAGATTGGCGCACACGGCGCGCAACAGCTCCGCCTCGGCGAGACGCAGCTCGCGGTCGTGAAGGATCGTGACGATGAGCGCCTCGATGAGCGCCCGCTTCGCCTCGGGCGCAAGCGCGTCGAGGCGCGCGAGCGCACGATCGAGCGGCGCGGTCCAGGGCTCGGGCACCGCAAACGGCGGGACCGGGCTGCCGAGCAGCGTACGCATGCCGGCCTCGAACGCGCGATGCGCGGCGTGCCGGTCGCGCTCGCCTGCCCGCGCCACCACGGCAAAAAGAAGCGCCGCCTCGGCACGGAGCGAATGCAGCTTCGGCCGCCGCATCGGGGCCGCGCTCTGCGGCGCCGCCGCCTCGGTCAAGTGCACGCGCAAGAGCCGGGTGAGCGCGTAATCGAGCGCATCGAAGCGCCCGTCGATCCGGCTGATTTCCTCGACCGCGGCGACCAGCTCTCCGAGCTCCGCGGGCGAGCGGCGGCGCAGCGCCGGAAAGGCGAGCTCGACGAGCGCCAGCCGGTGCGCCGCGTCGAGCGAAGCGGCCATCGTCGCCACCGCCTCGAGGTGCGGCGCGAGACCCTCGGGCAGCCGCCCGGCGAGCCGCGCGAGCTGCCGGCTCCGCTCGGGCGGCTCCCGGCTCAGGGCGAGCGCGAGCACGAGCGCGGGCGCGAGCGCCGGCGAGCGGGCCACGCGGCGCAGCGAGTCGGGAATTTCGCCGCGGGTGCGTGCGGCCGCCTCGATGCCGCCCTCATTCAGCGCACCGATGCTGGTCAGCAGGAGAGCAGGCGAAATCCGGTCCTGGCCGGCACGGGCGCCGGCCGCGGCTCGCGCCTCCTCGACTGCCGGCGCGAGCGGCGCGAGCGTGATGTGCGCGAGCTCGGCCGGATCGAATCGCGGGTCGATCGCCTTGATGCGCTTCAATATCGGCGGATGCGTGGCGAAGAATCCGGCGAACATCTTGCGCCCGTCGGCGATCAGCATGTGCGCGATCTCCTCCGCCGTCGCCGCCTGAAGCACGGCCCGCAGCGGCGACGCCGCAATCTTCTTGAGCGCACCGGCGATGCCTTGGGTGTTGCGCGTGAACTGTACGGCGGAAGCGTCGGCGAGATACTCGCGCTGCCGCGAGACCGCTGCCCGGATCACGGCGCCGAAGAAGGTGCCGAGATAGCCGATCGCCGTGAGCGCGAGCCCCGCGGCCCCGACGGCGGCGAGCGCGCCCCCATGCCGGGAAGATCCGCGTACGTGGGCGAGACCGCGCAGGATCATGCGCCCCGTGAGCCCGATGAAGACGAGCCCGTACACCACGCCGATCAGGCGCGTATTGAGCCGCATGTCGCCGTTGAGGATGTGGCTGAACTCGTGCGCGATCACGCCCTGGAGCTCATCGCGCGTCAGGAATTCGAGCGCGCCGCGCGTCACCGCGATAGCGGCATCGCTCGCCGTGAACCCGGCGGCGAACGCGTTGATGCCGCCCTCCTGCTCCAGCACGTACACGTCGGGCACGGGCACGCCGGCGGCAATGGCCATTTCCTCGACGACGTTCAAGAGCTGCCGTTGCCGCGGATCGCGCGTCTCGGAATCGACGTACACGCCGCCGAGCGCGCGGGCGACGGCGCCCCCGCCGCGCGCGAGCGATGCCATACGGTACATGCTGGCGCCGCCGACCACGGCCAGAGTCGAGAACGAGGTTCCGACGACGGTCCCGGGACGCGCCGCAATCCACTGCGCGAGCGTCGCCGCTTCGTGCAGGTCACCAGCATATGCCGCGACCACGGCCAGAACCACGCCGTTGGCGAGGAGCAGCGTCGCGGCAGTGGCGGCGGTGAAAAGCGCCGCGAGCAGCCAGGTACGCCGCCGCGCGCGCTGCTGGTGCTCGAAGAAGTTCACGGGAAGCCGGGGCAGGCGGTGCCGGGCGCGTCAGCCGCCCGGGCCGCAGGCGCTCAGAACGAAACCTTGGGGACCGCGCGCTTCGCGACGTCCTCGATCTCGAGCAGGGTGCCGGGCGTGAACCGAAACGTACCGGCAACGATCGAGCCCGGGAACGTCTCGCGCGCGTTGTTGTATTCCATGACCGCGTCGTTGTAGGCCTGGCGCGCGAACGCCACCCGGTTCTCCGTGCTGGTGAGCTCCTCGGAGAGCTGCATCATGTTCTGGTTCGCCTTGAGGTCGGGGTAAGCCTCGACCACGGCGAGCAGCCGGCCGAGCGCCCCGTTCAGCGCGCCCTCCGCGCCCGCGAGCCGCTTCACCACGTCCGCCCGCGTGGGATCGGCCGCGACCGCCTTGAGGCTTGCGACCGCGGCGTTGCGGGCTCGAATCACGGCCTCGAGCGTTTCGCGCTCGTGCTTGATGTATCCCTTCACGGTCTCGACCAGGTTCGGAATGAGGTCGTGCCGGCGCGTGAGCTGCACGTCGATCTGCGCGAAAGCGTTCTTCACGCGATTGCGCAGCACGATCAAACGGTTATAGAGGTATACGATGAAGCCGAGCAGCAGCACGATGACGGCGAACGGAAGCCAGCCGGGCATGAGACCCCTCCCACGGTCAGTTTGGTTCTAATCGGAGTATAGAAGCATTCAGCGCACGCCGGCGGGCAGCGCCCGCACCAGACGGCGCCATCGGCCCCACAGCCGGTAGCCGAGAAGCACCGCGAGGATCGCGGCGTAGACCAGCGGCTCGCGGATGTCCGATTTGACGAGCCACAGGAAGTGGACCACGCCCCCGGCCGCGATCGCGTAGACGAGCCGATGGAGCGCGCGCCAGCGGGCGCCGCCAAGGCGCCTGATCATGCCGTTGGTCGAGGTCACGGCGAGCGGGATCAGCAGCACGAAGCTCGCGAAACCGACAGTAACGAACGGACGTTTGGCCACATCCGTCACCATCTCGTCCCAGTCGAAGAGCTTGTCGACCCAGATCCAGGACAGGAAATGCAGGCAGGCGTAGAAGAACGCGAACAGGCCGAGCATGCGGCGAAAGCGCATGGGGTAATGCCAGCCGCTCACGCCGCGCAGCGGCGTCAGCGCGAGCGTTGCGAGGAGCAGCCGCAGCGTCCAGTCGCCGGTGAAGCGGTTCAGGGTCTCGACCGGATTGGGCCCGAGGTCGCCCGTCCAGATCATGCGCACGAGCGCGAGGAACGGGAGCAGGCAAGCGGCGAAGACGACGGGTTTCGCGGCGGCGAAGCGGCCGGGCGAGGCCATGGGCGGCGCGCTCAGTAGAACTTGCGCAGGTCCATGCCGGCGTAGAGATGCGCGACGTGCTCGGCGTAGCCGTTGAACATGAGCGTTTCGCGCTTGCGCGTGAGCCGCGTGAGCAGCGAATCCTCGCCGATGCGGGTCTCGTACTTCTGGCTCCAGCGCGGATGATCGACGTTCGGATTCACGTTGGAGTAGAACCCGTATTCTTCCGGGCTCGCGAGCATCCAGGTCGAAACCGGCTGCTGCTCGACGAAGCGCAGGCGCACGATCGACTTGATGCTCTTGAAGCCGTACTTCCAGGGCACGACCAGCCGCAGCGGCGCGCCGTTCTGGTTCGGCAGCACCTCGCCGTACAGTCCGACCGCGAGAATCGTGAGCGGGTGCACCGCTTCGTCGATGCGCAGGCCCTCGACGTACGGCCACTCGAGCCCGGCGCCGAAAAGCCCCGGCCGCTGCGCGGGCATCTGCTCGGGATCGTAGAGCGCGGTGAACTCGACGTACTTGGCGCGCGAGGTCGGCTCGACGCGCTTGATCACGTCGGCGAGCGGAAAGCCGACCCAGGGAATGACCATGGACCACGCCTCGACGCAGCGCAGCCGGTAGATGCGCTCCTCGAGGGCATGCGGCTTGATGAAATCCTCGAGCTGATACACCGCCGGCTTGCGCACCTCGCCTTCGATCGCGATGCTCCACGGCCGCGTGCGCAGGCGGCCGGCGTTGCGTGCCGGATCGTCCTTGCCGGTGCCGAACTCGTAAAAATTGTTATAGGTGGTGACGTCGCGGTAGGGGGTGAGCTTCTCGTCGGTGGAGAAGCGGCTCGGCTGCAGCGGCCCGAGCTTGCGCCCGGGCTCGCCGCTCTGCCCGTAAAGCGCCGCCACGGGGGCGAGCAGCAGTCCGGCCGCCGCGGCCTGGCGCAGGAAACGCCGGCGCTCGCGATACACCCGTTCATCCGTAATCTCGTACGAACGCACCTCGGGCGCGCGCTTGATGAGCATAATCGCCTCCAGTTATCCCCTAGACACGATCGCGGCCCCCAAGTTTAGTCCTTCGGGAATCGGTTTCCTCGCGCCTCCTGCAAGAACACGATCGCACCCGCGCCTATTCCCGAGCGAGGAAACCGGCGGCCGGGCACGCATGCCCTCGGGGTCCGCGAACAAAAAACCCGTAGCGCCGGCCGGCGCTACGGGTCGGGAGAGCTTCTCGCGGCTCGGGATCAGGCCGCGCTCTTCAGCGCCGCAATCCGCTCATCGAGCGGCGGATGCGACATGAAGAGCCTGGCGAACCCGCGCGGCGCGCGGCCATTGATGCCGAAGGCGGCCATCTGATCGGGGAGGTGCGACTCGTGACTCGCCTTGAGCCGCTCGAGCGCGGCGATCATCTTCTCGCGCCCGGCGAGGCGCGCGCCGCCGGCATCCGCGCGGAACTCACGGTAGCGGCTGAACCACATGACGATAATGCTCGCGAGAATCGCCAGCACGAGCTCGGCGATGATCGTCGTCACCCAAAATGCCGGGCCGTGCCCTTCTTCGTTCCTGAATACGGCACGGTCGACAACATGCCCGATCACCCGGGCGATAAAGATCACGAACGTGTTGACCACGCCCTGAATGAGGGCAAGGGTCACCATGTCCCCGTTCGCCACGTGGCTCACTTCGTGTCCGAGCACCGCTTCGGCCTCGTCGCGGTCCATCGAGCGAAGCAGTCCGGTACTGACGGCCACCAATGCCTTGTTCCGGTTCATGCCGGTCGCGAACGCATTGATGTCCGGGGAATCGTAGATGGCGACTTCGGGCATCTCGATGCCGGCCCGCCGCGCCTGGCGGCGCACGGTATCGAGCAGCCATTGCTCGGTGCTGTTGCGCGGCTGCTCGATCACCTGGGCGCCGGTCATGCGCTTCGCCATCCACTTCGACATGGCGAGCGAGATGAACGAGCCGCCGAAACCGATCACGGCCGCGAATACGAGAAGCGCGTTGAAATCCAGGCCGGACCCCGACTGATCGAGGATGCGCTCGACTCCCAGCAGCCGCAGCGTCACGCTGAGGACGATCAGGATGGCGAGGTTGGTCGCCAGGAACAGCAGTACACGCTTCACCATAAGTACTTAGTTCTCCACTCCAGGGAAAAGCTTTGACTTAGATAAGGGCATGCCGGGGCGAGTTCAATGCCGGCCGGCCTGCACCGCCGGGTAACGCTAGCATGAGCCGGAGCGATCAGGAAGGATCCGCGCCTCCCGGGCGCGCCGGGGCTCGAGCAGCGCGTGGAGACCGTGCTGGCACCGTTCGCTCTGCAATGACGGACCTGCAGGAGGACCCGGCCGCCGATGCGCAACCGGGTTGCGACCCGGTGAATACGGCGCAGCCGACGAAAAGCTTGCGCATCGAAGCGTTGCTCGTGTTCCCCGAGCGCACTTCGCACCTCGCCGCCTCCGAGCAGGTGCATGCCTTTGCCCGGTTCTCGCGGGAACTATCGGCGGCGATCTATGGCCGCCGCGCAAAATGGCGTTCGATCGCGCCGGAGCTGCTGCGCGCAAAGATCACTGGCGAAGCCCGGGTGGCACCGGCTCCAGGAACGCACTAGCCGCCCGGCTCCAACACGGCGCCGCAGCGCCAGCACATCTCGAAGGTCCCCGGGTTCCTCTCTCCGCAACGCGCGCAGTCCCGCGCAGCGTCCGGCAAGGGGCGCTCGTGCTCCGCCACGACGGCACGCGCTCGCTCGGCATCCGCGGCCTCGATCCAGACCTCGGGGTAGGCGTGCACGAACGGTATCTCGCCGACCCCGCCCTGTGCGTGCTCGTTCAGAACCCGGGCGCGGATGCCGGCACGCTCCAGACGGTGCAGCAACAGATACGCATCAGGCAGATTCGCCGCGGTGTAAAGCTTTTGCATGAAGAAGTGCAGCTATATCGCCGATTACCGGAGCGCGCACGCTCGACGCCGATCGTCGCCGGTTATGCCGCCCGGCGCGATTCTTGCTTGTTCTTCGGCATGCCTCGGGTTATTTATACGAGTTAATCCGATTAATCAAATCGGGAATTCGGTTGCGCCGTTTTCCCACGGCACTGTACCAAAGTCGTGCGCAAGAAGATCGACGTACGGTATCTGCGGCTCGGGATGTACGTAGCGGAGCTGGACCGGCCGTGGCTCGGCACCCCGTTCCTGTTCCAGGGCTTCGAGATCCGCTCCCCGGCCGAAATCGAGGAACTGCGGCGCTACTGCCGCCACGTCTACATCCAAGTCCCGGAAACCGATAAGGAGCCGGCACCGCGGCGTGCGGCGGTGCAGCAGCAGCCCACCTACCCCACGGACGCCGAGCAGCGGCTCGCGCGCGATTTCCTGAAGATCATCAACCAGCCGCGCCCACAGCCGGTGTACGCCGATCAGGTGACGCTCGAACAGGAAATACCGGTCGCGCGCGAACACTACGTTGCGGCGCGCCTGCTGCTCGAGCAGACGATCGAGGACGTGCGCACCGGCCGCAGCCCCGATGCGGCGGGCGCCAGGCGCGTGGTGGCGCAGCTCGCCGACAGCGTCATTCGCAATCCCGACGCGCTCACCTGCTTCACTCAGCTCAAGAACAAGGATCAATACACGGCGCAGCACAGCCTGCGCGTGTGCATCCTCGCGCTCGCCTTCGGCCGCCATTTGGGCTTCGATCGTCCGACGCTCGAGACCCTCGGCATCGGCGCGCTGCTGCACGACATCGGCAAGCTCAAAGTGCCGGGCGAGCTCCTGAACAAGCCGGGCGCGCTGACCGAACAGGAGTTCGTCGTGATGCAGACGCACGTGCCGCGCGGCGTGGAGATCCTCGAGCGCCTGGCGCACATTCCGCGCCCGGCGATCGAGGTCGCGCGTTGTCACCACGAACGCTATTCGGGTGGCGGCTACAGCGCGGGGCTGCGGGGCGATGAGATCGGGCTGTTCGGGATGATCGGCGGTATTGTCGACTGCTACGACGCCGTCACGAGCGACCGCCCGTACCGCGCCGGCCTCGCGGCGCACGCGGCACTGAAGCAGCTCTACGACTTGCGCGGCCGCGACTTCCACCCGGGGCTCGTCGAGCAGTTCATTCAATGCATGGGCATCTACCCGATCGGGAGCGTGGTCGAGCTCAACACCGGCGAAGTCGGCGTCGTGATCGCGATGAACCGCGTGCGCCGGCTCAAGCCCCGCGTCACGCTCGTGCTGAATCCCCAGTGCGTGCCCTACGGCACGCCGGTCACCGTCGACCTTATGCACCGCCAGGGGCCGGACGGCGGGCCGTGCGATATCGAGCGCGTGCTCGAGCCGGGCGCCTACGGCATCGATCCGGTCTCGTACCTGCCGGTGCTCGCCACGGGGCACGCGCCGGGAAGCGCCGCCCGCGGCACCGCCCCCGACTGAGACCTCACGCGAACCCGGCGCGCAGCCCGTCGAGGACGTACTGTACGGCGAGCGCCGCGAGCACCACGCCGAACACGCGCGTGATCACGTTCGTGCCGGTTTCGCCGATCCAGCGCATGATGCGCTCCGCCTGCAGCAACGCCGCCAGTACGAGCAGCAGCACGATCACGACCACCGCCAGCACCAGGAGCACGAGGCGCGGCGCCTCGGCGTAGCGTCCGGCCATGAGCAGCACCGTCGTGAGCGCGCCCGGTCCGGCGATCAGCGGAAACGCGAGCGGAAATACGGAAACGTCCGCTTTGAGTTCGGCCTCCCGCTGCTCGCGCTCGGTGGTCGAGCGGATGCCCGAATGGCGCGCGAACACCATGTCGATCGCGACCAGGAACAGGAGGATGCCGCCGGCGATCTGAAACGCGGGCATGCCGATCCCGAGCGCGCGCAGCAGCTCGGCCCCGACCAGGGCGAACACGAACAGGATCACGCCCGCAATGACGGTTCCGCGTACCGCCATGCGCCGGCGGTATTCGCGCGTTCCGCCCTGCGTGATCGCGGCAAAGATGGGCGCGAGGCCGATGGGATCGACGACGACGAAAAGGATGATGAAGATGTCGAGGAACAGGCCGAGCATGGCGTGCCGCTTGTCGTGCGCACTCTACGCGCAGCGGCGCTGCTGTCCAAGCGCCGCGCGGCGCCTAGAACATCTCGAGCTGCCCGCTCGGGGAGCGCGGCGGACGGAAGCGCGAAGTGTCGAGCGGCGCGGAAGCGCGCGGCTCGAGGCCGAGCCGCCGGCAGGCCAGGCGGAACCGATGGCGGATCATCTCGGCGTACACGCCTTCCCCGCGCATGCGCGTGCCGAAGCGGGCGTCGTTCTCCCTGCCCGCGCGGGTGTCCCGCACGCGCGCCATCACGTGCTCGGCGGCGAGCGGCGCGTGCAGCGCGAGCCACTCCTTGAACAGGTCCTTCACCTCGTACGGCAGGCGCAGCAGCACGTAGCCGGCGGAGCTCGCTCCGGCCTCGCGCGCCGCCTCGAGAACGGATTCGAGCTCCCCGTCCGTCAGGACCGGAATCACCGGCGCCGTCATGACGCCGACCGGTACGCCCGCGGCGCTGAGCCGCCGGATCGCCTCGAGGCGGCGCGCCGGCGCGGAGGCGCGCGGCTCGAGCCGCCGCGCGAGATCGTTCTTCAGGGTGGTGATGCTGATGTGCACCTGCACCAGGCGCTTCTCGGCCATGGGCGCGAGCAGGTCGAGATCGCGTTCGATGCGGACGGACTTGGTGACGATCGTCACCGGGTGCTCGCAGCCGGCGAGCACGTCGAGGATCGCGCGCGTGATGCGGTAGCGGCGCTCGATCGGCTGGTAGGGGTCGGTGTTCGTGCCGAGCGCGATCGGCGCCGGGCGGTAGCCGGGCGCGCGCAGCTCCTCGATGAGCCGCGCGGCGGCGTCGGGCTTGGCGTAAAGGCGCGTCTCGAAGTCGAGTCCGGGCGAGAGGCCGAGCCACGCGTGCGTCGGGCGCGCGTAGCAGTAGATGCAGCCGTGCTCGCAGCCGCGATACGGATTGATCGACTGCTCGAAGGGGATGTCCGGGGACTCGTTGCGGCTGATGACGCGGCGGGCGCTGTCGACGCCGACCGTGGTGCGCACCGCGGCCGGCGGCTCGTCGAAGCCTCCCCAGCCGTCATCTTCGGCCTCGTGCCGATAGGGCTCGAAGCGGCCGTCGGCGTTCGTCGCCGCACCGCGCCCTTTCATGGCGCCCCGCGCGAGCGGCGCCGCGGCGCGCCCGGGTTTCTCCGGCGAATCGGTCATGGTGCAGTGTGCGGTCGCCGAGCCATCTTCCGAAACGAAAAACCGCAGCGCAAGTCGAAGTGCCAGGAGCCGGCAGAGGCGGCGATGCGGACGTGACGGCGCGCTACACGTTGTGGCTCATGCCCCCGCCCGAGGCAGGGGAGCGCTTCGCCCGACTGATCGAGCGCCTCAGCCGGCGGCTCGGCACGCCGTGTTTCGTACCGCACCTCACCCTTTGCAGCGCCGCGGATCTCGATGAAAGCGTGGCGGTGACGCGCGCGCGTGCGGCGGCGCGGCACCTCGCCCCGGTCCCGGTTCATCTCACCGGGCTCAGCACCGGCGACAGCTACTTCCGCTGCGTCTACGTGCTCGCCGAGCGCACCGAGGCGCTGCTCGCAGCGCACCGCGCTGCCTGCGCGCACTTCGGCGTCGACCCGGCGGCCGATTACCTCCCGCACCTGAGCCTCGTCTACGGCGATCTTGCGCGCGAGGAGAAGGAGCGGCTCGTGGATGAGATCGGGCGGCGCTTCGATACTCGCTTCACGGCCGACCGCATTGCGCTGTGCGCGCCGGCCGGCCCGCCCCAGGGCTGGCGCCTGCTCGGGCCGTATGCGCTCGAAGGTCGAAGCGCCGGCGAGCGCTGACGTGCGCGCCGGCTACGCCGGGAGCGACAGGTAGTGGACGCTGAAGTAGCTGCGCGCGTCGGTCCACACGGCCTCCGCCCGGTAACCGGCGGTGCGCGCAAGCGCCTGGAACCCCTCGATGCTGTACTTGTACGAGTACTCCGTGTGCAGCCGTTCGCCGGGCGCAAAAACGAACGTTCTGTCGCCGAGCCGTATTTCCTGCTCCCCGCGGCTCACCAGGTACATCTCGACGCGGCCCAGCGCTTCGTTGTAGATCGCCTCGTGCACGAAACCCTCGGGATCGACCTTCGCGCCGAATTCGCGCCGCAGCCGGTAGAGCACGTTGCGATTGAACGCCGCGGTCACTCCGTGCGCATCGTTGTACGCGGCGTGGATGACGCGCGGGTCCTTCTGCAGGTCGACGCCCAGCACGAAGCCGCCGCCGGGCCCGACCAGCGGCCGGAGCCGCTCGAGCAGGGCGACCGATTCCTCGGGCGTGAAGTTACCGATGCTCGAGCCCGGAAAGAAGAGCAGCCGCGGCACATCGGGCGGCGGATAACGCAGCGCGAGCGGTTGCGAGAAGTCGGCGCAGGCGGCGTGCACGGCGAGCCAGGGATAATCGTGCGCCAGGCGACCGGTCGCGGCGCGCAGGAAATCGCGCGAGATGTCGATGCCGAGGTACGCCTGCGGGCGCAGGGCGTCGAGCAGCAGCCGCACCTTCTCGGACGCGCCGCTTCCGAGTTCGACCAGGACCGCGCGGCGCGGTGCGCGCCGCGCGATTTCCGGCGCGCAGGTGCGCAGTATCGCGGTCTCGGTACGCGTCGGATAGTACTCGGGCAGCCGGCAGATCGCTTCGAAGAGCTCCGAGCCGCGCGCATCGTAGAAGAACTTGGGCGCGATCGCGCGCGGGCGCTCGGCGAGCCCGGCGAGCAGCTCGCCGAGCGCATCCGATTCGGCGCCGAGGGCATCGTAGAACCGGATCGCCGCCCTCATGCGTCGGCGGCGAGCCGGATGCCGGCGAACTGCCACCGCGTGCCCGCATAGAAAAAGTTGCGATACGTAGGACGCAGGTGCGACTGCGGGCTCGCGCAGGAGCCGCCGCGCAGCACGCGCTGATTGCACATGAACTTGCCGTTGTACTCGCCGAGCGCTCCGCTCGCGGGGCGATAGCCCGGATACGGCGCGTAGTCGCTCGCGGTCCACTCCCACACGTCGCCGTACATCTGCGCCGGTACCGCTCCCGCGGCGGCCGGCGCCGGGTGCAGCAAGCCGCGGTCGCTGAAATTTCCCGCGACGGGCAGTTCGGCCGCGACGACTTCCCATTCGGCTTCGCTCGGCAGCCGCTTTCCGGCCCAGCGCGCGTAGGCGTCGGCCTCGTAGTAGCTCACGTGGCTCACGGGCTCGTCTTCGCGCACGCGCCGCATGCCGCCGAGCGTGTAGGTCCACCAGGCTCCGTCGCACCGCTCCCAATAGAGCGGCGCGCGCCACTGCTGCGTTTTTGCCTCGTTCCAGCCGTCCGCGAGCCAGAGCTCCGGACGCTCGTAGCCGCCCGCCTCCATGAACTCGAGGTACTCGCCGTTCGTGACCAGCCGACTCGCCAGGGCGAACGGGCGCAGGTAGACGCGATGCCGCGGCGCTTCGTTATCGAACGCAAAGCCCGCGCCGGCGTGGCCGATCTCGAGGAGGCCGCCCGGGTGCGCGTGCCAGCCGAGCGGTGCCGGCCGCTCGCGTGGCGCCTCCGGGCACTCGGCGTACGGCGGCTTCAACGGATTGAGCGCGAAGATGTGCTTGATATCCGTGAGGAGCAGCTCCTGGTGCTGCTGTTCGTGATGCAGCCCGAGCACTGTGCGTGTCGCGATCGCCTCCGCGTGCGACGGCGAAGGATCGGCGAGGAGACGCTCCATCGCGGCGTCGACGTGGGCCCGGTAGCGGTAGATCTCCTGCACCGTCGGGCGCGACAGCAGGCCGCGTTGCGGCCGCGGGTAGGGAACCCCGACCGCCTGGTAGTACGAATTGAACAGGTACTCGTACTGCGGATGGAACTCGCGGTAGCCGCGCGCGTAAGGCTTCAGCAGGAACGTCTCGAAGAACCAGCTCGTGTGCGCGAGGTGCCACTTCGGCGGGCTCACGTCCGGCATTGACTGGATGCAGTAGTCCTCGACCGCGAGCGGACGGCACAGCGACTCGGTGGCGCCGCGGACTTCCCTATAGCGCGCACACAACTCCTTCTGTGCGTTCGACCCTTCGGCCGCCGGAGCGCGAATAACCTTGCTCATACGGGGTCCTTCTGGGAGGCAGGGGCGAAATTAAAACACAGTCGCGCCGCATGCCCAACACGCCGGCGGGGCGAAAGCGAGCTAGCCGAGGGGATCCGGAACGAGGGTGTCGGCATCGGTGGCGAAGCCGAACACGCGCCCGTAGAAGCGAAGCTCGCTCAAGAGCGCACGCTTCACGTTCGCGGCCGCGCGGAAACCGTGCTGCTCGCCGGGGAACGCGACATACGCGACGGGCACGCCGCGCGCACGCAGCGCCGCGGCGACGTGCTCGGTCTGGTCCGGGGGTACCACGCGATCCTCGAGACCCTGGAAGAAGATCACGGGACAACGCAGGCGTTCGGCGTGGTGCAGCGGCGAGCGCGCCCGATAGCGCGCACGCTCGGCCGGATAGGGGCCGACGAGGCGCTCGAGATAGCGCGACTCGAACTTGTGCGTATCGCGAGCGAGCGCCTCGAGGTCGCTCACGCCGTAATACACGGCACCCGCGCGGAACACGTCGTGGAAGGCGAGCGCGCAGAGCGTCGTGTAGCCGCCGGCGCTCGAACCGCGGATCGCGAGCCGCGCCGCGTCGACCTCGCCGTTGTGCGCGAGCTGCTGCGCCCCGGCGACGCAGTCCTCAACGTCGACGATGCCCCAGGAACCTTCGAGCCGCTCGCGATAAGCCCTGCCGTAGCCGGTCGAGCCGCGGTAGTTGACGTCGAGCACGGCGAAGCCGCGGCTCGTCCAGTACTGGAGCTTGAGGTTGAGCGCACTCGTGGTCGCCGACGTGGGGCCGCCGTGGCTCAGCACGAGCAAGGGCGGCCGCGCTCCGGGCGGTCCGCGGAACCCGGCGTTGCGGGGCGGGTAGAAGAAAGCGTGCGCGCGCTCGCCGCCTGCGGTCGGGAATTCGACGGCTACGGCCGGCGACAGACAGCCGGCATCGACGGCCGCGCGCGCAGAGCGCCGTATGACCGTGCAGCGTCCGCTCGCGACGTCGAGCGCCGCGAGCTCGGGGAGCGTTTCCGGGCCGGCCGCGACGAAGACCGCGCGGGTCCCGTCCGCCTGCACGTAGCCGATGTCGCTGTACGGCAGCGCGAGCACGCGCCAGGCGCCGCCCACGCGATCGAGCAATCCGAGGCGCCAGGTGCCGCGTTCGTTGAAGGCACAGACGATGTGCGCCGCGGCAAAGGCGTACGTCGACAGGCCGAACACCCATTGCGGCGCACCGAACTCCGCGGCCATCGGCACCAGCGGTTCGCGCGCGTCCTCGCGGTACAGGTTCCACCAGCCGCTGCGATCGGAAACGAAGTGCAGGACGCCCTCGGGCGAGAACACGGGTGCGAACACCGATTCGCTGGCGCCGCCCGCGATCCGTTCCTCGCTCGCCGCGTTGCCCGCCTCGTCGAGCACGGCGACGTGCAGCGTGCAGCCGTCCCATGGCATGTTGGGATGATCCCAAGCGAGGAACGCGAGGCGGCGGCCGTCGGGACTCAGTCGCGGCGCCGCGTAGAAGTCCCGGCCGGCCGCGAGCGTGCGGGGTTCGCGGCCACCGTCGATCGCGATCGCGACGAGCGACTGCGCGGGCTCACCCGCTGCCCGATGGTCTTCGCAGACCGCGATGATCCGGCGCCGCCTGCGGTCGACGACGAGATCGGCGTAACGCCGTCCATCGGGCGGCGTGAGCGCGCGCGGCGCGCGCCCCGGCGTCAGCGCATAGACGCACTGATCGGCATTGTTCGTGAAGTAGATGCTGCCGTCCGCGACGGCGACGGCGCCGCCGCCGTATTCGTTGACCCGCGTGCGCGCGCTGTAGGGCGGCGGCAGCACGTCCTCGATCGCGCCGTCGGCGGTGCGGCGCACGATCACGTTGCGCCCGCCCTCGCTCGGGCGCTGCTCGCTCCAGTAGACGTCGCCGCCGTCGAGCCAGACGCCGTTGAACCCGACGGTGTCGGCGACGATGAGCTCCGCCGTGACCGGCGACGTCCAGGAGCCGTACGGCGCGATGCGGCGGCTCATGCGCTATGCGCCCACGTGCACCACGATCTCGCGCCGGCTACCGCGCCGCCGATGCTCCCAGAGATAGACCCCCTGCCACGTACCGAGCGCGAGACGGCCGTCGACGATAGGAATCGCCAGCGACACCGCGGTGAGCGCCGCCTTGACGTGCGCCGGCATGTCGTCCGGTCCTTCGGTGCGGTGCGTGTAGAGCGGATCGTCTTCCGGCACGAGGCGGTTCAGCCAGCGCTCGAGGTCGCGCTTCGCCGACGGGTCCGCGTTCTCCTGCACCAGCAGGCTCGCCGAGGTGTGCCGCACGAAAATCGTGCACAAGCCTTCGCGCACGCCCGACGCCTGGACTACGCGCTGCACCTCCTCGGTGAACTCGTGCAGCCCCTGGCCCGTTGTCGAAATCCGCAAGTGTTTGATCATGACGCCAAGTCCGTCATTCTTTCCGCCATGCTACCGAAGCGCCGCGGCGCTGCTGCCGGGTGTGCCGGGCGCCGTCGCTGCGTTATAGTAGGTTCCTTACCCACCCGATAGGACCCCTCGGCATGAAAACCGCCCGCAACATGGTCGTGAGCTTTCACTACACGCTGCGCGACGACACCGGCGAAGTACTGGACAGCTCTTCCGGGCGCGAACCACTGTCGTACCTGCACGGTCACGGCAACATCATCCCCGGACTCGAGCGGGCGCTCGAGGGAACGAGCGCGGGACACCGTTCGCACGTCACGGTCGATGCCGCAGACGCATACGGCGAGACCAACCCGGATCTCATCTTCGAGGCGCCGCGCGAGCATTTCCCGGCCGACCTCAAGCTGGAGGCCGGTACGCGCGTCTATGCCGAGGGCCCGGAAGGTCCGGTGTCCTTCACGGTCGTGCGGGTGACCGAGTCCGGCGCCGTGCTCGACGGCAATCATCCCCTGGCGGGAAAGCAGCTGCACTTCGACATCGAGGTCGTCGACGTCCGCCCGGCGACGCAAGAGGAGCTGGCGCACGGTCACGTGCACGGCACCGGCGGACACGATCACTAGCTCACGTCGCGCGTTCGTCGGCGGTCGCGT
The DNA here is from genome assembly GCA_036381895.1 of Burkholderiales bacterium. GTDB lineage: Bacteria > Pseudomonadota > Gammaproteobacteria > Acidiferrobacterales > Sulfurifustaceae > JACQFZ01. The sequence continues at coordinate 28,143 of DASVBY010000057.1, read as the reverse complement.
GCCATGCGGCGTGCGGCGCCGGCGGACGGCGTCTGTACTCGCCTACCGCCTGCGATATACTCGATTTGCAGCTTCGTGCTGCCGTGTTGTGGCGTTGGCGTTTTCCGGGTTCGCCTCGAAACCTCCTGCGATGCAGCATGCGTAGTACTCGTCAACCTATGAGGCCCCTTCAGTAATGCGTACTGGTACCGTTAAGTGGTTCAACGAAGCCAAGGGATTCGGTTTCATCACTCCGCAGGACGGCAGCGCCGATGTGTTCGTTCATTACTCGGTCATCCAGGCGACTGGATTCAAGAAACTGACGGAGGGACAGAGCGTCGAGTACGAAGCCGAGAAGGGCCCGAAGGGGATGCAGGCCACCCTCGTGAAACCGCTTTGAGAGAAGAACCGGAAAGGTAGACGGATTCCTTCAAACCCCGCGCAAGCGGGGTTTTTTGTTCGCGCTAGTGGCGCGTCTCGATCCAACCGTTCGCGAGATTGAGGCGCTCCTTCTTGTCGAGCTCGCGCACCAGCTTCCACCCCGCGTCGCCGCGGCGATAGAGGAATGCGGTCTGCACGAGCTGGCCGTCGCCGATCTTGTAGCTCACTTCGGCGATCCCGACCCCGAGCTTGTCGTTGTAGCGGGCGCCGAACTCGGCGCCGTGGAGGAACGCCCCCGGCTGGCGCTTCTGTACGTCCGCCTCGATCCGCTGAGCCGCGAGATAAGGGAACAGGCGTTCGGGCGCATCCTTCGCCCCCGGCACGTGGTACGGATGTGCCTCGTCGAGCTGATCGGGCCGCAGCGCGCGCAGCAGCCGCCAGGCGTTCTGCTCCTTCACGAACTGGAACTTCTGCAGGATGGGCTCGGCGTCGCCCACCTGGTACTGCATCTCCAGGTAGCCGGTCCCGGCACGCGACTCGGTCGCGGGCTGATAGCGCCCGTGCCGAAACGACAGGTTGTCGATGGGCCGATCCGGATCGTCCTTCAGGATTTCCCGCAGCGCGAGATACTGCAGCGTATCGACCGAATCGCTGGCGAGATCGGGCTTGCCGTCGATGAAACGAAAGCCGCGCACGCGGGCGCTGAAGCTGCCTTCCACCCGGCTCTTGTCCTCGTCCGGCAGGACGAGCTGGATCTTGCCCGGGAGCACGCGGTCGCGCTCGCGGCCGAACTCGAGCCGCAGCGTGTACTTCTCCGTAAAGTCGCGCTGACGCGGCGCTTGCTGTCCGGCTTCCTGCCAGCGGATGCGCACGAGCGGGGAATCGGACGCCTTGGCCGCGCCGTCGAGGATCTGGAAGCGGCGCTCGGCGGGTACGGTCCAGGGTTTCGTATGGAGATAAACCCTGATCTCGGTTGCCGACGGCCCCTCGCCCTGGCGCAAGGTGAGCACGCCGTTCTCGATCTCGGCCGTCTCGACGGTGAACGGGATGTTCCGAATCGCGCCCTGGACCGGCTGCTCCGCGATCGGCGGTACCGATTCGGCCTTCGCCGCAGGCGCCGGCCGCCGCACCGGCGGCCGCGGCCGGGGAGCCGGCGTCGCTACCTGCACCGGCTTCTCCGAAGCAAGACCGAGCATCTCGAACACGACGTCGAGATTGCCCTCCTGCTGGTACAGGTAGGCGCCCGCGCCCGCGACGATGAGCACGATCAGCAGGACGATTCTCAGCAGGCTCTTCACGTTCCGGCGTTTTTTCGGATGGACCGATCAGGCTCCGGCCGAAGGATAGTTCCTCGCTCGGGGCGTCACAATGCAAGCGGCGGCCGCACGCAACGGCGGGAACTGTGACCGGCCGCGTCCGCCGTGCTAGCATCCGGCGCTAAGCCGGATGAGATAAATGTAGCCTAGATATGAAGAACGAGAAGACCGCTACCCTCACGCTGCCGACCGATCGGGAGGGGTCGGAGGCGCGACGCGGCGGGACCCGCCCGGCCTCGCGGCTCGACCGTTGGCTCGCCGAAAAGGTGCTGCAAATGGCGGGGAATCCGCCGCTGCGGCTCACCCTGTGGGACGGAACGGCGCTCGACGGCGGCGGATCGCGCATCGCCGCGGTGCACGTACGGGATCGCGCCGCCTTCTACCAGCTGCTGCGCAATCCGGCGCTCCACTTCGGCGACCTCTACAGCGTCGGCCGCATCGAGGTCGAGGGGGATCTCGTCGAGTTCCTGGCGACCGTCTATACGGGCATGGATCGGCAGGACGGGCTGCTCGCGCGCCTGCACAAGCTCGTCACGCCCCGCCCGCGCGCGAACAGCCTCAAGGGTTCGCGCGAGAACATCCATCACCACTACGACATCGGCAACGCCTTCTACGAGCTCTGGCTCGACCGCGAGTATCAGCAGTACACCTGCGCGTACTTCCCGGACGCTGCGATGACGCTCGAGCAGGCGCAGATCGCGAAGCTCGAGCACGTCTGCCGCAAGCTCGAGCTCAAGCCCGGCGACCGCGTGGCCGAGGCCGGCTGCGGCTGGGGCGGGCTCGCGCGCTACATGGCACGGCACTACGGCGTGCACGTACGCGCGTACAACATTTCGCACGAGCAGATCGTGTACGCGCGCGAACGCGCGCGCGCCGAGGGGCTCGCCGACCGCATCGAATACGTCGAGGACGACTACCGCAACATAACCGGCGAGTACGACAAGTTCGTCTCGGTCGGCATGCTCGAGCACGTCGGGCCGGACAACTATGCCGAGCTCGGCGGCGTCGTCAACCGCGTGCTCAAGCCGAACGGGCGCGGCCTCATCCACAGCATCGGGCGCAACAGGCCGGAGCTGATGAACGCCTGGATCGAGAAGCGCATCTTCCCGGGCGCGTACCCGCCGACCCTGCGCGAGATGATGGCGATTTTCGAGCCGTACAGCCTCTCGATCCTCGACGTGGAGAACCTGCGGCTCCACTACGCGCAGACGCTCAGGCACTGGCTCCAGCGCTACGAAGCGAACATTGCTGCGGTCGAGCGGATGTTCGACCGCAACTTCGTGCGCGCCTGGCGCCTGTACCTTGCGGGCTCGATCGCCGCGTTCCTGACCGGCTCGCTGCAGCTCTTCCAGGTGGTGTTCGCGCGGCCGCGCGACAACGACATCCCGCGCTCGCGCGCGCGCCTCTACGCCTGAGGCGTCCCGTCCCGGCGCGCCCAACCCGGCGCGCCGGGCACGACCCGCGCCCAGCGCTCCGCCCGCTCGAGCCGCCGACGCAGGAAATCGCGGGTGCGGATCGAGTCCGGCGAATCGTCGTACATCCAGTAGCAGAAAGTCGCGAGGTAGATGCCCGTGAGCACCGCTTCCTCGAGCGCGCGCCACGGCAATACCGCTTTGCGGCCGGCCGCCTCGCGCATCCATTGCACGGTGCGCGACACGCGCAGCAGCCCGCCGATCTGGTAGTGCACGTGCCCCGGCTCGAGCTTGTTCAGGATCATCTGACGCGTCACGCGGCGCTGCGGCGCGAGCGCATCGAACCATGCCAGCATGACGCGCTCGAGCCGCTCGCGCGCGGGCAGCACGACGACTTCGGGGCGCGCCGCGACCTCGAGCATGGCGCGATCGGCGCGGTCGAACCACGCGTCGACGATGTCCTCTTTCTCGCGAAAATGTGCGCGCACGTCGTTGAGGCCGACGCCGAGGTCGGCGGCGACGTCGTGCAGACGTACCGCCTCCCAGGAGGTCTGGGCGGCGCGCGCAAGCGCCGTGTCGACGATGCTGTCGCGATCGATCGGCATGCGCTCATTTTACGCCGCGGCGCGCGCTGGAAACCTCACGGCCGGTAGTCGTTTCCGCCGTGCCCGCCAGGGAACCAGGGAAACGGGCGCCGACACCCGGGGGCGTCGGCGATCGCGCGGGCGGCTACGCTGCGCTCGGCTGCGAGCCGGTTCGGCCGAGCGTGCCGGCGAGGCGACGCGCTCGCGGCTCAGGCCGATTGGCGCATCACGGCCTCGACCAGCGCCACGCGCAGCGCCGCCTCGTCCACCACTTCGGGCAGCAGATGGCGCACGCGAAAGAGCTTCTCCGCCTGCCGGCAGGCGGCGCGCTCGAGCGCGGCGCGGGTCGCGCGCGAGAGCCCGGTGTGCGTGAGCAGGCTGCACGCGTGCCACTCGTGGTAGTCGCGCACGAGCGCCCGCTCCCGCTCGCCTTCCCACTCCTCCCGCAGCAGCAGCTCCGGGAAGTCTTCGCGCCCGAGGCGCCGTCCGGCGAGCACGGGATCGACGTCCGGGCGGCTCAATCCTTCCCCCGAGCCGTCCGGCGCGCGCCGGAACCACTGCGCCTGCGGCCGGGGGCCGGCCGCGAGCTGCACGCAGCGATCGAGTACGGCGCAATGCGGGATGTGGGACACCGCCTGCTCCCCGCCGAGGCTGCGCGCGCGGAAGCTGTCGTCGCCCGCGAGCGCCGCGCGCCACTGCAACGCCACCGCCTGCGCGGGCGCGCGTTCGGGAAGCGCGGTCGCGAGCAGTGCGAGCGGCAGGCGCGTGCGCGCGTCGAGCAGCCAGAGCTCGAGCGTATCGGCGAGCGGGAACGGCAGCGGCGGGTGCTCGCGCAGCGCCCGCACGATCGGCTGCGTGCGTTCGGTCTCGATGAGGTTCCCCTGCCCGTCGGCGCGCCAGACGCCGTAGCTCGAGAAGCGCGTGCGCTGGTTCAGGAACTGCACGCGCCAGCGCACCCCGTCGGCGCTCATCGCCCGAAACCCCGGACACTCTACCACCTGCACTGTGCCCTGGTACGGCGACAACCGGCGCAGGCTGTAGTAGCGCGCCGTCATTCCCGGGCCTTACGGCGGGCGCGCGGATGCGCCTGGTCGTAGACCTTGGCAAGGTGCTGAAAATCGAGGTGCGTGTAGATCTGCGTGGTCGCGATGCTCGCGTGGCCGAGCAGCTCCTGCACCGCGCGCAGATCCCCGCTCGACTCGAGCAGATGGCTGGCGAAGGAGTGCCGCAGCATATGCGGGTGAACCGGCCGGTTCAGGCCTTGCGCGTGCGCCCGCCGCGCGACGATGCGCTGCACGTCGCGCCGCCCGATGCGCCGCCCGCGCGCGCCGACGAAAAGCGCGTCCTCGCCCGGCGCCGCCTGCGCCGCCCGCACTTCGAGCCAGCGCGCGAGCGCGCGCCGCGCGTGGCTGCCGACCGGCAGCACCCGCGTCTTGCCGCCCTTGCCGGTGACGCGCACGGTGCCGTCGTCGAGCAGATCGCCGACGTCGAGCGCGACGAGCTCGGCGAGCCGCAGGCCGGAGGAGTACATGAGCTCGAGCAGGGCCGCGTCGCGCCGCGCGCGAGCGTCATCGCCCGCCTCCAACGCGAGCAGCCGCGCGGCCTCGTCGGGGCTCAGGCTCTTGGGCAGCCGCCGCGGCGCCTTCGGCGCGCGCACGCCGGCCGCCGGATCGCTCGCCGCCTTCCCTTCGCGCAGCAGGTAGCGGTAGAACGCGCGCGCTGCCGACAGCCGGCGCTGGATGCTGCGTCCCGAGTGGCCGCGGTTGTGCATTTCGGCGACATAGAGCCGCACGTCGGCCGCACCGACGCCGCGCCAGTCGTCGATGCCGCGGCGCCGGCAGAACTCGGCCAGACGCTCGAGATCGCGCACGTAGTTGAGCACAGTGAGCGGCGAGGCGCGCCGCTCGTCGACGAGGTAGGCCTTGAAGCGGTCGATCAGGGGCTCGAGCGCCACGTCCGACGCGAGCGGCTCAATCCGCCGGCACGAAGCGGGCGATGCTGTGCATGAGAATATCGCCGAGCTGCCCGAGGTAGACCGTGCCCATGTCGCGCCGGAAGCGCCGCGGATCGTGGCTGCCGAGCGCGAGCAGACCCGTACTGCCGCGGGGACCGAGCCCGATCAGCGCCGCCGAACGCACGTCGGCCGCGTTGCCGCCGAAGAGATAGCGCAGCAGGCTCTCGTCGAAGTGCGAGCCGCAGACGGGCTTCCCGGCGCCGTACTCGCGGATCGCCTCGAGCAGGCGCGGATCCTCGCCGACGAACTCCGAGCGCGCGAAGGCGCCGTTGCCTTCGCCCCGGCAGAGGATCGCCACGGCGTCGAGCCGGAACTCCCGGCGCAGCATCTCGTAGGCGTTGTCGAAGACGTCGTCGAGCGAGGCGCTGTCGGCCATCGCGATGGCGAAACGGTGCACGCGCGCCGACAGGACGTCGTTCTCGCGCGCGATCGCGACGAGCTCGCGCAGCTGCCGGCGCAGGTCCTGATTCTCCTCGCGCAGCACGCGCACCTGGCGCTCGATCAGCGAAGTCGCGCCGGGCACGTGATGCTGGAGCGTGAGTCTCGCGAGCACTTCGGGATGGCGCAGGAGGAAGTCCGGATGCTCCTCGAGGTAACGCGCCACCGCCTCCTCCCAGGAAAGCTCGTTCTTCTGCGTCTCGTTCGGGATTTCGTTGTGCGTCGTCATGGTGTGTCCAGCTCGATCGTGCCCTCGAACACCGTGCGCGCCGGTCCGGTGAGCCAGACCGGCTCGCCTTCGCCCGCCCAGCGCACCGACAGCACACCGCCGGGCAGGCGTACTTCCACCGCCTCGTCGAGCCAGCCCTGCAGCCGGCCCGCGACCACTGCCGCGCACGCCCCGCTGCCGCACCCGAGCGTCTCGCCCGCGCCGCGCTCCCAGACGCGCAGCCGGATGCGCGCGCGATCGATCACCTGCATGTAGCCCGCGTTCACGCGCCGCGGAAACCGCGGATGGTGCTCGATGCGCGGGCCCTGCGTCGTCACCGGCGCGCGTTCGACGTCGTTGACCCGCTGCACCGCGTGCGGATTGCCGAGCGAGAGCACGGCGACGCGCACGCACTCGCCATCGACGTCCAAATCATAGACGAGCGCACGCGCGGAAGCGACAAACGGCACGTCGGCGGGCTCGAAGCGCGGGACGCCCATCTGCACCGCGACGTTGCCGTCGGGCAGGAGCCGCGGACGAATGCGCCCGCCGAGCGTATCGACCACGATCTCGTCCTTCGTCGTGAGCTTCTTGTCGTGCACGTAGCGCACGAAGCAGCGCGCGCCGTTGCCGCACTGCTCGACCTCGCCGCCGTCGGCGTTGAAGATGCGGTACCGGAAGTCGGCGTCGGGCGCCTGCGGCGGCTCGACCACGAGCAGCTGATCGAAGCCGATGCCGAAGTGGCGGTCGGCGAGCCGGCGAATCTGCTCCGGCGTGAGCGTCACCGGCGCCCGGAACGCGTCGAGCACGACGAAGTCGTTCCCGGTGCCTTCCATCTTGGTGAACGCGAGGCGCATGACAAACCGGGCTCAGGCCGGCAGGCGCGACTCGAGCGCGAGCAGGTCGGCGATGGTTTCGCGGCGGCGCACCACGTGGTAGCGGTCGCCGTCAACGAGCACTTCGGGGGCGCGCGGGCGCGAGTTGTAGTTCGAGCTCATGACGGCGGCATAGGCGCCGGCCGAGGCGACCGCGAGCACATCGCCTTCGGCGATCGCGAGCTCGCGCGCACGCCCGAGAAAGTCGGCGCTCTCGCAGACCGGGCCGACCACGTCGTAGAGCTCGGCGCCGTCCTCATCGCGCAGCGCGATCGGCGCGATGTCGTGCCAGGCGTCGTAGAGCGCCGGGCGCAGCAGATCGTTCATGGCGGCATCGACCACGGCGAAGTTGCGCTCCGGCCCGCGCTTGAGATAGAGCACGCGCGTGAGCAGGACGCCGGCGTTGCCGACGATCGCCCGACCCGGCTCGACGATGAGCCGCAGCGACTGATAGCGCGCGCCGAAGCGCTCGAGCGCGCCGAGGAGGGCGAGGACGTACTCGTGCGGCTCCGGCGGCTCCTCGTCGGCATAGCGGATGCCGAGCCCGCCGCCCATGTCGAGGTGCTCGAGCGCGATGCCCTCGTCGAGCAGCTCGCCGACGAGATCGAGCACACGCTCGAGCGCGACGACCACGGGCTGCACGTCGTTCAGACGGGAACCGATATGGAACGCCACACCCTTGACGTCGATGTGCGCGAGCCGGCGGGCGCGACGGTAGAGGTCGAGGGCCTCCGCGATGTCGACGCCGAACTTGGTCTCCCGCAAACCGGTCGCGATGTAGGGATGCGTCAGCGGATCGACGTCCGGATTGACGCGGAAGCTCATCGGAGCGCGCACGCCGAGCTGGCCGGCCACGCGGTCGAGGACTTCGAGCTCGCTCGGCGACTCGACGTTGAAGCAGGCGATGCCGGCCTCGAGCGCGCGGCGCATCTCCGCCTCGGTTTTGCCGACGCCCGAAAACACCACGCGCGCCGGATCTCCGCCCGCCGCGAGCACCCGCTCGAGCTCGCCGCCGGAAGTGATATCGAAGCCCGAGCCGAGCCGCGCGAGCGCCTCGAGCACTGCGAGATTCGAGTTCGCCTTGAGCGCGTAGCAGACGAGGTGCTCGCGCCCGCCGAAGGCGTCGTCGAACGCGCGCCAGCGCTCCTCGATCGCCGCGCGCGAGTACACGTAGCACGGCGTGCCGACATCCGCCGCGATCGCGGCGAGGTCGCAGCCTTCGGCCCACAGGCGTCCTTTCTTGTACGCGAACGGGTTCAAGCGTCAGCAGCGGGTCGAGCGGCCGCCTGCGCCGCGTCCGGCAGGTAGAGCGGCCCCTTCTTGCCGCATGCACCGAGCGGCGCGGCGATGAGAAGCACGATCACGACGAGTCGGCGTGCGGTCGCGTGGGATACGGGCATGTGTCGAGCGCAATAAACCACGAAGCTTACCGGGCAAAGAGCAGCGCATCTAGCTGCACGCGCGCTGTGCCGCTGGGCACACTTTCCTATACTGGAATTGCACGTGAAGAATTACCCGAGGAACCGATGTCCAAGTCAGCATAGCGTTCCCACACTGTGGAGGTGACATGCGCTTGCCGTCGCTGCAGCAGTTCTTCCGCCATCAGTTGCATCACGCCTTCCGGACCTGCGGCCTTTCCGAGAACGGCACTGTCGACTACGTCAGTGAAGTCCTCGCGCGCTTCGCCCACACCCGCCTGTTTCACGCGCTGCGCGATGCCGAAGGCCGTCCGCTCGAATACATCGTCGACATGCTCGCCGCCTGGCAGCAGGCGCAGGAGAGCGCTACCGGCCGGCGCGACTACGCGCGCGAGCGCGCGATTGCCCGGCACATCGGCGACTACACGCTTTTCATGAGCGGGCTGTTCCGCGAGCGCCTGCGGGCGCGCGGCGAGCTCGAGTACTACATATCCCACGGCCGCTCCGCGTTCTGGCGTTCGGCCGACTACGAGGTGAACCCGGCGCGGCGCGAAACGTACCGCCGCCTGTACCACGAGTTCAACCCGATCTCGGACATCCTCGACTACCTGCGCCGCGTGCAGCTCCCGCTGCAGGGGCGCGCCGGCTCCACCAACCTGCTCGCCGCCTACTGGCGCGTCTGATCGCCGGGCGCACGTCGGCGATCGCGTCCCGAGCGCCGCTCCCGCTCCGCCGCCCGCGGGTCCCAGCGCAGCACGCCGCGCCGGTCCGTGCCGCTGCGCCGTTCGCCGCGCCGCCGCTCATAGAGCCCGCCCGGTCCGCCGCCGTCCTCGCTGTCGCGCGGCTCCTGCATCCCGTCCCCCCAGCGTCCGCCGCCGGTACTGTACCACGGCCGCGTCAACCAGCGTGCCGCTCGCGCGTTCTATGCTGCGGCGGCGCGCGTGCTTTACCGCGGAATCGGCGCTGCCGACAATACCGTCGCCCGGCAAGTGACGATCCGCGGTTTAACTTGAGGCCACCTATGGCGCATCTCGAGCTGTCGACCAGGACTTCGCCGGCCGGCCTGGCAACGAGGAGATTGACGCTGGACTCCAAGCAGGCGCTGGACCGCTTTCTGGCCGATGTCGAGCGGCGGGCGTTTCTCATGGCGCGGATGGCGACGGGCAGCGCCGAGGAGGCGATGGACATCGTGCAGGACAGCATGCTGCAGCTGGTCCGGCACTACGGCGGTCGCGACGAGAGCGAATGGGCGCCGCTCTTCCACCGCATCCTGCAGCGGCGGATCTACGACTGGTACCGGCGCACGCGCGTGCGCAACCGCTGGCGCCACTGGTTCCGTCGCGACGACGACACCGGGGACGACCCGCTCGAGCAGCAGGTCGATCCGGCGGCCGCGGACCCCGCGGACGCGCTCGCCGCGGAGCGCACCTTCGCCGACCTCGAGGCCGCGATCGCGGCACTCCCCTTGCGCCAGCAGCAGGCGTTCCTGCTGCGCGCCTGGGAGGGGCTCGACACGGAGCAGACGGCGCGCGCAATGGGCTGCTCCGCCGGCAGCGTGAAGACGCACTATTCGCGCGCGCTGCAGGCGTTGCGCGAGCGCTTGAAGGACTACGACGAGCGATGAGCGAACCGACCGAAAAGGACCTGCGCGAAGCGGCCGTGCGGCTGCTGCGCGAGCACGAGCGCAATCTCGACGAGCTGACGGTGGCGCGCCTGCGCGCCGCACGCCGGCGCGCGCTCGCGGTGCAGCCCGGGCGGCGCCGGCCGGGGCTCGGCGTCGCCGGCGGACTCGTCGCGGCCGGGCTCGCCTTCGGTGTCGCCGGCGTCGTATGGCTGCAGACCCCCTCCGAGCTGCCGCTCCCGGCGCCGGTCGAGGCGAGCGGCGCGGATCTCGATCTGCTCGTCAGCGAGAGCCCGGACTTCTACTCGGATCTCGAGTTCTACCGCTGGCTGGCGAGCCAGACGGACGCAAGCTGAGTCGACCGTGTTCCATCGGGCGCGGCGCATGAAGCGCGGAGAACGGACGGCGGACGCGCGCCGCCGCGGGCACGCCTACGCGGGCGGCGCGCTTCTCCTCGGCGCGCTCCTCTGTCCGATCGGCTGGGCATCCGCGGACGCCGGAACGCCGTGGGACCAGCTCGCACCGCATGAACAGGAGATACTGCGCCCGTTCGCTCCCGAGTGGGCGCAGCTCCCGCCGGAGCGGCGGGAGCGGCTGCGCCGGATGGCCCGACGCTGGGAACAGATGTCTCCCGACGAGCGGGCCCGCGCGCAGGAGCGCTTTCAGCGCTGGCAGCAGATGTCCCCCGAAGAACGCGCCCGCGTGCGCGAGCGCTACGAGCGCTTCAAGCGCCTGCCGCCCGAGGAGCAGGAGCGGCTGCGCCGCAAGCACCGCTGGTTCCAGAGCCTGCCGCCGGAGGAGCGTGCGCGGCTCAAGGAACGCTGGCGCCGCATGACGCCCGAGGAGCGCCAGCGGTTCTGGAAAGAAGGGCCGCCGGCGAGACGCTGAAGCCGCCCTCACGCTGCCGCGCCGGCCCCGTTCGCCGCGGACAGCTGGACCTTAACTATCCGGCGGCGAGCCGCTTGCGCGCCGCCGCGATCGCTGCCCGCACCTGCTCCGGGGCCGTGCCGCCGGTGTGCCGACGCGCCTGCACCGAGCCCGCGGGCGTCAGCGCCTCGTAGACGTCGGCCTCGATGAGCGGGCTGAACGCCTTGAGCTCCGCGAGATCGAGCTGCGGCAGCTCGCGCCCGGTCTCGAGCGCGCGGCGCACGGCGCGCCCGACGATCTCGTGTGCGTCGCGAAACGGGACGCCCTTGCGCACGAGATAGTCGGCGAGATCGGTCGCGGTCGCGAAGCCCTCGGCCGCGGCGCGCGCCATGCGCTCGCGCCGCACGGCGAGCGTCGCGACCGCGCCCGCGTAGACCTCGAGGCAGGCGAGCGTCGTGTCCAGTGTGTCGAACACCGGCTCCTTGTCCTCCTGGTTGTCGCGGTTGTAGGCGAGCGGCTGCCCCTTCATGAGGGTGAGCAGCGCGGCGAGGTGCCCCTGCACGCGCGCGCTCTTCCCGCGCACGAGCTCCGGGATGTCCGGGTTCTTCTTCTGCGGCATGATGGAGGAGCCGGTGCAGTAGGCGTCGGCGAGCTCGACGAACCCGAACATCGGCGACGACCAGAGAATGAGCTCTTCCGACATGCGCGACAGGTGCATCATGAGCAGCGCGCAGGCGCCGACGAACTCGATCGCGAAATCGCGATCGGAGACCGCGTCGAGCGAGTTGGCGCAAACGCCGTCGAATCCGAGCAGCCTGGCGGTATAGGCGCGGTCGATCGGATAGCTCGTGCCGGCGAGCGCCGCCGCGCCGAGCGGCATGACGTTGATGCGCGCGCGTGCGTCGCGCAGCCGTGCGGCGTCGCGCGCCAGCATCTCGAACCAGGCGAGCATGTGGTGTCCGAAGGTGACGGGCTGCGCGATCTGCATGTGCGTGAAGCCGGGCATGATGGTGTCGGCCTCGCGCTCCGCGACGTCGAGGACCACGCGCTGCAGCCGCGCAATGGCGCCGAGCAGCGCGTCGACGCCGTCGCGCAGGTAGAGCCGCAGATCGGTCGCCACCTGGTCGTTGCGCGAGCGCGCCGTGTGCAGCTTCTTGCCGACGTCGCCGATGAGCTCGGTGAGGCGCGCTTCGATGTTGGTGTGCACGTCCTCGAGCTCGGGCTTCCAGACGAACTCGCCGGCGTCGATCTCCGCCTCGATGCGCTCGAGCCCCTGCACGATCGCGTCGCGCTCGGCCGGCGTCAAAACACCGACGTGCGCGAGCATGCGCACGTGCGCGATCGAGCCGAGGATGTCGTAGTGGTACAGGCGGCGATCGAAGTGGACGGAAGCGGTGAACTCCGCGACGCGGGCGTCGGTCGCTTCGCCGAAGCGGCCGCCCCACAGCTTGCCTTTGCTCATTGCTCGATGTGCGTCATGTTGGATCGATGTGCCGCTGCGCGGCGGCGCTCGCTTCGGCCGTCCGTCCGTGGCCGCCTCCCGATCATCGGTCAGCCGTTGTTGCCGCCCCGACGCCGAACTATGGTTATGGACAGCAGCAAGTTGCCTGATTCGGACTCTCCTTTGTGCACCCCCACCCCGAATTCCGGATCAGGTCTTCCGGCCCCCGTCTCTGACGGGGGTTTTTTTTCGGGGGTACGCCGGATCGCCGCGCAGTATACTGGACGTTCCGCACTATAGAGTAACCGCACGCCGCCGGGGGCGCGCCGATCGCCGCTATCTATACTTTCGAGCGGCGAAATGCGCCGTCGGGCGGCTGCTTTCTTGTCAGGCTCCGAACCGCTGGGCTTAAATCGCGGCCGTGCCTCGCTCGGTTCAAGTTGCCCGACGGGCGGCGACTCAGGAGACGGGACCCGAGCTGGGTCCGGACGGACTTACCGCGATGCCACAGAGTCAGACGCGCGAGCAGCATTTTCTTCCCGATTTCGGTTCCTTCAGCCTCGCGATCCGGTTCATCTTCCTGGCGGAACTGATCGCGATCATCATCACCATCGGGCGCAATCCGGTGTTCGACGAGCAGGCATGGCAGGACCTGAACCTGCTGTCGGCGTTCGCGATCTCGATCTCGCTCTGCAGCGTCGTCATCCTCAAGCTCGCCTCGCCGCTGCTGCGGCGCACTTCGGTGGCTTTCGGTTCGGTCCTGGTGGTGCTGCTGCTCCTCCTCGTCACGGCCGTCGGCACCGACGCCATGATCTTCGCGCTCTACGACCTCGGCCTCATCGAGGAACGCTGGCCGCCCTGGCGCGAGTCGCTCATCATCCGCAGCCTCATGGTGGCGCTCATCATCGGCGGTCTCGGCGTACGCTACTTCGTGGCCCAGCACAAGGCCGAAGTCGAGGGGCGCGCGCAGCAGGAGGCGCGCATGCAGGCACTGCAATCGCGCATCCGTCCGCATTTCCTGTTCAATAGCCTGAACACGGTCGCGAGTCTGACGCGCAGCAATCCCGAGAAGGGCGAAGCCGTGCTGCACGACCTCGCGGACCTCTTTCGCGTGCTGCTCGCGGACGCCCGCAAGCTCGTGCCGCTCTCCGCAGAGCGCGAGATCTCGCGCCAGTACCTCGAGATCGAGAAGGTGCGCCTCGGGGACCGCCTGCACGTGCAGTGGAACGTAAGCCCGAACATCCCCCGCTCGGCGCTCATTCCCGCCTTGACCCTGCAACCTTTGCTCGAAAACGCGATCTATCACGGTATCGAGCCCCGGTTCGCCGGCGGGACTATAAAGATAGACATGTGGGCCGAAGGGGAGACGCTGAACATACTGATCAGCAACCCGCTCCCCGACGTGCGCGACGGCCCGCGGAGCAAGAGCAAAGGCAACAAGATCGCGCAGGAGAACACGCGCCAGCGGCTGACCACGCAGTTCGGCTCGGCCGCAAGCCTGCAGACCTTCGAAGAAGGCGGCCAGTACCACGTGAAGATCAAGATGCCGATCGTACGCGGGTGAGCCGGAGCTTTCGCGACCAGACTCAACGTCTGGTCGCGCCGGCGAACGGGCGAGGCAGGAAGCCGCGCCCCGCAGGGAGGGAATCCCGAGAGGATGCATTCGAGAACGGGCGCGCCGTACACGGGCGCGCCGGCAACGAGTTTGCGCGAGCGCTACATCAGCGAAAACGGAAGTGGAACTCTCGACGACACGCCTTACTATGAACGCCTGGCGCCGTGCGGCCGCGGAGCTCGTCGGCGTGGCGCCGGCCGGCGCAAAGCCGGTCGGGACGGAGGAAGGGTTCCTGCCCGACTTCTGCTCCGGCCCCGTCGTGCTCAACGTCGTCCTCATCGCGGAAGCGTTCGCGGTCGTCGCGACGCTCATCACCCGGCGCATCTCGGTCAGCATCTTCGAAGATCTGCTCCTGATCTCGCTGTTCGTCCAGTGGATCGCGCTCGCGAGCACCGCGGCGCTCTGCTGGGCGCGGCGCCATTTGAACCGCCTGCCGAAGCTGCGCGCGGGGCTCATGGCGTACGCGCTCCTGCTCCTGATCACGCTGCTCGTGAGCGAGGCCGCGGTGTGGCTGCTCTACGGGCTCGGCCGCCTCAGCACCCCGCGCCCCGACTGGCACGCGTACTTCCACATCCAGAACTTCACCGTCAGCGTGCTCGTGAACGGGCTCGCGCTGCGCTACCTGCTCGCCAAGCACGAGCTGCGCCAGCGCACGCTCTCCGAGGCGCGCGCGAAGATCCAGGCGCTGCAGTCGCGCATCCGCCCGCATTTCGTGTTCAACAGCCTGAACATCATCGCGAGCCTCGCACGCAACGAGCCGGCGCGGGCGGAGCGCGCGATCGAGGACATGGCGGATCTTTTTCGCATGATGCTGTCAGAGGACGAGCAGCTCGTGCCCATCAAGAAGGAGATCGACGTCGCCAGGAAGTACATCGCGCTCGAGACCCTGCGTCTCGATCAGCGCCTGCACGTCGACTGGGACATCGGCACGTTCCCGCGCAAGGCGGCGATGCCGGTGCTGACGCTGCAACCGTTGCTGGAGAACGCCGTGCGCCATGGCATCGAGGCGCTACCGGCCGGAGGAACAATCGGTGTCAAGCTGTGGGAGGAGAACGGCAAAATTCACATTCGCGTCGACAACCCCTACCCCGTCAAGCCGCGCGCGCGCGCGGAGTCGCCCAGTCGCTCGCTCGATAACATCCGGCAGCGCCTGCAAAGCCACTACGGCGATGCCGCACACCTCGAGGCCGCGGGGGACAACGGTCACTTCACGGTGACGGCGGTTGTACCGATGCGTGGAGGCAATGCATGAGGGTATTGATCGTAGACGATGAAAAACTGGCGCGGGACCGCCTGCGCGAACTCCTGTCCGACATCGGCGGTTATACCGTCATCGGCGAAGCCATGAACGGCGCCGAAGCGGTCGAGAAAACGTCCGAGCTCAACCCGGACGTGCTGCTCATGGACATCCGCATGCCCGGGATGGACGGGCTCGAGGCGGCCATGCACCTCATGGGCATGGATCATCCGCCGAGCGTCATTTTCACCACCGCCTACGACCAGCACGCGCTCGACGCCTTCGACGTCAACGCCGTCGACTACCTGCTCAAGCCAATCCGCAAGGATAGGCTCGCGAACGCCCTCACCAAGGCGCGCAAGCTCACGATGAAGCAGGTGCAGGAGCTCAACCAGGCGCGCAAGGAGATGCCGGCGCGCACCCACATCAGCGTGCATCTGCGCGGCAACATCCGGCTAGTGCCGGTGCCGGAGATCATCTACTTCCTCGCGGACAGCAAGTACGTCGTCGTGCGCACCGCGACCGAAGAGCACCTGATCGAGGACTCGCTGGTGAACCTCGAGAAGGAATTCGGCGACCGCTTCCTGCGCGTACACCGCAACGCGCTCGTCGCGACGCAGTACATCAAGGGCATCGAAAAGAGTCCGCTCGGCACCTGGCAGGTCAATCTGCGCGGCGTCGACCGCAAGCTCGACGTGAGCCGGCGCCATACGGCGTCCGTGCGCCGTTGGGCGCGCAATCGCCCGATGACCCCGGTCGGCGCCGAGAACCGGATCTGAGCCCGCGCCGTCGGCGCCGACGCGCGAACGGGCACGCCCTCGGGTGCGGCCCGCCTCGGGCCGCACCCGCGCGCGTTCGCGGGGGGCGTTTCCTCTATAATGGGCCGCTTTCCGACCCGGCGCCCGCGCGCACGCGTGACACTTCTTCGCATCGGCACCCGTAAGAGCGCGCTTGCCCTCTGGCAGGCGGAGCACGTGCGCGCGCGCCTGCGCGCGCACCACCCGCAGCTCGCGATCGAGCTCGTCAAGATCACCACCACCGGCGACCGGATCCTCGACCGGCCGCTTGCGGCCGAAGGCGGCAAGGGTCTCTTCATCAAGGAGCTCGAGCAGGCGCTGCTCGAGCACCGCATCGATCTCGCGGTGCACTCGATGAAGGACCTCACGGTCACGCTGCCGGACGGCCTGCACGTCGCCGCCGTTCTCGAGCGGGCCGACCCGCGCGATGCGTTCGTGTCGGTGCGCTACGCGCGCCTCGACGAACTGCCCGCCGGCGCGCGCATCGGCACGTCGAGCCTGCGCCGCCAGTGCCAGCTGCGCGCGCGCTACCCGCACTGCGAGGTCGTGAGCCTGCGCGGCAACGTCAATACGCGGCTTGCGAAGCTCGACGCCGGCGAGTTCGATGCACTGATACTCGCGGTCGCCGGACTCGAGCGCCTCGGCTGGCAGGACCGCATCCGCGAGAAGCTCGACCCGGCGGTGAGCCTGCCGGCCGTGGCGCAGGGCGCGATCTGCGTCGAGACGCGCCGCGACGACGAGGCGACGAACGCGCTGCTCGCTGTCCTCGATCATCCGGAGACGCGCGAGTGCGTCACGGCGGAGCGCACGCTGAACGCCCATCTCGACGGCGGCTGCCAGGTCCCGATCGGGGCCTACGCCGAGCGCCGCGGCGAGGAGCTCCACCTGCGCGGCCTCGTCGGCGACCCCGACGGCAACACCATCCTGACCGAGGAAGCGTACGGCCCACGGCACGCTCCGGAAGCGCTCGGCCGGCGCGTGGCCGAGGCGCTGCGCGCCGCTGGCGCTGGCGCGATCCTCGCGCGGGTCTACGGGCGTGTCTGAGCCGCGGGCCCCCGGCGCACCGCTCGCGGGCGTCGGCGTGCTGGTGACGCGCCCGGCCCGTCAGGCGGCACCGCTCGCCCGGCTGATCGAACAGGCCGGCGGAACCGCGGTGCTGTTTCCGGCGCTCGAAATCGCACCCCCCCGAGACCCTGCAGTGCTCCACGAAGTGCTCGAGCGTCTGGACGCGTTCGATCTCGCCGTCTTCGTGAGCCCGAACGCCGTCGAGCAGACGTTTCGCGCGCTGCGCGCCCGCGGCCGACCCTGGCCGCCGCAGCTTGCCGCCGCCTGCGTGGGACGCGCCACGGCGGCCGCACTGGAACAGCACGGGGTGTCGGTCGTCGCGGTCCCCGAGCAGCGATTCGACAGCGAGGCGCTGCTCGCGCACCCTCGGCTCGCGGACGTCGCCGGCCAGCGCGTCGTGATTTTCCGGGGCGACGGCGGCCGGGAGCTGCTCGCCGAGACGCTGCGCGCGCGCGGCGCCGAGGTGACGTACGCCGAGTGCTACCGCCGTGCACCGCCCCGGGCCGACCCGGGCCCGCTGATCGAGCGCTGGCGTCGCGGGGAAATCGCCATCGTCACCATCACCAGCAGCGACGCGTTACAGAACCTCTACGACGTGCTCGGTGACGCCGGACGGACGCTGCTCCTGCGCACGCCGATCGTAGTGCTGAGCGAGGCGCAGGCGGCGGCATGCCGTCGGCTGGGCTTCGCCACTCGCCCCCTCGTCGCGGCGCAGCCGAGCGACGAGGCTATACTGGAGCGCATCAAGGCGTGGCGCACCCACGCTTTTTCCCTATAATCGCTTTGGCCATCCGGTCGCAGAGGAATCCTTTGTCCGCCAACGAGCAGAGCGCGAAGCCCGAGAGCGAGGCGACCGGCTCCCCCGCATCCGAGCAGCGGCTGCCCCCGCCCCCGCCCCCGAGCACGAAGCGCGGCGGACGCGTTTCGGGCGGTCTGGCGCTGATCTTTGCACTGCTCGCACTGCTCGGGACCGGCTACCTCTGGTACACGCTAATCCACCAGCGCCCGGCGCTCACGCAGCTCGACCTGCCGGCGGCGCTCGCCGAGCTCGAGCGCGCGATAGGCGAACTGCGGACCGCGCTCGACGACACGGAAGACCAGGTCGCGGCGCTCGCTGAGACGCAGAACGCCCTGCGCACCGCGGTCGACGGCCTGCGCGCGGAGCTCGGGCGCAATCACACGCAGTGGATGGTGAGCGAGGCGGAGCAGCTCCTGCTCATCGCGAACCGCCGCCTGCAGCTCGGGCGCGACGTACCCGCGGCGCTCGCGGCGCTGCGCGCGGCCGACCGGCAGCTCGAAATGCTCGGCGAACCCGCGCTCCTGCCCGTGCGCCGCCAGATCGCGACCGAAATCGCGCAGCTCGAAGCGATCGAGCGCACCGACATACCCGGCATCGCCCTTCGGCTCGGAACGCTCGCCCAGAACATTGAGCAGCTCCCGCTCGCGCCCGACGTGCGCGCAATGAGCGAACGCATCGCCGCCGCGCCCGCGCCGGAGGACGGCGAAGCGGCGGGCCAGAATATCTGGCGCGATCTGATGAATCTCGTGCGCATTCGCCGCCACGACGGCGTGCAGCGTCCGCTGCTGCCGCCCGAGCAGCAGTACTTCGTGCGCGAGAACGTGCGGCTCATGCTCTATGGCGCGCAGCATGCGCTGCTCCAGGGCAACGCGGCGACGTACCGGCAGAACCTGGGCACCGCCGCGACGTGGCTGCGCGAGTACTACGACCAAGGGGCGCCGGCCGTCGCCGGGCTGATCGAGGAGCTCGAGCAACTCCGCGGGACGGCGGTCATGAGCGAGCTGCCCGACATCAGCGCCTCGCTCGACATGCTCCGCAAGGCTTCCGGCCGGCAACGCGGCTCATGAGGCTCGTACTCGTCGTCATCGCCGCGCTGCTCGTCGCCATCGTGGCGACGCTCGCGGCGCTCGAGGACCCCGGGTACGTGCTCATCGCGCGCCATCCGTGGAGCCTCGAGACCTCGCTGCCCGTATTCGCCGTGCTCGCGCTCGCCGCCGTCGCCGCGGTGATCGTTGTCGCTTACCTCGTCGTGCGGCTGGTCCGCATCCCGCGCGACGTCGCCCGCTGGCGTGCCAAGCGCACCGCACGGCAGAGCCGCGAAGCGCTCTACCAGGGTCTGCTGCGGCTGGCGGAGGGCAACTGGGCGGAAGCGGAAGCGAACTTCGTCTTGAGCCTGCGCGGCTCGGAAATGCCGCTTATCGCCTACCTCGGCGCCGCGTGCGCGGCGCAGGGTCAGGGCAACCTCGAGAAGCGCGACGAGCAGCTGGCGGCCGCCCAGCGCAGCGCCCCGCAGCACCACCTCGCCATCGGGATGATGCAGGCGAACCTGCAGTACCTGGCGCACCAGCCGGAGCAGGCCCTGGCGACGCTCTCGCAGCTGCGCCAGGAGGCACCGAAGCACCACCACGTGCTCAAGCTGCTGGCGCAGCTCTACCTGGATCTGCGCGATTGGACCAACCTCGCGGAGCTCATCGCGCCGCTGCGCCAGCACCAGGCGTTGCCCGAGCGCGAGATCGACGCGCTCGAACTGCGCGCCCATCGCGAGCTGCTCATGCTGAGCCTGCCGTCGGGCTCGCTCGAGCCTTTGCGCAAAGCCTGGAACGCGGTACCGAAGGCGCTGCGCCGTCAGCCCGCGTTCATCGCGATCTACGCGCGGCACCTGATCCAGCAGCAGGAGATGAACGAGGCCGAGGCGCTGCTGCGCGACGCGATCGCCGAGGAGTGGGACGATGCACTGGTGGAGCTCTACGGTCTCGTCCAGAGCGAACAGCCCGAACAGCAGCTCGAGACGGCGGAATCCTGGCGCGAGCTCTACCCCGACAACCCGAAGCTGCTGCTGACGCTCGGGCGCCTCGCGATCTACTGCCGGCAGGACCAGAAGGCGGCCGGCTATCTCGAGAAGTGCGTGAACCTGCGCGGGCCGATCGAGGCGTACCGCGAGCTCGGCGCGCTGCTCGAGCGGCTCGGCGACAAGGACCGCGCGCTCGCCTGCTACCGCCGCGGCACCGAGGCGTACAGCGAGGAAACGCGCCCGGTCCCCGCGGTGCGCTCCGGCCTGACCCTCGTGCCGCGCCAGCGCGCATTGCACTGATAAGACACCGCGACAACCCGGCGCCTCGCTTCGGCAGTAAGCGCCGCCCCGCCGAACGTTTCGTCTCCCGCACCCCCTGCTTCGGGGTCCTGAGGCACGCTCAGGTCAGGTGCGCGAACTCGAAAGAATCGTAGTGCAGCCGGTCTTCGGCGAGTCCGTGGCGGGGGAAAGTCGCGCGAATCGCTTCGATCATCGGCGGCGGGCCGCTCGCGTACACCTCCATGTCGCGCAGGTCCGGATAGTCGGCGAGCACGGCCTCGTGCACCCAGCCGGTGCGCCCCGTCCAGCCGTCCTCGGCGCGCGGCTCCGAGAGCACCGGTGTATAGCGGAAGTCCGGAAGCTCGGCGGCGAAGCGCTCGGCGAGGTCGTGCAGGTACAGGTCGCGGCGGGCGCGCACGCCCCAGTAGAGGTGGAACGGCCGCTCGAGCCGGCGGGCGCGTGCGTCCTCGAGGATCGACTTGATCGGCGCGAAGCCGGTGCCGCCCGCGATCAACACCGTCGGCTTCGGCCCGGGCGGCGGCTCGCGCAGGAAGAAGATCCCGAGCGGGCCGCGGAAGCGCAGCAGATCCTTCTCCTTCATTTCGTTGAACACGTGGCCCGTGAACTTGCCGCCCGGCACCTGGCGCACGTGCAGCTCGAGCACGTCGTCCTGCTGCGGCGGGTTCGCGAGCGAGAAGCTCCGGCGGCTGCCGTCGCGCAGCAGAATATCGATGTACTGTCCGGCGAGAAACTTCAGCCGCTCGTGCTGCGGCAGCTTGAGCGCGAGCCGCATGACGTCGTGCGCGAGGCGCTCCATGGCGATGACGCGGCAGGGGAGCGTCTTGATCTCGATGTCGGCGGGGGCCACGACTTCGCGCGCCGCGATGGTGAGATCGCTGAGCGGCCGCGCCTGGCAGAACAGCGCCTGTCCGGCGGCGCGTTCCGCGTCCGAGAGCGCCTTCTCCTCGTACACGCCGTGATCGACCGTGCCGGCGAGGATCTCCCCCTTGCAGGTGCCGCACGTCCCGCTGCGGCAGCTGTACGGCAGCAGGATGCCTTCGCGCATGGCGCCGGCGAGGATGGTTTCGCCCTCCCGAACCGTGAACTCGCGTCCGCTCGGCTCGATGCGCACGCGGTAAGTCTTGGCTGTCATTTGCGATTGACCGTCGACAAAGGACGGGATTATCGCCGATCGGCGCGGCGCGGAAAAAGTACGACGCCCCGTAGACTGCGGTACGCCGATGGCCCTGCACGGAGCGCAGAGCCGCACCCTGGATTCCGAGAAAGGCGTCCGATCGCAGATAGCGGGCGACGCTGCCGAGAACATCGCGCCGGCCCCCGTGCGCTCCCGCACACCGCGCGGTCGTCGCGGCGATCGATCCGCTCGTCAAGATGGGGCGTGACACGGACGCCGCTTCGTATTCACGCGCGCGGCGGCGAGGATTGACATCGCAAAACGCCGCGCCTTAAATGCGCCCCTCGTAACCCCTTGTAGTTCTGATTCAATCCATCGGATGAGCGGTACGGTACTGGCGGAAGTCAGTCATGTCTCGCGCTACTACGGCGGGCTTCTCGCAGTCAACGACGTGAGCTTCACCGTGCGCCAGGGCGAGATCCTCGGCTTCCTCGGCCCGAACGGCGCCGGCAAGACCACCACGATGCAGATCCTGACCGGCAATCTCGCGCCGAGCGCGGGCGCCGTGCGCATCGCCGGACACGACCTGCTCGCCGAGCCGAAAGCCGCCAAGGCGGCGCTCGGCTACCTGCCGGAGCAGCCGCCGGTGTACCGCGACCTCACGGTGGACGAGTACCTCGACTACTGCGCCGCGCTCAACCGCATTCCGCGGACCAGGCGCCGCGCGGCGCGCGAGAGCGCGAAAGAGAAGTGCGGTCTCACCGACGTCGGCCGCCGCCTCATCGGCAACCTTTCCAAAGGCTACCAGCAGCGGGTCGGCATCGCGCAGGCGATCATTCACATGCCGCCGCTCGTGATCCTCGACGAGCCGACGGTCGGCCTCGACCCGATCCAGATCCGCGAGATTCGCGAGCTGATCCGCGAGCTCGGCAAGAACCACGCGGTGATTCTCTCGACCCACATCCTGCCCGAAGTGCAGGCGACCTGCGACCGCGTGCAGATCATCCACAAGGGCAACCTGGTGCTCGCCGACACGATCGAGGGGCTCGCCCGCCACCTCAAGTCCGCGGCGCTGATCGTCGGTCTGCACCGGCCGCCACCGGCCGCGGAACTCATGGCGCTGCCGGGTATCACAGCGATCGACAACCTCGGCGACGGCCGCTGGCGGCTGCACCACGAGCCCGATGCGGATCCGGTCGAGCAGATCGCGCGCCTCGCGCTCGAGCGCAACTGGGGTCTGCGCGAGATCGGTCCGGAGCGCGCCTCGCTCGAGCAGATCTTCGTCGAGCTCACCACCAGCGAACAGCCGGTCGAGGCGGAGGCCGCCGCATGATCCTGAACATTGCCTGGCGCGAACTGAGATCGCTGTTCCTGTCGCCGCTCGCCTGGGCGGTCCTCGCGGTACTGCAGGGGGTGCTCGGATACCTCTTTCTCGCGCGCGTGGGCGAGCTGCAGCTCTACCGCGCGCAGCTCCTCGCCATGGAAAGCGCGCCGGGCACCACCGAGCTCGTCGTGCCCGCGCTCTTCGGCAGCGCCGCCATCATCCTGCTGCTCGTGGTGCCGCTCATCACCATGCGCCTAATCGCCGAGGAGCGGCGCAACCGCACGCTGCCGCTGCTCTTCAGCGCGCCGGTATCGATGACCGAGATCGTGCTCGGCAAGTACCTCGGCGTGCTGCTGTTCCTGCTGCTCGTGGTCGCACTGATCGCGCTCATGCCGCTCGCGCTGCTCGCCGGCGGCACGCTCGATTTCGGGCTGCTCGGCTCGGCGCTGCTCGGGCTCACGCTCGCGCTCGCGAGCTTCGCCGCGATCGGCACGTTCATGTCGACCATGACGCAGCACCCGACGGTCGCCGCGATCGGCGGCTTCGGCGTGCTGGTGCTCTTCTGGATCATCGACCCGGGCCAGGGCAGCACGCGCGAGAGCGTGGTCGCCTACCTGTCCATGTTCAACCACTACCAGCCGTTCCTGAGCGGCGTGTTCGACACCGGCGACGCCATCTACCATCTGCTCGTGGTCGTCACCTTCCTCGCGCTCAGCATCCGCCGGCTGGACGCCGATCGGCTCGGAGGCTAGGCCGTGTACCACACGCCGCGCACCAAGTGGCAGCTGCGGCTCGTCAACGCGAGCTTCGTCGTCCTGTTCCTGGTCGCCATCGGGCTGCTGCAATGGGCGAGCCGCGAGTTCCATTGGCAGTTCGACCTCACGCAGAACCGCCGCTACTCGCTCTCGCCGGCGAGCATCGCCGCGATCGAGCGCCTGGAAGGGCCGATCAAGGTGACGGCCTACGCGAGCGAGCGCGGCAACATCCGGCCGGCGATCCGCCAGATGATCGAGCGCTATCAGCGGCACAAGCCGGACATCACCCTCGAGTTCGTCGACCCCGACGTCGAGCCCGAGCGCGTGCGCTCGGCCGGCATCCGCTATGACGGGGAAGTGGTGCTCGCGTACGGCGACGCGCACGAGAACATTCCGCCGACCTCGCTCACCGAGGAGAACCTGACGAACGCGTTCACCCGCCTCGGTCATCGCGGCGAGCGCTGGCTCGTGTTCGTCACCGGCCACGGCGAGCGCAGCCCGGAGCGCGAAGCGAACTTCGACCTCTCGACCTGGGCGGCACAGCTCGGCAAGCGCGGCTTCAAGACGCGCACGCTCGCGCTCGCCGAGAACCCGAAGATCCCGGAGAACACCACTGCGCTCGTCATCGCCGGTCCGCGCACTCGCCTGCTCGAAGGCGAAGTCAAGGCGATCGAGGAATATCTGAACCGCGGCGGCAACCTCCTGTGGCTCGCCGACCCGGGGCCGCTGCAGGGGCTCGAGCGCGTCGCCGAGCAGCTCGGCCTCGAGCTGCAGCCCGGCACCATCGTCGACGTCGCATCGCAGCTGCTGGCAGGCGACCCGACGGCGCTCGTCGCCACGCGCTACGGCTCGCACCCGATCGTGCGCGACTTCGTCGATATCACGACGGTGTTTCCGCAGACCGCGGGTCTGAGCGTGCGCCCGCCCGAAGGCTGGAACAGCCAGACCTTCCTCGATACCCGCGAGAGCGCCTGGGCGGAAACCGGCTTCCTCAAAGGCGAGGTGCGTTTCGACAAGGGCAAGGACGTCCGCGGACCGCTCGCGTTCGGCGTCGCGCTCACGCGCACCGTCGAGGGTCGCGAGCAGCGCGTCGTCGTGATCGGCGACGGCGATTTCCTCTCGAACGCCTTCATCGCCAACGGCGGCAACCTCGAGCTCGGCATGAGCATCGCCAACTGGCTGTCCCAGGACGACGCGTACGTGAGCATTCCTGTGCGCACCGCACGCGATCGGGGGCTCGAGCTTTCGCCCGCCGCCCAGACGACCATCGGGACCGCCTTCCTCGTGGTGCTGCCGCTCGCTTTCCTCAGCGGCGGCATCGCGGTCTGGTGGCGGCGGCGTCGGCGCTGATGGCGGACGCTCCGGCCAAGAACCCGCTCGCGCGGCGCTGGTGGCTCAACCTGGCGCTGCTCGCGGTGATCGCGGGCCTCGGCGGCTACGCCTGGTACCGCTCCGGGCAGAGCCCGGAAGCCGCGAAGCCCACGCTCACGAGCGTGGCGGCCGCCTCGGTACAGCGCATCGAAATCGTGCGTCCGAACGAGGAGACCGTACGGCTCGAGCGGCGCGACGGGCGTTGGCGCCTCACGGCGCCGCTCGCTGCGCGCGCGGACGAGTTCGCGGTCGAGCAGCTCATGCGCGTGCTCCGGGCGCCGATCGACGCGACCGTGAAGCCGGCCGAGGGCGGCCTCGCGCGCTACGGCCTCGAGTCGCCGCGGCTCACGGTCCGCTTCGACGACACCGAGCTTCGCTTCGGCGAGTTCCACCCGCTCAAGAACGAGTACTACGTCCAGGACGGGGCCGAGGTGCGGCTCATCGGCAGCCAGTACTACGCGCACCTCGCCGTGCCGTACACGAACCTCATCGACAGCCGCCTGCTCGGGCCCGAGGTGAAGCCGGTCGGCTTCAAGCTGCCCGGTTTCGCGCTCACCCTGCGCGACGGCGAGTGGCAGCGCGAGCCCAGGATCGAGGCGCTCTCCTCGGACCGCATCAACGGCTTCGTCGACGACTGGCGGCATGCGCGCGCGCTCAAGGTCGAGAAGTACTCCGGCAAGAAGCCGCAGGCGCAGGTGGTCATCGCCGCCGAAGGACCGGACGGCGAGCAGTCCGAGATCACGGTTGCGGTGCTCGCGCGCGAGCCGGAGCTCGTGCTGTACCGGGCGGACGAAGGGCTCGAGTACCACTTCCCGCAGGATACGGCCAAGCGGCTGCTCGAGCTCGACGCGCCGGCCAAGAGCGACGAGTGAGCCGCGCGCTAGCGACAGACGGGGTCGAGTCGGCCGCGGGACGCGGACAGCCCCTCCTGCTCTTCGCGCTTCCGTTCCCGCCCGTTCACGCCTGATCGTTCGCCGCCCTTGCCCGAGCTCCCCGAAGTCGAAACCACCCGCCGCGGCATCGAGCCGCACGTGCTCGGGCGCCGGGTGGCGCGCGTGGTGGTGCGCGATGCGCGGCTGCGGTGGCGCGTCCCGAGGACCCTGGCCCGAGAGCTTCCGGGGCAGCGCATCAACGCCGTCAATCGCCGCGCCAAATACCTGCTGCTCGCGACCGACGCCGGAACCGCCATCCTGCACCTCGGCATGTCGGGGCGCCTGCGCGTGATCGATGCCGACGAGCCGCCGGCCAAGCACGATCACGTCGACATCGTGCTCGATAACGGCCGGGCGCTGCGGCTGCACGACCCGCGGCGCTTCGGCGCGGTGCTTTGGACCGCGGCGCCTCCGGAGCGCCACAAACTCCTCGCCGACCTCGGCCCGGAGCCGCTCGAGCCCGCGTTCTCCCCCGCCTACCTCTACGCCGCCACGCGCGGGCGCCGCCGCGCGATCCGGGACGTGCTGCTCGATGCGCGGGTCGTGGCCGGCGTCGGGAACATCTACGCCAACGAGGCGCTGTTTCGCGCCGGCATACGCCCGTCGCGCCCGGCCGGGCAGCTTTCGCGGGCGGACGCCGCCCGCCTGGTCCGCGGTATACGCGCGACGCTGAAGCACGCGCTGCGCGCCGGCGGCACGACCTTCCGCGATTATCGCGACAGCAACGGCGACCCCGGCTACTTTCAGCTGGCCCTCAAGGTATACGCGCGCGCCGGTGCCCCCTGCCGCGCCTGCGGCACGCCTGTGCGGCTGCTGCGCCTCGGGCAGCGCTCGGCGTTCTACTGCCGCCGCTGCCAGCACTGAGCGCGCCCGGCCCCGGCCGGCGTGCCGTTCATCGGCTTTGCGACCCCGAATCTCTCGACTAGACTTTTTGAGGGGTCGGAGAACGCCGCGCTAACTGCTTGAGGACGCTTGGCTTTCGCCGCTAGTGCGGTCGGGTGCGGCGGGGTCGCTTTTTATTTTGCACAAGAACTATGTCAGGGAGCCCGGGGATGAGTCTGGAACAGCGGTTCGAACAATACAGCGGCTGGCGCCAGGCGCTCGCGAACGGGGTCACCGAGCTCAAGGAGTGGCTGCACGCACAGGAGCTCTCGGACACCCAGGTCGATCAGCGCCTCGCGCAGATACTCGGCACTCTGCGCGACGACAAGCTCTACATCGCCTTCGTCGCCGAGTTCTCGCGCGGGAAGTCGGAGCTCATCAACGCCATCTTTTTCGCCCAGTTCGGCTCGCGCATCCTTCCCTCGAGCGCGGGGCGCACCACCATGTGTCCGACGGAGCTGCTCCACGACGCCGACCGCCCGCCGGAGCTGCGGCTGCTGCCGATCGAGACCCGCAAGACCGGCACCACGATCGCGGAGTACCGCGGGTTCCCGGACGAATGGCACGTGGTCGGGCTCGACGTCAAGTCGGCGGACGCCATGGCGAAGGCGCTGCAGCACATCACCGAGGTGAAGCAGGTCGAACGCGAAGCCGCGCAGGCGCTCGGGCTGCACATCGCCGAGGACGAAACCCAGCCCGGGGTGCGCGTCACCGAGGACGGGCTCGTCGAGATCCCGAAGTGGCGCCACGCGGTCATCAATATGCCGCACCCGCTGCTCGACGGGGGGCTCGTGATCCTCGACACCCCGGGGCTCAACGCGCTCGGCTCCGAGCCCGAGCTCACGCTCAACCTGCTGCCGAGCGCGCACGCAGTGCTCTTCATCCTCGCCGCCGACGCCGGCGTCACCAAGACCGATATCCAGGTGTGGCACGACCACATCGCGCCGCAGAAGGCGGGCGCCGGCAAGGGCCGGCTGGTCGTGCTCAACAAGATCGACGGCCTGTGGGACGAGCTGCGCGACTGGAAAGAGGTCGACCGCGAGATCGAGCGCCAGATCCGCGAGACGGCGCGCACCCTCGACGTGCCGGAGGCGAACGTGTACCCGGTCTCGGCGCAGAAGGGTCTCCTCGGCAAGATCAAGCGCGACGAGAGAATCATCGAGCGCAGCCGCATCCGCGCGCTCGAGGAGGCGCTCGCCACCGAAATCCTGCCCGCGAAGCGCGAGATCGTGCGCGACGCGATCGGCGGCGACGTCAAGTTCGTCGTCGACAGCATGCGCGGGCTGCTCAAGCAGCGGCTGCAGGGCGTGCACGAGCACCTCGCGGAGCTGCAGAGCCTGAACGGCAAGAACTTCGACGTCATCGACCACATGATGGAGAAGGTCAA
>DASVBY010000056.1:0-3598 GCA_036381895.1 Burkholderiales bacterium | reverse complement strand
GCGAAGAAGGCCGCCGGATCCTTGGCGCGCTGTACGGTTTCCGGGGTGTTGCCGTAGAGACGGCGGCCGGCGGCGAGCGCACGCAGGAGCTCGAAACGATGCTCGAAGCCCGAGCCGTAGACGACGCCGGCGCAGCGCCCGCGCGGACACAGCGCCTCGGCCGCACCGAGGAGCGTTTCCGCATCGAAGCCATGCGCGTCTGCGGGAATTGCGCGGCAGGCGACCGCAGCGGCGCGCGCGTCGACGTCGCCGAAGCGATCGAGCGCGACGACGCGCCGCCCCGCCTTGTGCGCCGATTGCGCGAGCGCACGCGCCGCGGTCGCAACCACGAGGAAAGGCGGAGAATCAGCTCGCATGGGCACGGGCGACGTCGAATGCCTGCTCGAATGAGAGAAATACGGCCTTGTCGGCTTCGCGCATCTGCGTGAGCAGCGTCTGCTGCACACGATACTTGACGTTACCGATCGCGAGCGCCCCGATGCCGACCGCACCGCTCGCCGAGCCCCGAATCGGCGCTCCGTCGTCCATCACATCCACGCCCTCGAGCCCGAGCGGCGGCACCGCGTTCACGTCGGCGGCGACCTTGAGCCGCGGCGCGCCCGCGAGCTGCGCCGCCGAGAGCACCTGCACGCCCGCCTTCGCGGTAGCGAGCACGACGTCCGCCGATTGCAGCAGCTCGGTGCGGCGTTGATCGCTGTCGGCGGTGACGCCGTCGAGGGCGACGTTGAAGCGCTCGCGGAGCGCGGCCGCCACCGCTTCGGCGCCACGCCGCCCGACCAGCGTGACCTCGGCGCCCGCGCGCGCCGCGAGCACCGCGACCACCGAGCCGACCGGCCCGGTGCCGCCGACGATCAGCACGCGCATTCCGGCGAGCGCCGCGTGATGAACGTTGCGCAGCTGCCGCTCGACCGCGGCGAGCATGGCGGCGGCGGTCGTGAAGCCGCCGCTCGGATCGACGCAGACCGACACTTCGAACGGCGGCACCATCGCGCCGCGCGCGCGTTCGAGCATGTCGAGCGCCAGCGCAACGTCGCGCCCGCCGATGAAGAGCCCCGTCGCGCGCGCGCCTTTCGGTCCGCGCGAGAAGATGGCGTCCTGCACCAGGCCCGTGACTTCCTCGAGCTGCACTTCGCCGTACGGAATCACCGCCTGCCAGCCGGCGTCGTACGCCATGTTGATGTCGAACGGACTCGCGTGCTTGGCGGGCGTCAAGAAGTGCAGCAGAAAGAGTCGACTCATCGTTGCGCTCCTCGCCGCGCGCCGGCGTGCTGCGGTGCGCGGCCTTCGATCAGCTCGACGGCCGCGCCGCGGTTGCACGCGGCCACCGCCCGGAGCCGCAGCCCGCGGCCCGCCGGCTCACGCCGCAACCGGGCCACGAGCGCCGCCGCCTCGTCCGGGTCGCCGCAGAGCGCGAACCCGGTGGGTCCCCAGGAGCTCTGGCCGACGGCGGCAGCGCCCTGATCGCCGAGCCAGGCGAGCGCGCGCGCCACGGCCGGATTCGCGAAGCGGCCGCCCTGGGCCGGCGCGAAGTAGTCGCCGACCGTCGCCTGCAGTTCCGTCACCGCGGCGCCGAAGGTCGCGAGATCGCGCTCGATGAGCGCCGGCAGCAGCCGCATCAGCACGAGCCGGCAGAGGTGGGCCGCGCATTCGGCCGGAAACGGCGGCAGCCGGGCGAAAGCCTCCTGCTCATCGACGCCGTGCAGGCCGCACGCCTGCAGGTCCAGCAGCAGAATGAAGCGCCACGCGTCGGGGAATCCGGCGCGCAACACCACCGGCGGCGTGCCGCCCGCGGAATCGCGGCCGCCGTCCAGGACGAAGCCCCCCTGGTCGAATGCGCCGACGCCGATGCCCGAGCGCGCGCCGCGCCCGGTGAGCTCCGCGATCGTGCGCGCCGCGAGGTCCAGCCCGTAGAGCCGCGCGAGGCCGACGCCGATCGCGAGTGCGAGCTGCGTCCCCGAACCGAGCCCCACGTGCGGCGGTATCGCTGCCTCCACCCGGATCGCGACCGGCGGCAGCGCGAGCCGCGCGCAGAGCGCGCGCGCGTAGCGCAATGCGCGCGCGGCGTCGGGTCCGGTTGCGCTGAAGTCGCTCGACGGCGCGATCGCAACGCGCGTACAGAGATCGTCGAGCGCGACGCCGAGACTGCCGAACCGCCGTCCCATGTCGCCGTTCAAATCGAGGAATCCCATGTGCAGGCGCGCCGGCGCCTGCACCACGACCTGCGCGCCTGTCGCGGACCGCGGCGTGACGATCATGCGCCCGCTCAGGCAACTCCCATGCCAGACGCATCGACGTTCCAATGCCGCGGTTTCGCCGACGCGGCGCCGCACGACTGATGCGGGCGCGGCGCATTGTGTAACCGGCGCGTGACAGGCGCTCGCGCGCGGCGCGCGCCGAACGCGCGCCCGCGCGCCGCAGGACGGGCGCCGGCTGCTGGCACAAACCCTGCATTCGCTCGCGGTCCCGCAAGGGGGATTGCATGAACGAAGCGCGCCCGTCGCAGCGTCACGTGAACGTCGCCTGCCCGTTCTGCGGTCTCGGTTGCGACGATCTCGAAATCGCGTCCGACGCGAGCGGTGTGCGCGTCGAAGCGAACGGCTGCCCGATCAGCATTCCCGCCTTCGCGCGCGCAGCCGCGGAAACCGCATCGCCGACGATCGCCGGCGCCCCGGCGGCGCTCGCCGACGCCGTCGCGCGGGCCGGCGCCATCCTCGAGCGCGCGCAAGCCCCGCTCCTCGCCGGCCTCGGCACCGACGTCGCGGGCATGCGCGCCGCGCTCGCGCTCGCCGAGCGCCTCGGCGCCACGCTCGATCACATGAACGGCGCGGCGCTGCAGCGCAACGCCAAGGTGCTGCGCGAGGGCGGCTGGGTGACGACGACGCTGAGCGAGGTGCGCAACCGCGCCGACGTCGTCGTGCTCCTCGGCGGCGACATCACGGCGCGCTTCCCGCGCTTCTACGGGCGGCTGATCGAGCGGCGCGAGCCGCTGTTCCCGGACACCCCGGCAGTGCCCGAGCTCGTCTTTCTCGGCGGCCCGCCGCCGAGCGATCTGCCGGAGTCGCTGCGCGCCGTGCGCGTGCTGCCGTGCGCGCCAGACGCGCTGGGCGAGGTGCTCAACGCGCTGCGCGCACTCGTCGCCGGGCGCACGCTGCAGGCGCCGGCCGTCGCCGGCATCGAGCGCGAGGCGTTGCGTGCGCTCGCCGAGCGGCTCGTCGGCGCACGCTACGGCGTCTTCGTCTGGGCCGCGGGACTCCTCGATGCGCACGCGGATCTCGCGATCGATGCCGCCGCCGCGCTCATCAAGGAGCTCAACCGCACGACGCGCGCGGCCGGCCTGCCGCTCGCGGGGCGCAACGGCGACCTCACGGCGAACCAGGTCGCGCTCTGGCAGACCGGCTACCCGCTGCCGCTGCGCTACGCGCGAGGCTTTCCCGAGCACGACCCCTACCGCGACAGTGCCGAGCGCATGCTCGCGCGCGGCGCCGCCGATGCGCTCGTCTGGATCTCCGCGTTCGAGCCGCTGCCGCCGCCCGCGGCCGGCGTCCCGACGGTCGCCCTCGTCCGTCCCGGCGCGCGCTTCGAGACACCGCCCGACGTC
>DASVBY010000055.1:0-125018 GCA_036381895.1 Burkholderiales bacterium | reverse complement strand
CCACACCCAGGCGCTGCTCGTCAAGGTGGGCGATAAGGTCGCGCGGGGGGATGCGATCGCGCTCGTTGGCTCCTCGGGGCGCTCGACGGGGCCGCACGTGCACGTTGAGGTGCTGCGCGATGGGCGGCCGGTGAATCCGGCTCAATACCTCCGCCCGTCCTCCCTGACGCTCGCGGGCAAGTAATCGCGCCTGCCGCGTGCGCCGCACGCGCGCTACCATGGCGCAATGACCGACGTTACCGCCAATCTCGCGCGCGTGCGCGCCGCGATCGCCGACGCCGCCGCGTCCGCCGGCCGCACTGCCGAGACCATCCGCCTGATCGCCGTATCGAAGACGCATCCCGCCCCCGCGCTCGCCGCGGCGCACGCCGCGGGTCAGCGCGCCTTCGGCGAGAGCACCGTACAGGAGGCGCTCGGCAAGATCGCGCACTTCGCCGAGTGCGACGTCGAGTGGCATTTCATCGGCCACCTGCAGTCGAACAAGGCGAAGTTCGTGCCCGGCAATTTCGCCTGGCTGCATTCGCTCGACAGCCTCAAGCTCGCCGAACGGCTCGAGCGCTTTGCCCAGCCGGCGGGCGTCACCCTCCATGCCCTGATCGAGGTCAACGTCACCGGCGATCCGCGCAAGCACGGCGTGGCGCCGGACCGCCTGGACCCGCTGCTCGATGCGCTGCTCGCGGCCGGGCTCCGCCACGTGCGTCTTCGTGGCCTCATGACCATCGGCCCCTACGGCGCCGCCGAGCGGGACCTGCGCGCGGCGTTCGCGGCGCTGCGCACGCTCGCCGAACGGGCGCGCGAGCGCTACCGGCTCCCGGACTTCACCGAGCTCTCGATGGGGATGAGCGGCGACTACGTCGAGGCGATCAAGGAAGGGGCGACGATGCTGCGCATCGGCAGCGCGATCTTCGGCGCGCGCGACTACGGTTCCCGCGCCTGAGGGCGGAAGCCGGCAACGCGGCCCTCGTACCGCCCCGCCGGGCGCGCGACCCCCGGACGGTTCCGCTACTGCTCCCGCCCGGCCCAGCGGCGAGCCTGCAGCCGCACGACGTCGGTGAACGAGTGCGTGCGCTGATAGGCGTCGCGGAGCCAGGTGGCGTCGTTGTGCTCATCCGCAACGCTGCGGCGGAGCTCCTCGATCGGCGCGCGGCTCTCAAGCGCCTCGGCGTACGGCGCGAGCTGCTCGAGCGTCTGCGCGATGTCGTCCGCGAGCATGAGGTGCCGTTCGGAGTGCGGATCGATGAAGTTGCCGCGCAGCCCGAAGCGGCTCGCCTGGAAGCGGTTGTAGTTGTACACGAGATAGGCATCGCGGCTCGGGCGATGCGGGCGCTCGGTGAGCAGACGCTGCGCCAGCGCCTGCGCGTAGGCGGCGAGCGCGGCGGCGCGCTCGACCGTGAGCGGAGTGTCGCACACGCGGATCTCGATCGTGCCGTATTCGGGCTTCGGCCGGATGTCCCAGTAGAAGTCCTTCATGCTCCCGATGATGCGGAAGCGGTACATCTTCGCGACGTACGCGTTGAGCTCGTCCCATGACTCAATAAACGGCATCGGGCCCGACAGCGGGAACGCAGCGATCGCATTGAGCCGCGACGAGTCGAACGCCGTGTCCACACCCTGGGAGAACGGCGAGGAAGCGGACAGCGCGATGAAGTGGGGCACGTAGCGCCCGAGCGCATGCACCAGGTAGATCGCGTCGTCGCCCGAGCCGCACCCGATGTGAATGTGCTGGCCGAAAACCGTGAACTGCTTGGCGAGGTAGCCGTAAAGATCCGAGATATACTCGAAGCGCGACGCCGAGTAGATGCGCTGCTCGGCCCATTGCTGGAACGGATGCGTGCCGCCGCCGCAGATCGCGAGGTTGAGCTTGCCGGCCTGCAGTGCTACCACGTCGCGCATGGCGTGCAGCTCCGCGAGCAGCGCCCCGTGGCGCGCGTGCACCGAGCTGTTGAGCTCGATCATGCTCTCGGTGATCTCCGGCTTCACCGCGCCGGGCAGCGTGATCCGGCCGAGGCGCTCGAGCAGATCCGACGCCCCCCGGGCCAGGTTGTAGTCGCGGGTGTTGACCACCTGCAGCTCGAGCTCGACGCCCATCGTGTACGGCGGCGAGGGCGTGAACCGAATCGGTTCCATGCGTTCTCCTCAGCGCGGCGCGCCGGCTTCGCCGGCCCGCCGAAGCGCGAATTGCACCGCAACGGGCCCGAGGATCTCAAGCAGCACCACCGCCGAGGTGACGACCGCGAGCGCCTGCACGTCGGGCTCCGGGTACAGCCCCCAGACGTCCTGCACCATTACCACGGCGAAACCGGCCATCGGCGTCAGCGTCAGTCCGAGCAGCGCAGCGCTCTTCGGCCGCAGCCCGCTCAAAGGCGCCCAGAGCATCACGCCGAGCGCCTTGCCGACGAAGCGCACGGCGACGTACACGAGCCCGGCACCGCCGGCGACCGCGAGGTAGCGCGCGTCCAGGCTCGCGCCGGTGACCACGAACAGCACTACGAAGAAGAGCTGCGCGCGCACGCCGAACTCGAGCGGCAGCACCCGGTGGTGCCGGTCGAAGTTCTTGACCAGGATGCCGAAGACAAGCAGCGCCAGTACGACGGAGAGCTGCAGCATGTTCGCGCCGCCGACAGTGAGCACGACGAGCGCGACGAGCATGACGAACTGGCGCTCCTCGCGCTTGCCGAGCCAGCGGCCGAGAGCGAGCGCGATGGCCCATGCCGCGACGCCGAGGAATATCGAGCCCGCGAGCAGATACAGCGGATGCAGCACGATGTTGACCCAGCTCGCCTGGTACTCCAGGTGCAGCACCGACAGCAGCACGGTGACGATCACGAACGCGATCACGCTGTTCATCGCCACCAGGTTGAGCGCGCGCTCCGTCACCTGCCCTTCCGCGCGATTCTCCTGCGCGATCAGCATTACGACCGCAGGCGAGGTGGAGATGCCGATGGCCGCGCCAATCGCCGCATAGAGCGGCGAAAGACCGTAGAACGCGAGCGCCGCATAGACCAGCACGAACGACAGCAGGCTCTCGCTCACGCCGGAGGCGAGCAGCCACCGGTCCTGCCGCAGCCATTGGAGGTCCAGGCGCCGGCCGAGGTCGTAGAGCAGCAGGCCGAGCGAGATGTCGACGAAGACACGCGCCTGCACCAGCAGTTCCGCGGTGAGCAGACCGAAGCCGGTGTATCCGACGAGCATCCCGACCGCGATGTAGCCGGTGATCGCCGGAAGCCGTGCCCGCCGCACCAGGTGACCGCCGATGAGACCTGCGAGCAGCAGCAGGCCGAACAGCGCGAGCGCGCTGAGCGGCGGAGGAAAGTCGGGCAGAAAGGCGAAATCCGGCGTTGGCATGGTTGTGGTTGTCCCTGGCGCGCAGCCGGGTCGGCGAGTTTAGTCGCCCGTTTCCACGCCCGGCAACTGAAGGCCGCCAGAGGACGGCCCGGCGGCGACGGCCGGGCGCGCGTGCGCCGGCGCGCGCAGCGTCTACAATCGAATCGATGCCGCGCCTCAACGCCGCAATACGTGCCGCCGCGATCGCCTCCGCCCTGCTGTTCGGTGGCTGCAGCGACCGCGATACGCCGCAGGACCAGATTCGCGCCCTGATCGCCGCCGCCGAGGCGGCGGCCGAGAAGAGAGAAATCGGAACGCTGCGTGGATACGTGTCGGACAGCTATGCCGACGAGGGCGGGCGCGACCGGCGCGCGATAGATGCGATCTTGCGGCTGTACCTGCTGCGCCACGAAAGCATCCATCTCCTGACGCGCATTTCCGACGTCCAGTTCATACCGCCCGCTGCCGCGAGCGCCGTCGTCTACGTCGCGATGAGCGCGGTCCCGGTCGCGGACGCCGAGGCGCTCGGCCGACTGCGCGCCGATTTCTACCGCTTCGAAATCGATTTCGCCCGCGAGGACGGCGACTGGCGCGTCCGCCGCGCCGCCTGGCGCCCGGCGGAGCTCGCGGATTTCGTCTACCGACCCGCGGAAGACGGCGGCTAGCCCGGCCGGGTTGCCGATTGCGCCGGTAGGCGTCGAACCCCGAAAATGAGAGGAGGCACGGAGCCGCGCGCTTGCTCACGCTCTACGACAACCTCTCCTCCGGCAACGGCTACAAGGTACGGCTGCTGCTGCACCAGCTCGACCTTCGGTACCGCCGCGTCGAGCTCGACATCGACAAGCGCGAGACGCGCACCCCGGCATTCCTCGCCAAGAACCCGAACGGGCGCGTGCCCCTGCTCGAGCTCGACGACGGCACGTGCCTCCCGGAATCGAACGCAATCCTGTACTACCTCGCACACGGCTCGCCGCTCCTGCCGCACGAGCGCCTCGCACGCGCACAGGTGCTGCAATGGATGTTCTTCGAGCAGTACAGCCACGAGCCGAACATTGCGACCGCGCGCTACTGGCTCACGCACGGCGTGGCGATGACCCCCGAGCCGCAGCGACTGCTCGACATGAAACGCGAAGCCGGACATGCGGCGCTCGCCGTGATGGAGCAGCATCTCGCGCGAAACGCCTGCTTCGTCGCCGGGCGGTACACGATCGCCGATATCGCGCTGTACGCCTACACCCATGTGGCCGAGGAAGGCGGTTTCGCGCTCGCGCCCTACCCCGCGATCCGCGCCTGGCTCGCGCGCATCGTCGCGCAGCCGCGGCATATTCCCATCACGCAGTACTGAAGCCGGAGCCGAGCGCTCTGTCCTGACGGGGGGCGCCGTCATCTCGGCGTGCTCCCGGCGGCTCCCGGCAGTTTCGCCGGCGGCGCCGCGCGCACCGCTCCGTAGGCGCCCGCCGCGATCAGGGCGCCGCCTATCCATTCCCGCAGTGTGACGACTTCATCCGTGAGCAGCGCCTGCGACACGGCGCCGGCGATCAGCTCGACGAACGTGATCACGGCGGAACGGTGCACCGGAATGTGCGTGACCCCGTACTGGATCAGCGCGGTCATCACCAGGATGCCGAAGACCCCGAGCGCAGCGGCGCCGGCGACGGTCCCGGCGGAAACGTACGGCGCGGGCAGGTCCGCGAGCGCGATGATCGCGAGCGCCATCGTGCTCACGCCGAAGAACACGCAGAAGAGCTTGGTGGCGATCGGCGCCTGCTGCACCGCGCGTGTCGCCACGTTGGACAGCGCGAACGCCATCCCGGCCGTGAGGCCGAACCAGTCGGCGCGCTCCTCGGGCCACGGCACGCCGAGCGCAGGATTCCACAACATGAGCAGCGCACCCGCGACCGCGAGCGCGAGACTGCCGGCTGCCGCTCGCGGGATGCGCTCGCCGAGCAGCACGCGGGCAAGGAACGTGGCCCACAGCGGGGACAGATAGAAGAGAAGCAACACCCGCAGGATGTTGCCGCCGAGCACCGCCTGCACGAACGCAATGTTCGTCCAGCCCGCGGCAAGCGCGAGCACCGCGAGCCAGCCCGGCGTCCGCCGCAGGGCCGGCAGTCCACGGCGCGTGTACGGGAGGCTCGCCACCAGCGCCGCGACGTAAACGATCAGCGCGAGCCAGATCCCATGCAGCCCGGCATCCTCAAGCAGACGCATCGGATACCAGACGATGCCCCAGAGAATGGCGCCCACGCACACGCACAGCGCCGCGTAGGTCGATCGGGATGCGCTGGTGAGCATCGACCGCCTTGCCCTATAATCCGGCTTTCAGAAAAGAATCGGACATGAACGCGCGGCTCGCCGCCCTACAGCCCTACCCCTTCCAGAAACTCGCCGCGCTTCTCCAAGGTATCGTGCCGCCGCCGGACAAGGCGCCGATCCGCCTTTCGATCGGCGAGCCCCAGCACGCGGCGCCGGCCTTCGTACTCGACGCTCTGGCACGGAGCCTCCCGTCGCTCTCGACGTATCCCATGACGAAGGCCTCGCCCGAACTGCGCGCCGTCATTGCCGGTTGGGCCAATCGGCGTTTCCGCCTCGAGCGCCAGCCGCTCGATCCGGAGCGCCACGTGCTGCCGGTGGCGGGAACGCGCGAGGCGCTCTTTTCGATCGCGCAGGCGGTAGTCGACGGCGCCGACGGGTCGGCGGTCGTGATGATGCCCAATCCGTTCTACCAGATCTACGAGGGCGCGGCGCTCCTCGCCGGCGCGCGCCCGTACCTGCTGAACACGCTCGAGCGCGACGGCTATCGCATGGCGCTCGACCGCGTGCCGGCCGAGGTATGGCGCGCGACGCAGCTCTTCTACGTCTGCTCGCCGGGCAACCCCACGGGGGCCGTGCTCGACATCGACGACTGGCGGACGTTGATCGAGCTGTCGCAGCGCTACGGTTTCGTCATCGCCGCCGACGAGTGCTACTCGGAGATCTACTTCGACGAGGAGCGGCCGCCGCCCGGATTGCTGCAGGCGGCGGCGCAGCTCGGCGTCAGCGACTATCGCAACTGCCTGGCGTTTCACTCGCTCTCCAAGCGCTCGAATTTGCCGGGGCTGCGCTCCGGCTTCGTGGCCGGCGACGCGAACGTGCTCGCCGCCTATTTGAGCTACCGAACCTACCACGGCTGCGCGCTGCCGCCGCCGACCCAGGCCGCCAGCATCGCCGCGTGGAACGACGAGGCGCACGTGCGCGCGAACCGCGCCCTTTACCGCGCGAAGTTCGACGCTGTCCTCGAGATCCTCGACGGGGCGCTCGCGGTTCGGCGCCCGCAAGCCGGCTTCTACCTCTGGCCGCGTACGCCGATCGAGGATACGGTGTTCGCGCGCGAGCTCTATGCCCGCGAGAACGTGCTCGTGCTGCCGGGCAGCTACCTGTCCCGCCGCGCCGACGGCGTCGATCCGGGCGCGAACCGCGTGCGCATGGCGCTCGTGGCGCCGCTCGACGAGTGCGTCGAAGCCGCGCGGCGGATACGCCGATTCGTGCAATCCCTTTAGGAGTCGATCCCAAGCCGATGAGCGATCTCGAGAAAATCATTACCGAGGCGTTCGAGGAGCGCGCCAGGCTCAACCCGAAGAAGCCGCCGGTCAGGATCAAGCGCGCGGTTGACAAGGCGCTCGCCCTGCTCGACAGCGGCAAGGCGCGCGTCGCGGAGAAGCGCAACGGCCAATGGGTGGTCAACGAGTGGCTCAAGAAGGCGGTGCTGTTGTCGTTCCGCCTGAACGACAACGCGGCGGTGCGCGGCGCCCACACCAACTACTGGGACAAGGTCCCGCTCAAATATGCCGGCTACCGCCCGCAGGATTTCCGCAAGGCGGGCGTGCGCGTGGTGCCGCCGGCCACCGTGCGCCGCGGCGCCTACATCGCCCCGAACGTGGTGCTCATGCCCTCGTACGTGAACATCGGCGCGTACGTGGACGAAGGCACGATGGTCGATACCTGGGCGACGGTAGGCTCCTGCGCGCAGATCGGCAGGAACGTGCACCTGTCCGGAGGCGTAGGCATCGGCGGCGTGCTCGAGCCGATCCAGGCGTCGCCGACCATCATCGAGGACGACTGCTTCATCGGCGCGCGTTCCGAGATCGTGGAAGGCGTGGTGGTCGAGGCCGGATCGGTGATCTCCATGGGCGTCTTCATCGGCCAGAGCACCCGCATCTACAACCGCGCGACCGGCGAGATCACCTACGGCCGCGTTCCGGCGGGTTCGGTCGTGGTTCCCGGGAGCCTCCCGAGTCCGGACGGCAAGTACAGCCTCTATTGCGCCGTCATCGTGAAGCAGGTCGATGTCCAGACCCGCAGCAAAGTGGGCATCAATGAACTATTAAGAGATGTGTGAGATTCGCTCCCGGACGCGCTGAATCGCCGATCAGATCTTCCCGCGGCCATCCATGGACAAGACGCTCGCCCTGACCCAGGAGTTGATCCGCCGGCCTTCGGTCACGCCCCGCGACGAAGGCTGCCTCGATCTGATCGCCTCCCGCCTCGCTCCGCTCGGCTTCGAAATCGAGCGCCTGCGCTTCGGCGAGGTCGACAACCTCTGGGCGCGCCACGGCCGCGAAGCGCCGCTCGTGGTCTTCGCCGGACACACGGACGTGGTGCCGCCGGGCCCCCGCGACGCGTGGCAGACCGACCCCTTCGAACCGGTGATTCGCGACGGCCGGCTGTACGGACGCGGCGCCGCGGACATGAAAACCTCGCTCGCCGCCTTCGTGACCGCCGTGGAGGAATTCATCGCCCGCCACCCCGCCCACGCGGGCAGCGTCGCGCTTCTCCTTACCTCGGACGAGGAAGGCCCCGCGATCGACGGCACCGCGAAAGTAGTCGAGCGGCTGAGTGCGCGCGGAATCCGCATCGACTACTGCGTCGTGGGCGAACCTACGTCGAGCCGGACCCTCGGCGACGTCATCAAAAACGGCCGCCGCGGCTCGCTGAACGGCCGGCTCACCGTGCACGGCATCCAGGGCCACGTGGCCCACCCGCATCTCGCCCGCAACCCGATCCATCAGTTCGCCCCGGCGCTCGCCGAGCTTGCGGCGACCCGGTGGGACCAGGGCAACGCCGACTTTCCGCCGACGAGCTTTCAGATCTCGAATCTGAACGCCGGGACCGGCGCGAGCAATGTGATTCCGGGGGTCCTCAGCGCGAGCTTCAATTTTCGCTTCTCTACGGCCGTTACCGAGCGCGATTTGCGCGAGCGCGTCGAAGCGATTCTCCGCCGCCATGGCATCGAGTACACGCTCGAGTGGTCACTTTCCGGCCAGCCCTACCTCACGCCGCCGGGCCGGCTGGTCGAAGCCGCCCGCACCGCGGTCGAGCGCACCCTCGGGGTGCGCCCTGCGCTCTCGACCGACGGCGGCACCTCGGATGGGCGCTACATCGCGCCGACGGGCGCGGAAGTGGTCGAGCTCGGGCCGGTGAACGCAAGCATTCACAAGATCGACGAGCACGTGCCGATCGAGGATCCCGCGCGGCTCGCGTCCGCGTACGAGGCGCTGCTCGAGATTATTTTGAACCCTGGCTCAAAGGCTTAGAATTACAAGCTCAGGCCCGCTCGCACCAGTTGGGGTGGCAGGCTCGCGGAGCGTCGCCCGCTATACTCGTTAAGGATCGAGGAGACGGCTTCATGTACTGCGCGGTCATTGCTCCCTGCACTCGCCCGAACCGCGCCTGCCTGCCCCGCGTTCCCGCCGCCCGCCGATGAGTCCGGGTCCGCACGTCAACGTCATCATGGGAGGCCTCTCTCACCCCGGCCAGGTCCGGGACGAGAACGAAGATTGCATCGCCATGCGGCCGGACCTGGGGCTTGCGGTGCTCGCGGACGGGATGGGCGGCCATCAGGCCGGCGAAGTGGCGAGCCGCATGGCGATCGAGGCGATCACCGAGAGCCTGAGCCGCGTCGGCTCGCGCGCCGCCCCGCGCAAGCAGATCCTGAGCGCGATCGAGGGCGCCAACAGCGCGATCTTCGAGGCCGCCCAGGCGCGCGCCGACTATCGCGGCATGGGCTCGACGGTGGTCGTCGCCCTGTTCCGCGGCGACCGGCTGTACGTCGCGCACGTCGGCGACTCGCGCCTCTACCGCTTCCGCGACGGGCAGCTCACGCAGCTCACCCAGGACCATTCGGTCGTGCAGGAGCTCGTGAACCGGGGTCTGTTCACGCCGGAGGAGGCGCGCCAGTCGCTCGCGCGGAATCTCGTCACGCGCGCGCTCGGGGTCGATCCCACGATCGAGAGCGAGCTGCACGAAGAACGCGTGCGCGCCGGCGACATCTATCTGCTCTGCTCCGACGGCCTTACCGACGTGGTCACCGACGAGCAGATCAGCGCGATCCTCGCGGAGACCTCGGCGGATCTCGACGCCGCCGCGCACCGGCTGATCGAGCGCGCCAACGCGCACGGCGGCCCGGACAACATTTCCGTCATTCTGGCCCTCGCGAACGCGTAGGCCGGAAGACCTGCAGTGAGATCTCTGTTGCAATGCCGAAGCTGATAATCAAGCTCAACGATGAAGTCATCGATCATGTCGAACTCCGCCAGGGCGACATGAAGATCGGGCGCAAGCCGGGGTGCGAGATCGTGCTCGACAATCTCGCGGTGAGCGGGGAGCACGCGAACGTGTTCACCATCGGGGAGGACTCCTTCATTCAGGACCTGAACAGCACGAACGGCACCTTCGTCAACAACAAGCGCGTGCTGAAGCATCATCTGCGCAACGGCGACGCCATCGGCATCGGGCAGTACTCGCTCCTGTACCTGCGCGAATCCGCGCGCCCGGTCGCGCGCCGCAGCCACGACGACTTCGCGAAGACCGTCGTCATCAACCCGAGCGCCATGGCCGAAACCGCCGGGCGGCGGCACGAGGCGCCCGAGGCCCCGTCGGTGCCGAACGAGCAGCCGCCGGCGACGCTCTACGTGCTGAACGGCCGCACCAACGGCCGCCGCATCGAGTTGCGCAAGGCCGTGACGAACCTCGGCAAGACCGGTCGGCCGGCGGGGGTGATCCTGCGCACCGCCGAGGGCTACGTGCTGCGGCCCGCGAACGAGAGCGAAAAACCGAAGGTGAACGGGCGGGTGATACCGCTGAGCGGAGCGCGGCTGCGCAACGGCGACATCATCGAGGTCGCCGGCACGCGCCTGCAGTTCTCTCTCAAGTAACGCGCCGGACGAGCCCGAAACGGCGTCCGCGGCGCCGGCGCGCCCGGCCTCAGGCGACGGCGTCCAGCACTTCGCCGAGGCGCCGCACGCCGATCAGCTCGATGTCCATGTCGCCCTTCTTCGGGAGATTCGCAGCCGGCAGGATCACGCGCTTGAATCCGAGCTTGGCCGCCTCGCGCAGGCGCTCCTGGCCGCGCGCGACCGGGCGCACCTCGCCCGCGAGGCCCACTTCGCCGAACACCGCGAGGTCGTTCCCGAGCGGCCGGTTGCGCAGGCTCGAGCAGGTGGCGGCGATGATCGCGAGATCCGCCGCCGTCTCCTGAACGCGCACGCCGCCGACGACGTTCACGAACACGTCCTGGTCGTAGGTTGCCACACCCCCGTGGCGATGCAGCACGGCGAGCAGCATCGCGAGGCGGTTGCCGTCGAGTCCGACGCACACGCGCCGCGGATTCGCGAGGTGGCTCGCGTCGACGAGCGCCTGGACTTCGACGAGGAGCGGCCGCGTGCCCTCCTGGGTCGCGAGCACCACGCTCCCCGCGACCGCGTCGCCCAGGCGGCTCAGGAACATCGCCGAGGGGTTGCCGACCTCGCGCAAGCCGGTGTCGGTCATGACGAACACGCCGATCTCGTTCACCGCGCCGAAGCGGTTCTTGATCGCGCGCACGATGCGGAACTGGCTGCCGGTGTCGCCCTCGAAATAGAGCACGGCATCGACCATGTGCTCGAGCACCCGCGGCCCGGCGAGCGTTCCCTCCTTGGTCACGTGGCCGACGAGAAACAGCGCGGTGCCGGTGCTCTTCGCGTGCCGCACGAGCTGCGCCGCCGACTCGCGCACCTGCGCGACGCTGCCCGGCGCCGACTGCAGGGCTTCGGTATAGACCGTCTGAATCGAATCGAGCACGATCACCTGCGGGCGTTCGGCGCGCGCGCAGGCGAGCACGTCCTCCACGCGGTTCTCGGTAAGCAGCTTCAGCCGGTCGGCGACCGGGCGCCCGACCCCCACGCGCTGCGCCCGCAGTGCGATCTGGTCCGCCGATTCCTCGCCGCTCACGTACAGCACCTCGGCGTCGCGGCCGATCTCGGCGAGCGCCTGGATCAGGAGCGTCGACTTGCCGATCCCCGGGTCGCCGCCGAGAAGCACCACCGAGCCCGGTACGAGGCCGCCGCCGAGGACGCGGTCGAGCTCCGAGAGCCCCGTGCGCAGCCGGCGGATCTGCTCGGGCACGATCGCGCCGAGCGCCTGCACCCCGCTGCCCGCACCCGCGAAGCCGGGCCGGCTGCGCTTGGGTGCGGCTTCGATGACGGTTTCGGTGAGCGCGTTCCACGCGCCGCACGCCGGGCACTGCCCGGCCCACTTCGGCGACTGCGCGCCGCACTCGTTGCAGACGTAAGCGGATTTCGCGCGGCTCATGGCGCAGCGCCCGCTTCGACGCGCGGAATGCGCTTGGCGACGTGGCAGAAAAGCTCGTAGCTGATGGTGCCGGCGCGCGCCGCGATCTCGTCGGCCGGCAGGTCCGGGCCCCACAGCACGACGGGGTCCCCGGGCTTCGCCTCCGGATGCCCGCGCAGGTCGATAGTGAGCATGTCCATCGACACGCGCCCCGCGAGCGGCGCCGGCCGCCCGTTAACGAGCACCGGCGTGCCGGCGGGCATCCGGCGCGGGTAGCCGTCGCCGTAGCCGAGTGCCGCGACGCCGACCGGCATGTCCTCCGGGCAGTGGTATTCGGGTCCGTAGCCGATCGGCTCGCCCTTGCGGCGGCGGGCGACGGCGATGAGCGAAGTCGCGAGCGTCATGACGGGCCGGAGGTTGAGATCGCGCGCCACGGCGCCGACGAGCGGCGAGCCGCCGTAGAGCATGATGCCCGGGCGCACCCATTCGAAATGCGCGGCCGGCCATCGGAGAATGCCGGCCGAGTTCGCGAGGCTGCGCTCGAGCCCCGCCCGCCCGACCGTGGCCTCGAAGACATCGATCTGCGCCTGAGTCGCCGCCCGCGCCCGCGGATCGTCGGCGGCCGCGAAGTGCGACATCACGCGGATCTCGCCGACGCTCGCCGCGCCGCGCAGGCGCGCGAGCACCGCATCGAACTCGGCGGGCGGAAACCCCAGGCGGTGCATGCCGGTGTCGACCTTGATCCACACGGCGAGCGGGCGCGCGAGCCGCGCCGCCTCGAGCGCGCGCACCTGCGCCTCGTGGTGCACCACCGGGGAGAGATCGTGCGCCGACAGGAGCGCGAGCTCCGCGGGATCGAAAAAGCCTTCGAGCAGGCAGATCGGCCGGGTGATGCCGGCCTCGCGCAGCACCAGCCCCTCTTCCGCTGCGGCGACGCCGAAGGCGTCCACCTCCGGGGCGAGCGTGCGCGCGGCCCAGACGAGCCCGTGGCCGTAGGCGTTCGCCTTGACGATGGCCATGACCCGCGCGCGCGGTGCGCGCCGGCGCACCTCGGCGAGGTTGTGGCGCAGCGCCTGCGCGTCGAGGATCGCGCGCGCCGGACGGCTCATGAATACTCGCGGTCGAACCCGCCGCTGATGTAGTTCTCGAACCGGGTGTACTCGCCGAGGAACGTGAGCATGATCTTGCCGATCGGCCCGTTGCGCTGCTTGCCGATGATGATCTCCGCGGTCCCTTTGTTCGGGCTGTCCTCGTTGTACACCTCGTCGCGATAGATGAAGAGGATTAC
Source organism: Burkholderiales bacterium (assembly GCA_036381895.1). Taxonomy (GTDB): domain Bacteria; phylum Pseudomonadota; class Gammaproteobacteria; order Acidiferrobacterales; family Sulfurifustaceae; genus JACQFZ01. Next base: position 111,820 of record DASVBY010000055.1, on the reverse strand, counting down.
GTCCGCGTCCTGCTCGATCGCCCCCGACTCGCGCAGGTCCGACATGACCGGGCGCTTGTCGGTGCGCTGCTCGAGGCTGCGGTTGAGCTGCGACATCGCGATGATCGGGACGTCGAGCTCCTTCGCAAGCCCCTTGAGGGCGCGCGTGATATTCGAGATCTCGGTCGCGCGGTTCTCGCTCGCGGCGCCCTCGCCCGCCTGCATGAGCTGCAGGTAGTCGATGATGATGAGCCCGAGGTCGTGCTCGCGCTTGATGCGTCGCGCCCGCGCGCGCAGCTCCATCGGCGTCAGGGCCGGGGTATCGTCGATGAAGATCGGCGCCTCGCTCAGGAGGCTCACCGCCGAGGTGAGCCGCGGCCAGTCCTCGTCGTCGAGCTTGCCGGTGCGGATCCGGTGCGAATTGATGCGCCCGAGCGAGGCCATCATGCGCATGGCGAGCTGCGTGCCCGGCATTTCCATGCTGAATACCGCCACCGGAATCTTGTGCCCGACCGCGGCGTTCTCGGCGATGTTCATCGCAAACGTGGTCTTACCCATCGACGGCCGGCCGGCGATGATAATGAGGTCCGACTTCTGCAGGCCCGAGGTCTTCTCGTCGAGGTCGGTGAAGCCGGTCGGCACGCCCGTGACCGTGCCCTGCGTGCGGTAGAGCTGGTCGATACGGTCGACCGTCTTCGTGAGCAGCGCCGCGATCGACTCGTAGCCGCCGCGGCGCCGGGCGCGCTTCTCGCTGATGTCGAAAATGCGCTTCTCCGCGTAGTCCAGCACCTCGAGCGCCGTGCGCCCGCCCGGGTTGTACGCCGCCTCGCTGATGTCGTTCGCCGCCGCGAGCAGCTGCCGCAGAATCGAGCGCTCGCGCACGATGTCCGCGTACGCGGGCACGTTCGCGGCGCTCGGCGTGTTGTTGGCGAGCGAGCCGATGTAGGCGAGCCCGCCGGCCGCCTCGAGGTCGCCGGTCTGCTCCAGCCGCTCGGAGACGGTGATGACGTCCGCGGGGCTGTTCTCCTGGCACAGCGCGGAGATGGCGCTGAAGATGAGCCGATGCTCGCGCCGGTAGAAATCCTCGACGCTCAGGCGGTCGGCGATCGCGTCCCAGCGCTGATTGTCTAGCAGCAGCCCGCCGAGCACGGACTGTTCGGCGTCGATGGACTGCGGGGGGACTTTGAGCGCGTCTACCGTCATCGGCACCTCCCGAGGCAAGCGAGAGTACGCGTCCGTGCTGTCGTTATCCGTCGGCCGTGCGGCCGACGGTGATTATACGACTATCGCGCGATATTACGACTACGGCTCGCCGATGACCGAAACGATAATCCGGGCGCTGACTTCCGGGTGGAGGTGGACCGCAATCTCGTGATCGCCGATGGTCTTGAGCGGACCGTGCGGCAGCTCGATCTCCGAACGCTCGATCTCGAAACCGGCCTGTTCGATGGCATCGGCGATGTCCCGGTTCGTGACCGAACCGTACATGGTGCCGTCCTCGGCCACCTTGCGCACGATCTGCACGGTGAAGCCGTTCAGCTTCTCCGCGCGCTCGCGCGCCCGGGCGAGGGCTTCGTGCTGCGCGCGCTCGAGCTCGGCGCGGCGCGCTTCGAACTTCGCGCGGTTCTCCGGGGTCGCCGGGACCGCCTTGCCGTAGGGAATGAGATAGTTGCGCGCGAATCCGGGCCGCACCTTCACCTCGTCGCCGAGCCCGCCGAGGTTGCGGATCTTTTCGAGCAGAATGATTTCCATGCGGTCCTCCGGCTCAGTGGCTGTCGGTATACGGCAGCAGCGCGAGGTAGCGCGCATACTTGATCGCGCGCGAGAGCTGGCGCTGGTAGCGCGCCTTGGTGCCGGTGTTGCGCGCCGGAATGATGCGGCCGGTCTCGGAGATGAAGGACTTCAGGATCGCGAGATCCTTGTAGTCGACCTCGGTGATGCCTTCCGCGGTGAAGCGGCAGTACTTCTTGCGACGAAAATAGCGGGACATCGATGTTACTCCTTCGCCGTCTCGGGCGTGCGTTCTTCAGCGGCCGCTGTCGTTGCGGTCGCCGGCGCCGGCTGCGCGGCGGCGGCCGCCGGTTGCTCGGACGACCCGGCGCTCGCGCCGGAGCTCCGGCTGCCCTCTTCCTTCTCCTTCTCCTTGAACAGCGGGGACGGCGTGGTGATCGCCTTGTCGCGCCTGATCACAAGCGAGCGCAGCACGGCGTCGTTGAATTTGAACGCGGCTTCGAGCTCGCGCAGCGTCTCGAGCGTGCACTCGATGTTGAGCAGCACGTAGTGCGCCTTGTGCACCTTGGCGATGGGATAGGCCAGCTGCCGCCGGCCCCAGTCTTCGAGACGGTGGATACGGCCGTTGCCGGACTCGATCAGCGAGCGATACCGCTCGATCATGGCCGGCACCTGCTCGCTCTGGTCCGGATGGACCAGAAACACGATTTCGTAGTGACGCATGGTCTCCTCTCGGATTGAAGCCTCCCGATGGCGCGGTGAGGCAAGGAGTGCCGCCGGCTGAGGCCGGCGGGGCTACAAAGAGCGCGGCATTTTAATGGACGGCTGCAGGGGTCGCAAGGCGCCGCGACGCGCACTCAGCGCTGCGCCCCGGCTGCGCGCTGGCGTACGGCCTCGTACAGGACCACGCCGGCGGCCACCGAAACGTTCAGGCTCTCGACTTTGCCCGCCATGGGAATACGAACGAGCCGGTCGCAGCGCTCGCGCGTGAGGCGCCGCAACCCCGCTCCCTCGCCCCCGAGGACGATCGCGCAGGGCCCCGCCAAATCGGCCGCGTAGAGCGACTGCTCGCCGTCCTGCGCGGCGCCGTAAAGCCATAGGCCGGCCTCCTTGAGGCGGTCGAGCGTGCGCGCGAGGTTCACCACCTGGTACACCGTAACCGTCTCGGCCGCGCCACTCGCCGCCCGGCGCGCGGCGGCGCTCAACGGCGCCGCGCGGTCGCGCGGCACGATCACGCCATGCGCGCCGGCCGCGTCCGCCACCCGCAGGCAGGCCCCGAGATTGTGCGGATCCTGCACGCCGTCGAGCACGAGAAAGAGTGCGGGCTGCTCCAGTGTACCGAGCCGCGCCTCGAGATCCGGCTCGTGCTTCAAGGGGGCCGCCTGCACGCGCGCCACCACCCCCTGATGGCGCGCCCCTTCGGCCATGTCGTCGAGCCTGGCGCGCGGCACGCGGTGGAACCGCACGCCCGCCGTGCGCGCCGCCTGCACCACGCCTTCGATGCGGCGGTCGGCGCGCTCGACCGCGACCCACACGCCCCCGATCCGTTCGGGGTGCTCGCGCAAAGCGGTCAGCACCGCGTGCACGCCGCAGACGAGATCCTCGCGCATGCGGCTAGCGGCGGCGCCGCGCCTTGCGTCGCGCGGCGGCCTTCTCGTGCCGCACGGTGCGCCGGCGCAGGTTCGCGCGCCCGGCAGCGAGCTTCGCCGGCTGCCCGACCGGCTCGAAATCGATGCGCGCCTCGTCGATATCGACGCGCACCACCTTGACGCGTATCGGATCGCCCAGACGGTAAATGCTGCGCGTGCGCTCGCCTATCAGCCGATGCTTGCCGGGCTCGAACTGGAAGTAGTCGTTGCCGAGCGCGGCGATGTGAATCAACCCATCGACGAAGACTTCGTTCAGCTCGACGAACACACCGAAGCTCGTCACGCCCGAAATGATTCCGTCGAACTCCTCGCCGACCTTGTCGTGCATGTACTCGGCCTTGAGCCAGCGGATCACCTCGCGCGTCGCCTCATCGGCCCGCCGCTCGGTCATGGAGCAGTGGTCGCTCCATTCACGCGCCTCGACCAGCGTGAATGGCTGCCGCTCGCGGCGCAGGATCGCCTTGATCGCCCGATGCACCAGCAGATCCGGATAGCGCCGGATCGGCGAGGTGAAGTGCGTGTAATGCTCGTAGCCGAGCGCGAAGTGGCCGACGTTGTCCACGCTGTACATCGCCTGGCTCAGGCTGCGCAGCAGCACGGTCTGGATCAGCCGCGCGTCCGGCCGCCCGGCGATCGCGTTGAGGAGCTTCGCGTAATGGGCGGCCTGCGGCGAGTCGCCGCCGCCGAGCGTCAGCCCGAGCTCGAACAGGAACTCGCGCAGCTCCGCGAGCTTCTCCTCGGTCGGTCCTTCGTGCACGCGGTAGGGGGCCGGCACCTTGTGCTTGCGCAGCAGGTCCGCGGCGCACACGTTCGCCGCGAGCATGCACTCCTCGATCAGGCGGTGCGCGTCGGTGCGTTCGAGCGGCACCACCCGCTCGATCTTGCGGTTCTCGTCGTAGACGATCCGTGTCTCGGGCAGCTCGAAGTCGACAGCGCCGCGCCGCAGACGCGCCGCATACAGCACCCTATATACGCCGTAGAGGTTCTCGAGCGCGGGCACGAGCGCCTGGTGCTCCTTGCGCAGTCTCGCGTCGCGCTCGACCAGCAGGCGCGCCACGGTCGTGTACGTGAGGCGCGCGGCCGAACGCATGACGGCTTCGAAGAAGCGGTACTTCTTGATCTCGCCGCGCGCCCCGATCGCGATCTCGCATGCCATGCACAGCCGATCCACCTGCGGGTTCAGGGAGCACAGCACGTTCGAGAGCACCTCCGGCAGCATCGGCACGACCTGCTGCGGGAAGTACACCGAGTTTCCCCGCCGCAATGCTTCGCGGTCGAGCGCGCTGCCCGGGCGCACGTAGTGCGACACGTCGGCGATCGCAACGATCAGGCGCCAGCCGCGCCCCTGGCGCTCGGCGTACACGGCGTCGTCGAAGTCGCGCGCATCCTCGCCGTCGATGGTGACGAGCGGCAGCTCGCGCAGGTCTTCGCGCCCGTGGTATGCCTCCGCGGGAACCTCCGCGGGGAAGCGCCCGGCTTCCTCGAGCGCTTCGGCCGGCCACTTGTGCGGGATGTCGTGCGCCCGGATCGCGACCTCGATCTCCATGCCGGGCGCCATGTGATCGCCCAGCACCTCCACCACCCGGCCCACCGGTCCGGTCCGGTACGTGGGCGGCTGCACGATCTCGGCCACGACGATCTGGTTGTCGCGCGCCCCACCTTCCGCGCCCGCGGGGATGGCGATGTCCTGTGTGATGCGCTTATCGGAAGGTGCGACGAATCCGACGCCCTCGGACGCAATGTACCGCCCGACCACGGTGCGGCGGGCGCGCTCGAGCACCTCGACGAGCGCCCCGGTGCGCCGCCCGCGCGCGTCGATGCCGGTCACGCGGGCGAGCACGCGGTCGCCGTGCAGCGCGATGCGCAGCTCCCGCGGCGGCAGGAACAGGTCGGCGCTGCCGTCCTCCGGCACCAGGAAGCCGAAGCCGTCCGGGTGGGCAACCACGCGTCCGCGGACCAGATCCATCTTCTGCGGCAGGCCGTAGAGGCTGCGCCGGTTGCGGTAGAGCTGCCCGTCGCGCTCCATGGCGCGCAAGCGCCGCGCGAACGCCTCCCGGTCGCGCTCGCCCTCCACCCCGAGCGCTTCCGTTATGTCGTCGAACGACATCGGGTTGCCGCGCTCAGCGAGCAGCGCAAGCACCGCCTCGCGGCTCGGCACCGGAAACTCGTATCTCGCCGCTTCGCGCTCGGCCATCGGATCCGGCGGCGGTCCGTCGTCGTGCGTTGACATGAAATCAGGCTCTCGGTTAGAGTGCGCCGTCCTGCCGGACGGCATGTTATTGTAGCGGTCCGTGCCGAGGTGGCGGAATTGGTAGACGCGCTAGATTCAGGTTCTAGTGGGGCGACCCGTGGAGGTTCAAGTCCTCTCCTCGGTACCATCGTTATATAACACCGGCGCTGCGTTGATCACCCCCCGCACGGCGAACGTGCGCCGGCCTGCACGCTCGACGGGGTCGAAGGTAAGCGGCGCGAACTGACCCTCCCGATCCCGCAGCAGCAACCGCAGCGCGTCCCTCGCCTTCGGTACGTCGCTGCTCCGTATCAAGTCCTTGAACTGGCGCATCCGCTCCCGTGCCCGCCTTTGGGTGCGGCGCAGGTCCAGCTCGGTCAGCTCCGAAAACCTGCGGTAGCCGGCCGCTTCGCGCCGCAGCGCCTCTATGCGCCGCTCGCGCTCGGCAATAGCGTCCAGCACGGTCTGGGGTGCACGCCCTAGGGCAATCGCCTGCGTGAGGCGCTCCAGCTCGCGGGTGAGGCGCCGGATTTCCGCCTCCAGCTTTGGCAGTCCCTCGGGGCGCTCGCGCCGCCGCGCCTTGAACTTACGGACGCCCTGCTCGATAACGTATTCCAGGGCATCGGGCGTGAGGATAACAGACTCGATCTTGCCGAGCACGAGTTCATCCATTACCGCCATACGCTCGCGCACGTCGTTCGCGCACACCTGCGCGCCGCGGTTCTGGTGGTAGCTGCAAACGTAGTACCAGTGCTTCTGCCGCTGCCCGCCGGTCACCACGATGTTGCCACCGCACGGCCGGCCGCGCGTCTTGCAGCCGCAGCGCGCGAGACCGGAGAGCAAGAACTTCGACGCTCGCCCCGTCTCCGGACGACCGACCGCCTTGCCCTCGTTCGCCCGCACATACGCCGCACGCGTCGCCTTGAGCCGGGCCTGCACCCGCTCCCACAGATCGGCGGGAACGATGGCGAGGTCGGGGCGCTCGACGATTATGAACTTGTCTTGCTTTACGCACTTGCCCGCGCGGCCGGCGCTCCGCACGTTGCGATACTCCCCGTACTGAAGCTTGCCGATATAGCGGGTGCGGTACAGCATGGCGCGCACCGCTGTCGGGCACCAACTGCCGGTGCCCTGTGCGCCGTGCTGCGGTGCCGCCGGCGTGCGCCGCTTAAAGTAGCGCGCGAGCCGCTCGGCGTACTCCGGATCCCCGTTTAGCGCCTTCGCAATGGCACCGTAGCCGTTGCCGTCCGCGTAGGCGCGGAAGATGCCCCGCACGATCTCGGCCTGTTCCTCGTTGATCTTGAAGTCGGTGTACTCGCGCACGCGCTCGCCCTGCGCGTTTGCGCCATACACGGGCACCAAGTCGTAGCCGTAGCACCGTCCGCCGGCGCTGTGCCCCTTTTCCGCTTTTCGGGTTAGGGCGTCCCGCGTGCGCTCGGCGTTCTTCGCGCGCTCCATTTCGGCGGCGAAGCCGCTCAGGGTGCTCATCAGTCGCTGCTCGGGCGTGTCGAACTTTTCTTCCGAATCGTTAAGGTAATAGAAAATCCGTACCCCGGCCGACCGGATCTCGTCGATCGCCTTCGAGTTGCGCACCATGTCGCGCCCGATCCGCGACTGCTCGGATGCGACCAGAACGTCAAACGGACGCGGCCTGCGCTCGACGGCGGTAAGCAGCCGCACCAGCCCCGGCCGCCGGGTGTACTCCGCGCCGCTCACGCCGTCGTCAACGAAAACGTGCGCCTCGTCGACCGTCCATCCCTTGGCCTTTGCATAGGCGTGAGCGCGGTCGATCTGCCGCGTTACTGACTTGTTATCGGCGTGGCGGTCGTTATCGTCGGTGCTCTTGCGTGCGTAGATCGCGGCTCTCATGTCGTCTCCCCAAGCTTACGCTTAAGACGTTCGATTTCTTCTTCCAAGCGGGCAACATACTTGGCATGTTCGTTGGCCCATCGTTTTTGCTCCTCATCTGCTCGCACCTTTTTATCGAGGTACATCCACCCCCAAGCAATAATCGGCGCGACTACATAAAACGTCGCAGTAACTTCATAAATACCGAGCTCGCGAGCCAGCTCTTCGATCAAGTCACCGATGGCAAAGAACACTGCGAGACCCACCGGAACAATAGCAAACATGCCAGCCATCGCGGCAATGCCAAAACCTATCTTCAAAAGCGAACCCGAAAGCCGATTTTCTTCCATTCTCTCTTCTATTCTGGACCAAAGGCCGAGATGTTCTAACAAGCTGCAAATCGCAACAGAGGCCACGAATACGATTGAGACCGCTGGAAACAACCAGTCGTATTGCATACCTACCTCCCCGCCTTTCTCTGCTTCTTCGTTCGCGTTCCATACTCTGCCAACAGCAAATCGATGCCCTCGCGCGCAAGCACCTGCTGCGGCTTGCCCGTCGCCTTGCTCAGCTTCTCCAGTGCTGTCTTCTGCTCGGGCCGCAGGTACAGCGGCATCAGTTCGCGGCGTCCCACTCTCATGGTATGTGCCCCTTTAGTAACGATGATAGCCTTCGGCTTCCAGCGAGTCCGCACTGCGCACCCCGCCCGGGCAGTGGGGGCGGGGTGCGCAGCCGCAGGGCGCCGCCTAGTGAACCTTCACCACGCCGTCGTTCATCCGTAGCCGCAACGCTGTGATAGCGTGCGGGCGGGTGCCGTCGTGCAGCAGCTTCTTCTTGGACACCGTCTTCACGAAGTCGCCCACCGTCTTCGACGACTTGATCGCCTCGAACACGTTGAACTGGATGGTGCCCTCACGGTGCGGGTTGTCCTTCTTCAGTACCGTGATTTTCTGGCTGTCGTCGAGGCCGTGCCGCGCCTGTTTCGCCGCCTTCTTGGCGCCCTTCTTGGCAATGCTGTTCGCTGCTGTAGTCATCGTTTGTTACCCCTTTGCGCCGCTTCGGCCGGGCCGCCAATCGGTCCCGTGGTGTGCCGGCGGCATGGGGCCTATTTTAATATTCATATTAATATTACACCAAGGCCCTTAGGAAGCGACTCAAAAACGAGGCGCTACGAGCGACTCCGGAGTACGCGCTTGGCCGTGGCGGGCGACCCTAGCTGCGCCAGCGCCCGGCGCACTTCGGCGTCGAGCAGCTCACGCACCTGGGCAAACGTGGTGCAAAGCAGCGCCTTCGGCGCGGCCTGCGCAATGATGGCGAGCAGCGCCTTTTGGGCAATCTCGCGCATGCGCTCCCACTGCGTCTCGACCTGCCCGGCGGGGACGAGCTGCGCGCGCAGCCGGCGCACCTCGTGCTCGATCTTGGCGGCCCGCGCGGCGTCGTACCGGGTGCGCTGCGCCAGCGCCTTGCTCTGCTCATCCAGCCCGGCGTAGATGGCGGGCAGCGCGTCGGCCAGCCGGTAATACTCGGACTTGCCGTCCCGGGCGCAGGGTTCGACATCGCGCAGGCGCCGGGCGACGGTCTCGTGGTGCATATGTAGCTCGCGCGCAAGGCGCGCTACCGTCCACAAGCGCGGCGCGGGCCGGTTATTAAGGCCCTTTGGGGCGTCTGCGCCTAGCAAAATCCCGCGCCGCTGCGCACCCGCGGGCGAGGAGCTCGGCAAGGACCCGCGATTCGTTCTGCGGTTTGTTTTGCGCTTCATCGTTCACCTTCTTAGCAATGAGGTGCCCCGTGCTCCGCGCGGAGGTAGCGCGCGGGTCGAGGGGCGCCACCCGGTTTCGCGGAACCGGGCCGATGGCCGTAACGTGGCCTGACGTGGGAGTGGAGAAGCCCCGTGCTCCGCGTGCAGGAGACGGCAACGGCAACGCACACGCGGGTCGAGGGGCACCGCCAGCAAGGAGAGGCACTGGCCGATGGCCGTAACGTGGCCTGACGCAAGGCGAGCACCTTGGGCTTACTCCGTAAGCTCGCAGCGCCCGAGCGCGCGCAGCGACAGCGCCTCGTGGCGTTCGAGCGTAACGATTTCGTTCACCTTCACAGGTGCGCCGTTCACCATAAAGGGGCGCAGCACGCGCACGCGCGTCGGTGCAAGCAGGCGGGCGTCATTACGCGGCTGTGCCGTGTTTAGGAACGCAACGCGGTCCCGCTCGGCGGCCTCGGTCGCTTGGTGCGTGAGCCAGTTCGTGAATCGGTTTTGGAAGTTCATGCTTGCTCCCTCGCTTAGGTAATGGCCGCCGACTTGCAGAACGCCGCCGGGTGCAGCACGGCAACGTCGCACGCAACCAGCACCCGCGCCTCGATGCGCCCGATCTTGAAGCCCTCCGGATCGAACGGGTTGATCTCGAGCACGAAGCCGTCGCCCCAGATGCCGAGGTAGATGGCCTCCCACGCACCGGCGACCAGTGTCGCGGCGGGCAGGTCGGTCGTAACCCGGGCGGGGCGGCCGGCGACGCGGTCGTTATCCCAGACAAAGCCGGAACCCGCGGCGCGCTCGCGCGTCTCCAGCAGTTCGCGCACGGCGGGCGTGCCGATGTAGCTGATCGCCTCGTCCGGCGCGTTCGCATCGGCAACTTTGCGCTTCATCGCCGCTGCGCCCGCGTGGCCGAGGTCGGTTCCCGTTTCGGTGCTGACCCCGGCCGTCTGCAGGAGCCCTCTCGGCTCGCCGCTTGCGCCGCTGCCGTTCAGCACCGCTTGGTCAATGGCCGTCCCGATGGTGCGCAGCAGCTCGCGCCGCACGAAGGCCTCGGCGTTCGCCTGAGTGGCCAGCCGGCGGCTGAAGCGCACCACGTCGCCCACCATCTTGGGAGTAAGCGGCACCTCGGCGAGCGTCGGCGCGCTCGGCGTAACCTGCTGCGTCTCGATGTCGAGCCACTGCGCCGTGCTCTTTTCCGTGACCTTCGGCACCACCTGATCGCCGACCAGCCCGGTTTCGATGATGATGCCCGCGCGCGCGGTGACCGAGTATGGGCGCAGCACGTCCACTGCATTCTGCGTTTCGGTACCGACGACGTAGCCGCCGGCAGGCGCGGACGCCTTGGTGAGGGCGCGCAGCGCGGCGAAGGGCACGACCGGCCGGTGCGGGTCGAACGGCACCCCCGCGCGGTGTGCGTACTCTTCCAGTAGCTCGCGCTCTTCGCCGTCGAGCCGATCCTGCTGGAGCCCGAGGATGAGGCGCACGAAGCTTAGGGGGCGATCCTTATTGGTTGACATGCGTTGTGCTCCTGTACTGGTTAACTGCCGTAACCAGTATGCCGCTCGCGGGCATTTTGCCCGGGCACCCGATGCCGCGCCCGGGCGTAGGCGATTACGCGCAGCTCGCGCGCCGCTCTTGGCCACGCATGCGGCTTCAACTGCCGCTTAAACTTCTGCGCCATCCAACGGCGCCAGATGTCGAGGTACTCGTCGGCGCGCTCGCCGTACGGGTCGCGGTCGCCGGGCGGCAGGCGGTCGAAGCCGCGCTTGTAGCAATCGAGCAGGAACTGCGCCTGCCAACGCGCCGCACGCCGGGCGGCTGCGCCGTGCCAGCGCCGCCGGTACGCGATAACGAGGTTGGGGTAGCGCCACTTCGCGAACGCCTCGAAGTCGTGCACGGGTGCGCCCTTCTCGCGGCGCAGCTTGCGCACGTGGTCCTCGTTGAGGCCGAAGCCCTCGATGAGGCGAGGACATGGGTCAATCTCTGCGCGCCGGGCCGGTATGGTTAATGTGGTTAACTTGGTTAACCAAGTTAGTGAAATTTTTCTTAGTAGATCGCCTTAGAGAAATTTCACCAAGTTGGTTAACCAAGTTAACCGGCCTCCGGCGCCCTCCCGATTACGCGCAGCGCCAGCCCAACGACGACGCGTACGTTGCTGCGCCCGATGTCGGTTCGATGCCCGCGGTCGCGCAGGCGGTTAACGAGCTTCGACTTCTTGATCGCGCCCACGCCCGCGTGCCGGCACCAATGCTGATAGCGGTCGTAAAGGACGCTGAGCTTTGCGTACTCCTTCGGGTTTTTGGTGCTCTTGCAGTGCTCCTCTAGGAACTGCCCGACAACGTCCATCTCATCTCGGTATTCGGCGGTCGCCGCCATCACGCGCGGCGGCGGGCGCAGTCCATCGCGCTGCCATGCAAGGCACCCGGCAAGCAACCAATTGAGGATGCCCGAGCGCTCGGCCGCCAACTGGTCGGGCAGCCGGCGCTCTTGCTCTGCTTTGGGTATCGAGACTTCGAACGGAATCACGTGAACCCGCGACCAGAGCGCCGCGTCGTCGCCGCGCATTTGGGGCTTGTGGTTGCCGTACAGCCACAGCTTGAACTGCGGCTTGAACTCAATGACCGGCTTGTGCAGATCGCGCGCGCTGAGGCGGTCGATACCGCCCGTAACGTCCTTGATGAAGGCATCGTCGAAGCGTTGCTGATCGGAGAGCTCCGAGGCGAAAACGAGCCGTGCGCCGCGCAGCTTCATGCGGGCGGGCGAGGCGCTTTCGCCGTCGCGCTTGTGCGCCATGAACACTTCGGCGCGGGTCTTGTGCGCGTAGTCGCCGCACAGGGCGCCCACCGTTTCGATGAACGTGGACTTGCCGTTGTTGCCGCCCGCGCCGTACATGAAGAACAGCGCCTTGTCCATGGTTTCGCCGCTCAGCGTCGAGCCGGCGGCGCGCTGCAGGAAGCCGATTAGCTCGCGGTCGCCCGCCAGGATGCGCTCCAGAAACGCGAGCCAGCGCGGGCACTTCGCCTTCGGGTCGAAGTGCACCGGCGCTTGGCGCGTAATCAGATCCTCGCGGCGTGGTGCGTGCAGCTTGCCGGTGCGCAGGTCAATGGTGCCGTTCTGCACGTTGAACAGCCACGTATCGCGGTCGAAGTCGTCCGCCGTGGCGGCGATGCCCGGTTCGGACTCGGCCAGTCGGATCATTTCGCGCAGGCGTTGGCCGTTCTCCGAGGCGAGCGCCCACGCGGCAAGCTTCTTGCGCCGCTCTTCACTGGTATCGTGCGATGCCGCGTCGTACATATGGCGCACGGTGTCCTTCGCGCGGCGCATCACTTCGCTGCCGCTCGGGTCCAGCCGCCAACGGCTGCCGTCCCATACGTGCCAGCCCAGGGCCACGTATCGCAAATCGCTCCCATGGAGGGCCACGAGGCGCTGCGCGTTGCCGTAGTCGGTGTTTCGTTCGATCTGGATGGGCTCAACGCGGGGCAGCTTGCCAAATGCCTTAGCGCCGTGCGCCACAAGGTAGTCGTCGAGTCCTTGCTTGGCGCCATTGCCACCGGCGGGAAGCCGGACCACGCGAACGAGCGCGCCACGGCGGCGCAGTTCGGACGCGAGCCGATACTCGGCACCCCGTATGTTCGCGTTCGTGTCCCAGTCGCTGTCGTACACCAGCACCACGGGGCGGCCGCGCCACAGGAACAGGTCGAAGTCGGAAATGGGAAGCCGCGTGCTGCTCTCGCGCCAGTTGTCGACCCCTCCGAGGCCGATGGTCGGGATGCCACGCTTGCAGGCGCAGGCCGCCTTCACTTCGCCTTCCGTGATGTACACTTCAACGCCCGCGTCCTTCGCCACCACTGACCATTTCACCGCTGGTGAGAGGAACAGGCGCGGAGACCTACCTGCCGGCTGCGTGAACCGCTGCTTGCTCGCGCCCAGAATGCGCTCCCGGTAAAAGTCGACCGCTCGCCCCTGAAGATCAAAGTACGGAATGCGCAAGCGCGGCAGCCCCTGAAAGCCGCTCGCCTCGATGTACGCCATGCGATGGCGCTGCGCGTCCGTGTCGCTGAGGCCGCGCGCGGCCAGATAGGCGCGTGCGGGTTTTGGAAGGTGTTTATTCGCCATTGTCTTTCCGTTGCGCTTCTAGGTAGGCAGCCTCGCGCCGTTTGGCGCGCAGGTACTTCTGCTTCTTTCGGTAAACCCGTTCGCGCTGCTTTTTCTTGGCCGCGCGGCGGCGCTCTACGCGGCGGCGCTCGCGCTCGGCCAGCTTTATGAGTCGAAGCCGTTGCTCCGCGTACTGTCGTTGTGCTAGCACGCGGGCCGCCGCCGTTTCGAAGTCGACGACGCCTGCCGCTGCGCACCGGCGGCGCCAGCGCCGTCTGATCTGGGTACGCGCACGGGCCGCCGCGGGTGCTAAGTCGATGATGACGGCGGTCATGGCGCTCCTTTTTCGCTCTCCGCCTCTTTGCGCCATTTCCGCGCGCTTGCGCGGCACCGCTCAAAGGCTCGCCGCGACACCTCATCGCGCTCCGCCGTGTCGTCCTCGCACCGGTCCATAATCCGCTCCATAAGCCGTCGCTCTAAGTGCTCGCGGTTTGCTTTCCCGCGGCGGGGTGTGGCGCTGTTGTCGGTCATGGCGTTCCTCCGTCTTTGGGTTGGTGTTGCTGTTGCCGTTGTTCCGCTTCGGCCTGCTCGCGTTCGAGGTCGTCCGCGAGCAGCTCGGCCAGCGCGTCGAGGAACGGCAGCAGCTCGGCCGGCGGCTCCGCGCGCTTCGAAGCGGCGCGATTGCGGGTGTTGTCAGTCCGACGCACGCCGGCTGCGCGCCCGATGCTGGCGCGCCTTTTCGATCTCTTCCGGGGTGAACAGGCGCTTTCCCGTCGAATCGCGAATCACGGAGATCACGCCTTGGCGGTCGTAGCGCCGTAGGGTGCTCTCCGCGACACCAGCCGCGCGGGCAGCGTCTGAAATGCCGTAGAGGGTTGCCTGCTTAGTAGGCATGTGACTGCCTCCTGTCCATGCGCAGGCAACCGTACATGCCGAACTGAACATTCAGCGCAGCTAAATGTTCAGATTTTTGCTGGTGCTACGCTTTAGCGTGGCCAACGGTTCGCAAACGTGGTCGCAGGGCGTCGCAGGGCGTCGCACGCCGGTCGCAAGCGGTGCGCCGGTGGGGGCAGGGTTAGGGGTAGGGGCAAAGCGGGCACAGCAGGCGCCACGATGCGCGCCTGCTTGGTGCACGCGCGGCGCGGTTATTGGTCTTGGCGGCGCTTCTTGAGGCCGAGGCTGCGGAGCACTCGGTTGACGTGCGTGCTCGTCATGCGCATTTGCTTCGCGATCAGCGCAGGGATTTCGTGCGCGGAGTACCGCGGCTTGTACTGCTGGAACAGCTCTGCGATCCGGTTGCGGGTCGCCTCGCCTTTCCTTTTGAACCGCTCCTTGGCTTGCAAGCCCACCACGCTGCGCGCACGCTGGAACGGCACGGAGCGCTTGTAGATCGCGCGCACAGCTTCCCAGTCGTCATTCGACATGCGCTTGAAGTGGCGCATGAGCGGGCGGACGAACAGTTGCAGCGCGAAGGCTTTGGTGACTGCTTCGCGCTGCTCCGGTGGGATCTCGTAGAAGCGCGCCTGATCGAGCTTGCGCGGTTTCTTATACGCCTTGATAGCCACTGTCGCCCTCCGTAAAGCGACCCGTACTAAAAGACCCGCGCCCCAAGTCGCTACGGTTGCGGCCTGTCCCCCGTCGGGTAAGGGGCGCGGGGTTTACTCGCTGTGCCTATCGTTTTGATTGGGGAAACATCACCGGAACGCTGAACTTGATTCGAGATTCGGAACCGGAGGTTCCTTCGGCCTTCGACTTTCCGCCAATTCCTATCGAGCCAACCATTATGCCGAGGCCGCCCTGCGTCTGGTTCCCCTCTTTCGCAAATACCGCCACGTCAAACTCAATCTTCTCGACAAAAGGACTTAACGGGCCGTCCTCGGGTTGTGGAACTACTATCATGTGCCCGGAAGTTCCCATCATGTTCGGCGGATTAACCCTCGCCGACGATCCTTCCAGTTCGCTGTCCGCCTCTTCGATTCCGCGGACGATCTCAACCAAGGTGGTCTTGATAAAATCCTTCAGCTCCATCAGTCACCTCCCCCGCTGTCACGCGCGACTTAATGAGCGAAAAGAGCTACGCGGCGACCATTTCTAACGGCCACAGGGCGTCGTTGTATAACATGCAAAACACGTCCTCGGTACCATCTCTTAAGCCGGCTGTTCTCACTCTCTCAGTTCGAGTCTAGAGCAATTGCGCGAGCTTGCCGCATCGGCCTGGCATCGGCACGCCAGGTTGGCGACGCCGCGCTTCTTGTGCCGTCACACCGGCAGGGTAACCCGTTCGGGCATCGACACCAAGAACTTTCGCGTCGATTCGGTGCGGCCGTCAGTGGCCGTTCCGCTCGAGATCCTTTTCCAGAACCTCGAACTCGAGATCCTCGACCTTCGGAATGCCGAAGCGAATGTCGCGCGGGAACGGCTCGCGCTCGCCGGTACGCCGGAAGCCCCGGCGCTCGTAGAACGCGATCAGCTCGTGGCGCCGGCTGATCACGGTCATCCTGAGCTTGCGCACGCCCCACATTGCGCGCGTCGTGCGCTCGGCTTCCCGCAGGAAACGCTTGCCGATGCCTCGGCCTTGCAGGGTCGGTTCGACCGTGAACATGCCGAAGTACGCGGTGTCATCTGCGATCCGCTCGAGGTGCACGCAGCCGATGAGCCGATCTTCCTCGAGGCACAGGAGCATCAGCGACTGCGGCCTGCCGATGAGCTCCGCGATCTCCGCGGCGTCCGTGCGCTGACCGTCGAGCAGGTCCGCTTCCGTCGTCCAGCCGGCCCGGCTGGAATCGCCGCGATAGGCCGAGTTCACGAGCGCCACGATGTCCGCCGTATCCCGCACGTCCGCACGGCGAAACTGGAGCGCTGTCACGGATGCGAACCGAGGCGTCGGCTCAGTCGAACGGGTGGTGCAGGACGATGGTCTCGTCGCGCTCGGCGCCCGTGGAGATGAGATCGATGCGCGCTCCGGTGAGCTCCTCGATGCGCTCCAGATAGGCGCGCGCATTGGCGGGAAGCCGGTTCCGGTCGCGCACGCCGAGCGTCGATTCCTTCCATCCCGGCAGCTCTTCGTAGATCGGCCGGCAGCGGGCCATGGCTTCCGCGCCGGCGGGCGGCGTCGTACGGCGCTCGCCCTTGTATTCGTACGCCACGCAGATCGGCACGCGGTCGAGCCCGTCGAGCACGTCGAGCTTGGTGATGCAGAGGCCCTGCACGCCGTTCAGCTGCACCGCACGGCGCACCGCCGCCGCATCGAACCAGCCGCAGCGGCGCGGGCGCCCGGTCGTCGCGCCGAATTCGTTGCCGCGGCGCGACAGCAGCTCCCCGTACTCGTCGTGCAGCTCGGTCGGGAACGGCCCGGCGCCGACGCGCGTGGTGTAGGCCTTGGTGATGCCGAGCACGTAGCCGATGCAGTGCGGTCCGAGCCCGGTGCCGAGCGCGGCGTTGGCCGCGCAGGTGTTCGACGACGTCACGTACGGATACGTGCCGTGGTCGATGTCGAGGAACGTGCCCTGCGCGCCTTCGAACAGAATTCGGCGGCCGGCGCGGATGTACTCGTAGAGCAGCTCCGGCACGTCGGCCACGAGCGGCTTGAGCCACTCGGCCTGCGCCATCGCCGTCTCGTACGTCTGCTCGAAATCGACCGCCTCCGCCTGGTAGTAGCGCGTGAGCACGAAGTTGTGGAAGTCCATGACCTCCGCGAGCTTCTCGCGGAAGACCTCGGGCTCGAACAGATCCATCACGCGCAGCGTGCGCCGCCCGACCTTGTCCTCGTACGCCGGCCCGATCCCGCGGCCGGTGGTGCCGATCGCGCGCCCGCCGGACGCGCGCTCGCGCGCGCGATCGAGCGCCGCGTGATAAGGCAGGATCAGCGGACAGGACTCGCTCACGCGCAGGCGGCTGCGCACGTCGACGCCGCTCGCTTCGACCTCCTGGATCTCCTTATATAGGGCGTCCGGCGAGAGCACGACACCGTTGCCGATCACGCACAGCACGCCCGAGCGCAGAACGCCGGACGGAATGAGGTGCAGCACGGTCTTCTTGCCCTGGATCACCAGGGTGTGGCCGGCGTTGTGCCCGCCCTGAAAGCGGGCCACCGCGTCCACGCGATCGGTCAGCAGATCGACGATCTTGCCCTTACCCTCGTCGCCCCACTGGGTGCCGACGATCACGACGTTCTTGGCCATTTCCTGTTCTCGTGCTTGCTGTCCGGCCGCGCGCGGCGCGGCGGTCGCTTCATGACCTGGCCGCAGCTCCAACCGCCTGCACCTGCCAGCGGCCGTCCTGCTCGACGAGCTCGCGATCGCACCCGAGCGCCTCGGCCGTGGCGCCGTCGCCCGGCAGACGCCGCAGCACGCGCTCGCCGCTCGCCCGCAGGCGTGCGATCTCGGCGAGCAGCGCGGGATCGTCGCCGGCGGGCGCGAGGATAGCCGGGCGCGCCGGAACCTGCAGCCCGCCGAGATCGGCCAGCCGCCGCAGATCGGCGCTGAAGCCGGTCGCCGCCCGATCGCGCCCGAACGCCCGGCCGATGCCGTCGTAGCGCCCGCCCTTGGCGACCGCCCGCCCCTCCCCGGGCACGAACGCGAAGAACTTGACGCCGGTGTAGTAGTGGTAGCCGCCGAGCTCGGCCAGGTCAAAGTGCAACGCCACCTCGGGCGCCTGCGCACGCACCTGCTGCGCGATCGACTCGAGGTTGTCTATCGCGGCGAGCGCGCCCCCGATCGTCCGGTACTCCCGGCGCGCGCGTGCGAGCACTTCGTCGTCGCCGCTCAGCTCGAGCAGCGTCAGGATCTCGCGCCGGCTCTCGCTCGCGACGGACCAAGCCGCGAGCAGCGCCTCGACATCGCTGCGCGAGCGCCGCTCGATCGCTTCGAGCAGCTCCTCGCGCTGCGCGGCGTCCAGGCCGGCGCGCTCGACCAGCGCCGCGAACACCCCGACGTGGGCGAGGTCGACGTGCGGCCGCGCAATCCCGGTCAACGCGAGCATCGCGAGCATCAGGCTCAGCACCTCGGCGTCGCTCTCCGGCCCGCGGTGCCCGAACAGCTCCGCGCCCACCTGCAGCGGCTCGCGCGAGCCGGCGAGCTCCTCCGGGCGTGCGCGCAGCACCGGTCCTACGTAGCACAGCCGGGTGGCGTGCGGGCGCTTCAGGTAGTGCGCGTCGATGCGCGCCGCCTGCGGGGTGGTGTCGGCGCGCAGACCCATGAGCCGCCCGCTCAGCTGATCGATCACCTTGAACGTCTGCAGGTCGAGCTCGTGCCCGACCCCGGTGAGCAGCGCATCGAGGTACTCGAGCAGCGGCGGCATCACCAGCTCGTAGCCCCAGCTGTCGAACAGATCGAGCACCCGCCGCCGCAGCGCCTCGAGACGGCGCGCTTCGGACGGCAGCGTTTCCTCGATGCCTTCGGGCAGCAGCCAGCGGTCGCAGATGGTCATGGCCAGTGTTTGACGGCGAACAACAGCAGCAGCCCGAGCAGCATGCTCGCTAGTCCGACGCCGCGCAACTGTCCGTCGTTCAGGTCGTCGATCGCCTTGAGGGCGCGTCGCACGGCGCCGGGATTCGCGAACGGCAGAATGCCCTCGAGCACGAAGACCAGTGCGAGCGCAGCCAGCAGGTCCTGCCACATGATGCGCGCACGCCGCCCGTGCCGTCAGCGCGTCGGCTTCTTCATGTACTTGAAGAAGTCCGAGTTCGGATCGACGATGAGCACGTCGTCCTTGCTCTTGAAGCTTTCCTTGTAGGCGTTGAGGCTGCGGTACAGGGCGTAGAACTCGGGCCACTGGCTGTAGGCGCTCGCGTAGATGGCGGTCGCGCGTGCGTCGCCCTCGCCGCGGATGCGTTCGGCCTCGCGGTACGCGTTGGCGAGCAGAATCTCGCGCTGGCGCTCGGCGTCCGCACGGATCTTCTCAGCCGCCTCCGCGCCCTGCGCGCGCAGCTCGTTGGCGATGCGCTTGCGCTCCGCGCTCATGCGCTGGTACACCGACTGGCTCACCTCCTCCGGCAGGTCGACGCGCTGCAGCCGCACGTCCACGACTTCAATGCCGAAGCGGCGCGATTCGCGATCGGCGTAGCGGGTGAGCACCTCCATGATCTGTGCGCGCTCGGTCGAGACCACGCTCTGCAACGTGCGCTTGCCGAACTCGTCGCGCAAGCCGCTGTTGATGATCTGCTCCAGCCGCCGCCGGGCCTCCGACTCGTAGCCGCCGACGCTGAGGAAGTACTGGCGCGCATCGAGGATCCGCCACTTGACGAAAGAATCGACCACCACGTACTTCTTCTCGCGGGTCAGGAACGGCTGCGGCTCGGAGTCGAGGGTCAGGATGCGCGCATCGAAGTAGCGCGCCTCGTCGATGAACGGCGTCTTGAAGTGCAGGCCGGGAGCGTCATCGTGGCGCAGTATCTGGCCGAACCGCACCACGAGGACCTTCTGGCGTTCGTCGACGACGTAAACCATCGAGGCGAGCGTCGCCACGACGGCGAGGAGAATGACCCCGATCGCGAGAAGCTTGCCCTGGCTCATGGCTGCACCCGGCGGCGCGCGTCGGCGCGGCCCCTGTTCGATTCGCGCAGCGGTCCGACGCTCTCGGCCTCCGGCGCCGGCGGCGCCACGGTTGTCAGCGGATTGTCCGCGCGCGGCGCGAGCCGGTCTACGGGCAGGTACAGGAGATTGTTGCCGCTCTTCTGGTCGATATAGACCTTGGTGGTGTTGCTCAGCACCTGCTCCATGGCCTCGATGTAAAGGCGCTCGCGCGTGACGTCCGGCGCCTTCTGGTACTCGCGCGCGATCTGAATGAACCGGCGCGCGTCGCCTTCGGCCCGCGCGATGACGCTCGCCTTGTATGCCTCCGCCTCTTCGAGCAGCCGCGCGGCCGCACCCCGCGCGCGCGGGATCACGTCGTTGGCATAGGCCTCGGCCTCGTTCTTCAGGCGCTGCTCGTCCTCGCGCGCCTTGACGGCGTCGTCGAACGCCGGTTTGACCTCGTTCGGCGGCTGCGCCTTCTGCGTCTCGACCGTCACGATGTGAATGCCGGTCTCGTACCGATCGAGGATCCGCTGCAGCAGCTCGCGCGCGTCGCGCGAAATCGCGTCGCGGCCTTCGGTGAGAGCGAAGTCGAGCGTGCTCTTGCCGACGATCTCGCGCACGGCCGATTCGGTCGCCTGCGCGATCGTGGTCTCCGGATCGCGCACGTTGAACAGGAAGTCCGCCGCGTCCTTGATCCGGTACTGCACGGCGAACTCGATGTCGATGATGTTCTCGTCGCCGGTGATCATGAGCGCCTCGCGCGGCACCTTGCTCTTGGTGTTGCGCGCGGGATTGCTGCGGTATCCGATCTCCACCGTCGATACCTTCTCGACGTTTACCTTCTCCACCGTCTCGATCGGATACGGCAGGTGCCAGTGCAGTCCGCCCTCCGTGACCTCGCTGAGCGCCCCGAAGCGGAGCACCACGCCGCGCTCGCCCTGCTGCACGATATAAAAACCGCTCACGAGCCAGAGCACGACGGCGACGACGATGATGAGCCCGAGCCCGAAGCCCGAGCCGCCGCGGCCGCCGAAGACGGCCGCTACCCGCCGCTGCAGGTTGCGTACGAGTTGATCGAGATCAGGCCCCGCGGTGCCGCTGCGCTTGCGCGCGCCCCACGGGTCCTTGTCTTTGTCCCCGTTACCGCCGGGTACGTTCCACGCCACGAACGGCTCCCACGCCAGAAAGCGAAGCCCGCATTCTAGGAGAGGCTACCGGCACGGGCAAGAATGAGGTGCGCGTCGGAAACGATGTACTCGGGACGGAAGTCGCGCTGTTCGTTGAGCCACGCGAGCTGCGCGCCGTCGAGCATCAGCTCGAGCAGCGAACTGCCGGAAGCGAGATGTGCTTCGCGCGCGACGTCGAAACGCTCGTAGATGAGCGCGCGCAGCCGCCCAGCCGACGGCGGGAGCTCGAGCACAAGCGTGCGCCGGCGGCGGCGGTAGTGCTCGGCGAGCGCATCGATCAGCAGATCGACCCCTGCGCCGGTCGTCGCCGACAGCCATACCCTGGCGACGCGGCCGCCCGCGTCGCGCTCGCTGCGGGGGGCCTGTCCCGTGAGGTCGATCTTGTTGTATACGAGAATCTGCGGTACGTCCTGTGCCCCGATCTCCTCGAGCACGCGATTCACCTGCTCGATATGCTCGCGGCTGTCCGGGTTGTGGCTGTCCACCACGTGCAGCAGCAGGTCCGCCTGCGCGACCTCCTCGAGCGTCGACTTGAACGCTTCTACCAGCGAGTGCGGCAGCTTGCTGATGAAACCGACCGTGTCGGCCAGGATCACCGCGGCGTTGCCGGGCAGCTCCAGCCGGCGCATGGTCGGATCGAGCGTCGCGAACAGCTGGTCCGCCGCGTACACGCCGGCGTTCGTCAACCGGTTGAACAGCGACGACTTGCCGGCGTTGGTGTAGCCGACCATGGAGACGGTCGGAATCGGCACCTTGTGCCGCGCCCGCCGGCGGCTGCGCCGCTGCTGCGACACCTGCTGCAGCCGCTCGTTCAGCTTCTTGATGCGGTCCCGGATCAGCCGCCGGTCGACCTCGAGCTGCGTCTCGCCGGGTCCGCGCAGGCCGATGCCGCCGCGCTGCCGCTCGAGGTGCGTCCAGCCGCGCACCAGGCGGCTCGAGAGGTGCTCGAGCTGCGCGAGCTCGACCTGCAGCTTGCCTTCGTGCGAGCGCGCGCGCTGCGCGAAGATATCGAGGATCAGCCCGGTGCGGTCGACGACACGGCAGGCGACCGTCCTCTCGAGGTTGCGCTCCTGCGCGGGCGACAGCTCGTGGTTGACGACGACCAGGTCAGCGCGCTCCGCCGCGACCGCTTCGCGAATCTCCTGTGCCTTACCCTTGCCGACGAACGTCGCCGCGTCCGGCCGGTCGCGGCTGCCGGTAACGATGCCGCACACTTCAGCGCCCGCCGACTCCGCGAGCAGGTGCAGCTCCTCGAGCTCGCCCGCGTCGCTGCGGCCGCCGAAGCGGACGTGCACGAGCAGCGCCCGCTCGCGCGGGCGCCGCGTGTGAAGAATCGTGGAAGTACTATTCGTTGCCCGGCCCCTTGCTTTCAGAGGCGTCGCTGCTGCTCTCGAACTGGAACTTGACCGGACGATTGGGGACCACCGTGGAGATCGCGTGCTTGTAGATCATCTGGCTCACGGAATTCTTGAGCAGCACCACGAACTGATCGAACGACTCGATCTGCCCCTGCAGCTTGATCCCGTTCACCAGGAATATGGAAACCGGAACGTGCTCCTTGCGTAACGTGTTCAAAAAAGGGTCCTGCAACGCTTGCCCTTTTTGTTGGCTCATGACCGTGCTCCTGTTCTTATCGCCCTCTGGCTTCTCGTTCTCGCCGGACCGATCCAGTCCCGCTCGTTGAAAAATTATACCCTGACTTCCCTGTCGGCCGTGCTGCGTTGCACGAGATCCATCACCGCGCGCAGCGGCAACACACCACTGCAATCCACTCGCTGTACGTCCGGATATCGGCGCAGCCACGTCAGCTGTCGCTTCGCCAACTGCCGCGTCGCCGCGACGGATCGCTCGACCATTTCATTATAGTTGACCCGTTTCGTCAAGTAAGACCACACTTGCCGATAACCGACGGTGCGCAGCGCCGGCAACCGCGGATCCAGATCGCCGCGTCGATAAAGCCTTTCGACCTCCTCGATCAGACCATGTTCCAGCATGCGTCTGAATCGTTCGGCGATGCGCGCGTGCAAAGCCGCGCGGTCTTCGGGCCATAGCGCAATCTTGCAGAAGCGGTAGCCGGCGGGCCTCGGCGCGGCAGCGCGCGCGACTGCGCTCGGCGCCTGTCCGGTCACAGCGTGAATCTCGAGCGCGCGCTGAATGCGCTGCGCATCGTGGGGATCGATGCGCTGCGCGCTCTCGGGATCGAACGCGGCGAGCCGCGCATGCAGCGCCGGCCAGCCGAGGCGTTCGGCTTCGGCGAGCAGCGTCGCACGCAACGCAGGATCGGCGGACGGAAGATCCGAGAGGCCGTACTCGAGCGCCCGAAAGTAGAACATGGTGCCCCCGACGAGCAGCGGAATCCTGCCCGCCGCCGTGATGGCCCGCATCTCGCGCAGCGCGTCGGCGCGAAACTCGGCAGCCGAATACGTCTCCGCCGGGTCGCGGATGTCGATCAGCCGGTGCGGCGCCCGCGCCTGCTCGGCCGCGGTCGGCTTCGCGGTGCCGATGTCCATGCCGCGATACACCTGCGACGAATCGACGCTCACGATCTCGACGGGAAAGCGCTCGTGCAGCTCGAGCGCGAGCGCGGTCTTGCCCGAGGCGGTCGGGCCCATCAGACAGATGGCGAGCGGAAGCGGTTCCTGGTTCATGAGCGATCGCAGCGGCGCCGGGAACAGCGTCGCGGCGCGCGGGCTCCGGACGCGAGCACGCTACCGGCCCGCGGCCGCCTCGATCCGCGACCTCACTCCTTGCCTTCCGGTCGCATGTGCGGGAACAGGATCACGTCCCGGATCGACGGCGAATCGGTGTACAGCATCACCAGCCGGTCGATACCGATGCCCTCCCCCGCCGTCGGCGGCAGGCCGTACTCGAGCGCGCGGATGTAGTCGGCATCGTAGTGCATCGCCTCGTCGTCGCCCGCTTCCTTCGCGCGCGCCTGCTGCCGGAAGCGCTCCGCCTGGTCCTCCGGATCGTTGAGCTCCGAGAAGCCGTTCGCGATCTCGCGCCCGGCGACGAAGAGCTCGAACCGGTCGGCAACGGCCGGATCGGCATCGTTGCGGCGCGCGAGCGGCGACACCTCGGTCGGAAACGCCGTGACGAACGTCGGCTGCCTGAGCTGCGCCTCGACCGTCTTCTCGAACAGCTCGAACAGGATCTTGCCGGGGCCGTACTCCGGCTTGATCTCGATGCCGAGGCCGCGGGCATAATCGGCGAGCGCGTCGCGCGAGGCGAGTGCTCCCGGCGCGAGCGACGGATTGAAGCGCCGCACCGCCTCGCTCAGCGTGAGCCGCTCGAACGGTGCGGCGAGGTCGTAGGTCTCGCCCTGATAGACCAGCGTGGTCGTACCGAGCACCTCTTGCGCGAGCCCCCGCAGCATCTCTTCGGTCAGATCCATCAGGTCCCGATAGTCGGCATAGGCCTGATAGAACTCGAGCATCGTGAACTCCGGGTTGTGCCGCGTCGACAGGCCCTCGTTGCGGAAGTTGCGGTTGATCTCGTACACCTTCTCGAAGCCGCCGACCACCAGCCGCTTCAGGTAGAGCTCGGGCGCGATGCGCAGGTACAGCGGCATGTCGAGCGCGTGGTGATGCGTCGTGAACGGACGCGCCGCCGCGCCGCCCGGAATCCCCTGCATCATCGGCGTCTCGACCTCGAGGAAGCCCCGGCGGTTCAGGAACTCGCGCAGGTAGTTGATGATCGCGATCCGCGTGCGGAAGGTCCGCCGCGTGCTCTCGTTCATGATGAGATCGAGGTAGCGCTGCCGGTAGCGCGCCTCCTGGTCCACCAGCCCGTGGAACTTGTCGGGCAGCGGCCGCAGCGCCTTGGTCAGCAGCCGCAGCGAATCGACCTTGACCGAGAGCTCTCCGGTGCGCGTCCTGAACAGCACGCCTTCGGCGCCGAGCAGGTCGCCGATGTCCCACTTCTTGAACGCCTCGTAGGTCTCCCCGAGCGTGTCGCGCTGCAGATAGAGCTGAATCTGCCCGGACATGTCCTGCAGGTGACAGAAGCTCGCCTTGCCCATGATGCGCCGCGTCATCATGCGCCCGGCCACCTTCACGCGAATCCCTTCGGCGTCGAGCACGGCCGCATCGCGCGCGCCGTGGGCCGCGTGCAGGTCGCCCGCGAGACTATCGCGGCGAAAGTCGTTCGGGAAAGCGTTGCCGGCGCGCCGCAGCTCGGCGAGCTTGGCGCGGCGCTGGGCGATCTGTTCGTTGACCTCGGTCTGATCGGGAGCTGTCATAAGGTTCCTGCATCCGCGGATGCGCGCAGGCGCTTCGCCAACGGCTCGCAGAGAAGGCGTCGTTTCGCGTCCGCGCTCATCCGTCGTCTCGCGGGCCTGGTTCTCAAAGCCCGCTCTTCAGGCTCGCTTCGATGAAGTCGTCGAGGTGGCCGTCGAGGATCGCGTCCGGGTTTCCGCTCTCGACGCCGGTACGCAGATCCTTGACGCGCGACTGATCGAGCACGTACGAGCGTATCTGGTGGCCCCACTCGATGTCGGTTTTGCTCTCCTCGATCTTCTGCTTCTCGGCGTTGCGCTTCTGCATCTCGAGCTCGTAGAGGCGCGCCTTGAGCATGTTCATCGCCTGCGCGCGGTTGCGATGCTGCGAGCGGTCGCTCTGGCACTGCACCACGATGCCGGTCGGGAGGTGCGTGATACGCACGGCCGAATCGGTCCGGTTCACGTGCTGCCCGCCCGCCCCGCTCGCCCGGTAGGTGTCGACGCGCAGATCGGCCGGGTTGATCTCGATCTCGACGTTCTCGTCGACCTCGGGATACACGAACACCGAGGCGAACGACGTATGGCGCCGGTTGCCGGAGTCGAACGGCGACTTGCGCACGAGCCGATGCACTCCCGATTCGGTACGCAGCCAGCCGTAGGCATAGGGACCGGTGAATCGCACCGTGGCGCTCTTGATGCCGGCCACTTCGCCTTCGGACACCTCGAGAATCTCGGTGCGGAAGCCGCGGCGCTCACCCCACATCAGGTACATGCGCAGCAGCATGTTGGCCCAGTCCTGGGCTTCGGTGCCCCCGGAGCCCGCCTGGATGTCCATGAACGCATTGGCAGCGTCCATCTCGCCGCTGAACATGCGCGCGAACTCGAGCTCGCCGAGACGCGCTTCGAGCCGCGCAACGTCCGCGGCGACCGCACCGACGGTTTCCTCGTCCTTCTCTTCCCGCGCGAGATCGAGCAGCTCTCTGGTGCCGCTCAGCTCCGTACCGAGGCGTTCGAGCGTCTCGACCTCGCGTTCGAGCCGCGCGCGCTCGCGCCCGAGCTCCTGGGCGAGCTTGCGGTCGTTCCATATCTCCGGCCGCTCGAGCTCGGCACGCACCTCGGCGAGGCGGCGCTGCTTGGCCGGCAGGTCAAAGATACCCCCTTAGGACCTCGGCGCGCTGCTCGAGGTCTTCGAGTTTCTGATAAAGAGCGTTCAGGTCTTGCACGGTGTACTGCTTCAAGCTTTCAATCCCGCCGATTCTACACGATTATTGCCGGCAAACCCGCCGTGCACCCCGGCGCGTCGCGTCGCATGCGGCGAGCACGCGGCCGCTCGATCCCGCGCCCATGTCGCCGTCATCCTCGGCATGACGGAACGACATGCGCTCGCGGCGCGCCTGCACGCGGCCGGCTTGCGGTTCGTGATCGAGCCCCGCGCGCTTCGCCGGTCAGGCGAGCGCGCGCTCTTCCTCGATCGGAGCGTCGACGTGCTCGAGCTCAGGGCGTGGCCGACAGCCCGCCAAGCCTTCGCCAGGCGGCATCAGTCGCGGGGCGGCGTGCGGTACCCGGGAGCGCGCAGCACCGGCTTCGGACGCTTGCGCTGCTGCTCCTCCTCGTACGCTCGCTGCATCCGCTCGCGGTCCTCGTAGGCCCGCCCGGCGAGCGGACCGGCGTGGCAGTGATAGTTGCCCACGGCCACGTTCGGATGGCAGCCGTACGAATCGAGCGGGCCCTGATGCGCCGCCGCCGGCAGCGCAGCGGCCAAGGCGGTGACGGCCAGCCAGTGTCCTCGGTGCCGCATGCTTCCCTCCTTTGTCGTTGGTTCAGGTGGCGGCGTCCCCGTCGTCCGGCTCGAACCAGTGCAGCTTCTCGCGCAGCCGCACGACTTCGCCGACGATGACGAGCGTCGGCGCCTTCACGTTGCCGCGCTCGACGATGTCCGGCAGCGTTTCGAGTGTTCCGGCGAGCACGCGCTGGCGCCGCGTCGTTCCCTGCTGCACCAGCGCCGCCGGAGTTTCGCGCGCGAGCCCGCGCCCGATCAGCTCCGCACAGAGCGCGCGCAGCCCGAGCAGCCCCATATAGAAAACGAGCGTCTGCCGCGGCTGTATCAACGCGTCCCAGTTGAGATCCATGCTGCCGTCCTTGCGATGCGCCGTTGCGAATACGACTGTATGCGCGAACTCGCGGTGCGTCAGCGGAATGCCCGCGTAGGCGGCGCAGCCGACCGCGGCCGTAATGCCCGGGACGACCGCGAAGGTGATGCCCTCCTGCATCAGCGTCTCGATCTCCTCGCCCCCGCGCCCGAAGATGAACGGATCGCCGCCCTTCAACCGCACGACGCGCTTGCCCTCCCGTGCGAGGCGCACCAGCAGCCGGTTGATGTCCTCCTGCGGGAGCGTGTGCTTCGCCCGCTCCTTGCCGGCATAGATCAGCTCGGCCTCGCGGCGCACGAGCCGCAGCACGTCGGGCGACACCAGCCGATCGTAGACGACGACGTCGGCCTGCTGCATGAGACGGAGCGCACGAAACGTGAGCAGGTCGGGATCCCCCGGGCCGGCGCCGACGAGATACACGGCCCCCGCCGCCGCAACGCCGCTCGGCGCCGCTTCGAGCATGCGCTCGAGCGCCGCGCGCGCCGCGGGCTCCTGCCCGGCGTACACCTGCTCGGCGATCGCGCCGTCGAGGACGCTTTCCCAGAAGCGCCGCCGCAGGCGGGCGGGGATGCGCGCCTTGACTTGCGCGCGGTACTCTGCGGCTAGCGCTGCGAGCCGTCCGTACGCGGCGGGGATCACGGTTTCGAGCCGGGCGCGGAGCAGCCGCGCGAGCACCGGGGCCGCGCCCCCGGTCGAGACCGCGACCACGACCGGCGAGCGATCGACGATCGACGGCATAATAAAGGTAGAGAGCTCCGGCGCATCGACGACGTTCACCGGTATTCCGCGGCTCGACGCCGCCTGGTACACCCGGCGGTTCATCTCGCCGCTGTCCGTCGCGGCGAAGACGAGTGCTGCGTCGACGAGCATCTCCTCCTCGAACACCCCGGGCCGATGCGATACGCGCCCTTCGCGCACGAGGCGCGCGAGCGTACCGCCGAGCTCCGGGGCGACGACCTCGACCCGTGCCCCCGCTTCGAGCAGCAGCCGCGCCTTGCGTCCTGCGACTTCGCCGCCCCCTATCAGAAGGCAGCGCCGGCCGCGGAGGGTCATGAAGATGGGGAGGAAATCCATGCGTGTGCGCGCCCGGCGCTCCTCGGGTCCAGGAAGAACTACACCACAAGTACCCGCGACACGCGAAGGGGGTGCGGCGACAGCGGCCGGCCGCCGGCGGGCGCCGGCGGCCGCAGGGCTATTTGTCGAGCTCGGCGATCAGCTCCGGGACCGCCTGGAACAGGTCGGCGACCAGGCCGTAGTCCGCAACCTGGAAGATGGGAGCGTCCGCGTCCTTGTTGATCGCGACGATCACGCGGCTGTCCTTCATTCCGGCAAGGTGCTGGATCGCGCCGGAAATGCCGACCGCAACGTAGAGGTCGGGCGCGACGATCTTTCCCGTCTGTCCGACCTGGTAGTCGTTCGGGACGAACCCCGCGTCCACCGCGGCGCGCGAGGCGCCGACCGCGGCGCCAAGCTTGTCCGCGAGCTGCGCGATCAGCTTGAAGTTCTCGGCGCTGCCGACGCCACGGCCGCCCGATACCACGATGCGCGCCGAAGTCAGCTCCGGCCGCTCGCTCTTGGTGAGCTCCTGACCGACGAGACGCGACAGGCCCGTGTCCTCCGCCGCCGCAATCGTCTCGATCGCCGCCGTCCCGCCGCCGGCCGCCGCGGCGTCGAATGCGGTCGTGCGCACCGTGATGACCTTGATGGGATCGCTCGACTGCACCGTCGCCATGCCGTTACCGGCGTAGATCGGACGCACGAAGGTGTCCGCGCTCTCGACGGCAACAATGTCCGAGACCTGCGCGACGTCGAGCAGCGCGGCGATCCGCGGCAGCACGTTCTTCCCGAACGACGTCGCCGGCGCGAGCACGTGGCTGTATTCCTTCGCGATCGAGACCACGAGCGGCGCCAGGTTCTCGGGAAGCATGTCCTTGTAGTGCGGCGCGTCGGCGACGCGGACCTTGGCGACGCCGGCGATCTGCGCGGCCGCCTTGGCCGCCTCGCCGCACTCGTGCCCGGCGACGAGCACGTGGATCTCGCCGCCGATCTTCTGCGCCGCGGTGACGGCGTTGAGGGTTCCGGACCGGATCTGCCGGTTGTCGTGTTCGGCAATAACGAGCGTCGTCATGTCAGATCACCTTCGCTTCGCTGCGCAGCTTCGCCACCAGTTCCTGCACGTCCGCCACCTTCACACCGGCCTTGCGCTTCGGCGGCTCCTGCACGCGCAGCGTCTTCAGGCGCGGCGTCGTATCGACGCCGAGACTTTCGGGCGTCACCGTCTCCATCGGCTTCTTCTTCGCCTTCATGATGTTCGGGAGCGTGACGTAGCGCGGCGTGTTGAGCCGCAGGTCCGTCGTGACCACCGCCGGGAGCTTGAGCGCGACCGTCTCGAGCCCGCCGTCGATCTCCCGCGTCACCTCGATGCCGCCGTCCGCCACCTTCACCTTCGAGGCGAACGTGCCCTGCGGCCAGCCGAGGAGCCCCGCGAGCATCTGCCCCGTTTGATTGGAATCGTCGTCGATGGCCTGCTTGCCGAGGATGACGAGCTGCGGCTGCTCCTTGTTCACGATGGCGGCGAGGAGCTTCGCGACCGCCAGCGGCTGCAGCTCGGCGTCCGTCTGCACGAGAATCGCCCGGTCCGCACCCATCGCCATCGCCGAGCGCAGCGTCTCCTGGCAGGCACTCGGCCCCATGGACACGGCCACCACCTCGGTGGCGGTGCCCGCCTCCTTGAGCTTCACCGCCTCCTCCACCGCGATCTCGTCGAACGGATTCATCGACATCTTGAGGTTTGCGGTCTCCATTCCGGTCCCGTCGGCCTTCACGCGCACCTTCACGTTGAAGTCGACGACTCGCTTAACGGCTACCAATATCTTCACACTCGAGCTCCGATGGCTGTCTGCTGGTTCACGCGGGCGCCCCCTGGCCCGCTTCGGCGGTCACATCCCGACGTACACCGGGCCTTCGCCGCCTTGGGGGGCCACCCAGACGATGTTCTGCGTGGGATCCTTGATGTCGCAAGTCTTGCAGTGCACGCAATTCGGCGCATTGATCTGCAGCCGCGGATTGCTGCCATCCGCGTCGCGCACGATCTCGTAAACGGCGGCCGGACAATAGCGAGTCTCCGGAGCGTCGTAAAGCGCCAGGTTCACCCGGATCGCGATGCTCGGCTCCTTGAGCTTCAGATGCGAGGGCTGATTCTCCTCGTGGTTGGTATTGGAAAGGAACACCGACGAGAGTCGATCGAAGGTGAGCACGCCGTCCGGCTTCGGATACTCGATGCGTTTCGACTCGCTCGCCTTCTTGAGCTTCGTGTGATCGGGCTGGTGATGCAGCGTCCATGGCGCCTTGCCCCGCAGCAGCACCTGATCGACGCCGAAGAGGAAGGCGCCGAGGTACATGTTGCGGCTGGTGTACGGCTTGAAGTTGCGCGCACGGTACAGCTCCTCGTGCAGCCAGCTTGCACGGAAGGCGCGCGGGTACGCCTCGAGCTCGTCGCGTGCACGTCCCTGCGCGAGCGCCTCGAACAGCGCCTCGGCCGCGAGTATGCCGCTCTTGATCGCCGCGTGCGAACCCTTGATGCGCGGCACGTTGAGGAAGCCGGCGTCGTCGCCGACGAGACAGCCGCCCGCGAACACGAGCTTCGGCAGCGCCTGCAGGCCGCCTGCGGTGATGGCGCGTGCGCCGTAGCCGATGCGCCGGCCGCCCTCGAGATGGCGGCGAATATCGGGGTGGGTCTTGTAGCGCTGGAACTCCTCGAACGGCGACAGGTACGGGTTGCTGTAGCCGAGCCCGACCACGAACCCGACGGCGACGAGGTTGTTCTCGTAGTGGTACATGAACGAGCCGCCGTAGGTGCCCCCGTCGAGCGGCCAGCCCATGGTGTGCATCACGAGGCCCGGTTGATGCTTCTCGGCCGGGACTTCCCACAGCTCCTTCAAGCCGATGCCGTACACCTGCGGGTCCGCGCCCTCGCGCAGGCTGAAGCGCTGCTCGAGCTGCTTCCCCAGGTGCCCGCGGCAGCCTTCGGCGAACACCGTGTACTTCGCGTGCAGCTCGACGCCCGGCTGATACGCTTCGGTCGGCTTGCCATCCTTGCCGATCCCCATATCGCTCGTCGCGACCCCTTTCACCGCGCCGCTTTCGTCGTAGAGAACTTCCTGGCCTGCGAAGCCCGGGTACACGTCCACGCCGAGCGCCTCGGCCTGCTGGCCCAGCCAGCGGCACACGTTGCCGAGGCTCACGATGTAGTTCCCGTGATTGCGCAGGACGCCGGGCAGCATGAACGACGGCAGCGCGAAACTGCTGCGCTCGCGCAGCACGAGAAAGCGGTCCTCGCGCACGGCGGTGTTGAGCGGCGCGCCGCGCTCCTTCCAGTCCGGAAAGAGCTCCGCGAGTGCCCGCGGATCCATCACTGCGCCCGAAAGGATGTGGGCGCCGATTTCCGACCCCTTTTCGATGAGGCACACCGAGATATCCTGCCCCTTCTCGGCCGCCAGCTGCTTCAAGCGGATCGCGGTGCTCAGGCCGGCGGGTCCGCCGCCCACGATCACCACGTCGAACTCCATCGCTTCACGCGTCACGGTCGTTGTTCCACGAATCGAGTCTCGGGTCTTCGGATCCGCAAAGGAAACAGGCGCCCCCGCGCCTCGGCGGCGCGTTCCGTTCTCGGTGCAGCGTCTGAACGACTTGCGCCTGGAAGCCGGCGCCGCCATTTCCCGGATCAAAAAAGGGCGCATAGTTTACCGTGAATACCGCGGACCCCCAACTCCTGGAACCGCGTTTCGGTGGGCAGAATGGTGCGGCAGACGCGGAAGGTGTACGCCCGGCGCCCGGGTCTGCCGGAAGCCGCGCGCGGGATACCGACCTTGCTGGCCGTAACGAGCGCTACCGGGCTCATGACGCCGGTTCGTAGCACTGTAGCCCGAGCTCGAGCTTGAGTTCCGTCTCGCATTCCTCCCGCGTGAGCTTGACGCCGCCGACGCCGTCGCGGACGTTCAGCATCGTCCGGTAGTCGACGTCTCCGGCGTTGGTAGCGACGCCGCGCGGCGCCCCGCCGGCCCTGCCCTGGAGGTGAATACCGCCAGCAACTGTTCGCGCGCCTGCTGCGCCATTGCGCTGCGCGGCGCGGCCAAACCGACGGCGGGCGTGAGCGCCGCCGCGGCGCGACAACCGTACGTGCTGACCCCTTCATGAATGCCCCTTCGCTGGGGCCGAGCGGCCGGATCTGTTGTTGTCGTTGTTACGTTTACGGCGCGCCGGGCTTCACGCGCCGCACGCGCACCCTGCCGCGCATGGCGGCCTCGCTTCATACGGAGCGCCGCAGCTCGGCCGATACATTGCCGCGTCGAATTGCTAAACTTCCGCCGCTGAAGCGCTCTGGTCGGCGCCGCCGCTCGTTGGATCCATAATAAGATTCGCTGCCGCGGGGCCTGTGCCGGAAGTCGTTGATGCCTGGAGACTCAGTCCTTAGATGGCAGACGGCCCCTGACGGTCAACGCTTTTCGGATCGGAACGAACCCGCCTGAGACCGCTGTGCAGAACCGTCCTGGGCGCGCGCTGCTGCGCGCCGCCCGGCACGGGCCGCTGCTGATTCCACGGAGAATTGCCATTAACAATCCGCTCCTCGAATACCCTGTCCCCGAAGTTCCCGCCCCGGCGCAGCTGCTCGAGGTCGCCGACGGCGTGCGCTGGCTGCGCATGCCGCTGCCGTTCGCACTCGATCACATCAACCTCTGGCTGCTGCGCGACGGTGACGGCTGGGCGCTCGTCGATACCGGGTTCGGCAACGCCGACACGCAGAAGCTCTGGGACCAGGTGCTCGCGGAACGGCTCGAGGGCCGCCCAATCACGCGCATCATCGTCACGCACCTGCATCCGGATCACCTGGGTCTCGCCGGATGGCTTGCCGAACGTTTCGGCGTCGATGTCTGGATGACGCAGGCGGAGTTCCTGCTCGCGCACGTCTTCTGGGCGGCGAACGGCGGCGACGCGCTCGCGCGTCTCGCCACGCTCTTTGAACGTCACGGGCTCGACGCCCCGCGGGTCGCGAAGATCGCGGCGCGCGCGGGCTCCTATCGCCTTGCGATCCCGGCGCTGCCCGCGACGTTCCGCCGCCTGCTCGACGGCGATCGCCTCGTCATCGACGGCCGCGAGTGGCGGATCGTCGTCGGGCGCGGCCACTCTCCGGAGCACGCTGCACTGTACTGTCCTGCGCTCGGCGCGCTGATCTCCGGCGACATGGTGCTGCCGAAGATCACGACGAACGTGAGCGTTGCGCCGTTCGAACCGGAAGGCGATCCGCTCGGCCTTTATCTCGCGAGCCTCAAGCGCTTCGCCGAGCTCCCGCAGGACACGCTCGTGCTGCCCTCACATGGGCTGGTCTTTCGCGGGCTGCATCGACGTCTGGAGCAGCTCGCCGCCCATCATGAGGAGCGGTTCGCCCTCATTACCGACGCCTGCGCGCAGCCGCGCGCCGCCACGGAGCTGCTCGAACGCCTGTTCCGCCGTGAGCTCGACACGCATCAGCTTTCCTTCGCCATGGGCGAAGCGATTGCGCACCTCAATCACTTGATGCACGCGGGCAGACTGCGCCGCATCGTCGACGGCGGCGTTTATCGCTTCGTGCGGACTTGAGCTGCGGGCGCCGGCGCGCAGGTGCGCTCAGCGGTAGAAGATGTGATTGCCGATCTGCGCGACGCGCGTGCGCTCGCGCGACCAGCTGGGCCGGACGTAGTTGGCGTGGTAGTGCAGCGCATTCGCGAGGCGCGGTTCGTGCCGGCCGTAGTACACGTCCTCGGCCGTCTTCCAGGCCTCCTCCCACTCGCGCCCCTTCGGTTCCGGCAGCCGGCTGAGCTCGGTCCATGAGAACGCTGCCACGTAGCGCTTGCGGATCCAGTCCCAGTTCTGCTGATACACCACCCCGCAGACGGTGTCGGGATACTGCGGCGCTGCCACGCGGTTCAGCGTCACTTCCGCGACCGCGTAGCGCCCGGCGCGCGGCTCGCCGCGGGCTTCATAGTAGATGTTGAGCGCGAGACACATGAGCTCCCGCCGCTCGCGCTTCGCCGCCTGAACCTCCTGCAGCGTGAACGCGAACGCCGCGACGACAGTCGCGCCGATCGCGACGAACACCCAGGGGTACTTGTCGGCGAGACGCCAGCGCAGCTTGAGCCGGTTCAGCAGGCGCGCGCGCCGGGCCGTGCGCGGCAAGCGGAAAGTCCTCTGGTGGTGGTTCTTCCTCCGCATCCGATCCGGGTCCTGCTCATGGTTATAGTTATCGTCTTCCCCGCGCGAACCGCCGATCCCCGTAACGGCGCGCCCCGGGCGGGAGCGGCGCGTGGAAGTGGACGGAGTATAACCACGATCGCGCAACCCGGTCGACGCCGCGGAGCGCGCGCCTGAGACGCTGCTTTAGTTCCTGGTCCTATCCGCTCGACGCAGCGGCGATTTTTCCGCGGCTGCCGTCTCGGTTGCGGCCGCCCCTCACGGCGTCTCCTTCAGCACCTCGGCGAGGATTCCGAACATCTCGTCGATGTGCCGCTTCTGCAGAATCAACGGCGGCGAGAGCGCGATCACCTCGCCGGCCGCGCGCACCAGTAATCCCTTTTCGTAGCAGCGCACGAACACGTCGTAGGCGCGGGTGGGGCCGTCGGCGCGCGGTTCGAGCTCGATACCCGCGATGATGCCGAGGTTGCGCAGATCGATGACGTGGGGCAGGCCCTTCAGACTGTGGACCGCGTCCTCCCAGTAGCCGCTGAGCGCCCGGGCGTTCTCGAAGATGCCCTCGTCGCGGTAGAGATCGAGCGTCGCGAGGCCGGCGGCGCAGGCGAGCGGATGCCCCGAGTAGGTGTAGCCGTGCGCGAGCTCGATCAGGTGCTCCGGCCCCTGCATGAAGGCCTCGTACACGTGGCGCCGCACGATCGCGGCACCCATCGGCACCGCCGCGTTCGTGAGCCCCTTCGCCACCGTCATGATGTCCGGCACCACGCCGAAGCGTTCCGCCGCGAACGTGGCACCCGTGCGGCCGAAACCGGTGATGACTTCGTCGAAGATGAGCAGGATGCCGTACTTGTCGCAGATCTGGCGCAACCGCGCGAGGTATCCTTTGGGCGGAATGATCACGCCGTTGGAACCGGCCATGGGCTCGACGATCACGGCGGCGATGGTGCTCGCGTCGTGCAGCGCCACGAGCCGCTCGAGCTCGTCCGCGAGGTGCGCGCCCCAGGCGGGCTCGCCGCGCGAGAACGCGGCCTTCTCGAGATTGAGCGTGTGCGGAAGGTGATCGACGCCCGGCAGTTCGAGCGCGAACGGCTTGCGGTTCGGGCCGACGCCACCCACGGAGTTGCCGCCGAAGTTGACGCCGTGGTAGCCGCGCTCGCGGCCGATGAGGCGCGTGCGCGCCGCATCCCCCCGCACGCGGTGGTACGCGAGCGCGATCTTGAGCGCGGTCTCGACCGCTTCGGAACCCGAGTTGGTGAAGAACACGTGATCGAGGTCGCCCGGGGCGAGGCTCGCGACGCGGCGCGCCAGCTCGAACGCACGCGGATGTCCCATCTGGAACGGCGGCGCGTAGTCGAGCGCAGCCGCCTGCTGCTGGATCGCACGCACGATCGGTTCGCGGCCATGCCCGGCGTTCACGCACCAGAGTCCGGCCGCGCCGTCGAGAATCTTGCGGCCGTCGTGGCTCGTGTAATGCATGTCCTTCGCCGCGACGAGCAGCCGCGGAGCCGCCTTGAACTGCCGGTTGGCCGTGAACGGCATCCACCAGGCGGCGAGATCGAGATCGGTCGTGTGCATGATCGCTCCTTCAGTCGCAGTTGCGTCGGGCGACGCGTCGCCGTCACTGCGGCTCAATCGCTGCGCCCGCTGCCTGCCGCACTTTGGGCGCGGCATGCGGTGCAGCGCCCAATGCGGCCCGCAGCCCGCCGAAGCGCTTTCGGTATTGCGCGGGCGTGACACCCACCTTGCGCCGGAACAGCCGTCCGAAGAAGCTCGCGTCCTCGTAGCCGACCTCGTGTGCGACGGCTTCGATGGACAGCGACGTCGCCTCCAGGAGTTGCTTCGACTCCTCGATGCGCAAGGTGTGTATGTATTCGATCGGCGACATGCCGGTCGCGCGCACGAACCGGCGCTTGAACGAGCGCTCGGGCAGACCGCTCAGCCGCGCCATGGCGGCAACCGGCGCATCCTCGTCGTAGTGCCGCGCGGCCCATTCCTGGCACTTCGCGATCACGGCGTCGTCGGCCTGCCGGCGCATCAGCGCCGCGAACGGCAGCTGGCCGACTTCGTGCCAGTGGAGCAGGTGCAGGCGCGCGACCTGCATGGCCTGCTCCACTCCGAGGAACCGCGCGATGAGGAACAGCGTCACGTCGTGCCATGAGGTCCCGCCCCCGCCGAGCACGAGGCGCTGCCCTTCCCCGGAGACCACGAGCGCCCGGTTGGGATGCACGCGCGTCGCCGGATAGCGCGCGGCAAGCGCCTCGCAGTACGCCCAGTGCGTGGTGGCGTCCTGACCGTCGAGCAGTCCCGCTTCCGCGAGCAGCAGCCCGCCCGAGCAGGCCGCCGCAATCGTCGCCCCGGCGGCGTAACGCTCGCGCAGCCAGGCGCACTCGACCGGGTAGCGTCCGCGGATGTCCTCCTGCGGCGGCAGCAGCAGGTCGGGTACCGCCACGACGTCGGGCGGCGGGCAGTCCGCGAGCGCGCATTCGGGTTCCACCCATAGGCCGGTGCCGGCACGAAAGCCCCGGCCGTCCCGGGAAACGATGATCGGGCGGATCGCCGGCTCGCCCCAGCGGCCATGAACGACCAGTTCCCAGTCGCCGCCGGCGGAGATGAGGAGGTCGTGCATGCCATGCAGAGTCGAGGCGGTGGACTCCGGAACCGCGAGCAGCGCCACGACAAGTCTGTTGTTTTCGTCCGGCATGGCACATCCGTCCGCTTATTGCCCGAAAACACTTTAGCGCAGACCCGTGCGCAAGAGTACCTTGCCGCACCCTATTGCATCAGCACTTGCACGGAGGAACGTCATGACACAACCCGCCATTGAGCAGGGCTTCGACGCGGAGCGCGCGCAGGCTTTCGCCGCGCGCCTCCTCGAAACGCTCAACCACGGTGCCCTCACCTTGATGATCTCGATCGGGCACCGCACCGGCCTCTTCGATACGCTGCGCACGCTCGATCCGGCGACGAGCGCCGAGATCGCCGCCGCGGCGAAGCTCAACGAGCGCTATGTGCGCGAATGGCTCGGCGCGATGGTGACGGGCGGCGTGATCGACTACGACCCGGACACGAAGCGCTACTCGCTTCCGGCCGAGCATGCCGCTTCGCTCACGCGCGCCGCGAACGCCGACAACATGGCGGTGTTCGCGCAGTACATCCCGACGCTCGCCGCGGTGGAAGACGACATCATCCACTGCTTCCGCCACGGCGGCGGCGTTCCCTACTCGAAGTATCCGCGGTTTCACGAGGTCATGGCCGAAGACAGCGGGCAGTCGGTGCTGTCGTCGCTCGAGTCGCACATCCTGCCGCTCGTGCCCGGCCTCGCCGACCAGCTCGAGCGGGGGATACGCGTGCTCGACGCGGGCTGCGGGCGCGGCCGCATCCTGCTGCGGCTGGCGGAGCTCTTTCCGCGCAGCCGCTTCACCGGCATCGACCTCTCGCTCGAGGCGATCGAGTACGCGCGCGACGCCGCACGCGCCCGCGGGATCGGCAACGTCGAGTACCTGGCGGCCGACTTGAGCGACTTCGACCAGTGGGCCGAACCCGAGGCGTTCGATCTCATCACCACGTTCGACGCGATTCACGACCAGGCGCGGCCGCTCCACGTGCTCAAAGGGATCCACCGTGCGCTCAAACCGGCGGGAACGTACCTGATGCAGGACATCGGCGGGAGCGGCCACGTCCACCGCGACTGCGAGCATCCGATCGGTACGCTGCTCTACACGATCTCCTGCCTCCACTGCATGACGGTCTCGCTCGCGCAGGGCGGCGAAGGTCTGGGTGCGATGTGGGGCGAGGAAAAGACGATCGAGTACCTGCAGCGCGCGGGATTCCGGTCGATCGCGAAGAACAGGCTCGCGCACGACATTCAGAACAACTGGTACGTGGTCCGGAAGTAAGCGGCGCCGCGCGCCGGGAGCCAAACGCCCGGCGTGCGGGAACGCGCCGGCCGCCTTCGGCTGCGCGCCGAAAAGCGCCGGCCGCGGCGGATCGCGCCGGCGCTCGCGCGGCCGCTTCGGTGATCGCCCCAGTTCTAATGCCGCGAGCGGCGTGGCAGAGTGCCCACGATTCAACACGGAGGTTGGCGCTCATGAAAGGAATCCGCTGGATCCCGATCGTTGCCCTCGTGCTCGCGCCGCTCGCCCTGGCGCAGCAGGAGGGCGCCGCGTCATTCTTCAAGCAGGCGGCGGAGATCAACGTCGCCGAGCAGGAAATGGCGGAACTCGCGCAGGAGCGTGCGGCCGGCGACGCGGTGAAGAAGTACGCCGAACGGATGATCGAGGAGCACGAGCAGGCGAACGAGAAACTGCAGTCGCTCGCGGAGAAGCGCGACGTGGAGCTTCCCGACGAACCGGGCGCCAGGCACAAACAGCAGGCGCAGCGGCTCTCGAAGCTCGAGGGCAAGGCCTTCGATCAGGCGTACATGGAGTCGCAGGTGCAGGCGCACCAGGAAGCGATCAAGATGTTCGAGCAGCAGGCCAAGACCGCGCAGGATCCGGACGCGCAGCGGTACGCGCAACAGATGCTTCCCGCGCTGCGCGCGCACCTGAAGCACGCCCAGCAGCTCCAGAAGCAGGCGGCCGGGCCCGGACGGATGCGCGAGCAATCGCGGCAGCGCTGAGCACCGTGTGCGCCCTGCCGGATTCCGGCAGAGCCTTCTGTCCGCCGACCCGCCGCGTTCAGCGCATCGCCTGCCGCGCTTCCTCGAAAAGTGCGCGGTCGATCAGCGTGATTTCGATCCGCCGGTTCTGCTTGCGCCCCTCCGCCGTGTCGTTCGAGGCAATCGGTGCGTATTCCGCGCGCCCGGCCGCGATCATGCGCTCGGGCGGCAGGCCGAGCTCCTGCAGGTACCGCACGACCGTGGTCGCGCGCGCGACGGACAGCTCCCAGTTCGACGGGAACACCTTCTGATACGCTTTGCCGATAGGCACGTTGTCCGTGTGCCCGATGACCCGGATCACCTTGTCGTCGTACGCCTTGAGCGCGTCGGCCACCTTCGCCAGGACCTGCTTGCCGGATTCCTTGAGGCTGGCCTCGCCCGACGCGAAAAAGAGCTGCTCGGCGACGTCGACCGTGAGCATGTTCTGGTAGCGCCGCACCTGGAGCTGCCCTTTCTCGAGCTCTTCGGTCAGGTTGCGCACCAGCGCGTCGTACTGCGCCTGCGTTTCCTGGCTCGAGCTGAGAAGCTGTGCCTTCTGCTGCTCCAGCGCCTGAATCTGCTGTCGCAGCTCGTTCTGCTGCTGCTCGAGGAGCGCTTTCGACTCCTCGAGCGCGGCCTTCTCCTGCTCGAGTGCGGTTTTCTCCCGCTCGAGCCCCTCCTTCTCCTGCGCCAGCAGCCCGACTCGCGTCTGCAGCGCGATCTGTTCCTGCTCGAGCCACGCCTTGTTCTGCTCCAGCACGTCGCGCTGCGCTTCGAGCTTGCGCAACTGTTCCTGCAGCTCAGCCTGCTGGCGCCGCAGCGCGTCGCGCTCGGACTGCAGCGCGGCGACCTCCCTGTCCTTCTCGGCCTTGAGCTCCTCGTACGTGCTCTTCGTCACGCACCCGCCCAGGATCAGCGCCGCGGCAGCCGCCGCGGCCAGTGTGTTTCGATTCTTCTTCATCGTTCCTCCGCTCGCGTGCCAGTACGGCGCCAGGGAGAGTACCGCAGCTCGAGCGCCGCATGGAACTCACGCGCCCGGTTCGTCTGCCGCTTTCGCCCGGATGTCGCGCTGCGCGCCGCCGCCGGTCCACGTTCCCACGCATTGACACCCCGGTCGCCCCCGCCGAACAATCCCAAAGGTTTCCGGAACGCGACCGCATGCGCAGGACCGCCGAGAGAGCCTCCGTCGCCGCGCGCTTTGCCGCCGCCAAGGCGCTTCTCGCCGTCGCGCTCCTCTGTCTACTCGCTCCCGCGGCAGGCGTCGATCGCGACGTTCCCTACGACCCATCGCCGCACCCGGTCGCGCGCGCGATGCTCGAGCTCGCCGCCGTCGGCCCGAACGACCTCGTCTACGACCTGGGCTCCGGGGACGGACGCATCGTCATCATGGCGGCGGCCGAGTTCGGGGCACGGGGCGTGGGGGTGGAGATCGATCCGGCGCTCGTAGCCGAAGCGCGCCGGAACGCGCGCGCCGCCGGCGTGGAGAAGCGGGTGCATTTCATCGAGGGCAACCTCTTCGAGGCCGACATCGCCCCTGCCACCGTGGTCACGCTTTTCCTCTGGCCGGACGTCAACGCCCGGCTGCGCCCGAAGCTCCTCGCCGAGCTGCGCCCCGGCACCCGCATCGTCTCGCATCTCTGGGACCTCGGCGACTGGAAACCCGACGCCGTGCGCCAGGTCGGGCGGCGTACGATCTACCTGTGGCACGTCCCCCCGCGGTCCGAACCGCCAGCCGGCGCCCGCTGACGCGTCCTTCGACGATTGGATCGCTGGTCCGCCGAGGGCTTGCGCCCGCCGCCGCGATGCTCCTCGGTTACAATGACTCGACCCGGACATACGACACCCGACTCATGCTGCGCACTCTGTTCCGCTCGTTCCTCTGCGTTTGCGCGGCGTCGGTGCTGCTCGGCTGCCAGACCACGCCGACCGGTCGCCGCCAGCTGCAGCTGTTCCCGAGCGAGCAGGTCGCGCAGATGGGCGACCAGGCGTACAACCAGCTGCGAAAGCAGGAACCAATCGCGAAAGACCCGACGCTGAACCGCTACGTCGAATGCGTGACGCAGGCCGTCGTGGCCGTCGTGTCGAAGCCGCAGGGCGGAGGCGACTGGAAGGTGGCCGTCTTCGAGAGCGATCAGGTGAACGCCTTTGCTCTGCCCGGCGGCAACATCGGGGTTTACGCGGGACTGCTCAAGGCGGCACGCACGCCCGATCAGCTCGCCGCGGTCATCGGCCACGAGATCGCGCACGTGCAGGCCGAGCATTCGAATGCCCGGCTGTCCACGCAGTACGCCACCGAGGCGGGACTTTCGTTGATTCAGGCATTGGGCCACGGCAGCGCCGTCGAGAACAGGAACGTCCTCGCGTTGCTCGGTCTCGGCGCACAGGTCGGCATTCTGCTGCCCTTCAGCCGCGCGCAGGAAACGGAGGCCGACGTGCTCGGGCTGCGTTACATGGCGGAGGCGGGCTTCGATCCGCGCGCCGCCGTCGAGCTGTGGCAGAACATGGCGAAAGTCGGCGGCAACGGACCGCCGGCCTTCCTGTCGACTCATCCCTCCGGCGAGCAACGCATCCGCGTGCTGAGCGAGCACCTGCCGGAGGCGCTCGAACGGTATCGGCAGGCCCAGGCAGCGGGCCGCCGCCCCA
Source organism: Burkholderiales bacterium (assembly GCA_036381895.1). Taxonomy (GTDB): domain Bacteria; phylum Pseudomonadota; class Gammaproteobacteria; order Acidiferrobacterales; family Sulfurifustaceae; genus JACQFZ01. Next base: position 69,964 of record DASVBY010000055.1, on the reverse strand, counting down.
CCTGCCAGCCCTAGGACAGGACGCTCGCGCTCAAAAGGAATATTCTTCGCGCCTGCCGTGTTTACCCGGTTGGCGCCGGATGGCAACCCGCTGCGCCGGCAACCGGTTTCCGGGAAAGGAGCCTCTTGGAAGAGTTCGAAAGGCGCGTCACCGAATACATCCCCCGGCTGCGCCGGTATGCGCGGGTGCTGACCGGCAATTCGATGGCAGCGGACGATCTCGTGCAGGACACGCTCGAGCGCGCCTGGTCGCGGCTGCGGCTGTGGCGGCCCGGCTCCGACCTCCGGGCATGGCTGTTCACGATCATGCACAACGTACACGTGAACGGCGTCCGCCGGCGCCGCCCGGAGCAGACGGGTGAACCGCTCGAAATTGCGATCGGCGGGACGCAGGAGCAGCGCCTCGAGCTGCGCGACGTGACCCGCGCGCTCGCGCAGCTGCCGCGGGATTACCGCGAGGTGCTGCTGCTCGTCGCCGTCGAGGAGATGCCCTATGCCCAGGCCGCCGCGGTTCTGGACGTCCCGCTCGGCACCGTCATGTCGCGCCTGTCCCGGGCGCGCGCGCAACTGCTGAGCCTCACGAACGGGGATACCACACCCGGGTTGCGGAGAGTGAAGTGAGTTCGCTGTCGAACGAGGAGCAATTGCACGCCTACGTGGACGACGCGCTCGCGCCCGCCGAGCGCGCGCAGGTAGAGATGCGTTTGCGCGCGGAGCCGGAAGCCGCGCGCCGCGTCGAAGCGTATCGTCGACTGAACCTGCTGCTGCGCGCAGCACTCGATCCGCTCCTCGAGGAACCGGTCCCCGAACGTCTGCAGCGCGTGCCGACGCTTCGCGAGCGCCGCCCGTCGTGGCTGCGCCATGCGGCGTTCGCAGCGTCGCTGCTGCTCGCCGGCGCCGCCGGATGGTTCCTGCGGGGCGCCGCCGACCCGCGGCCGGCATTCGGCGATGCGCTCGCCGTGCAGGCAGCGGCCGCGTACCGGGTTTACACGCCGGAAGTCCTGCATCCGGTCGAGGTCGGCGCGCAGCAGGAAGAACATCTCGTCGGCTGGCTGTCGAAGCGGCTGGGCGCACCGCTGCGGGCGCCCTACCTCGGAGATGCCGGGTACCGCCTCGTGGGCGGCCGCCTGCTGCCCGCCGAGGAGCGGGCGGCCGCGCAGCTCATGTACGAGGACGTGCGCGGGCGGCGCCTTACCTTGTATGTAGCTGGCAGCCCCGAGCAGGCGCGAGAAACATCGTTTCGCTACGCCGAGCAGAACGGCGTGAGCACGTTCTACTGGATCGAAGGCGGTTTCGGCTATGCGCTCTCGGGCGAGCTTGGGCGCGAAGAGCTGCTCGAGGTGGCCGAAGCCGTCTATCGCGACATCGCCATGTGGCCGCAGAAACCGCACAGCGAGTAGGAAGAGCGAGGCGGCGCGGGCGAGCCGCGCCGCCTCGGCAGACTACTGCAGCACCTTGTAGACGACGTCCTGCTCGCGCGCGTGCTGGTTCACGCGCAGGCCGAACGTCTGGCCGGCGTGCACTTCATCCACGTACACGTGATCCACCTGGAGCGATCCCACCGTTTGCGTGAAATCGCTGCTGTTGCCCTTGATGCGCACCATCTCCCCCACCCGCAGGCTGCCGTTCTCGAGCTGCACGGTCGCCAATGCGAGGTGCGGCTGATACTCCGTGACGACGCCGATGCGCTCGCCGGAAACCGCCGCCGGTTCGGCGGCCGGTGCCGCGCGACCCATCGCGACCGCCGGCCGCTTCGCTGCCGGCCTGCGCGTCGCGCGCTTTGCCTGCTTCTTCGCGCGCGGCTTCTTCCCCCGTGCCTTGGGCTGCGCTTTCTTGCGCCTCCTGCCGGCGCCCTTGCGTGCGGCCGCTTTCTTCGCGGCCTTCTTACCTCTCGTAGCGTTCTTCGTCTTCTTCGTTTTCTTGCTCTTCTTCGTTTTTTTCGTCTTCTTCGCCTTCTTGACGTTGCTCTTCTTGGCTTTCTTTCTGGCTGCCATCGATTCTCTCCGTTGTTTGCCTGCGGCTCGGCGGCAGGCGGGCGCCCGAGTTCGTTCGAGCGGACGCGAAACAGCGGCGCGTCCGTCGATCAATTAAAGCAAAAAATCACCGGATGTGAATTGAACGACGCGGCCCACCGATCGGCTGTTGTGCAGAGACGACGACCGAGCGCCCTGCCAGAGGTAAGTCGAGTGCACCGTCGGCGTGCAGCAAGGACTCGGGATTCGGCATCGAGGAGCGCACGACCGGCGCCGCTCCCGCGCCGCTGCCTCGCGGGCGCTTACCGCGTCGCGTACGCGTCGGGTACCGGGCGGCAGATTCGTCGCTCAGTGCACGAGCCGCGCCGCGCCGCCAGGCTTGCCCGCCGCCGACGGCCGCGCGCCCGCCGCCTGCGCCGCCGCATCGTGCGCCGCGATGCCGGTCTCGATGTACGTCTTCAGCCGCAGCATATCGTCGTTCATCCGGCGCTTGGGATCGGCGCGGAAGAGCTTCGCGACACCATGGCCGAGCGCGCCGGCGGCCGGGTTGTAGGTCATCCGCACCTCCACGGTCGTCGCGTTGTCGTCGTGCGCATGAAACTGCACCTGTCCGGCATGCTGAACCGGCGAACCCGGCTCGGTGCGCCACGCGATCAGCCGGTTCGGTTCCAACGCGGTGATCACGGTGTCGAAGTCCACGTAGATGCCGCTCGGTCCGCGCACCGTCCAGCGCCAGCGCTTCCCCAGGCGCCCATCGTCGAGCGCGCGCACTCGCTTGACGTGGGTCATGATCCGCGGGAACTCCTCGAAGTTGGCCCATACTGCGAAGACCCGTTCGGCAGGTGCGTTGATACGGATCGCTTTCTGCACCTCGACGGCATGCCGCGGCGTCCCGATGCCGAGCAGCCGGCGGACCTCGAGGTTGGTCGCCGCCCGCGCGGACACCAGCACGCCGGCGGCAGCGAACGGCACGCGCAGCGGGCCGCGCCGGCGCAGCGCGTACAGGAACAGGGAGGCGCCTGCCGCGCCGCCGACCAGGCGCGCGGCCGGCGACCAGTTCGTCTGGAAGAACGCCGACCGCTCACCGGGCGTCGGCCGGCCGCCTTGCAGACCCGGGACGTGCTCGGGTGAGGCATACACCTCCAGCCGATCGACGACGCCGCTCACGCCGGGCACTTCGAGGGCTCCGGCGATGAGCCGCTGGACTTCCTCCGCGAGAATCGGCCCGCTCAACGTCACCACGCCCTCGTGTGCGGTCACCTCGATCGAGCCGGGATGCGATACCAGCCGGCCGATCTTCGCGTGCACGCGTTCCGCGAGCACCGGATCGCTCGCCGGCATGGGAACGAAATAGGTTCGCAGCGAAGCGCCCAGTCCCTCGATGCGGTTGCGCATGTCCCGCAACGCCGCGTCGAGACCCGCCTGCAGCTTGTGCGCCGCATGCACCAGCCGATCGCGCACCAGCGCCCGCCGGTAGCGACCGCGCGATGGATCGAAGTAGTACATGAGCACGGCTCCGAGCACGGCGCTCGCGAGCACCCCCATCGGCCCGGCGCCCGCGCCGGAGATCGTTCGGCGTTCGTCCATGACTTGCACCCTCCTTTGGCTCCTGATTCGCCGCTTCCGTTTCGTACGGCCGGTTCGGCTCCTCGAACACGAAGTAAGACCGAGCCAGGCGGCCGCCATTCGCGCAGATTCGTCCGGGGTAATGCGCCAGCGGGCAGCTGGACGCACCCGCGTGCGCGGCGTCGGGCGCGGGGCCGCCGTACCCGGCCAGCCTCTACTTCGCGTAGCGATACACGCCCCAGCCGCTCTTGCGCCCGAGGCGGCCGGCCGCGACGAGCTCGCGCAGCATCAGTGCCGGCCGGTACTTCGGGTCGCCGAACTGCGCGTGCAGCACTTCCATCACAGCGAGCATCGTGTCGAGCCCGATGAGATCGGCGAGCGCGAGCGGACCGATCGGATGGTTGCACCCGAGCTTCATGCCCTCGTCGATGTCCTCCGCGCTCGCGAGCCCCTCCCCGAGCACCATGAACGCCTCGTTAATCATGGGGCACAGGATGCGGTTCACGACGAAGCCGGGGCTGTTGCGCACCGTGATCGGATGCTTGCCGATCTGCTGCACGAACGCCGCGGCCGCCGCGTGCGTGGCGTCGCTCGTCTGCACGCCGCGAATCAGCTCGACCAGCGCCATCACCGGCACCGGATTGAAGAAGTGCATCCCGATGAAGCGATCCGGGCGACGCGTGGCGGCGGCGAGGCGCGTGATCGAGATCGACGACGTGTTGGATGCGATCAGCGCCTGCGGGCCCAGCACCTCGTCGAGCTGCGCCAGGAGCTTCAGCTTCAGCTCCTCGTTCTCGGTCGCGGCTTCGATGAGGAGGTCGGCATCGGCGAGATCGGCCTGACTCAAGGTGGGCCGGATGCGCTCGAGGACCGCGTCCCGTTCGGGCGCCGACAGCTTCCCCTTGGCGACGAGCCGTTCCAGGCTCTGGCGCACGGTGGCGAGGCCGCGGTCGAGCGCCGCCTGGTTGACGTCGAGCATCGCGACCGGCACCCCGGCCGCGGCGCACACCTGCGCGATGCCGTTTCCCATCGTCCCGGCGCCGACGACGCCGACTTTCTTGATCGACATAGAAGCTCCTGCTGTAACGTTCATGGCGACCCGGACTCTAACCGGACCCTCCGGTCGCGACAACGCCGCCGGGCCCGCGCCGCGGCAGTCGGCGGCCGCTTGGTAAGACCGCCGCTGCAGGGGTATCTTGATGCGCAGCGCTCGCGCCGCTCCCGGCGCCGCTGCGCAGCCACGAACCTTCGGAGGACCTATGCGCACTCTGACCGATCACCTGGCACAGTACGCGGCCTATCACCGCGACCGCCGCAACATCGCGACGCACTTCGTGGGCATCCCCATGATCGTCATCGCGGTCATCGCGCTCCTCTCGCGTCCGGCGTTCCTCGACGTCGGCATCGCCGTGACGCCGGCCGTCCTCGTGGTACTCACCGCGAGTGTCTTCTATCTGGTGCTCGATATGCGCTTCGGCATCGCCATGGCCGTGCTGAACGTCCTCCTCCTCTGGCTCGGGAGCTGGGTGGCGGCGCAGACGACCGCCGTCTGGCTGACCACCGGTATTGCGCTGTTCGTGATCGGCTGGATCATCCAGTTCATCGGCCATTATTACGAAGGGCGCAAGCCGGCGTTCCTCGACGACATCGTGGGCCTCATCATCGGTCCGCTCTTCGTCGTCGCCGAAGCCGCTTTCGGGCTTGGGCTACGCGACGAGGTGCGCCAGGAGATCGAAAAGCGGGCCGGACCGACGCATATCCGCAGCAAGGTCGCGACCACCGGCTGATGGCGTACAGGTGCCGGCGCGACCTCGGGCCGCGCCGGCACCTCCGGCCCGGCGGATCGCGAGTTGGATCTTTGGCGCGGTTTCACGTTAAATGCCGCGCATCGGCGCGCCGGACCCGGCGCGCGCATCGGAGAGGTGGCCGAGCGGTTTAAGGCGGCGGTCTTGAAAACCGTTGAGCCGAAAGGCTCCGGGGGTTCGAATCCCTCCCTCTCCGCCAACCACTCTGCATCACGCTCGTTCGTGGTTGCGACCGCGGTCGCACGCGGCCGGCCCGCGCCGCCGGGCGCGTGATCGCGCGTTTCCCCCGCTTCACCGCTCGAGACTATGAGCCAAACTACGACCCAAGCAGGTATGAAGCGTTTGTTCTTGCTCCTTTCCGTCCTGACGATTCTGCTGCCCGCGGCGCCGGTGCGAGCCGGGTACTACCTTGGTCTCGGCCTTGGTGCCCAGACCGACAACGACGTCCCGGCGCCGGCATTGACGCCGGCTCACCCGGTCGCGACGGTACGCGAGAGCGAGAGCGACACTGGCACCGCCTACTCGCTGTCCATCGGCCACCGCTGGACCGCGTGGTACGTCGAGCTCGCCTTCGACTTCCTCGATGAAACGGGCCGCGATGACGTACACGAGGGCGAGGACCCTGCTTCAAACTTTGACTCGTTCGCCGTGAGCGAGGAGACGGTCCGCACCGTCGCCCTGAAGCTCGGGCGCTTTTTTGCGCTCACCGAGTCTCTGTCCTTCTACGGGGAAGCCGGGGTCCACCGATACGAGCAGGAGGTCGAGCACAGGCTCGTGACCACCACGACCCCGAAGGATCCGCTCGGCTCTCCCTCATCAACGTTCATGTCCGAGACGCACTCGCGCAAGGATACCGATGCCGTCTATGGCGCCGGGGTTGCGCTCACCCGGTCGGACGTAACGATGAAGCTCGGTGTCCTTCACTACGGCGGAGTCGATCGGACGGCGTTCCTGTTCTCGGCAATGCTGCCGTTCTAGGTCCGACGCGCTACGGCGAGACGCCCCCCGACGGCGGGCGTTCTTGCTTCCTTGAGCGGCCAAGCATCGTGCCCGATTGACGGTCGCGCCCGGCTCCGCTTCTCGCCTATGCGGCCGGCTCGATGCGCGACATCCCGCCCAGGTAGGGCCGCAGCGCATCCGGAATTGCCACGCCACCCTTCTCGTCCTGGAAATTCTCGAGGATCGCGACGACGGTACGGCCGACAGCGAGCCCGGAGCCGTTGAGGGTGTGCACGAGCTCCGGCTTGCCGGTCGCAGGATTGCGCCAGCGTGCCTGCAGCCGCCGAGCCTGAAAATCCTCGAAGTTGCTGCAGGAAGAAATCTCGCGATAGCACTGTTGACCCGGAAGCCAGACCTCGATGTCGTACGTCTTGGCGGAACCGAAGCCGAGATCGCCGGTGCAGAGCGCCACGACGCGATACGGCAGTTCGAGGCGCTTCAGCACCTCCTCGGCGTGCGCCGTGAGCTCCTCGAGCGCGGCGTAGGAGTCCTGCGGCCGCACGATCTGCACCAGCTCCACTTTCTCGAACTGGTGCTGGCGAATCATGCCGCGCGTATCCTTGCCGTGCGAGCCCGCTTCGCTGCGGAAGCACGGCGTGTGGCACACGTAGCGCAGCGGCAACCGGCCGGCGTCGATGATTTCGTCGCGCACCAGGTTCGTAACCGGCACTTCGGCGGTCGGGATCAGGTAATACCGCGGCTCACCCCTGACCGCGAACAGATCGGCCTCGAACTTCGGAAGCTGCCCGGTCCCGCGCAGGCTCGCCGCGTTCACCAGGTACGGCACGTACACTTCGGTATAGCCGTGCTCGCGGGTGTGCAGATCGAGCATGAACTGGATCAGCGCGCGCTGCAGCCGCGCGAGCTCGCCCTGCATCACCACGAAGCGTGCGCCGGTCAGCTTCGCCGCCGCGTCGAAATCCAGCTGTCCCAGGCGGGCACCGACGTCGACGTGATCCCTCGGCTCGAACGCAAAGGCCGGCGGCTCGCCCCAGCGACGCACCTCGACGTTGTCCTGCTCCCCCGAGCCGTCCGGCACGCTCGCGTGCGGCAGGTTCGGCACGCCGAGAAGGTACTCTTCGAGCTGCGCCTGGATCTCGGCGAGCTTCGCCTCCGCCTGCCTGAGCTGCTCCGGCAAGCGCCCCGCCGCCGCGAGGAGCTCGCTCGCGTCCTCGCCCCTGGCCTTGGCCTGCCCGATGCGCTTCGCGAGCTCGTTGCGGCTCTGCTGCAGGCGCTGTGTCTCGACCTGCACGGCCTTGCGCTCTTCCTCGAGCGCCTGAAAGCGTGCGACGTCGAGCGCCACGCCGCGGCGCGCGAGACGGCGCGCGACATCATCGAGCTGGGTTCGAAACAGGCGCGGATCGATCATGCGAATCTGTCCCTGCTAGCAGTTGGAAATCATTCATGCGCTCAAGCATACCGCGCGACGAGCACTCCGATGCACGTGCCGGCGAGACAGAGCGCGATGCTGAGGAGCACATAGAGCGCCGCCCGCTGCCAGGCGCCTTCGCGCAGCAGATTGAGCGTTTCGATCGAGAATGCTGAAAACGTAGTGAAGCCCCCGAGCAGCCCGACGAGCACCCCCGCCCTCGCGACCGCTCCGGCGCCCGGGCGCTCGAGAAACAGCACCCACAGGTAACCCATCGCCACACACCCGAGCACGTTGACCGCGAGCGTGCCGTACGGAAAGCCCCGCCCGAAGAGCCCGTGCACCGCGTACGACACTCCGTAGCGCAGCACGCTCCCGAGGGCGCCGCCGGCCGCTATCGCGAGGACCTGCGTCATCCCTGCGCCTCCGCCTTGCGTCTTCAGCACTCGGCGCGGCGCGCGTCGACAGGCAGTCCGGAGCGCCCTTCGGCGTACGCCCCGGCAAGCACCCGCTGCGCCCGCTTGTAACCGCCTTCCGCCGATCGCTGCAGCCACGCGACCGCCGCCGCGCGATCGCGCTCCAGCCCCCCGAGGCCGCACGCGTGCGCGACCGCGACGCGGTACTGCGCCGGCGCGGTACCGCCTTCGGCGGCGCGCGTATACCACTTGCGCGCCTGCGCCGCGTTCTTGCGCACCCCCTGGCCCTTCTCGTACATGCGCCCGAGGTAGTACTGCGCCTGCACGTCGCCCTGCTCGGCGAGGGGGCGGAACAGGCGCAGTGCCTCGCGGTAGCTGTGGGCATCGCACGCCGCCCGCCCCGCGGCGACATCGGCAGCCACAGGCACCGAGATCGCCAGCATCAATGCCGCGACGCCGGCAAGGAGCGGCTCCGCGCGCCGGCGATCGGTGTTTCCTATCGCAACCATATGCCCCCCGGCGGTATCACGCCTTGGGCTTTCCTGCGCGCACCACCCGGTCGCGCTCGCGCAGCTCCGCGAGCCGCGCCGCGATGCGCTCCTCGAGCCCGCGCGGCGCCGGACGGTAGTACGTCTTGGGCGCCATCCCGTCCGGAAAGTAGTCGACGCCCGCCGCATACGCGTCGGCCTCGTCGTGCGCGTAGCGATAGCCCGCCCCGTAGCCGAGCTCCTTCATGAGCCGCGTCGGCGCGTTGCGCAGGTGCAGCGGAACGTCGAGCGAGCCCGAGCGCCTGGCATCTTCCATCGCTTCATTGAACGCGGCGTACACGGCGTTGCTCTTCGGCGCGCAGGCGAGATAGACCACCGCCTGCGCGATCGCGAGCTCGCCCTCCGGGCTCCCCAACCGCTCCTGCGCGTCCCAGGCGCCGAGCGCGAGCGTGAGCGCGCGCGGATCGGCGTTGCCGATGTCTTCCGCGGCCATGCGCACGACGCGGCGGGCGATGTAGAGCGGATCGCAGCCACCGTCGAGCATGCGCGCGAGCCAATAGAGCGCCGCGTCGGGGCTGCTGCCGCGCACCGCCTTGTGCAGCGCGGAGATCTGGTCATAGAACACTTCGCCCTGCTTGTCGAAGCGGCGCACCCCGCCCGCCGCGACCTCCCTGGCGCGCTCGACACCGAGCGTCTCGCCCTTCGCCACGAGATCCGCAGCCATCTCGAGCAGGTTCAGCGCCCGGCGCGCGTCGCCGTCGGCCGCTTCCGCGAGCAGCTCGAGCGCCTCCTGCGTCGCCGTCAGTCCGCGCGCTCCGAGGCCGTGCACGCGGTCGGCGAGCGCGCGCTCGAGCACGCGGCGGATATCGTCGGCCGTGAGGGCCTTGAGCACATAGACGCGTGCGCGCGAAAGCAATGCGTTGTTGAGCTCGAACGAGGGGTTTTCGGTCGTGGCACCGACGAACGTGAACGTGCCGTCCTCCACGTACGGCAGGAAGCCGTCCTGCTGCGCCTTGTTGAACCGGTGCACCTCGTCGACGAAGAGGACCGTGCGCCGGCCCGCCGCGCGCTGCTGTCGCGCCTCCTCGATCGCCCCGCGAATCTCCTTTACGCCCGCGAACACCGCCGAGAGCGCGATGAAGTGCGCATCACCGGCGGACGCGATGATGCGCGCGAGCGTGGTCTTCCCGGTCCCCGGCGGACCCCAGAGAATCATGGAATGCAGCGCGCCGCTCTCGATCGCCTGCCGCAGCGGCTTGCCCGGACCGAGCAGGTGCTCCTGTCCCACGAAATCATCGATCCGCCGCGGGCGCATCCGGTTCGCCAGCGGCTCCCAGCCGGCCGGCTGCAACTCCTCGAACGATTTCTGCACCTGCGTCCCTCCGACCGGCGCCGCCGGTCCGGGATTGCCGCAATCTTCGGGAATCTACGGCTCCCCCACCACGTCGACCCCGGGCGGGGGCGTGAACGTGAAGCGCGACGGCGCGATCGGCTGGTTCTCGACGCCGCCGCGCAGGGTGTAGCGCGTGGTCTGCCCGAGCGCATCCTGCAGCTCGAACTTTCGCAACCGCCCCTGCTCGAAACCGAGCCGCACCCGCTCGAAGCTCCCGTCCTTCTCCTTCGGCGTCAGCTCCACCCAGGCGAGCCCCTCCGCAGCGCCCCCGTCCCGGATGTCGAAGCGCTGCGCCAGCCGGCCGCGTCCGGCGAGGAGCGCCGCCGGCGTCTCGAGCAGACCTTTTTTGAGCGGGCGCACGGTCACCTGTTTCAGGTCCTCGTCGTACACCCAGAGGCGCTCGCCGTCGCTCACGATCTGCTGCTTGTAGGGCGTCTCGTAATTCCAGCGAAACTTGTTCGGGCGCTCGATCCAGAGCCGCCCGTTCGATTCCTGGATCGTCTCGCCGGTCTCGTCGACCACGACCTGGTTGAACTGCGCGGTGTAGCGCTCGACCTCCTCGAAGAAGCGCTCGAGGCTCTCGCGTCCGCCGGGCGGCTGCGCGGCGGCGTCGAACGCCCACAGGACGCCCAGGAGGAGCAGGAAGCGCAAGCCCTTCATCGATCGACTTCGACCGGCGGCGGCGCGAGCACTTCACGGCTGCCGTTCGGCTGCAGCGGGCCGACCACGCCGGCGCGCTCCATCTCCTCGATCAGCCGTGCGGCGCGGTTGTAGCCGATGCGCAGCCGCCGCTGCACGCCGGAGATCGAGGCGCGGCGCGACTCGGTCACGATGCGCAGCGCCTCGTCGTAGAGCGGATCGGCTTCGCCTTCCCCGCCACCCTCGCCGCCGCCTTCCTGCAGAATGCCGGCGTCGTTCACGCCCGAATCCGCCGTCAGGATCCGATCGTCGTAGACCGGCTGGCCGCTCTTCTTGAGGAAGCTCGCGACCTTGTGCACCTCGTGGTCGGCGACGAACGCACCGTGCACGCGCATCGGCAGGTTGCCCGGCTGCAGGAACAGCATGTCGCCCTGCCCGAGGAGCTGCTCCGCGCCCATCTGGTCGATCACGGTGCGCGAGTCGACGCGCGAAGACATCTGGAACGCGACGCGCGTCGGAATGTTGGCCTTGATGAGCCCGGTGATGACGTCGACCGAGGGTCGCTGCGTCGCCAGCACGAGATGCAGCCCCGCCGCGCGCGCCTTCTGTGCGAGCCGCGCGATCAGCTCCTCGACCTTCTTGCCGACGACCATCATGAGGTCGGCGAGCTCGTCGACCAGGATCACGATGAGCGGCAGCGGCTTCAGCACCGGCGCCTCGTCCTCGGGGCTCGTCGGCTTGTAGAGCGGGTCGCGCAGCGGCTTCTTGGCGTCGAGCGCCTCCTTCACCTTGCGGTTGAAGCCCGCGAGATTGCGCACGCCGAGCGCCGCCATCAGCCGGTAGCGCCGCTCCATCTCGGCAATGCACCACTTGAACGCATTCGCCGCCTGCTTCATGTCGGTCACGACCGGCGCCAGCAGGTGCGGGATGCCCTCGTACACGGCGAGCTCGAGCATCTTCGGGTCGATCATGATCATCCGCACCTGCTCGGGTGTGGACTTGTACACGATGCTCAGGATGAGCGAGTTCATGAACACCGACTTGCCGGAGCCGGTGGTCCCGGCGATGAGCAGGTGCGGCATCTTGCAGATGTCGGTCACCACCGGGTTGCCGCCGATGTCCTTGCCGAGCGCGAGCGCGAGCGGCGTCTGCTCCTCCTCGTACACCTTGGAGGCGAGCACCTCCGAGAGGCGCACGGTCTCGCGCACCTCGTTCGGAATCTCGATGCCGACGTAGCTCTTGCCGGGGATGTTCTCGACCACGCGCAGACTCACGACCGAGAGCGAGCGCGCGAGGTCGCGCGCGAGGTTGGTGATCTGCGAGGCCTTCACGCCGGGCGCCGGGTCGATCTCGAACTGGGTGATGACCGGCCCCGGATGGACCGCCACCACCTGCGCCTCGATGTTGAAGTCGAGCAGCTTCTTCTCGAGCAGCCGCGACATCGTCTCGAGCGACTGCTTCGAGAACTGTCCCGACCTGGACTTGTCCGGCGGGTCGAGCAGCGACAGCGGCGGCAGCTCGTTCGCCGCCGGAATGTCGAACAGCGGCACCTGGCGCTCGCGCTCGACGCGCTTGCCGGTCTCGACCTTGGTCACGATCGGCTCGATCTTGGGCGGAGGATGGCGCTCGAGCACCTTCTTCTCGACCTTGACGGTCTCCTGGCGCTGCTTGCGCGCCCGCCGTCCGACGAAGCGATCGTACTGAGCGGAGACGAAGTCGCCCAGCCACGCGAGCAGCGCCAGGCTCGCGCGGCCGGTCGCATCCATCAGCCGCAGCCAGGAGAGCCCGGTGAACAGCGTCACGCCCGAGAGAAAAATCGCGAGCAGGAACAGGGTGCCGCCGGTGTCGCCGAGCGCCGAGACGAAGCCGTCCCCGACGGCGCTGCCGAGCCAGCCCCCGGCGGAGAACGGCATGCCCTCGGCGAGATAATGCTGCCAGGCGAGCCCGCAGGCGCTGACGAGCACGAGCACGAAACCGCTGCCGACGATCAGGCGGTGCTTGAGGCTCGCGGGCTCGGGATCGTTCCGGTGCAGATAGATCCGCCAGCCGCCGAAGGCGATCATCACCGGAAACAGGAACGCGACGTAGCCGAACAGGTGGAACAGCACGTCCGCGAGCCACGCGCCGACACGTCCGCCCATGTTGACCGCCGCGGTGCTCGGACCGCTGTGCGACCACGCCGGGTCGTTCGGCGAGTAACTCCAGAGCGAGATCAGGAGGTAGACGCCGATCGCCGCGAGGAGGTACAGAACCACCTCACGCAGCAGCCGGACCAGACGCGGGGTGAGGGGAGTCTTGGTCTTCTTCCAGGTCGCCTGACTCACGAAAACTCGCTGCAGATGCCGAAAAATTACGGCGATTTTCGCCCTTTAGCCGCGTGCCCACAAGGCAGCGCTACGAGGCGGCGACCGAGGCAGCGACTTCGGGATGCACGATCCGACCGCCGGCGACGTTGACGGCACGAGCGAGCGCATCGTCCTCGATCAGCCGGCGCGTGCCGAGCGCGGCGAGCCGGCGCGCATACGGCAAGAGCGCCGCGGACAAGGCTTGCGATGCGGTGCGCGGCACGGCGCCCGGCATATTGGCAACGGCGAAGTGAACCACGCCATCGCGCACGTACGTGGGTGCGTCGTAGCTCGTCGCGCGCGTCGTCTCGATGCAGCCGCCCTGATCGATGCAGACATCGACGATCACCGAACCCGGCCGCATGCGGCGTACCGTCGCCGCGGAAACGAGCTTCGGCGCGATGCCGCTCGGCACGCGCAGCGCGCCGATCACGAGATCCGCTTCGAGGACGGCCCGCTCGATAGCCGCGGACTCGCAAGCCTCGACCGCAATACGCTCCGGCGGCAGCAGCTCCCGCGCCCGCTCGGGCCTGCGCGCGCAAACGATCACGCGCGCGCCGAGCGCCGCCGCAGCGCGCGCGGCGCTGCAGCCGGCGACGCCGGCACCGAGGACGACGACCGTGCCGGCCTCGGCCCCCTCCACGCCGCCGAGGAGCAGCCCGCGGCCGCCACGGTAGCCGTGCAGCAGCGTCGCGCCGATCTGCACCGCGAGCCGTCCGGCGATGTCGCTCATCGGTGCGAGCAGCGGCATGCGGCCGTGTTCCTCGAGCGACTCGAAGGCGACGGCGGTTACTCCGCGCTCGCACAGCGCCCGCGCGAGCGGGACGGTCGTCGGCAGATGCAGGAACGAGAACAGGAGCTGCTCCGGACGGAACAGGCCGTACTCGGCGGGCTGCGGCTCCTTCACCTTGAGCACCAGCTCCGCCTCGCCGTAGAGCGCGGCCGCGTCGGGAACGATACGGCCGCCCGCCCGCCGGTACTCGTCGTCGCGGTAGCCGCTCGGCACGCCGGCGCCCGCCTGCAGCAGGAGCTCGTGGCCGTCCTGCACCAGCTGGGCGACGGCCCCGGGCGTGAGCGCGACGCGCCCCTCGTTCGGCTTGATCTCCTTCGGAATACCGATGCGCATCCGTCACCTTTACCGTGTCTTTGCCGTTAGCGTACCATTACCCGCGCCGCCCGCTCAGGCGCGGTTGTTTGCCTCCGCCGTCGCCCCCACCTTAATTTCCGCAAGCCGGCACGCGAACAGGAAGGATCTCGACCATGGCGAACGTCAAGCACGCGCAGCTGCTCATCCTCGGCTCCGGCCCGGCCGGATATACCGCCGCGATTTACGCCGCGCGCGCGAACCTCAAGCCCGTACTCATCACCGGCCTCGAACAGGGCGGCCAGCTGATGACGACGACGGACGTCGACAACTGGCCCGGCGACGCCGAAGGCGTACAGGGACCGGAGCTGATGGAGCGCATGCGCCGGCACGCGGAGCGCTTCGGCACGGAGATCGTGTTCGACCACATCCACAAGGCGGAGCTGCGCGAGCGGCCGTTTCGCCTCACCGGCGACCACGGCGTCTACACCTGCGACGCGCTCATCATCGCCACCGGCGCTTCGGCGAAGTACCTGGAGATTCCGTCCGAGGAGAAGTACCGGGGCAAAGGCGTGTCCGCCTGCGCCACCTGCGACGGCTTCTTCTTCCGCGGGCAGAAAGTGGCCGTAGTGGGCGGCGGCAACACCGCGGTCGAAGAGGCGCTGTACCTCGCGAACATCGCCTCGCACGTCACCATCGTGCACCGCCGCGACAGGTTCCGCGCGGAAGCGATCCTCGTCGACCGAGTGATGGAGCGCGTCAAGGAGGGCAGGATCTCGATCGAGTGGAACCATCAGGTCGACGAAATCCTCGGCGACGACAACGGCGTGACCGGCCTGCGCATCAAGGACAGGAACGGCGCCCCGAAGGTGCTCGACGTGCAGGGGGTCTTCATCGCGATCGGCCATCGCCCGAACACGGACCTCTTCGTCGGGCAGCTCGAGATGGAGAACGGCTACATCAAGACGCGCTCTGGCCTCGCCGGGAACGCGACCGCTACCAGCATTCCGGGCGTGTTCGCGGCCGGCGACGTGCAGGACCACGTCTATCGCCAGGCGGTCACTTCGGCCGCGACCGGCTGCATGGCGGCCCTCGACGCCGACCGCTACCTCCAGGGCGCACAGGCCGCCCCGATCCGGTAGCGGCGATTTCGCGCTCGGCCGGCCGGGCGCCCGCCTGGCCGGCGGGCCCGCCCGCACCGACCGCTCGTTCCCGTTCCATTCACGGCGCTCGTCCCCCCTTCGACAAGCGCCCGACGAGGCGCTAATGTCGGGCTCGGGGGTCGGAGCCGTCAGCCATGAGCAGCGACAAGACCTGCAAGGATTACAGCGCGCTCTTTCGCGCGCACGTCGGCGACGTGCGGCCGGTCGAACAGGACCGCGCGCCGCCCCATCGGGTGCCGCGCAAACCCATCCCCGAGCAGTCGCGCCGCGACGCGGCGGCCGTCATTGCGAGCCTTCTCTCCGACGCGTACGAGCCGGCCGACGTCGAGACCGGCGAGGAGCTTCTCTACGCGCGTCCGGGCGTGCAGCGCTCGGTCGTCCGCAAGCTGCGGCGCGGACAATACGCCATCGAAGCGGAGCTCGATCTGCACGGCTGCACGGTCCCCGCAGCACGCGAGGCGCTGGACCGCTTTCTCCGCGAGAGCCGCGCCTTCGGCAAGCGCTGCGTGCGCGTCATCCACGGCAAGGGCAAGAGCTCCGAAGGAAAGCTCCCCGTGCTCAAGGGCAAGGTGAACGTCTGGCTGCGACAGAAAGACGAAGTAATGGCGTTCAGCACCGCGATTCCCCGCGACGGCGGGACCGGGGCCGTGTACGTGCTGCTCAAGCGCGGCTGATTCCTCCGGTTCGCCGAGCAAGGGCGCCGGCCAGCGCCGGCATGGAAAGCCGTTGAACCGGTATACTCGCCTTCGAAGCCCCGGCTTCCGCCGGGGTCGCGCGCGGTTTCGGGTGGCTCAGCCGCTCGCCACGCGCAGCGCCTGATCGAGATCCCAGAGGATATCGTCAAGCGTCTCGAGCCCCACCGAAATCCGCACCATGTCGGGCGTCACCCCGGCGGCGCGCTGCTGCTCCTCGGAGAGCTGCCGGTGCGTGGTCGATGCCGGATGGATCACAAGCGTCTTGGCGTCGCCGACGTTCGCGAGATGGCTCAGGAAGCGCACGCTCTCGATGAACTTCGCGCCCGCCTTCTCTCCGCCCTTCACCCCGAAGGTGAAGATCGAGCCCGCACCCTTCGGCAGGTATTTGCGCGCGAGCCGGTAATACGGGCTGTCCGGAAGCTCGGGGTACTTGACCCAGCTCACGGCCGGATGCGACTTGAGGAACGCCACCACCCCGCGGGCGTTCTGCACGTGCCGCTCCATGCGCACGTGCAGCGTCTCGAGCCCCTGCAGGAACAGGAACGCATTGAACGGGCTCATGGCGGGGCCGAACGTGCGCAGCGTCTCGCAGCGTGCCTTCATGGTGAACGCGAAGTCGCCGAAGGTTTCGTAGAAGCGCACGCCGTGGTAGCCCTTCGACGGCTCGAGCATGCCGGGGAACTTGCCGTTCGCCCAGTCGAACCGCCCCGATTCGACGACGATGCCACCCATCGAGGTACCGTGCCCGCCGATGAATTTCGTGGCCGAGTGCACCACGATATCCGCCCCATGCTCGAACGGCCGGCAGAGATAAGGCGTGGCGAAGGTATTGTCCACGATCAGCGGAATGCCGGCCTCCTTCGCGATCGCCGCCACCGCTTCGATGTCGAGCACGTTGCTCAGCGGATTGCCGATGGTCTCGGCGAAGATCGCCTTGGTTCTCGGTGTCAGCGCCCGGCGGAAGTTCTCGGGGTCGTCGGGATCGACGAAATGCGGCGTGATCCCGAGCTTGCGAAACGTCACGTCGAACTGCGAGTACGTGCCGCCGTAGAGCGTGCGCGCGGAGACGAACTCGTCGCCCTCCTCGAGCAGCGTGAGCAGTGCGATCATCTGCGCCGCCATGCCGGAGCTCACCGCGAGCGCCGCGCGGCCGTTCTCGAGCGCCGCCATGCGCTCCTCGAGCACGGCGGTGGTCGGGTTCATCATCCGGGTGTAGATGTTCCCGAACGTCTGCAGGTTGAACAGGCTCGCCGCGTGGTCGGTGTCGTCGAAGACGTACGACGTGGTCTGGTAGATCGGCACCGCACGCGACCCGGTCGCGGGGTCGGGAATCTGTCCCGCGTGCAGGCACAGGGTTTCAATGCCGAACTTGCGATCAGCCACAACGGCTCCTCCGCGGCGAGTCAGAAACGAAACAGGGGCGCTCTAGATAGCAGCTTTGCGTGACGTTGCCTAGCCGCGGAAGCCGCGGGCGCACGGAACGGCCCGGCGCTCGGGAAGCGGCGGCGGCGCACCGCGAGATCGGGTACGGGTGTGACGCGCGCACGTCGCCGGCTCCGACGCTCGTCCGCCCCGCGCTGCCGACGCGAGCGATGCGACGCCCCGCTACCGGTTGATCGCCAGCGGCCGGCGGGCGGAGATGACGCCGGTGTTCACGCCGACCAGGTTGAGCCCGCCGAAGAGGCGCGCGTACTCGATCTTCATGCACCGGTTCATCACCACCTCGAGGCCCGCCGCTCTCGCCTTCTCGGCCGCCTCGTGATTGACGATGCCGAGCTGCATCCAGACGACCTTTGCACCGATCGCGATCGCGTCCTCGACGAACGGCATCACCGCCTCCGGGCGCTGGAACAGGTCGACGACATCGACGGTATCGGGGATCGAGCGGAGATCCGGGTAGCAGCGCTCGCCGAGCACCTCCTTGTACTTGGGGTTCACCGGAATGATCGTGAACCCGTGGTCCTTGAGATACTTCGCGGCGAAGTAGCTCGGACGCATCTCGTTCGTCGACAGCCCGACGACCGCGACGCGCTTGTTCTCGCTCAAGATCTTCCGCAGCCAAGCCGAGGGATAGTCGAGACCGCTCACTTGCGTAGTAACGTCCTGCCGCGATGTGCTTGCCGCTTTCATTCCACGATTCCAAGGAAACGCCCGAAGCTCGCGCCCCGAATCCCGGTCCGCCGTCCGCTTCGCCGTTCGGCGCCCGTCACTCCTCCAAGGTAAACCCGACCTTCAGCGTCACCTGCCAGTGCGCGACCTTGCCGTTCTCGATGTGTCCGCGCGTGCCGGTGATCTCGAACCACCGCATGTTCCGCACCGTCGCGGCGGCCCGTGCGAGCGCGCGCCGCGCGGCGTCCTCGATCCCTTCGGTCGAACTGCCCGTCAGCTCGATGTGCTTGTACACGTGTCCGCTCATAATTGCCCTCCGTAGCTTCCAGCGCCGATCCCGGCCGGCACGCTCGACAGTGTAAACGAGCGCGGCGGACGAGCAAGGATGCACGCATGCGCCGGCGGCCGGGCGGCGATCGGGCGGTATCTATCGGCAGGCGACTCGGACGCGAGCAGCGATCACTTTCGCGCGATCAGCACCACGGCCTGTGCCGCGATCCCCTCTTCGCGCCCGATGAAGCCGAGGTGTTCCGTAGTCGTCGCCTTGACGTTCACGCGCTCGGGGGCGATCTGCAGGTCGGCCGCGATGTTCGCGGCCATCGCCGGTATATATGGCGCGAGGCGCGGCGCTTGCGCGACGACGGTGGCGTCGACGTTGACGACCTCCCAGCCCCGTGCCCCCAGCATTGCCTGCACGCGCCGCAGCAGCACCCGGCTGTCGACGTTCTCGTACGCCGCATCCGTGTCCGGGAAATGGCCGCCGATGTCCCCGAGCCCCGCGGCGCCGAGGCACGCATCGCACACCGCGTGAATCAGGGCATCCGCGTCCGAATGCCCCTGCAGCCCCTTGCCGTGCGGAATGCGCACGCCGCCGAGGACCAGATCGCGGCCCTCGGTGAACGGGTGCACGTCCAGGCCCTGGCCGATGCGCATCAGCATGCGCCCTCCCCCTGCTGCCGCAGGAACAGCTCCGCGAGCGCGAGGTCCGCGGGCCGCGTGATCTTGATGTTGTCCGCATGGCCCTCTACCAGGCGCGGGCGCGCCCCGATCGCCTCCATGGCGGCGCTCTCGTCGGTGACGTCGCCGCCATCCTGCAGCACGCGCGCCAGCGCCTCGCGCAGGCGGCCGAGCGGGAACATTTGCGGCGTGAGCGCGCGCCAGAGACCTGCGCGCAGCACCGTCTGCTGCACGCGGTCGTCGGCGTCCGCGCGCTTGACCGTGTCGGCCACGGGCACGGCGAGCAACGCGCCGTCCGCGCAAGCGAAAGCCGCCTCCACGAGCCGATCGAGATCGTCCGGCCGTATGCACGGGCGCACGGCATCGTGCACCATCACCCAATCGTCCGCCCGCGCATGCGCGGCGAGCGCGGCGAGACCGTTCATTACCGTCTCGGCGCGCGACGCGCCGCCGTCGTAGACGCCGATGATTTTCTCGCCGCCGGGAACCGCGACGTCACGCCAGCGGACATCGCCGGGCGCGAGCCCGACGACGATCCCGCGCAGCCGCGGGTAGCGGCACAGGCGCTCGAGCGTGTGCCCGATAACCGGCCGGCCGAGAAGCGGAAGGTACTGCTTCGGAAGGTTCGTCTGCATGCGGGTGCCGGTGCCGGCCGCAGGCACGATCGCCCAGATATCCGCTATTGAAGCCACGCATCAACCCGCACGGAAGAAGAAAGGACGATCAGCAGGCACGCGGGGGCAGAGGAAGGACGGCATTGAACGGAATTCTTTCCATCCCGCCCCTCCGGACACCGCAGGAGGGGCGGGATTGGATTTGTTCTTCTTGCGACGGCCTCCGGCCGGACGTCTGTGCCCGTCCCTAGGACTGCACGCCCACGTAGGATCGAATTCGGTCGATCGCCGCCTCGGTTTCGATACCTTCGACGGCTGCCACCTCGCGCGCGAGATACCCGCTCGCCTGCTCGAGCAGCATCGCTTCCTCGAACGACAGGCCGGACTGCTTCTTCCAGCGCATCAGGTCGCGCACCACTTCGCCGAGCTCGAGGCAGGAGCCGGAGTTGATCTTACGCTCGATTTCCTTGCAGCGCTCGGTCCAGTTGCCACCGGTGACGCGCCGGCCGCTCTTCGCGGAGAGGACCTTGAACAGTTCCTTGAGCTTGCGGCTCGTGAGGAGCGGACGAATACCGCATTTCTCGACATTCTCCTGCGGCACCCGGACGGTCATGCGGGTCTCGGGGATATAGATGACGAGACATGGCCGCATCTGTCGTCCCACGTACAACTCCTCTATTGCCTGAATCGTTCCGACGCCCGCGGAGGGATAAAAAATCGTATCGCCAACCTTGAAGCGAGGACGTTTCGCCATAGAGCCACCCTTCCTTTGTTGATATCTCGTGCCGGCTGGCAACTTATTGGTCTCTATTGTCAGTGTTCTTGAAATTATGCAAATAAGCCCCCACGAAGACAAGGCGTTTGGCGCCCTGCGTACCGCCGCCCTTGATCCGGTAGAATGCGCGCCTCGCTGCGACGACCCCTGTGCTTGAATGAGCTTGCCCGTCACTCCGGCTGAACGCGCGCCCGAGCCTTCCCCGCTCGACCCCCTACTTCCCCGATCGCCGAACGGCCGGCTTCGCTGGTGCCGGCTGCTCGGCAGCAGCCGTGGCCTCGCGATCGCCGCCGCCGCCGAGCACCACCCCGGCCCGCTCGTCGTCCTCACCCGCAGTATCGAGGCGGCCAACCAGCTCGAAGACGAGATTCGCTTCTATGCTGCGGGCGGGCCCGTGCCGGTTTGCGTTTTTCCCGACTGGGAGTGCCTGCCTTACGATGTCTTTTCGCCGCACCAGGGCCTGACGGCGCAGCGGCTCGAGACGCTGTACAAGCTCCCGACCCTCTCGCGCGGGGTTCTGCTGGTCGCCGCCGCCACCGCTCTTTACCGTCTGCCGCCCCGCGAGTACGTGCTCGGGCAGAGCTTCCTCCTCGATCTGGGCGACACCCTCGACATCGAGCGGCTCCGCCAGCGCCTCACGCAGAGCGGGTACCGGGCGGTGTCGCAGGTGATGGAGCCGGGGGAGTACGCCGTACGGGGCGGCCTGATCGATCTGTTTCCCGTCGGCGCCCACCGGCCGTTTCGCATCGAGCTGTTCGGGGATACGGTCGAAACGATCCACGAGTTCGATCCGGAAACGCAGCGCTCCGGAAAGCCGCTCGAGAGCGTGCAGCTCCTGCCGGCGCGCGAGTATCCGCTCACCGAAGACGCTATTCAGCGCTTTCGTCAGGCATTTCGCGCACGCTTCGAAGGCGACCCGCAGAAAGTGCCCGTGTATCGGGACGTCAGCAAAGGTCTGGCCCCGGCCGGCGTCGAGTTCTACCTGCCGCTGTTCTTCAACGAGACCGCATCGCTGTTCGACTACGTCCCGGCCAGCGCCGTCTGCCTGGTAGAGGAAGGGGCGGAACGGGCAGCCGAAGGGTTCCTGCGGGAAGTGACGGCGCGCTACGAGCAGATGCGCCACGACCTGGAGCGCCCCCTGCTCCGGCCGCAGGAGCTCTTCCTCGCCGCCGAGGAGCTCGCCGAGCGCCTCGCGGCCTGGCCGCGCGTCGATCTGCTGGATCTCTCGCCGGAGCACCGGCCGAACGACGCTGTGCCCGTCGTCGACTATGCCACGCCGGCTCCGGCGCGCCTGCCGCTCGACTACGAGGCCGAGGTTCCGCACCACGCGCTCTTCGATTATCTGCGCGCGCATGCGGGACGCGTTCTCCTCGTGGCCGAGACCGCCGGCCGTCGCGAGGCGCTTCGCGCACTCCTCGACGAGCGCGGCTATCGTGCCGCCGATGTCGCCGGCTGGCGCGAGTTCCTGCACGGCGATATGCCGCTCGCACTCGCGACCGCCCCGCTCGAGCGCGGGCTCGCACTGCACGCTCCGGCGGTCGCCGTCATCACCGAGCCGCAGCTCTACGGCGAGCGCGCGGTGCAGCGCCGCCGCCGCCAGCTGGCTCAGCGCGATCCGGCCGCGATCATCCGCAGCCTCGCCGAACTCAAGGTCGGCGACGCCGTGGTGCACGAAGAGCACGGCGTCGGACGCTACCGCGGTCTGCAGACCATCGACATCGGCGACGGACCGAACGAGTTCGTCTGCCTCGAATACGCCGGCGGCGACAAGCTCTACATCCCGGTGCTGTCGCTGCACCTGCTCACGCGCTACACCGGCACCGATCCGGAGCGCGCGCCGCTGCACACGCTCGGCGGCGACGCGTGGGAGAAGGCGAAGCGTCGCGCGCAGCAGAAGGCCTACGACGCGGCGGTCGAGCTGCTCGAGGTGCAGGCGCTGCGCGAAGCGCGGGGCGGGCGCGCGTTCCCGCCCGGCGGAACCGAGTACCAGCGCTTCGCGGACATGTTCCCGTTCGAGGAAACGCCGGATCAGGCGCGCGCGATCGAGGAGGTGCTGCGCGACATGCAGTCCGCCCGGCCGATGGACCGCCTCGTTTGCGGCGACGTCGGCTTCGGCAAGACCGAGGTCGCGATGCGGGCGGCGTTCGTTGCGGTGCACGGCGGTGCGCAGGTCGCGGTGCTGGTGCCGACCACGCTGCTCGCGCAGCAGCATTTCGAGAACTTCCGCGACCGCTTCGCCGGCACGCCGTACCGCATCGAGCTCCTGTCGCGCTTCCGCGGCAAGGCGGACCAGGCGCGAATCCTGAAGGACGTGGCGGACGGCAAGGTGCACGTCGTCGTCGGCACGCACCGGCTGCTGCAGGAGGACGTGCGCTTCAAGGACCTGGGGCTCCTCATTCTGGACGAGGAGCACCGCTTCGGCGTCCGTCAGAAGGAGCGGCTCAAGCGGCTGCGCGCCGAGGTGGACATCCTCACGCTCACCGCGACGCCGATACCGCGCACCCTCAACATGGCGCTCGCGGGGCTGCGCGACATCACGATCATCGGCACGGCGCCCGAAGGCCGGCTCGCGATCAAGACGCTCGTCGCGGAGCGCAACCGCGACCTGATCCGCGAAGCCTGCCTGCGCGAGATCCGCCGCGGCGGGCAGGTGTACTACCTGCACAACGAGGTGCGCACCATCGAGCGTGCGGCGCGCGAGCTGCGCGAGCTGATCCCCGAGGCCGAGATCCGGGTGGCGCACGGCCAGATGCCGGAGAAGGATCTTGAGCGGGTGATGCTCGATTTCTACCACCGCCGCTTCAACATTCTCGTGTGCTCGACGATCATCGAGTCGGGCATCGACATCCCGACGGCCAATACCATCATCATCGAGCGCGCCGACAAGTTCGGCCTCGCGCAACTGCATCAGCTGCGCGGCCGCGTCGGCCGCTCGCATCATCGCGCCTACGCCTACCTCCTGATTCCGGGGCGCAGCGCGATCAGCGGCGACGCCCGCAAGCGCCTCGAGGCGATCGAGTCGCTCGAGGAGCTCGGCGCGGGGTTCGCGCTCGCCTCGCACGATCTCGAGATCCGCGGCGCGGGCGACCTGCTCGGCGAAGCGCAGAGCGGCGAGATCGACGAAGTGGGCTTCGCGCTCTATGCCGAGCTGCTCGAGCGCGCCGTGCGGTCGCTCAAGCGCGGCGAGTCGCTGCCGGCCGAGCCCGAGGCGCGCGGCACCGAGGTCAACCTGCACGCGCCGGCGCTCTTCCCCGACCACTACCTGCCGGACGTGCATCTGCGGCTCGTGCTCTACAAGCGGATCGCGAGCGCCGAGAGCCTGGCGGTGGTCGCCGCACTGCAGGAGGAGGTGATGGACCGCTTCGGCGCGCTGCCGGAGGCCGGGCGGCTCCTGTTCAAGGCGGCCGAGCTCAAAGTGCGCGCGGCGCCGCTCGGTATCCGCCGGCTCGATGCGGGGGCGAAGGGGATACGCGTCGAGTTCGTAGAGAAGCCGCCGATCGAGCCGGGGGCGGTGCTGCGGCTGCTGCATGCCGCGCCGCGGCGCTACCGCCTGGACGGCCCGAACCGCATCCGCATCCTGGGCGAGTTTCCCGAGCCCGAGCAGCGCGTGCGCGCGGCGCACGAGTTCCTCGATGCGCTGGATGCGGAAGCGGCCGTCGCACCCGCCGAGCGCCGCGCACATCCCTGAGACGCGAGTGCGCCCCACCGAGCCTGGCGGCCTGTCCGTGCGGTGCGCTCGGGTGACCCCTAGCGAGTTTCAGCGGGGGCGGTCTTCTCCGGGCGCTTCAGATCGGGGAACAGCACGTCCTCGAACCCGAACATACGCAGATCGCGCAGGCGCATCGGGTAGAGGGTCCCGTCGAGGTGATCGCACTCGTGCTGTACCACGCGCGCGTGAAAGCCCGAGACGGTGCGATCGATCGGATTGCCGCGCTGATCGTAGCCGGTGTAGCGCAGCTGCCGGTAGCGGCTCACGAGCCCGCGCATCCCGGGCACGCTCAAGCAGCCCTCCCACCCTTCTTCCATCTCGTCGCCGATCGGATGCAGCGTCGGGTTGATGAGGACCGTGGTGGGTACCGGTTCGGCCTGCGGGTAGCGCGGATTCGCCTGCACGCCGAAGATCGCAATGCGCAGCGACACGCCGATCTGCGGTGCGGCGAGCCCCGCGCCGTTGTAGGCGGCCATGGTGTCGAACATGTCCTCGATCAGCCGATCGAGCTCGGGCGTGTTGAACGCCTCGACCGGCGCCGCCTTGCGGTAGAGCAGCGGGTCGCCCATGCGCAGTACCGTGCGTACAGCCATCGGTCCGTTCTCGTAAAGCGGGTACAGTTGCGACATACTATAGCGAAGCAGTCTGCCCGGAAAAACGATGACCCGTCTGCTCACGGCTCTCCTGCTCCTCTGCTGCAACGCCATTCCCGCGCTCGCCGCCACCGGCGCCGCGGCGAGCTACGAAATCGAAGTGCTGGTGTTCGAGATCCGGCTCCCCGACCTCGAGGGCGCGGAGCTCTGGACGCGGATCGAGCAGCCGAGCGAGGCCGCACAAACGGTATCGCCGCGGGAAATGACGCCGACCGAGGACTTCACCAGCATCGCAGACGCGCTGCGGGCGGATGGGCGCTACCGTGTGATGCTGCACAAGCGCTGGGTACAGCCCGCCGAGCCGCGCTCGAGCGGCTCCGCGGTCGCGCTCGCGAGCTGGGACCGGGAGCTCGAGGGGGCGCTGCGCTTCTACGTTAGCCGCTTCCTCCACGTCGAACTGCGGCTCCTGTTCCAGCCGCGCGCGACCGCCATCGGCAGCGACGCCGCTCCGAGCTATGTGATCGAAGAGGAGCGCCGCGTGCGCAGCAACGACCTTCACTACTTCGATCACCCGAAGTTCGGGGTCCTGGTGCGGGTTCGACCCGCGGCCGGCTGACCCGCGGGCGAGCGGTTCAGCGCTCCGGGACGATCAGCGGGATGGCGTGCTCGAGCAGCCGCCGCACCTTCGCCATTCCCTGCCGCAGGTTGGCCTCGATTTCCTTCAGGCTGATCGGCGCCTCTTCCTTGCCGGCCGCACGATTGACGACCACCGCGATCGCGGCATAGCGCAGCCCGAGCTCGCGCGCGAGCGCCGCCTCGGGCATGCCGGTCATGCCCACCACGTCCGCCCCGTCGCGCTCGAGCCGACGGATCTCGGCCGCGGTCTCGAAACGCGGGCCCTGCGTCGCCGCATAAGTCCCGCTTTCGACGGCCGCGATGCCCGCCCGCGCCGCAGCGGCGATGAGCAGCGCGCGCAGCTCCGGGCAATAGGGGTAAGTGAAATCGACGTGCCGCACCTCCCCCTGCTCGCCGTCGAAGAACGTGTGCGCCCGGCCGTAGGTGTAGTCGATGATCTGATCGGGAAACAGAATGTCCGTCGCCTGCAGCCCATCGGCGATGCCGCCGACCGCCGCCACGGCGATGACGCGCTCCACCCCGGCCTGCCTGAGCGCCCAGACGTTGGCGCGGTAGTTCACCTGATGCGGCGGGATGGTGTGCTGCGGTCCGTGCCGCGGCAGGAACACAACCTCCCTTCCCTGCAGGCGGCCGAAGACCATGGGGCCGGAGGGTTCGCCATACGGCGTGCGCGCCACTTCGCGCCGCTCGACCTCGAGGTTCTCGAGCTGCGTGAGGCCGCTGCCGCCGATGATGGCAAGCTTCGTCATTGCGCTTCCGCGAAGATGCCGGGCGCGTTGCGCAGGTAGCCCTTGTAGTCCATGCCGTAGCCGAAGACATAGCGGTCGGGCACCTCGACGCCGCGGAACTCGACGGCGACGTCGCGCGTGCGCGCCCGCCGCTTCACGACCAGCACCGCCTTGTACACCGCCTGCGCTCCGTCCGCGCGATAGCGCGCCTCGATGCCCGCGAGCGTCTCGCCCTCGTCGAGGATGTCGTCGATCAGGAGCACCACGCGCCCGCGTGCGTCCTGCGACGGTGGCACACGCCAGTCGAGCTCGCCGCCGCGCAGCCGGTCGCCATAGCGGGTGGCATGCACGAAATCGGTCTCGAACGGGAACTGCAGACGCGGCAGCAGCTTGCCGAACGGAACCACGCCGCCCGTCATGATGCAGACGAGCAGAGGATCGGCGGCCGCGAGGTGGTCGGTGATCGCCTGCGCCATGCGGTCGAGCGCCGCTTCCACCTCCTGCGGCGCGTACAGGCGCTCCGCTCTCCGCAGCACCTCCCATGCCTGCTGAGCAGTGATCGCTTTCACGCGGGTAAGGCCACGATATCCGGAGACTTCGCGCGCAGGGGTCGTGAAGCCGCGGGATTATATCGGCTGCCGTACCCGGGCGAAAGCGCGCCGTTTCAGATGTCGAGCCGCTTCAGGTACTCCCGGAACTTCGAGTTGAGCTCGGCGTGGTCGAGCGCGTACTCGACGGTCGCCTGCAGATAACCGAGCTTGCTGCCGCAGTCGTACCGCTTGCCTTCGAACTCGTAGGCGAGCACCTGCTCGTGTGCGAGCAGCGCCGCGATCCCGTCGGTCAACTGGATCTCGCCGCCCGCCCCCGCGCGCACGTTGCGCAGGAGCTCGAAGATGCGCGGCGTCAGGATGTACCGGCCCACCACCGCGAGGTCGGACGGCGCCTGCGCCGGGCTCGGCTTCTCGACGATTCCCTTGATGCGATACAGCCGCTCGCCAATCGGCTCGGCATCGACGATGCCGTAGCTGGCCGTCTCCTCCCGCCCGACGCGCTGCACGCCGATCACGGAGCAGCGATTGCGCCGGTACACCTCGGCCATCTGCTCGAGCACGCTCGGCGCCGCGCGGATCACGTCGTCGGCGAGCACCACCGCAAACGGCTCGTTGCCGACCACCGGCGAGGCGCAAAGCACCGCGTGTCCCAACCCGAGCGCCTCGGGCTGGCGGGTGTAGATGCAGGTGGCCTCTTCGGGCAGCACCGTGCGCACGCTCGCGAGCAGCTCCAGCTTGCCTTTGGACGCGAGCTCGCGCTCGAGCTCGTACGCCTTGTCGAAATGGTCTTCGATCGCGCGCTTGTGCCGGCCGGTCACGAAGATGAGCTGGTGCATACCGGCACCGATCGCCTCCTCCGCGGCGTACTGGATGATCGGCTTGTCCACGATCGGCAGTATTTCCTTCGGTGCCGCCTTCGTCGCCGGCAGGAACCGGGTTCCGAGCCCGGCGACCGGGAATACTGCTTTGACGATTCGCTCCATTGTTCTTCGACTACCTCGCTACCTCGCAAAAGCAAACAAGTATCCTCGCGGTCGCGCCGCGACGGGAGCGGCGCTGCCGTGAGTGGTGCCGCGGCGCCGACGGTCGCGCGGCGCGCACGCTGCCCGGCGGCGCAACGTCGGGCCGAAGCGCGCTCCATTCTCCGCTACCGGCCGATCCCGAAGTACACGAATCCCGCGTCCCGCAGCGCCTTCGGATCGTATTGGTTGCGTCCGTCGAAAACAACGGCACGCTTCATGTCGGCTTTGATTCGGGTGAAGTCCGGATGGCGGAACGGTTTCCATTCCGTGACCAGCACCAGCGCATCCGCGCCGCGCACGGCATCGTACTGATGCGCGGCGAGCGTCAGCCGCCCGGAATCGAACCATTCGCGCGGCAGCTCCCGCCGGGCGACGCCGGCGGCCGCCGGGTCGTACGCGCACACCGTGGCGCCCGCACCAATCAGCTGCTGCAGCAGCGCGATCGACGGCGCTTCGCGCATGTCATCGGTACCCGGCTTGAAGGCGAGCCCCCAGACGGCGAACCGCAGTCCGCTCAGATCGCTGCCGAAATGCCGCGTGATCTTATCGAACAGCACGCGCCGCTGCGCGCGGTTGCGGTGTTCGACCGCCTGCAGTACCAGCGGCTCGACGTCGGCGGCAGCCGCCATGTGGATCAGCGCGCGCATGTCCTTGGGGAAGCACGAGCCGCCGTAGCCGACGCCGGGATAGATGAACGAATAGCCGATGCGCGAGTCGGAGCCGATACCGACGCGCACGTTCTCGACGTCCACCCCCAGCCGATCGCACAGGCTCGCGATCTCGTTCATAAACGAGATCTTGGTCGCGAGCATGGCGTTGGCCGCGTACTTCGTCAGCTCCGCGTCGCGCACGCCCATGAAGATGACGCGCTCGCGCGTGCGCATGAACGGCGCGTACAGCTCGCGCAGCATCTCGCGCGCCCGTTCGCTGTCGGTGCCGATGATGATACGGTCCGGACGCATGAAATCCTGGACCGCATCGCCCTCCTTGAGAAACTCCGGATTGCTCACGACGTCGAACGGGAGGTCGAGGTTGCGCTTGCCCAGCTCCTCGCGGATCACGCCCCGGATTCGCTCCGCGGTGCCCACGGGAACCGTCGACTTCTCCACGACCACCGTGTAGTCGGTCATGACGCGGCCGATGTCGGCGGCGACCGCGAGCACGTGCCGCAAGTCGCACGAGCCGTCCTCGGCCGGGGGCGTGCCGACCGCGATCATGTACAGCCGCGACGCGGCATCGGGGTCCTCGAGCGAGGTCGCGAACCGCAGGCGGCCTTCCTGCACGTTGCCGACGACGATCGGCTCGAGTCCCGGCTCGTAGATCGGCAGCACGCCCCGGCGCAACTGCTCGATCTTCGCGCCGTCGATATCGACGCAGGTGACCTCGTTGCCCATTTCCGCCAGGCACGCGCCCGTCACCAGGCCGACGTACCCGGTTCCTATCACTGTGAGCTTCATTCGGTGTTTGTTCCTTCGTTGTCGCCGCGGGCGCGGCGCTGCTCCCAGGCCCACGCGTGGCGCAGTATCGTCTCGAGCTCCTGGTACTGCGGCCGCCAGCCGAGCTCGGCGATCGCGCGCTTCGAGTCGGCGACGAGCACCGCCGGATCGCCTGGGCGCCGCGGTCCGATCTCGACGGCGATCGGCCGCCCGGTGACGCGCTCGGCGGCATCGATGATCTGCCGCACCGAGAAGCCGCGGCCGTTGCCGAGATTGTACGCGGCGCTGCGCTCGCCGCGCATCAGGAACTCCAGCGCTTTGAGATGCGCCTGGCACAGATCGTCCACGTGGATGTAGTCGCGGATGCAGGTGCCGTCGGCGGTAGGGTAATCGGTGCCGTAGATCGTGATCGACCTGCGCCGCCCGGACGCCGCCTGCAGCACGAGCGGTATCAGGTGCGTCTCGGGTTCGTGGCATTCGCCGAGCTCGCCTTCCGGATCGGCGCCGGCGGCGTTGAAATAGCGCAGACTCACCGAGCGAATCCCGTAGGCGCGGTCGTACTCCGCGAGCACCCGCTCCACCGCCCACTTCGAGAAGCCGTACGGATTGATCGGCGCCGCGGGATGCGCCTCGTCGATCGGCGTGTACTGCGGCTCTCCGAAGATCGCCGCCGAAGAGGAGAAGATGAAATGGCGCACTCCGGCCGCGCGCATGGCCTCGAGCACGTTCAGCGTGCCCGCGAAGTTCGTGCGGTAGTATCTCGCCGGCTCGCGCATCGATTCGCCGACCTGAATCAGCGCCGCGAAATGCATCACCGCGTCGATGCGAACCCGCGCGAACAGCGCGGCCACCGCGGCGGCGTCGTTGATATCGCCCGGGACGAACGTTCCGCCGACGACCGCCTTGCGCTCGCCGCCCGAGAGGTTGTCGAAGACGACGACTTCCGCGCCGGCGCGACGGAGCATCTTGACCATGTGGGAGCCGATGTAGCCGGCTCCGCCCGTGACCAGTACGTTCATGCGTCGGCTCGCCGTGCTGCTGTAGGCCGCGGCCGCGCGCTCCGGCGCGCGGCGCGCCGCGGGGCGTCAGTGCACTCCACGCGGTCCAAGATCGGATTCCTCACGAAGCGGTGCGCGTCGCCGGGCCGCGTGGGGCGTAGAACCGGTCGAGCAGCTGGCACACCCGCTGCTCGTCGTTCCTCGCGCACGCCTCCGCCATCATGTCGATATCGCGCTCGAGCAACGCCAGCGGCCGCATCCGGCTGCGCGCGAGCAGCAGCTTCGGGTGTGCGGTGCCGATCAGCTCTTCGTCCCCCTGAAACAGCTCCTCGTGCAGCTTCTCGCCCGGACGCAGGCCGGTGTACACGATCTCGATATCCTCGCCGGGGCGCTTGCCGGACAGAATGATGAGCTGTTCGGCAAGGTAGCGGATATTGACCGGCTCCCCCATGCTGAGCACGAAGATCTCCCCGCCCTCGCCGACGCTGCTCGCCTGCAGAATGAGCTGCGTCGCCTCCGGAATGGTCATGAAGAACCGCGTCACCTCCGGGTGCGTGACGGTCACCGGGCCCCCTTCCGCGATCTGCTTCTGGAACAACGGCACGACGCTGCCCGCCGAGCCGAGGACGTTGCCGAAGCGCACGGTGACGAAGCGCGTGCGCGCATGCTGATTCAACGCCTGGCAGTACAGCTCGGCCACGCGCTTGGTCGCGCCCATCACGTTGCCGGGCTTCACTGCCTTGTCGGTCGAGATGAAGACGAACGTACGGCAGCCGGCGCGCACCGCCGCCTGCGCCAGCGTGCGGGTCGCGAGCACGTTGTTTCGCACCGCCGCGCGCGCCTGGCTCTCGAGCAGCCGTACGTGCTTGTACGCCGCCGCGTGAAAGATCACCTCCGGACGATACTCCTGCAGCGTCTTCTCGACGAGCGCCCCGTCGCCTACGTCGCCGAGCACGACACCCAGCGGGAGCGCCGGAAACCGGCTGCGCAGCTCGCGCTCGATATTGTAGAGATTGAGCTCGCTTCGCTCGAAGACGACGAGCCGCGAAGGCTCCAGGCGGGCGATCTGGCGGCACAGCTCCGATCCGATCGAGCCGCCGCCGCCCGTGACGAGCACCGAACGGCCCCGGTGCCGCGCGGTAATGGCCGTCCAGTCGAGCTCGACGGGCTCGCGCCCGAGCAGGTCGTCGATCTCGACGTTGCGCAGGTGGCGCACGCTCACGCGTCCGCTCACCAGATCCTCCAGCGGCGGCAGCGTGCGAAACGGCAGCCCGGCCCGCTCGCACGCCTCGACGATCCGGCGCCGCTCGCCCGGCGCCGCCCCGGGCAGCGCCACGACGATCACGTCGGCCCGGTACTTGAGCGCGAGGCGCTCGAGCTCGCTGGTCCGGCCCGCCACGACCACGCCGTGGATCTCCTTGCCGATCTTGGCGGGATCGTCGTCGACGAAGGCCACCGGATAGAACGCCGAGGTGCGATCGCGCAGCAGCTCGCGCACGAGCTGCTCGCCGGCGCGCCCGGCGCCGACCACGAGCGCCCGCTGCCGGGAGTCGCGCAGCCGGTTGCGGTCCTTGAGCGAGCGGTAGAGGAAGCGCGGGCCGCCCAGCAGCAGCACGAGCAGGCACGCGTATATGACGAACACCGAGCGCGGCACGCCTTCCAGCCGCGTGAGCGTGAAGCTCACGACAGCCGCCACGGCGACGCCGGTCCCGACGGCCTTCAGTATCCGGGAGAGGTCCTGCAGCGACGCGAAACGCCAGATGCCGCGATACAGCCCGAAGCGCCAGAATACGACCACCTGCACGAACCACACGACCGGCAGCAGCGTCCAGGCCTCGTCGAGATACTGCTCCGGGATCGGCTCGAGATTGAAGCGCAGCCAGTAGGCGCCCAGCCACGCGAGCGGCACCATCAGCAGATCGTGCACGAACGCCGCCCAGCTCGATCGCAGGCGGCGGAGAATGATGCCGAGATCGATGCGCCTTCGCATGCTCGTCCTCAGGACTCCCTGCGCGCCGCGCCCTGGCGCTTCTCGAGCAGCGCAACCGCAACGAAGTACACGCTGTACAAGAGCCCCCAGGCGGCGAGCAGCAGCCATTGACTGCGGGCCGGCACGCGCAGACTCGCGAGCGCCGTCAGCGAGCAGCCTAGCATGAGCGCATACTGGAACAGAACCGTTTTCCGCTGACCGAGGCCGAGCCGAACGAGCCGCTGATAGTAGTGGGATTGATGTGCCTCCCACACCCGCTCGCCCCGCAGCAGCCGCCGCAGCAGCGTGACCGTCGCATCCGCGATGAACGGCGAGAAAACGAGCACCGGGAACCATATCGGAAAGAGCCCGCTCGCCGCACCCCACAGGCTCGCGACCGCCGCGAAGAACCCGAGCGTGGAAGAGCCCGCATCGCCCATGAAAATTCTCGCCGGAGGGAAGTTGTGCCGCAGGAATCCGGCACCCGCCGCAGCGACGATCGCGTTCGCGACGGCGAACTCCGCGTCTCCCTCCAGGCCGCCGGCGAGCGCCAGCGTGCCGAAACCGGACACGGTCATGCCGCCGGCGAAGCCGTCCATGCCGTCCATGAAGTTGTACAGATTGATCATCCATACGACGAACAGCCCGGCGATCAGAGCGCCGGTCAAATCGCCGAGCGGCAGCCGCGCGCCGGGCAGCTCGATCGCATCCGGATACCATCCGGCGACGATGAGGGCGAGCGCGACCAGTACGTGCGTCGCCATGCGCCAGCCGGCCGGAACCCCGCGCCGATCATCGACGAACGACACGACCGCGAGCGCGGCCGCGATAAGCGCGATCCACCCGGGCATGCCGATGCCGTGGAGCACGGCAGCCACGCCGCCGCCGAGGAGAATCGCGGCGAGGATGGCGACGCCGCCGCCTCTCGGGATCGGCTGCTCGTGCAGCGAGCGTGCGTTCGGCCGATCCAGGACGTAGAGCCTCGATCCCGGCTGCGAGAACCGCCGCGTCAGCACGCACGACAACGCGAACGCAGCGACGATACCGGTCAGCGCGCCGAACAACATCGAGGTCCACGGGTTCGTTGTGGTGATTCTGGAGCCGCGCAGGTGAGGTCGAGGCGCAGCTCGGTCCTCGCGACAGCACGAACGCACCGCGCGGTGCGGGGCGCGCACGTGCCGCAGCGCGCGCGAATGAAGCCATCTTTGCCGCCTGCGGTCAAGCGTCCCCCGTGAGCGCGGCGTCTGCGCGGCTCCGCGCCTGCGCGCGCCCGATCGCCTCGCGCATGCCGGCGATGAAGCGCGGCGCGTCGAACGCACGCGCGCGCTTCTCGCATGCGGTGCGCATCGCGACCGCGGCCTCGCGCGATATCGCGCGCACGGCGCGCACGACGTCGTCGGCCTCCGGCTCCCGCGGGAGCAGCACCCCGGTCGACCCCGGCAGCACCGTTTCCAGCAAGCCGCCCTCGGCCACGCCGATCACCGGCTTGCCCGCCGCCATCGATTCGACGGGTGCGATCCCGAAATCCTCGTCGCGCGCGAGATAGAGCGTCGCGATCGCGCGTCCCACCAGCTCCCGCAAACGCGCCCCGTCCTGCCAGCCAACGAAGACGATATTGGAGGCGCCGCCCGCCAGCCGTTGCAGCTGCGCGAGCTGGCTGCCGCCGGAGGCGACGATCAAACGCTTCTCGGGCATGCGCAGGAAAGCCCGGATCGCGAGGTCGACGCGCTTGTAGCTTTCGAGGCGCGCCATCGAAAGGTAGTAATCCTCCTGGCCCAGCCAGCGGTAGCCGCTCACGTCGCACGGCGGGTACACGACGCGCGCGTCGAGCCCGAGATAGCGCTGGATCCGGCAACGGACGTTCTCGGAGTTGGCGACGATCACGTCCATGCGGCGGATGGCCGCTTCGAAGCTCCAGCGCACCGCCGCGCTCATCGTTTCGAACGCCGGACGACGCCACGCCGGCAGCGTCGCGAGATAGTAGTCCCTCAGGTCGTAGGCGAAGCGCGGGAGCGTGTGGCAGTAATAGACATTGCCGCCCGCGCGCCGGTGGCGCACGGCGACGGGCGCATTGGAACCGCTGAACACGGCCCAGTCGTACCCGGCCAGGCGGCGCGCGCGCCGCGCGAACACGCCGAGGCCCGTCGCCGTACGCCATGCGCCGAAGCGGATTCGGGGCATGCGGCCGAGCTCGATGCAGCGGATGCCGTCCAGGTCGCGCTCGGCGAACGCCTCCGGGTTGCGGAACCCGACACAGACATCCGTCCCGGGGATTCCGGCCGCGAGCGCGAGCGTCACGTGCTCGGCCCCGCCGCGGCAGTAGAGAAAGTCGTAGCACACGACCCCTCGCCCGCTTGCTGCCCGTTCGCCCGTGGTGGCGCGCATGGCGGTCAATGAACCGTGAGCGCATGCAGCCCCAAGGCGAGCATGCGCGCGTCCTGATTGATACCGAGATCCTTCGGCCGCGTGGCATCCGGGAAGCGAAACCGCACCCGCAACAATCCGTCGCGCGCGCTCGCCGTACGCGCGCGCGCGCCGATCGGCACCTCGATTGGTCCGGAATCCGCCGTCAAATCGCCTTCCCATGCCGGGAGACCGTTGACCTCGATCGCCACGTGCTGCTTCGGATGCGAGGCCGACACGAGCGGGCGCGCTTCGATGACGAGGCGGCGCGCCCGGCCGGCGACCGGCAACAGCAGCTCCGCCTCCAGACCCTCCGACCAGGTTCCCCACGGCTCGGGATGCGACCACCCGCGGATCAGATAGGCGCTCGTGCGCGCCGAATCGGCAAGCGCCACCCGCTCACCGATCGCGACCGGCTTCAGCAGATCAAGGAGCGCGAGCGGCGCAGGCACGGTGCGGCACGTACTGCACTCTCTCCACCCGGGCGCAAGCGCGTTGAAGCCATCGACGCGCGCGAAGACATCCCTCGATGCGTCGACCCGCTCGACCGCGAGCACCGCCGCGCGATCGCTGAAGACGTAGAGCGTGTCGCGCTCGTAGGTCCCCGAAGCCAGCATGCGCTCGGCACGCCGCGTGATCGCGGCGAGCCCTGCGGCGTCGGGGCGCGCGAGGTACACGGCGTCGGTTGCGAGGCCGTGCGCGTTCGCGTAGCTCGCGAAGATCTGCCAGCCGGGCGCCTCGTTGCGCGGCGGTATCATGCGCACCCTGGTGTAGCGGCTCGCGGCCTCGCGCCAGAACCGGCTTTGGAGCGGGGTCTGCCACTGCGCTTGGGCATCCACCATAAGGCTCCTGCGGATCGGGTGCCAGCCGGCGCTCGTATCGACCACCTGAAGAAGGAGCGCGAGAGCGAGCAGCGGCACCGCTACGCGCGGCGGCTGCGCACGCACGACGCTGGCAACGACGCCGAGCAGAATCGCGTAATAGACCGGCCAGAACATGCGACCGGAGGATCGAAAGATGTTCGCCAACCGCTCCGCTTCCGCACCCAGCGGAAATTCCACCGTTCGCGGTCCGAACCCGATTCTGTGCGTCACGGCGAACAGCGCCAACGCCGCGAGAACCGCGAGCAGGAACGGTCGGGCGAACATCCCGGGCAGCAGGCGCCCGCGGGAGGCGATCCAGCTCGGGACGCACCCGAGGATCAGCACGAGTACGCCCAGCCCGAGGTAGTTGAAACCCTCGTAATCTCCCGGCCCCTGCCGGATGTCCTTGAGCAGGAAGGACCACGACAAGGGATTGACCAGCGAGACGAGGTTCAGGCGGTACATTCCGTACCCGCCGGCTGCGGCGTTTGCGCCGACGCTGAAGTACCCCGCCTGCCAGCAGACGATCGTCGTGAGCAGTAGGAGGACCACGACCTCGCCCGCCCTGGCTGCCGCCCGATGCCCGGCGAGTGCGCGTGCAGCAAGATCCGCGATCCAGAGCGCCCCGGTCATAGCGAGGAAGTACGGGTGCACGAGCGCGGCTGCCGCGAGTACGCCGGCCCAGAGCCAGGGCTGCCTCCGGGCCTGCGGCCGCAGCGCAAGATAGAGCGCCGCCAGCACGAGAAAATGTCCGACGAGACTGAAGTGGCCCTGCAGGCGCCACAGCATCGGCGGAGCGAGCACGAAGAAGGCGCTGCCGAGCAGGCGCACCGCCGTATCGGCCGAAACGAGACCGACCAGCTTCCACCCGACCCACGCTTGCAGCGCGAAGCAAAGCAGCAGCCACAGACCGAAGTACTGAAACGTGCCGGGAAGCAGCGCCGAGAACGGCTTGAAGACGAACGCGAACAGCGGAATGCTGTCGGAGAAGACGATGGCGCTCGCGAGCTCGAGGCCGTAGCGCGGATTGAGGCCGACCGGAAACGACCACGGAGACTCCCGGAAAAAGGCCCATCCGAGATACTGCGTCGCCGCGTCTCCCTGCCCGAGCCAGGCGATATTCGTCGGATACAGGGTCCGCGGACCGACGACGAGCAGGAACGCCAGCACGCCCAAACCGATGGGAACGACACCGACGGCGATCGCCAGGCCTCGCGGCGACGCGCCCGCCGCACGCGCGCTTCCGGCGACCCGGGCGGGTTCCGTTGCCACCGTGTCCTTCATCCGGAGATCCGCCTCCTGGTGTACGTGCAAACCGGGCGCGCGAGCGCTCGCGCCGCCGCCCGCTCCTACTTTCCGGGTCTGAACGACCAGATTCGGTTCAACGTGTAGTTGTTGGCGGTGACCGCCAGCAGCGCCAGCACCACCGCGTACCGCGGATCCAGGCCGGCGAGATTCACCCCGGCGTGCATCACCAGGACGTTGATACCGAGACCCGTCACTGCAACCGCGGCGAACTTCCCGAACGCCGGCAGCTTTTCGCCTCGACTGCGGAAGGTCCAGCGGTAGTTCAACGCGAACTGGACCACCAGTGCCGGCACGAACGCGAGCACCGACGCCCCCACGGCATCCACCCGCAGCACGACCAGCCCGAAGAACAGCAGCAGGTACATCGCCGTACCGATGGCGCTGACCACGGCATACCGCGCGAACGCGCCCGTCACCGCCGACATCCGCGCTCGCGCCTCGCCCGCAGGTATCGCTCGCTGCGCTCGGTCCGCGGTCGGCGCGCCTCGAGATACGTGTACAGGCTCAGGTGCCTCGCCGGCAGCGGGAAGCGCTCCACGCGCACGTCGCCGAAGAAGTGCTTCGCGACCGCGAGAACCTCATGCTCGCGGTTCACGTGCTCGTGTCGCATCAGCTCGGCATAGTCCAGTCCGGTACGCAGCCGGTACGCGAGCCCGGTTCCGAGGCGCCAGGCGCAACCCCACAAGGCGCCGCCCTCGGTAGGAATGCCTGCCTGGAACACGCCCTCGGGCGCGAGCAGGCGGCAGGCCTGCGCGATCTCGCCCGGAAGATCCGTCATGTGCTCGAGCACCGCGATCGAGAGGATGCGGTCGTAGATCGCCGCGCCCTCGATTTCCGCCGCGGACGCGTAGAAGCGGCGTACCCGCGCCCGGTGCGCGCTCGCCGCATACAGCCCGACGAACGGCTCGACCACGTCGTAGGCGGTGTGCGCGTGCTCATGCGGCAGGTGATTGAGCGTACCGCCCCCGAGCTCGAGCACCGATTCCGGGCCCTGCAGCGCGGCGACTCGCCGGTGCATCCATTGCTCGAGTCGCGCCGCGATCGCACTCGCGAAGTTGGCCCCTTCGCGATTGGCGCGATACTCCTTCACGTACACCTTTCGATGCGCCTCCGGGAGCGGGGGGCGCGTCTTCGGAAACCGCTCCAGCAGCTGCTCGATGCTCGTGAGCCGCGCGCGCATGCGTTACCGCTCCCGCTCTATGGATTCGGCGACGACGTAGCGCGGCCGCGCCTTGACCTCCTCGTAGATGCGCGCCAGGTACTCGCCGATGATCCCGAGCGCGAACATCAGGACGCAGCCGATGATGAGCAGCAGCAGGATGACGGTGGTGAAGCCGGTGACGGCGGCCCCGGTGAGCTTCAGGTACAGCGCCTGCGCGCCGAGAGCGAGTGCGAACACCGCGAACACCGCACCGGCGGCGCTCACGAGGTGCAGCGGAGCCGTGGAGAATGCGGTAACGGCGGTCAGCGCGAGCCGGATCAGCTTGAGCGTCGACCAGCCGGACGCGCCGTTCTGCCGCTCGGGTACCGTGAAATACACCTGTTTGCGCCGGAATCCGAGCCACGCGCTCATGCCGCGGAAGAAGACGCTGCGCTCCTTCATCTGCAGCCAGGCATCGACGACCCGCCGGTCGAGGAGCTTGTAATCCGAGGCCCCCTTGAGATCCTGCCCGGCAAGCGCGTTGAAGCTCCTGTAGAACAGACTGGCGCTGATCCGGCTGAACGCAGTCTCCTTGCCGCGGTCCTGCTTCACCGCGTCGATGACGTCGGCGTCCCCCTGCCGCCAGAGGCGCAGCATCTCCGGAATGAGCGCCGGCGGATGCTGCAGGTCGCCGTCCATCACCACCACCGCATCCCCCCGCGCCATCTCGAGACCTGCGCAGACGCTCGCTTCCTTGCCGAAGTTGCGGCTGAGCCGCACCGCCCGTATGAAATCGTAGCGACCTGCCGCTTCCGTAATCGCCGCCCACGTGTCATCGGGGCTGCCGTCGTCGATGAGTATCAGCTCGAAGCTGGCGTCGAGGGCACGCAGCACCTCCGCCAGCACCGCGACGGTCTGCCGCACCTGCCGGCCTTCGCGGTACAGGGGAACGACCACCGACAGACAGGGCCGCGACACCCGCGCCGCGAGACTCCGCTCACTCACGACCGGCGCGCTGCGCCGGACGTCCTTGACCTGGTCCATGTCCGCACCCGCTCCAATCAGGCTCCCTGTGCGCCGCCGTGGATTTCCTCGCGCGCCGGCGCCGCCGCCTCGACCGACCCGCCCGGTCGCGCGCGCTCGTCGGCGCCCCGGCGCGGCGACGGCGCACGTTCGGCCAGGACGCATTCGAGCAGCCGCCGTGTGCTTTCCCGCCAGCTGATCCAGGGCACGGCGTCCGGCTTCGGATGCCTGCCGGCGGCGTACTGGGCGAGCCAGTCCTTCATCGTCGCGGCGAGATCCGTACCTTCGCGGCCGGCGAAATACGCGGCATGGTCTCCGGCCACCTCGCGGAACACAGGGATGTCGCGCGCGAGGATCGGCAACCCGCGCCTGGCCGCCTCGATCAGCGGCAGGCCGAAGCCCTCGCCTTCGGAGGCCGCGATCAGACAGTCGGCGGCGTCATACAGCTTCTCGAGGTACTCGTCGGATATCCCTTCCAGCCAGTACAGCCGCCGGTTGCGCTCCGGGTGTCCGCGCAGCCGTTCGATCAGCGCTTCGACGTGCCAGCCCTGCTTTCCCACGATGACGAGACCGACGTCGACGCCCTCCGCCCAGAGCGCCTCGAACGCGGCGAGCGCCTGCCCGTGGCCCTTGCGCGGCTCGATGGTTCCCACCATCAGGAACGAAGGCCGCGCGTCGAGTTGTGCGAGCAGCGTTGGTGCCTCCGCAGGCAAGCCGGCCGAAGGCGCCGAGCTCTCGATGTCGGCGCCGTTGTGCACCCACTCGATCCGGAACCGCGGATCGAAACCCGGCAGATGCGCGCGGTACCAGTCGCGCAACGCGTTCGCCGTCGCCTGGCTGACGCAGACCACGCCGTCGAACAGCGCTAGCGTGCACAGCCAGCGGCGAAAGCCCGGCTCGGTCCCGGCGGGGAAATAGTCCGGAAGCAGCACCGGCAGGATGTCGTGCACCAGGAAGCGACAGGGAATGCCCAGGCGCTTCAGCAACAGCAGGAAATCGCGCTGCGCCGGCACCACCTGTGCCTGGTAGTCGAGACCGAAGAAGACGTCTCCGGGGCAGAAATCGATCGGTACGGCGTCTTCGTCCCCACCGCTCCGGCCGCCGAGTCGCGCGATGGCGCGGCGGGCGTACCGGTAGCCGAAACTGTCGACCGTCGCGTACACCGGCTCGACGCGAAAGCCGGCGGGGGGATTCCGCAGCAGCTCCAGCAGCACGCTACGCGTAACGCGCTGGCAGCCGGTTCTCGCGTCCCGCTGTTCGAGCTCGGAGACATCGACGAAAAGCCGCGGCACGCGGTCGCGCGGCGGGAACGAGTACGCGAGCGCCTGCGCGAGCGCGAGACTTTCGCGCTCGCCCGGGGCCGGCGCAATGCCGGCAACCGCATCGATGCAGGCGCTCAGCACATCCCCGACTCGCGGACGTTCGCCCGTTGGTCCCGGATCCCGTCGCTTCGCGACCCGTTCCAACGCCGCGAACGCCCGCTTCGCGGTCGCGTCCCAGGAGAACCTGCCGGCGCGCTCGCGACCCGATGCCTTGAGCGACGCCCGCAACACCTCGTCCGTCAGCACCTGCTCGAGCTTCTCCGCGATGGCGACATCGTCGTACGGGTCGAACAGGGCGTCCTCGCGTCCGATCACCTCCGGAATGCTCGCCGCGTTCGCGCCGATCACCGCGGCCCCGCAGGTCATCGCTTCGAGCGCCGGCAGTCCGAACCCCTCGTCGTAGGACGGAAGCACCGTGACCGCGCACAGGTTGTAGAGCGCGACCAGCTCGTCGTCGCTCACGTGCGCCAGAACCAGTTCCTCGTCGCGCACGCCTGCGGTGCGCGCCATGTCGCGCAGCAGCCGCCGGTGCCGCTCGTCGTTGCGCCCGATCAGCGCCAGCCGGTGGCGCTCGCGCACATCGCGGCGCAACCGGGCCCAGGCGCGGAACAGGCGCGCGAGGTTCTTGTGCGGCTCGATGGTCCCGGCGGCGAGAACGAATGGCCGATCCAGCCCGAGCCGCCGGACCAGGCTCTCCGCGCGCGCGCCGGCGAGCGCGAGCGGACCGAAGACCGGCGCGCAGGCGGCCGACACGCATACGACCCGTTCCTCGGCGAGCGCAAGCGCCCGGTGGGCATCGCGCGCCGTGAACTCGGAGTTCGCGAGCAGCAAGTCCGCGTGCCGCAGCACGTCGAGCCGGTCGCGATACCACCGCTCCCTCAGCGGGTCCGGCCGCAGATACCGATCGGGGTCGTGCCACGGAATGAGGTCGTGGTGCGAAACCGAGGTGATCCAGCTGCCGCGCGAGGCCGGCGCACCGGTCACCGCATCGTCGCCGAAACCTTCGAAGACGCTGGTCACGTGCACCACGTCGGGGGCGAGACTCGCGAGAAACGCCTCGCGGATGACCTCGGCGCGGCGGCGCCGCGCGTCGTTTCCGG
Source organism: Burkholderiales bacterium (assembly GCA_036381895.1). Classification (GTDB taxonomy): domain Bacteria; phylum Pseudomonadota; class Gammaproteobacteria; order Acidiferrobacterales; family Sulfurifustaceae; genus JACQFZ01. The sequence continues at coordinate 28,773 of DASVBY010000055.1, read as the reverse complement.
CGTCGGCCGCGCGCGTCGGCCCGGGCGCATACCAGACACGAATGCACTCGCACGGCAGCAGTCCGTCGAACGCCGCGCGGATGCCGTCGATCGCTTCCGGCAGCAAACTGTTCAGCGCGAGCAGCACCTCGTGCCGCCCGCGATTGCGCACCAGCGCCTGCGCCAGACACAGCCCATAGCGGCCGATGCCTCGAAACCGGCTCTGGGTCTGTACCCCCTGCATGTCTATGACGATGCGCACGCCCTACGCCCGCCGGTGCTCGATAGCGGCCTGGAGCTGCAGGTAGAGCTTGCGGGCGCGTGGCGACAGATCGGCGAACGTCGCGGGCTCCGGCACCGGCGAGCCCGCGGCCGGCGTGCGCTCTCCGGGTGTCCCGTGCACCAGGCCGCGGAGCCGCGCCTGCAGACGCGGATGTCCGGCGAGCCGCGCGCGCGCAAACCTCATCAGTCGCGGCCGCGCGTGCGCCGCGCGCACGGCGGCACCGAGCACGGGTCGCGCGAGCCGCGCGAGCATCGCCCGCGTCCGCCGGTAGCCGCCGCGAGACGCTCCGGACAGCACACGCAGGAGCCGGGTCACGCGCCACGAGCGGCTGTGGAGGACGGCGTCGAGCATCGCCGCCGCTTCGCGCGCCTCGTTCTCCGCCCGCTCCGCGCGCTCCTCCGCCCGCAGGGCCGCGGCCTCCGCGCGTGCCGCGCGCGCTTCGGCGTCGCGGGCGTCCCCCTCGGCGCGCGCTGCGCGCTCCTCGGCCTCCAGCGCGCGGCCCTCGGCCGCCTCGCGCGCCCGGCGCTCCGCCCGCGCCACCCGCTCTTCCGCGAGCCCGGCGATCGCCGCCAGGCGCCCGAGCTCCGCGCGCAACGCCTCCTCCCGCTCGTCGCGCACGCGATCGTACCGCGCCGCCAGCGACTCGAGCGTAACGCCGTGCTCCGCTGCGAACGCTGCCTCGGTCGCTGCGAGTACCCGTTCGTCGCCGCGCTTGCGCGCCACGACCGCGTAGTCGGGGCTCACCCCGCCCAGCACGTCGAGCAGCGCCACGCCGCCGTTGTCGCCGTGAAGCTCGGCCGCCTCCTGCAGCCGCAGCACCTTCACGCGCTCGTAGCCGTAGTACTCCGCGAGAAAGGACAGCAGCTGCGGAGGGATCGGCCGCCGGTGGGTCGGATCGAGGTAGAAACGCGTGCACCCGACGACGACGTTCTCGGGATTGGGCGTCTCGAGGATCAGCAGCCCGCCCGGCTGCAGTACGCGCAGCGCTTCGCGCACCAGCGCACGCACCTCGTCGAACTCGAGATGCTCGATCATGTGGAACGCCGTGACCACGGTTACGCTCTCGTCCGCGAGCCCACGCACGAACTCGAGCGCATCGCCCTTGCGCGCATCGAGCGCACGTTCGCGGCAGGCGTCGAGCATGCCGTCGTCCCGGTCCACGCCCTGCACCGCGAGCCCCTGCTCCGCCAGCAGCTCCAGCCACTCGCCCCGGCCGCACCCGAGGTCGAGCGCCCGAAAATCCGCATGCGCCTCACGCAGCCCCGTCACGAACGGCAGGTAAACCCGCAGGCGCTGCTTGATCATCTCGCGGCTTCCGCGAAACCTGTCCTCAAACGCTCTGTAGAATCCTTCGTTGTTGTCGTTCATAGGTTATCTTGGCCTCCAGCCAGTTACACCCCTCGAATTGTGTTTTCTCCCTGTTGACGACGCTGAACACCAGCGCGAGATCGCGCCACTCGTAGTTGCCGGTGACGTGCGTATCGCGCGCGTGTAGCGCCGTAACGATCGAATAGCTGCCGACGCCGAGGTTCGCGCGAAAGGCGATGACGAAGCGGTACTCCTCGCCCGGCTGCGGCCTTTCGATCACCTGGCCGGTGTGCCAGGTGTTCGTTCCGTAGATCATCTGGCCCAGCCGGTCCTTGATGCCGAAGCCGAGCACGAGCGTCGGCACCGGCCGTCGCACCCCGACCCGAACGTGCAGCTCCACGGTCTCCCCGACGTCGATCTGCTCCGTGGTCCGCCCGTTGCTGTCGTAGAGCGCGATCTCCTCGACGCACGCCTCGCCCGTGCCCGACACCGTCCGCGCTCGGCCGTCGCGCAGGCGTTCGACCGCCACCGTACGGCTTTCCCTTTCGGCGATGAGCGCGTTGTAGAAGTCGAGCACCTCCTCGGGGACGCCGTCCTTCAGCACCCGCCCGCGGTCGAGCAGCACCGCACGGTCGCAGAGATTGAGGATCGCCGCGCGGTCGTGCGAAGCGATCAGCAGGCTCGTCCCCTGCCGTTGAAATTCGCGTATGCGATCGAAGCTCTTGTGCTGGAAATAGGCGTCGCCCACCGACAGCGCCTCGTCCACGATCAGCACTTCCGGCCGCCACGCGGTCGCGACCGCGAACGCGACCCGCACCTGCATGCCGCTCGAATGCGTACGCATGGGCTGATCGAAGTAGTCGCCGATCTCGGCGAATCTTTCGATCTCGGGCATCGCCGCCTCGATTTCCGCGGGCGCGATGCCCATGAGTCCCGCCGCATGCCGGACGTTCTGCCGCGCAGTGAGCTCCGGATTGAATCCCATGCCGAGCTCGAGGATGGCGGCGATGCGGCCGGCCGCCTGGACGGTTCCTTCCGTGGCGCGCATGGTGCCGGTGACGATCTTGAGCAGCGTGCTCTTGCCGGCGCCGTTCGGTCCGACGATGCCGAGCGCCTGCCCGCGCGCGATCGCGAAGCTCACGTGCCGCAGCACCCAGTTCTCCTCGGCCGGCACGGCAGGAATGCCGAGCCAGCGGCCGAGGCGATGCCATTCGCTGCGGTACGCGCGAAACGCCTTGCCCACGTTGTCCGCTACCAGCGCGTTCACAGGGCGTCCACCATCTCCGGCGCCGCACGGCGGAACAGCAACAGCGCGAACAGCAGGAGCCCTGCCACGGCGGCCGCGAGGTACGCGAGCCCGCCGAGGTCCGGAGCGCTGCCGTACACGAGCGTGCGCTGATAGGCCTCGACGACCGGATACAGCGGGTTCAGGTAAAGCCAGCGCCGGTACTCTTCGGCGATGATGCCGGAGGGGTACACGATCGGCGTCAGCCAGAACCAGATCTGCAGCACGATCGGCACCGCCTGCCCGACGTCGCGAACGAAGACGTTGATCACGCCGAGCGCCAGCCCGATGCCGAGCGCGAACGCCGCCACGATTGCGGCCAGGGGGACCAGCCACAGCATGGCCGCCGTGAAGTCGTGGCCGAGGAGTGCAAAGATCCCGAGCATCGCGAGGAACAGCAGCGCGTTGTTGAGCAGGCTCGACCCCACCGCGATCGCGGGCAGCGTGATGCGCGGGAAGCTCATCTTCTTCAGAAGATTGCCCTGGTCGACGAACAGCGTCAGGCAGCGGGTGATGATGTCGCTGAACAGCGTCCAGGCGAGCAGCCCGGCCATCAGGTAGATGGCGTAGGCATACTTGTTCTCGATGCCCGGCAGGCGCGCGGCCAGCAGGTTCGAAAGGATGAGGGCATAGATCGCGACCTGCGCCAGCGGACTGATGACCATCCACAGCCCGCCGAGCTTGCTGCGCGCGAAGCGCGTTACCAGCTCGTTGCGGATCGAGCTCAGGACGAAGTGGCGATAGCGCCACAGGGACTGAAGCATGCCGGACACAGCGCCTCCCCGAGGTCTCGCGCCGCCGCTCGTAATGGCGGCTGGAGACCTCTTTCCTTGGGACTACTTCCCGGCACGAGACCGCCGCGATCCGAAGCTACGCGCGGCGGCTGTGGTGCCGTTTCACCTCCTGTCGCTCGCTCACCGGGCGCGCCCACGGCGCGTGCCCGCGGAGAACCCATCGGACTCCCGGGCGGCGCCGCGGCCTCGTCTGCCGAGCATCGCCGGCGGCATCACCTTCGACGTCTCGACGCGCGCCGCACCGGCTGCGCTCCGGGCTTCGCGGCGCCGCAACAGCTCCCGATACAACGCCAGGTAACGCCGCGCCATGTGCTGCCCCGTGAACATCCGCTCGAAGCGCCTTCGGGCCGCCGCCCCCATGGCGCGCGCCCGCGCGTCATCGTGCCGCAGGGCGCGCATCGCCGCGCGCAGTGCTGCCGGGTTGCGCGGTTCGACCACGAACCCGGTTACGCCGTTCGCGTTGACGTAACTCGTTCCCGTCCGGATCTCGCACGAGACGAGCGGCTTGCCCATCATCGCGCCTTCGAGCAGGGCGATACTGAACGCCTCCGAGCGCTCGTGGCTCGGGAGCACGACCGCGCGGCACAGCCGTAGCAGCGCGACCTTGGTTTCGTCGTCGACGTAGCCGGCGAAGGCGACATTCGAGAGCTTCCATGCCTCGGCACGGCGCTGCAGCTCCGCTTCGATCGGGCCGGTGCCGACGATCAGCACGCGCAGGTCCGTTCCCCGCACCGCTTCGAGGAGGACTTCCAGTCCTTTGTAGTAGCGTAATACGCCGATGAAGAGAAAAAAATCGCGCCCGTGGCGGGCCTCGACACGTGCGAGCGTCGCAACGGTGGGCGCCGGATAGCTCGAGCGGTTCAAGCCAATCGGAATCGTGGTGATTTTGTGGCGATAGCGTCGCAGGATCGGCGAGGACGCGACGTAGTTCGGCGAGGTCGCCGCGATGGCGTCGACATCGTCGAGGAAGCGATCGCGCAGCGGCGCGTACAGGCGGCCGAGGCGGCGCTGGCGCACCACATCGGAATGATAGGTGACCACCGCCGGGCGCCGCATCGGGCTCAGGCAGTGCATGAGGTCCATGAAGGGCCAAGGGAAGTGGTAGTTGACCACGTCCGCCCATTGCACGAGCTCGTTGAAGCGCCGCAGCGCCGTGAGCCCGATGCCGCACGACGCCACCTCCAGGTGGCGCTTGACCTGGTGCACCTGCGCTTCCGCGTAGTCGAGCGGCGATTCGGCGGGCGCAGGCGACAACGTGAAGACCCGGCATTCGGCGCCGGCGGCGGTGCTGCCGATGCAGAGCTGCCGGATGGTTTCCTCCAGTCCTCCCTGCGTATCGGGAAAATAGGTGCGATAAACGTGCAGGATGCGCAATGGCGGCTCGCCGGCCGAAGCCGCGAGCGCGCGCGCCGAAGAAGCTTCCTTCGTCACGTGTTACCTCCGTCCCTGGAGGGCCGACCTGCGTACCCGTCGGCAGTCCGTCTTCCAATGTTTGACCGGTCTTCCCGACCGAGTTTGTCCGCGCCGCCCGGGGGTTTGCCGTCTCAGGCAAACCGCGCGGCCATGAGTCGGCAATAACCTCGTCGTCGCCAGGCCCGGGTCTTTCGACCCGCTCTATCGGATCGATTCAGCCGCGCTAAGTTCGAACACCGGGCAACGAAGCGAAACGCCGAGGCGCACGCCGCGGCTACCGGGTTCAGCCGAGCAGATCCCGATAAACCCCTAGGGTCTTGTCCACGACGACCTGTACGCCGAACTCGAGCTCCGCGATCTGGCGGCTGCGTCTGCCCATGGCTTCGGCCCGCCGACGATCGCCCAGAATTTCGCGGATCGCGCCCGCCAGCCCGCGGCAGTCCGCAGGCGCCACCAGCAGTCCGTTGATGCCGTGTCGTACCGCTTCTCGACATCCGGCCGTGTCCGTGGCGATGAGCGGCCTGCCGCAAGCCGCGGCTTCGAGCAGCACCTTTGGAACCCCTTCTCCGTACGTGCTCGGAAGGCACACCAGGCTCGCTTGCGCCAGGACCGAGGGCATGTCCGTCCGCCTGCCCCACCATTCTACGAGGGATTCGAAAGCCCATGCCTCGAGCTGCGCTCTCGGCACGGCCGAAGGGTTTCCCGGCTCCGAGTCGCCCACCAGTACGAAGCGCGCGGGCAATCCCTGTGTCAGCAGCATGCGGGCCGCATCGACGAACTCCTTGACGCCCTTCTCCCAGAGCATCCGCGCCGCGAGCATCACGATCGGCGTTCCTTGAGGCAAAGGCGTGAAACGATACTCGGTAAGATCGACGCCCGATCCCCGAATCAAGCTGGCCTGGCGGTCCTCGATGACCCCCGCCGCTCGAAGAATTTCAAGGTCTTCCCTGTTCTGCAGGATGACGCGCACCCTCGAGTTGCGGAAAAGCAGCCGGTAGAGCCGCAACACCAGCCGGCGTCGCGCCGCCGCGGAAGCGCCGCGGCGCACGAACACGGTGCCGAGTCCCGGGATCGCGTTGACGACACTGATCTCCGGAAAGGCGCGGGCGACGAGCGTGCCGTACAGGAGCGGCTTGATGGTGACGTTGTGGACGATCTGCGGTCGCACCTGCCGGACCACCGAGTAGATCCGCTTCACCGTCGGAACGTCGCGCACGGGGTTCTCGGTCCAGCGATGCAGCGGTACCTCGTGGTGCACGAAGCCCTCCTCGAGGATCCGCGCGACCGCAGCCCCCGCGGGCGTCGCTACGTGCACCTCCATGCCCTCCGTCTGCGCCGCGCGCGCGAGCGGCAGCCGATGCGACACGAAGAACTGCGCGTCGTTGACGAAGAACAGAATGCGCCCCTGCAATCCGCGGTCCGCGTGCGCGGCGCGCGCAGACAGCGCTTCGCGCGCGAGCGGCGTTGCGGCGCTCACGGGGCGGTACCGCGCATGCGCGCGGCCGGCCGGCTCGCCCGCGCAGCGCCCGCCTGATGTTCCAGCCACGCCTGGAACATGAGCACGCCCCAGAGGCAGTACTGCCAGTTCCGGCGGCCGCTCAGGTGCTCGTGCCATCTCTCGCGGATCGCTCCGGGCCGGAAGAACCCCTCCGCGCGCAGCCGGCGCTCGTCCAGCAGCGCCTCGCCCCAGTCGCGCAGCGGCCCGCGCAGCCACGCGTCGAGCGGCACCGCGAACCCGCTCTTCGCGCGCTCGACGAGCCGGCGCGGCACGTAGCGATCGAGGACGCGCCGCAACAGCCATTTGTTCTCGCCGGCGCGAATCTTGAGCGCGAGCGGCAGGCGCGCCGCGAACTCGACGACCCGATGGTCGAGGAAGGGTGCGCGCGTCTCGAGCGATACCGCCATGGCCGCGCGGTCCACCTTCACGAGAATGTCGTCGGGCAGGTACGTGAGCGTATCGAGGTACATCATCGTCTGCTCGAACTCGGGCGCGAGCGACCACGAACCGCCGTCTTCGAGCAGGGTCGGCGGTTCGCGCCCGCCGATGACGACGCGCGCCGGATCCTTCCAGTGCGAGACGAACGTGCGGTAGATCTCCTTCGGCGATCCGGCCCGCGCGAGCTCGGCGAGCTTGTGCACCTTGTCGCCGAAGCCGCTGTAGCGCCACCGCGGGGGCAGCAAGGCATTGGCGCACGCGCCGATGCGGTCCCAGCGCTCCGGCGGCAGGCGCACGAGCCAGTCGGCGGCAGCCGCGCGCAGGCGCTGCGGCATGCAGGCGGCCGCCCGCGACACACGCCGCGCCCAGAAGTAGCGGTTGTATCCGGCGAAGAGCTCGTCGCCGCCGTCGCCCGACAGGCATACCGTGACGTGCCGCCGGGCGAGCTGGCTCAAGAGAAGCATCGGAATCTGCGACGCGTCGGCGAACGGCTCGTCGTAGATCACGGGCAGCCGCGGAATCGCTTCCATCGCCTGGCGCGGCGTGACGTAGAGCTCGGTGTGCTCGGTCCCCAGATGCCGCGCGACCGCGCGCGCGTGCTCGGCTTCGTTGTAGGACGTCTCGTGGAACCCGATCGTGAACGTCTTCACCGGCCGAGCGCTCTGCGCCTGCATCAGCGCTGCCACGGTCGAGGAATCGATGCCGCCCGAGAGGAATGCGCCGAGCGGTACATCCGCCGCCATCTGGGCCGCGATCGCCTCCCGCAGCATGCGATCGAGCGCCTCCGCGGCTTCTTCGGCCGATGCCGGGAACTCCCGCCCGCCGCCTTCGGCCACGACATCCCGCAGGGACCAGTAAGCGGCCGGCTCGAGCTTCGCCGCGGCGATCCCGTGCGTGGTCACGTGCAGCAGCGATCCCGGCGGGAGCTTGCGGATCCCGGTGTAGATCGTGTAGGGCGCAGGGACGCAGTTGTATCTCAAGAACAGCGCGAGCGCGGCGCGGTCTATGCCCGCGTCGAAGGCCGGATGCGCGCGCAGCGCCTTCAGCTCCGAGCCGAAGAGAAGCACTCCGTGCTGCAGACCATAGTAAAGCGGTTTTTCGCCGAGCCGGTCGCGCGCCAGCGTCAACCGCCGCTCCGCTCGATCCCAGACGGCGAGAGCGAACATGCCGACGCAACGCGCGAGCGCCGCTTCGACGCCCCAGGCCGAGATTGCGGCGAGCAGAGTCTCGGTGTCCGAACGCCCGCGCCAGGGCACGCGCTGCGTCCCGTTCCGCTCGACGCCCCGGCGCAATTGCGCGTGGTTGTAGATCTCGCCGTTGAGGGCCAGCACGAACCGTCCGCAGGCCGACACCATCGGCTGATGACCCGCGGGCGACAGCTCGAGGATCGCGAGCCGCCGGTGCGCCAGGACCACGCCCGCCTGCAGATCGAACCAGATACCGGCATCGTCCGGCCCCCGGTGGGTCAGGGCGTCGGCCATGCGGCGCGCGGCCCAGATGGAACGCTCGCGAATCGCGGTGAGCGATATGAAACCGGCTATGCCGCACATGGCCGGTGCTCGCCCGGCGCGAGCTCGCGATAGAGCTGCGCGTAGCGCCTCGCTATTGCGTTCAATTCGAATCGCTCCCGGATCCTGCCGCGCGCGCGCTGGCCCAAGGCGCGGCGCTGCCCGGCGCTCAGGGACAATAGCTCGTCCCACGCGCGCGCGACGGCGGCCGCGTCATTGGGCGGCACGACGCGTCCGCCGTCTCCGACGATCAGTGCGGCGTCGCCGACGTCCGTGGCAACGCACGGAACCCCGCAGGCCATCGCCTCGCCGAGCACGTTCGGGAACGCCTCCCCCCGCCCGGCGCACACCGTCGAGATATCGAGCGCCGCGGTGAGCCGCGGCACGTCGTGGCGCTCGCCGAGCATACGCGTGACTCGCCGGATCCCGGTCTGCCCCACCCGGCGAAGCAGCGCCGCGTTCTCGCGGTTCACGCCCCGGCCGATCAGAAGAAAATGCACATCCGGCCGGCGTTGATGCAGCTCGCCTGCAGCGGCGACGAAGAGCGGATGATTCTTCTGCGGATCTGCGCGCGCGACGAGCCCGATGATCGGTGCGTCTTGCGGAATCCCGAGCTCCTGCCGCACGCTCCTCCGCGCGGATTCGTCGGGCCGAAAGCGATCGAGATCGAACCCGTTGGGTATCACCACGAAGCGCCGCCGGTCGTACCCTCGTGCGACGTGCAGCGCCACCGCCCGGTGCGAGCAACTGACGATGCAGCTCGGAACGCGCCGCGAGAGCAGCGCGCACCCGCGCATGACCGCCCGCGTCCGCCAGGGCGTTTCGCTGTGCGAGACGTCGCCGTTGCGGATGTTCCAGGCGACAGCGCGCACGCCCGCGAGCCGCGCGGCCAGCCCGCCCAGGAGATCGGCGTGGTACATCCACGTTTGCACGACGTCGGGCGCGAACCGTCGTACCGCGCCGGCGAGCTTCGCGAGCGCCAGCGGATTCGGCGCCCGGCTGCTCAAGTCCATCGTCCCGACCGGCACGCCGAGCGCGGCGATCCGATCGCCGATCGGTCCCGCGCCGCCGAGAGCGATGACCTCCTGCGTGAACTCGTCCCGAAGCCGTTCCACGAGTCGGGCCAGCATCGCTTCGGCACCGCCGACGGACAGGCCCGTGACAATATGAAGAATCTTCATGCCGTCTCCGCTCAGCTCGTACTCGAATCCGGCGCGCCCCGGCTGGACGCGCGCATCGCCGTCCCGCCGAGCGGTACCGCGCGGAGGAGCAGCAAACGTTCGCGAAACGGCGAACGCCACCAGGGGAACATGGAAACGAGGAGCAGTACGGGCAGGATCTGCGCCCGGAAGCGGGCCGCGGTGCCGAGATTCTGATAGGACACGACGCCGTACACCACGGCCCACATCGCGACCAGGGACGCAAGCGCGACGAGAAACGAATCGCGCAGGTTGCGTCGGTCGAGCCGGCTCAGCGCGACGAACGCGAGCGCGAGCAGCGCCACGCTCTCGATCCCCGCCAGAAGCCCGAAGAGCGACGGGACCTCGCCGGGCAGCGGACGAAACAGCGCCGTGAACGCACCGACGGGAACGAACGCAACGATGTCCCCGGCACGATCGAACTCCGGCGGCTGCTGTGCAGATCCTCCCTCGGCCCACGCCGATGACAGCGAACCGAGCTGCGCCACGACGTCGCCGCTTTCGAACCCCAAAAGATCCGCAGCAGGTTCGCGGAACAGGAGCGCAAGCGCGAGCACGAGCGCAACGGCGGCACACCTGCCCGCGCGGCCGATCGAGCGCTCGAGCAGCACGAAGACGAGAAAGGCGGCGAGGAGGAGGTACATCATCCAGATGCGCAGGGTTGCGGCGAGAACGACACCGAGGAGCACGGCGCCGACGCCCCTCAGTCGACGGTGCGCGCTGCGGAAGTTGCCCGCGCCGTACACGAATAGACCCGCCGCAAGGATCATCAGCGCTTCCTTCCCGAGGATCGACGACCAGAACAGCAACCCCGGAAACAGACCCAGCACGTAGAGCGGCCGCACGGATCCGCCGCCCCAGGCCGTCTGCGCGCCGCGATAGGCGAGATAGATCCCGATCAGACCGATGAAGGCGAAGATCACCTTCGCCAGGTGGTACGACCCCGGAAGAACGAGATAGAGGCCCTGCAGGAGCAGCGTGAGGTTCTCGGTTCCGCGGCCCCAGCCGGCATCCTGCAGCAGGTACTGGTGCCGCCGTGCGTCCTCATGGTAGGCAAAGGCATCGAGGAACGCGTAATGCGCCTCGTAGTACAGCATGGGGCCGAGCGCCACTCCCGCCTTTGCGAGCCAGATGAGGAAGAGCGCCCGCGAGTCGCGTTCGCGGACGGGCCACGCCAGAAGGAACGCGCCGATGATCAAGGCTCCGGCGACGCCGGCCACGTAATCGAGCTCGTGCGATATCCACGGTCCGTGCACTTGCACGGCCGCGACGAGGGGCACCATCGCGGCTACGGCAAGGATCGCCGCTGCACCCGCGAGGAGCGACAGACTCAGCGTCCAGCCCATGTCAGCCGCGAACCGCTTCATTGCACCGGCCATCCCTTTCGTCGTTGTCCCTGACCGCCGGTCGGATTGCGTTGCTTTCCTGCTCCTGCCCCGCCGCTACTCCCGCGAATCGCCGCCGCGATACGTCGCGGCCGCGCGCCGGATCATGCGTACCTGCAACCTATGACTTCCGCATAGCGGCCGACGGCCCACTCCACGCCGAAGCGCGCCTTCAAGTAGTCCGGCTCCGGACGCTCCAGTCGCCCGTCGATTCCGTCCACGATCGCCGCCGCCAGCGCCGCCGCATCGCCGAGCGGCACCAGCCGTCCCCAACGCCCGCCCTCCAGCACTTCGGCGGGTCCGCTCGGGCAGTCCGTGCTCACTGCCGCCGTGCCGCAGGCCATCGCCTCGACGAGCACGTTGCCGAATCCCTCCCACAGCGAAGACATCGCCAGCACCGCCGCCCGCCGCATCCACGGAAACGGGTTCTCGACGAAGCCCGGCAGCTCCACGGTCCCCTCGAGCCCGAGCTGCGCTGCAAGAACCTGCAGGCGCGCACGCTCTGCGCCCTCTCCCAGGATCACGAGACGCGCGCCGCGGACGCGGCGCACGGTCTCGAACGCGCGGAGCAGCGTCGCGAAGTCCTTCTCCGCCGCGAGCCTTCCCGCCCCCAGCACGACGGGCCGACTGGTGTCTTGGTACCACGGGTGCTCGATCGGCGTCCGACTCAACGCCAGAATCCGGTCGATGTCGATCGGGTTGTACACGACCTCGACGTGCGCGGCGCTCAGACGCGCCCTATCGACCAGCTCCCGCGCGACCCCGTTCGATACCGCGACCACGCGGTCGGCCGCACCGTACACCCGCCGCGCAAGCGCACGTATCGCCGGCTCGCGTATCCGCGGTCCGCAGCGCGGGTGCGGCGACCAGCTCGCGTGCTCGGAGACCACCATGCGGGTTGCGACGCCCGCGAGTTTCTTCGCGAACAACGCCGCCACGTTCGCGTGCGTCATCGCCGACAGCATCGCCCGCGGGCGCTCGCGCCGGAAGTACCGGGCCAGGTGCGGCACACTGCGCGCCACCCGGCGCACGCCCAGGTCCACCACGCGCACGCGCTCGCTCACTTCGCTCGCGTACGGTCCGTCGGCGCGAGCGAGCACCAGATCGACCGGCAGCGCGCGCGCCGCGAGACCATTGGCGAGAGCCACCATCACGCGCTCGGCGCCGCCGCCCTCCAGTGAAGGCAGAAAGAAGGCGACTCTGCCCGTGCGGGAGATCACGGCACCGGAGCCTTTCGCGGCACGCACAAGACGTTGCTGAAGCTCACTCTCGCGGCGCTCGTCAGCGGCACGAGCTTCGCTTTCCGCCCGATATCGAATAACACGTAATCGAGCGACATCATGAAGTTCATCAGCTCCGCCGGTGCGTATCCGGCCCGCCTCGCGGTCTCTGCCTGCACCTCGACGACGATATACGGACGGAGTCTCCCGATCGTTTCGATGCCACCCTCGAGCACCGCGCGCTCGGCGCCCTCCACGTCGATCTTCATAACGTCGATCCGCGGTATCCGCATCCGACGGCAGTACGAATCGAGGGTGGTCATCGGCACACGCCCCGCCGCACGTGAACGTATCTCGTCTCCATATATCGTCGCGAGCCCCGTGTGCAGCATGCCGTCCCGGAACGGTGCCGGCGCTTCGAAGATCGTACACTCCGTCTCTGCGTTCAGCAGCCCTTGCGCGACCGGAACCACCTGCCGCAGCCGGTTCATCGCCACATGTTCTTCGAGGCTTCGATACAGGTGCGGCACGGGCTCGAAGGCGTAGACGCGCCCGTGCGGCCCCACGCGCCGCGCCGCGGCCAGGGCGATTTCGCCCACGTTGGCGCCGACGTCGAACACGACCATCCCCGGCCGGAGCAGGCGATCGAAGAGCAGGATGATGTCGCGCGAGTAGTACCCGAACCAGAACGTCTGGCTTTGCATGTGCTCGTCGAGGCGAAGCCGCATTCGCAGTGCACCGTCGAAGTCCCCCACGGTCACTGCCCTCTTTCTCGTGCCGAACGCGCGGCGTACGCGATCGAGCAGCAGCACTGAACCCGGCAAACGCTTAACCGCCACGCTCGCCCGGCGCAGCCTGAGCATCGCTCTGTCGGAAAGCATCGCGACCCTGGCCCTTCCCTCGTGTACGCTCCTTCCTAGGGAGCGACGATGATCTTGCGCGCCCACGCCAGCGCCGCTCGGCGCGTACCGGCGATGTCCAGCAGCAGCGCGCCGGCGACGGCGCAAGCGGTACCGCCAGCGAGTCCGCCGAGCAATCCGGGCCAGCCCTCGATCGAAGCGCCGCCGAAGCGGGCCCCTGCAGCGGCGCCCGCGGCCATGACCAGGCCGCGCGCGAAGGCAGGCAGGAAGGGCGGCATCGGAAACAGTCTGCGCCCCAGCCATGCGCTCGCGATCGCCCCCAGCGTCATCGCGGACAGGGAGGCGAAAGCCGCACCGACTATGCCGAAAAGCGGAATGAGCGCGATATTCAGCGCCAGGTTCAGCAACGTCGCCAGACCGCTGCTGGCCACCAGGCCCCTGCTGTTGCGGCTCAAGTGAAAAGCCGCATCGAAATGGAAAGCCTTGATCGCGCCCGCGGCCGCCGCGAATGCGATCCACGGCATCACCTGCGCCGCCTCCCGAAACCCGGATCCGACGACGGCATCGACGATCTCCGGCGTGAGGGCGGCAAGGCCTGCCGCCGCCGAGAGCGCGAGCGCGAACACGAGCTCGGAATTCCTTCGAAGCTGCGCGGCAGCCGCCGCGCGTCCTCCGCTCTCGAACGCTCGAACGGCAAGCGGATAAGCGGCGGTATTGACGGCGCCGAGGAGCAATCCCAGCGAATACTGCGCAAGGTCGGAACCGACTGCGTACTGGCCGGCGGCCGGCGGACCCAGGAGCCAGCCGATCAGCAGCCGGTCGGAACCCGAGATCACCCAACCGAGCGCGAACGTTGCGACCAGGGGCAGACCGTACTCCAGCTGACGCCCCAGCTCCTTCCGGTCGGGCGACTCGAGGCGCACGCCGGCCCAGGGACCACGACCGAAGAGCAGCGCCGCACAGAGCGCACCCAGCAGCAGGCCGCACATGGGCGCCGCGGCGCCGACGCCGATCGAGGCGAGCCCCGCCCCGACCGGGAGCGAGACGACCGCCCGCGCACCCTGCAACCGGCCGTATCGTCCCGGTGCCGCCTGTGCCGAGGCGATGACGAGATTGAGCTCGAGCCAGCTGAGCGCGATCAGCAGCGGTACGGCCAAGGCCGCGACGCCGCGCGACGCCGGATCGGGCCAGAACCAGACGATGAGGACGCCGGCGAGGGACGCGCCGAGCGCGAGCCGGGCGAACACGCAGAGGACTTCGCCGAGGAACGCACGATCGCCGGCACGCGCGGGCAGCCAGCGTGCGACGACGACTCTTTGCCACTGGAACACGACGACGCCCGCGAGCGACAGCCCGGCGATCGCCAGCGCATAGCGCCCATACTCCTCGGGAACGAGGAGGCGGCTGTAAATCGCGAGTGCAGCGAAACTGACGGCGGCGGGTATGCCCTGCGCGAAGAGATACGCCAGCGCGTTACGCAGCAGCATGAGCCGGGCCGGACGCGCGCGCGGCCGCCGCGCCTTGCCTCCGCTCCACGACCCATGCTCGTCGAACGCGCACGCGAGTCGCTCACGTGGTCCGGTTGTACCGGTCCTCGAACCGCACGATGTCGTCCTCCCCGAGGTAGCTCCCCGACTGCACTTCGACGAGCTCGAGCGGAATGGTGCCCGGATTCTCGAGCCGATGGCGCGCGCCGATCGGGATGAACGTGGACTGGTTCTCGGTCAACATGAAGACCTCGTCGCCGCGCGTCACCCGAGCCGTTCCCTTCACCACCACCCAATGCTCCGCGCGGTGATGATGCATCTGCAGCGACAGCGCCGCACCGGGCTTCACCATAAGCCGCTTCACCTGAAACCGGTCGCCGCCGTCGACGCCTTCGTACCAGCCCCACGGCCGGTACACGCGCCGGTGCATGATGTGCTCGCCCCGCTTCTGCTTCTTGAGCGCCTCGACCACGTGCTTGACGTCCTGCGCGGCGTCGCGATGCATGACGAGAACGGCATCCGCCGTTTCGATCACGATCAGATCCTTGACGCCCACCGCCGCGACCAGCCGGTGCTGGGCGAGCACGAGGGTATCGCGCACGCCGTGGAGGCACACGTCGCCCTGGGTCACGTTGCCGGCCGCATCCCGCGGCGACACCTCCCACAGCGTCGACCAGGCGCCGACGTCCGACCAGCCGGCATCGAGCGGCACCACGGCGGCGCGCGTCGTCTTCTCCATCACGGCGTAGTCGATCGAGTCGCTGCGACAGCGGCGGAAGGCTCGTGCGTCCACCCGGAAGAACTCGCCGTCGCGCCGCCCCCCGGCGCACGCGGCCCGGCAGTATTCGAGTATGTCCGGCGCGTGCCGCTCGAGCTCCTCGAGCCACACGCTCGCGCGCATCAGGAACATGCCGCTGTTCCACAGGTACTCGCCGGAATCGAGGTAGCGCTGCGCGGTCGCCGCGTCCGGCTTCTCCACGAATTCGGCCACCGCGCTCCCCTGGCCCCGGCGGATGTAGCCGTAGCCGGTCGCGGGCGCCCTCGGGACGATGCCGAAGGTCACCAGACGGCCGTCGCGCGCGAGCGGCAGCGCCGCCGTTACCGCCCCGTGGAACGCCTCGACGTCGCGAATCACGTGATCGGCCGGCATGATGAGCAGCAGCGGGTCCTGCTGCTCACGGAGCAGCAGCGCGGCGAGCGTTGCGGCCGGACAGGTATTGCGGCCTTCGGGTTCCAAAATAATCGCCGCCGCCGCCGTTCCGGTTTCGCGCACCTGCTCGCCCACGAGGAACCGGTGCTCCTCGTTGCACACGAGCACGGGCGGCGCCACCTCCGGCAGCCCGTGCAGCCGCATCACGGTCTGCTGCAGCAGTGTCCCGTCGCCGAGGAGCCGGAGCAGCTGCTTCGGGTAGTGCTCGCGCGAGAGCGGCCACAAGCGCGTGCCCGAACCGCCCGAGAGAATGACAGGGTGCAGCGTGCTCATTGCGCCGAAACTCCGTAGTACGCCCGATACCACTCGACGAAGCGCCGCACGCCCTCCTCGACCGGCGTGTTCGGCCGGAAACCGACGTCGTTCGAGAGGCTCTCGACATCGGCAAAGGTCGCCGGCACGTCGCCCTCCTGCATCGGCAGCATCTGCAGCTGCGCCTTGCGCCCGAGCGCCTGCTCCAGCGCGCGGACGAAGCGCATCAGCTCGACCGGCTGGTTGTTGCCGATGTTGTAGATACGATAGGGCGCGTAGCTGCTCGCCGGATCCGGCTTCGCGCCGGACCATGCGGCATTCGGGCGCGGTATGCGGTCCGTCACCCGCACTACCCCTTCGACGATGTCGTCGATATAGGTGAAGTCGCGGATCATCTTGCCGTGATTGAACACGGGGATCGGCTGGTCGGCGAGCATCGCCCGCGTGAACTTGAACAGCGCCATATCCGGCCGCCCCCACGGACCGTACACCGTGAAGAACCGCAGGCCGGTGCACGGCAGCCCGTAGAGGCTCGCGTAGGTGTGCGCCATCAGCTCGTTCGCCTTCTTGGTCGCGCCGTAGAGTGAGACCTGGTGGTCCACGTTGTCGTGCTCGGAGAACGGCATCTTGGTATTCGCGCCGTACACCGAGCTCGAGGACGCGAACACGAGATGCGCGACCTTGGCACGGCGGCAGCCTTCGAGCACGTTGCCGAAACCGACGAGGTTGGCGTCGATATAGGCGTAGGGATTCTCGATCGAATAGCGCACCCCCGCCTGCGCGGCCAGGTGCACCACCGCATCGAACCTGTGCGCACGAAACAGCTCCGCCATGGCCGGACGATCGACGATATCGATGCGCTCGAACGTGAAGCGCTCGTGCGCGCAGCGCCGCAGGCGCGCTTCCTTGAGGGACACGTCGTAGTAATCGTTGAGGTTGTCGATGCCGTGCACTCGATCTCCCCGCTCGAGCAGGCGCAGCGCGAGGGCGGAACCGATGAAGCCGGCCACACCCGTGATGAGTACGTGCATGGGCTTTCTTGTTCTCCCCAGTATGGCGCGGCGGCGCCGGTGCCGACCGGAAGCGTGCGCCCGATCGTGCGTTGCGACATTCTCGCACACGTGCGCCGACGGTCGGAGCCTCGCCATCGCCGACATCGCCGGTGCGCCTGTCGTCGCACGCGCAACGCGGACGTTCGCGACCATGACGCGATCGAGGCAAATATCGGGTACCGGCGCCTCGTCCAAACGCGGCACGGACAGGGCCGCCCATCAGGCGATCGGTCCGACGCGCGCCCGGATGCAATGCCGCAGCGCCGTACCCGGAATTCGGACGCAACTTCGCGCCCGAAGCGCCGCTAGCGCCTCACGCGACTTCGAACGGCGCGGTGCACGATGCGGTCGCTCCTCCGGCCGCGCGAGCGCGCGACGCACGCCGTCCGGATCGAAAGGTGCGTCGAATCGCCGAGAACTATAGGAGGCACAAGGAAACCGTCAAGGACGCGCGCCGGGCGATGCCCGACGGACAGAGCGTGCGCCCGCCCGGCGTCAGCTGGACGTCGCCGCCGACCGCTCGAGCAGACGCCGGACGTAGCGCGCCACACCCTGCTCGACCGTCAGGAACTCGCCCCGGTAGCCCGCTTTGCGCAGCGCACTGATGTCGGCCTGCGTGAAGCTCTGGTACTTGCCGCGGAGATCTTCCGGAAACGGAATGTACTCGATCAGCCCCTGCGCCTGCGCTTCCTCGAGCGACACCGGCGCCGCCCCGGCCTCGGCGCGCAAGGTATTGATGACCGCGAGCGCCACGTCGTTGAACGTCTGCGCGCGCCCGGTGCCGACGTTGAAGATCCCGCTGCGCTTCGGATGGGCGAGGAAGTGCAGGTTCACGGCGACCACGTCTTCGACCGACACGAAGTCGCGCCGCTGCTCGCCGGCGCCGTAGCCGTCGCAGCCCTCGAACAGCCGCACCCTGCCGCCGGCGCGAAACTGCTGGAAGTGATGGAACGCGACCGAAGCCATGCGCCCCTTGTGCTGCTCGCGATCGCCGTAGACGTTGAAATACCGCAGGCCGACGATCTGCGCCGTCTTGCGCGGCAGCACGCGGCGCACGTACTGGTCGAAAAGAAACTTGGAGTAGCCGTAGACGTTGAGCGGCGCCTCGCACGCACGTTCCTCGCGGAACACCTTGCCCGCGCCGTAGACCGCGGCCGAGGAGGCGTAGATCAGCGGAATGCGGCGCTCCTGGCAGAAATGCAGTACCGCCTTCGAATACGCATAGTTGTTCTCGAGCATGTAGGCGCCGTTGCGCTCGGTGGTGTCGGAGCAGGCGCCCTGGTGAAACACCGCCTTGAAGCGCCGGTTCCGCGGCGCTCCCTGGAGCAAACGCAGGAACTCCTGCTGATCGAGGTAATCGGCGATCTCGCAGTCGGCGAGGTTGCGGAACTTGTCGCCGTGCTCGAGATTGTCCACGACCAGCACGTCGCGGATGCCGCGCGCATTGAGCGCGGCGACCACATTCGCGCCGATGAAGCCGGCGCCGCCGGTAACGACGTACATCAGACCCCCTGCAGCTGCAGCTCGCGCAGTATCTCCTCGGGCGTCGCCACCGCCGCCCCGAGCTTGCCGACCACGATGCCGGCGGCGACGTTCGCGAGCGCGAGCGCGTCCTCGACGGCGCCGCCGGCGGCGTAGGCGCAGCCGATCGAGGCGATGACGCTGTCGCCGGCGCCGGTGACGTCGAACACCTCGCGCGCGCGGGCCGGCAGGTGCAGCACGCGGCCGCTGCGCGCCACGAGGCTCATGCCCTCCTCGCCGCGCGTAACCAGCACGCCGTCGAGCTCGAGGGCGGCCGCCATCGCCCCCGCCTTGCGCTCGAGCTCGGCATTGTCGCGGAAGCGACCTGCGACCTGCTCGAACTCCTTGCGGTTCGGCGTGATCAGCGTGGCGCCGCGATAGCCGCTGTAGTCCTCGCCCTTGGGATCCACCACCACCGGAACGCCGGCCGCGCGCGCCGCCGTGATCATCTCCTGCACGTAGCCGAGCCCGCCCTTGCCGTAGTCCGAAACGATCACGACCTTGTAGTCGCGCACGTGTGCCAGATAGTGATCGAGGAGCTTCGCGCGCGCGTCCTTGCTCGCGGGCGACTCGAAATCGATGCGGATCAGCTGCTGGTTGCGCGAGATGACGCGCAGCTTCACCGTGGTGCTGATCAGCTTGTCGCGGTAGAGCGTGCAATCGATGCGCTCGGCGTGGAGCAGCCGCTCAAGCGTGTCCGCCTCGGGGTCGTCGCCGGTGATCGACAGCAGCCGGCACTGCGCCCCGAGCGCGCGCACGTTGCGGGCGACGTTCGCGGCGCCCCCGGGCCGCTCGTCCGCTCGCGTCACCGCGACCACCGGCACCGGCGCCTCGGGGGAAATGCGCTCGACGCCGCCGTGCCAGTAGCGGTCGAGCATGGCGTCGCCGACGACCAGCACGCGCTGATCGCGGATATTGCGCAGCAGTTCGGGAATCATTGGTATGTGTTCTCCGCGGCGCGCATGGTAACGGATCGCGGGTCGTGCGCAAGCGCCGCCGTGCACGCCCTTCGCTTCGGCATCGCCGCCCGGCGTCAAACGCCCGCGAGCTCGCGCTCGATCTCCGCGAGCGCCTGCATCGGATCCGGGGCGCGCGTGATCGGGCGTCCGATCACCAGCAGGTCCGCCCCCCGCGCCGCGGCCTCCCGCGGCGTCAACGTACGCTGCTGATCGCCGCTCGCGCTGCCTGCCGGCCGGATCCCCGGCGTAACGAGGAGCCAGCCGGACCCGAAGCGCGCGCGCAGGTCCTGCGCCTCGGTCGGAGCGCACACGACGCCGTCGAGCCCCGCGGCGCGCGCGAGCGCCGCGAGCGCCGCCGTGCGTGCGGCGATGTCGCCCCCGAGGCCGATTTCCTGCGTGTCCTCCGGGCCGAGACTCGTGAGCAGCGTGACGCCGATCACCCGCGCCCGCGATCCGCCCGCGCGCGCCGCCGTGCACGCGGCTTCCAGCATGCGCCGCCCGCCCAGGCAATGGACGGTGAGCAGATCGACGCCCAGCCCCGCGGCCTGCCGGCATGCGCGCTCGACGGTGTTCGGAATGTCGTGGAACTTGAGGTCCAGGAAGACGTTGAAGCCCCGATCCACCAGGCCGCCCACGAAAGCCGGCCCGGCCGCGGTATAGAGCTCGAGGCCCACCTTGAGGCGGCAGCGCCCCGGCGCGACGCGCGCGACGAAAGCCTCGGCCTCCTCGGCGGTCGCGTAGTCGAGCGCCACGATGATGCGGGGGTCGCCTGGCATCACTCCTCCAGCACCGGCTTGACGGTGTTCCAGCGCGCGCAGCCGGGACACATCCAGTGCAGCGCCCGCCCCTTGAACCCGCACTGCTGGCAGGCATAGCCCTGGTACTGCTGGCGCAGCTCCTCGATGATGCCCTTGAGCAGGATCAGGTCGTTGCGCACGCCGGAGTCGGCCTGCTCGATGTTGAGCTCGAGCAGCCGGTGCAGCCCGTGCACGTTCGGGCGCCGCCGCAGCCACTCGACCACGAACTTCTCCGCCGCCTTGACGCCGTCGCGCTCCTTGATGATGTCGGCGAAGGTCAGCACCAGCGATACCGAGGCATTGCGCTGCAGGGCATCGCTGAAGAACTGATGCAGTCCCTGCGTGTCGTCGAGCCGCCGGTACGCGTCGGCGATGCGCGGCGCCACTTCGCCGAAGTACTGCGCATCCTGCTGTTCGACGCGCTGCCACGCCTGAATCGCGGCGCGATCGCGCCCCTCCTCGGCTTCCAGGTCGCCGAGGAGTATGCTCGCGCGCACGCACGCCGGATCGACCGCGAGCGCGCGGCGCAGCGCCGCGCGCGCGGCGCCGACGTTCTTCTTCGTCAATGCCTGCTCCGCGAACTCGCAGTGGTACTGCGCGATCACGTCGTCCATGCGTTTTCCGGAGACGCGCCCCAGCTTCTGCGCCGTCTGGATCGCCTTGTCCCACTCCTTCTCCTGCTGATAGATACTGAGCAGCAGCCGCAGCGCCTGCTCGCTGTGGGCGCGCACCTCGGCCAGCTCGAGAAACAGGTTCTCGGCGCGGTCGAACAGCCCGGCCTTGAAGTAGTCCTGCCCCAGCTCGAGCAGCGCCTGCGTGCGCTGCTCGCGGTCGAGCGTCGGCCGTGCGATCAGGTTCTGATGGATGCGAATGGCGCGCTCGACCTCGCCGCGGCGGCGGAACAGATTGCCGAGCGCGAGGTGCGTCTCGACCGTTTCCGAGTTGACTTCGAGCACCTGAATGAATATCTCGATCGCCTTGTCGGGCTGCTCGTTCAGCAGGAAGTTGAGGCCCTTGAAGTAGGCCGACGGCAGATCGAACGAGCGCGCCGCCTGCCGCCCTGCGTCGTAGCGCGCGATCAACCACCCGGACGCCGCCGCCAGCGGCAGCAGCAGCCAGAGCAGGTCGTTGGCGCTAAACGACATCTTTGATCGGCAGCGCCCGCAGGTTCATCACTTCCTGCTCGATCTGGCGTACCTCCTTGCGCGCCTGAACCAGCTGGCGCTGCATGCGCAGCACCATGCGCAAGCTCGCGACGTAACCGATGGCGACGCCGAGCGCGAGCGCCGCGAGCAGCGCGAGCGAGAGCGGACCGCGCCAGTGCAGTCCGAAGTAGTAGGCGACATCGATCTCCTGGCGGTTCTGGAAGGCGAAGCCCGCGCCGAACAGCAGCGTGACGACGATGACGATGAAATAGAAAACGCGTTTCATTGCCCCTCCACGACGCCCTCGGCCGGCGATGTACGCCCGCGCGCGGCACAAAAAAACGGCATAGGGCAAACCCTAATGCCGTCTCGCGCTCTCTGTCCAGCGCGCGGCGCTTACTGCTGCCGCGCCCCGTTGTCGACGCGCTCGCGCAATTCCTTGCCGGGCTTGAAGTGAGGAACGAACTTGTCCGGAACGTGCACCGCGGCCCCGGTCTTCGGATTGCGCCCGATGCGCGGCGGCCGGTAATGCAGCGAGAAGCTGCCGAAGCCCCGCACCTCGATCCGCTCGCCGCTCGCGAGCGCCGCCGACATCTGCTCGAGCAGCTCCTTCACCGCGAGCTCCACGTCGCGGTGGTCGAGCTGCGGCTGCTTCGCCGCGAGCGCGTTGATGAGCTCCGATTTGGTCATTCCCTCTCTATAGAAAAGGGGTTACCCGATTTCAAGCTTACCGCGGGCCGGTGCCCGCCGCGCACAACGGCGGGCACCGCCGCTACTCCGAATCGCCCTGCGCGTCGAGCTTCTCCCGCAGCTTGCTCCCGAGCGTCGAGCTTCCGGTCGTGACCGCCTTGCGCGCGTACTCCTGCACGGCCTCGGTCTCTTCCTCGATGTCCTTCGCCCGCACCGACAAGGACAGCTTGCGGTTCTTGCGGTCGATGGTCGTGATCTTGGCCTCGACGGTATCGCCCTCCTTGAGCACGGTGCGCGCGTCCTCGACGCGCTCGCGCCCGAGCTCCGAGGCGCGCAGATAGCCTTCGACGTCGTCGGCGAGCTTCACCACCGCGCCCTTCGCCTCGACGCTCGTCACCGTACCCTTGACGATCGCACCCTTGCCGTGCGCCGCAACGTAGGCGGAGAACGGATCGCCCTCGAGCTGCTTGATGCCGAGCGAGATGCGCTCGCGCTCGGGGTCGATGGCGAGGATGACCGCCTCGACCTCGTCGCCCTTCTTGTAGTCGCGCACCGCCTCTTCGCCCGGCCGGCTCCAGGAGAGATCCGACAGGTGAATCAGCCCGTCGATGCCGCCTTCGAGGCCGACGAAGACGCCGAAATCGGTGATCGACTTGATCTTGCCGCGGATGCGCTCGCCCTTGTTGTGGTTCGCCGCGAACTCCTGCCACGGGTTCGGCATGCACTGCTTCATGCCGAGCGAGATGCGGCGGCGTTCGGTGTCGATGTCGAGGACCATGACCTCGACCTCGTCGCCGAGCTGCACGACCTTCGTCGGGTGGATGTTCTTGTTGGTCCAATCCATCTCCGAGACGTGCACCAGACCCTCGACGCCGGGCTCGATCTCGACGAACGCGCCGTAGTCGGTGATGTTCGTGACCTTGCCGAACAGCCGGGTGCGCTCCGGATAGCGCCGGGTGATGTCGACCCAGGGGTCGTCGCCGAGCTGCTTGAGGCCGAGCGAGACGCGGTTGCGTTCGCGGTCGTAGCGCAGCACCTTGGCTTCGATCTCGTCGCCGATCTTGAGCACCTCGGACGGGTGCTTTACGCGCTTCCAGGCGAGATCGGTGATGTGCAGCAGACCGTCGATGCCGCCAAGATCGACGAACGCGCCGTAGTCGGTGAGGTTCTTGACCACGCCCTTGACGACCTGGCCCTCCTCCAGATTGGCGAGCAGCGCCTGGCGCTCGGCGGAGATCTCCTTCTCGACGACCGCGCGGCGCGACACCACCACGTTCGAGCGCTTGCGGTCGATCTTGATGACCTTGAACTCGAGCTCCTTGCCTTCGAGGTAGCTCGGATCGCGCACCGGCCGTACGTCGACGAGCGAGCTCGGAAGGAACGCGCGCACGCCGTTGATCGAAACGGTGTAGCCGCCCTTGACCTTGCCGGTCATGACGCCGGTGACGATCGACTGATTCTCGAAGGCCTTCTCGAGCTCTTCCCATGCCTTGACGCGGCAGGCCTTCTCGCGCGACAGCAGCGTTTCGCCGGTGCCGTCCTCGATCGATTCGACGACCACTTCGACCTGGTCGCCGACCTTCACGTGCAGATCGCCGTGCGCGTCCTTGAACTGCGCGGCAGGGATGACCCCTTCCGATTTGAGCCCGGCGTTCACGATCACAACGTCGTCGTCGACGTGTACGACTTCGCCGGTGATGAGCTGCCCCGGCTGGAACCGAAGTTTGCTCAGACTCTCTTCAAACAGTTGCGCGAAACTTTCTGCCATAAATCTCCGCTTACGCGATGCACGTGTGAATGTTCGACCCGCCCTGCCCGCGGGCCCCCGACCCCGATCGAATCAACCGCCAACGCACCGCCCTCACGCCCGTCCACGGAACAGGCTCTCGATGCGATCGACCACCTGGGAGATGCTCAGATCGGAGGTGTCCAGTAGATGGGCGTCCGCAGCGGGTTTGAGCGGCGAAACCGCACGCGCGGCATCACGCGCATCGCGGCTGCGTATCTCTTCCAAAAGCCGCGGAAGGTTAACATCGAACCCCTTTTCCTTCAACTGTTTATACCTGCGCTCGGCACGTACCTCAGGTGTGGCGGTGAGGAATACCTTAAGTATTGCATCCGGGAACACGGTGGTTCCCATATCGCGGCCGTCCGCCACGAGGCCCGGCGGACGGCGAAACTCGTGTTGTTTGCGCAACAGCGCCCTGCGCACGGCGGGTACCGCGGCCACGCGGGACGCCGCGTCGCCGGCCGCCTCGGAGCGCAGGGCGTCGGTGATGTCCTCGCCGTCGAGGATCACCGCGGGCGGGCCGTCCGGCCGCGGCAGGAAGCGCAGGCGCAGTTCCCGCGCCACGGCCGCAAGGGCCGCCGCGTCCGCGAAATCGACGCCCGCCCGCTCGGCGGCGAGGCCGACGGCGCGGTACAGCGCGCCGCTGTCGAGGTAGTGCCAGCCGAGCCGTGCGGCGAGGAGCTGGCTCACCGTCCCCTTCCCCGAACCGCTCGGTCCGTCGACCGCGATTACCGGCGCCTGCTGCGACGTCTCCACGCGACCCTTCTACCCGTTCGCCCCGACGACCTCAATCGGCAGTCCCGCCCGCCGGGCGAGCTCGGCAAATCCCGGAAACGACGTGTTCACGTTCTTGCAGTCGAGCACGGTGACCGGACCCTCGGCGCGAAGGCCCGCCATGGCGAAGGACATGGCGATCCGATGGTCCCCGTGGCTCGCCACCGTTCCTCCCCGCACCCCGCCGCCCTGCACGACCATGCCGTCCGGCCGTTCCTGCACGCGGACGCCGAGAGCAGCGAGCCCTTCGGCCAT
Source organism: Burkholderiales bacterium (assembly GCA_036381895.1). Classification (GTDB taxonomy): domain Bacteria; phylum Pseudomonadota; class Gammaproteobacteria; order Acidiferrobacterales; family Sulfurifustaceae; genus JACQFZ01. The sequence goes on along the minus strand of DASVBY010000055.1, from coordinate 3,672 downwards.
CACCGCGATCCGGTCGCTCTCCTTGACCCGCAGCTCCGCGGCGCCGGACAGCAAGGTCTCGCCCTCGGCGAACGCGGCGGCGATGAGGATCGCCGGTACCTCGTCGATCGCGAGCGGTACCTGATCCTCCGGGATGCGGATACCGCGCAGCCTGCTGCTCCGTACGCGCAAGTCGGCCACCGGCTCGCCGCCCACCATGCGCTCGTTGATCGCGTCGATGCGCGCACCCATCGCGCGCAGGACGTTCAGGATGCCGATGCGGGTCGGATTGACGCCGACCTCGCGCAGCAGCACATCCGAACCCGGCGCGATGCTCGCGCCGACGAGAAAGAAGGCCGCGGACGAGATGTCGGCCGGAACCCGCAGCTCGGTACCGCGGAGCCGACCCCCGCCGCGAAGCGTCACCGTCCGCCCCGCGGTCGCGACCTCGTAGCCGAATGCGCGCAGCATCCGTTCCGTGTGGTCGCGCGTCGGCGCCGGTTCCGTGACCGCCGTCTCGCCCTCCGCATACAATCCCGCGAGCAGCAGCGCCGACTTCACCTGCGCGCTCGGCACCGGTAGCTCGTAACGGATCCCGCGCAGCCGCTGTCCGCCCTTGATGCGCAGCGGCGGACGTCCGCCTTCCGCCGTCTCGATGACCGCCCCCATCCGCGCGAGCGGCTCGGCCACGCGCCCCATCGGCCGGCGGCTGAGCGAAGCGTCGCCGACGAGCTCCGTGTCGAACGGCTGCGCACAGAGGATGCCGGCCATGAGGCGCATGGCGGTGCCGGAGTTGCCCATATCGAGCGGCCGATCGGGAGCGCGCAAACCGTCGCGACCGGCGCCCGCGATCTCGACGCGCCCGCCGACGGGGCCGTCGATCGCAACGCCCATCGCGCGGAACGCCGCTATGGTGCAGAGCACGTCCTCGCCTTCGAGCAGCCCTTCGACGACCGTACGTCCCTCCGCGAGGGCGCCGAGCATGACCGCGCGGTGCGAGATGGACTTGTCGCCCGGCACCTGCAGCTCGCCGTGCAGGCGACCGCCGCCGCTCACGATGTAGTCGATGCGCGCCACGGCTTTCACTCCAACGACGTCACGGCACGGCCCCGATGCACCGTGGTTCACTCGGCGTTCAACGACTCGCGCGCGCGCTTGGCACGGGCGCAGGTTTCCCAGAGCCAGCGGGCGTCGCCCCGCGCCACCGCGTCGATCCACGCCTGCAGATCGTCCTGATACTGCTGCAGCAGCGCGAGCAGCGCCTCGCGATTGGCCATGAAGATGTCCCGCCACATCGTCGGATCGCTCGCGGCGATGCGCGTGAAGTCGCGGAAACCGCCGCCGGCGCAGTCGAAAACGGCCCGGTGCTCGTCCATGCGCACGATCATGTCGACCAGCGCGAACGCGAGCGCGTGCGGCAGATGGCTGCTCGCCGCGAGCACGCGGTCGTGCTCGGCCGCGGTCATCGTCGCCACGTGCGCCCCGACCGCCGCCCACACGGCGCGTACGCGCTCGAGCGCGGTCGCGTCGGTCTCGGGTTCCGGCGTCAGGATCACGCGCCGTCCCTCGAAGAGCTCGGCGAACGACGCGGCCACGCCCGAGCGCTCGGTCCCGGCGACGGGATGGCCCGGTACGAAATCAGGGAAGCGCTCGCCGAGCGCCGCGCGCGCATCGGCGACGACGGGGACTTTGACGCTGCCGACGTCGGTCACTATCGCCTCGGGCGCGAGCGTCGGCTCGATCTCCTCGAACACCTCGCGCATCGCCCCGACCGGCACCGCGACCACCACCATGTCGGCATCGCGCACCGCGGCCGCGGCGCTCGGTTCCGCGCCGTCGATGACACCGAGGCGCACCGCCTCATCGAGATGCGCGAGCGTGCGGCCGTAGCCGACGATCTCGCCGACGCACCCCTGCGCGCGCAGCGCACGAGCGAGCGATCCGCCGATGAGCCCTACACCGATTATCGCAAGCCGCTCGATCATGAAGGCATGAGCTCCATCCGCAACGACCGAAGCGCCTCCGACGCCGCTTCCGGCACTCACTGCCCGCCGCAGCGGGCGCCCGACCGCTAGATCGCTTCGCGCAGCGCCGCCAGGAACCGCGCGTTCTCCTCCGGCAGGCCGACGGTGACGCGCAGGTGCCGCGGCATGCCGTAGTTGGCCACCGGCCGCACGATCACCCCGCGCCGCAGCAGCGCCTCGTACACCGGGCCGGCGGGCCGGCCGACGTCGAACGTCACGAAGTTGCCGACCGAAGGAATGTGCTCGAGCCCGAGCGCCGCGAGTCCCTCGACCAGCTGGCGCATGCCCGAGCGGTTCAGCGCGCGGCTGCGCTCGACGTGCGCCTCGTCCTCGAGCGCCGCCTCGGCGGCCGCGAGCGCCACGCTGTTCACGTTGAATGGCTGGCGCACGCGATTCAGGTACTCGGCGATCTCCGCCGTCGTCACGGCGTAGCCCACGCGCAAGCCGGCGAGCCCGTGGATCTTCGAAAACGTCCGCGTCACCGCGAGATTCGGATAGCGTGCGAGCAGCGCGATGCCGTCGGGATACGACGGTTCCTCGACGTACTCGTAGTATGCCTCGTCGAGCACGACCAGCACGCGCCGAGGTATCGCCTCGAGGAACGCTTCGAGCTCGTCGCGCGCCACCCAGGTGCCCGTCGGGTTGTTGGGATTGGCGATGAACACGAGCCGGGTGCGCTCGCTCACCGCGCGCTGCATCGCCGCGAGGTCGTGACCCCAGTCGCGCGCCGGCACGACGACCGGACGTGCGCCGACGGCGAGCGTCGCGAGCTCGTACACGGCGAATGCGTGCTGTGCGTACACGATCTCGTCGCCGTCGCTCGCGAATGTGCGCGCGAGCAGCTCCAGCACGTCGTTCGAACCGTTGCCGAGCGTGAGCTGTTCGGGCGCGACGCCGAGGCGGCGCGCCAGCGCGCGCTTGAGCGCGAAGCCGCCGCCGTCCGGATAGCGCCCGCCGTCGGCGAGCGCGGCGCGCGCCGCGGCGAGCGCGCGCTCGCCCGGCCCGAGCGGGTTCTCGTTGCTCGCGAGCTTGATGGCGTCGCGGATGCCGTACTCGCGCTCGAGCTCCGACAGCGGCTTGCCGGGCTGGTACGGTGCGATCGCGTCTATTCCCGGCGCGAGCAGGGAGCGAAACTCCGAGGACATGGTCTTGCGGTCAGCGGATGGCACGGGGATAGGATCCAAGGCAGCGATACATGGCGGCTTCGCGCTCCAGCAGCGCCAGTACGCGCGCGATCTTCGGCGTGCGCGCATGGCCGTCGATATCGATGAAGAACACGTACTCCCAGGCGCTGCGGCGCGAGGGGCGGGACTCGATCCGCGTCATGTTGATGCCGTGGCGCGCGAGCGGCGTGAGCAGCTTGTGCAGCGCACCCGGCCGGTTCTTGCTCGCGAGCAGCAGCGTCGTACGGTCGTTCCCGGTCGGCGCCGTCTCGAGATCGCCGATGACGAGAAAGCGCGTGGTGTTGTCCGGACGGTCCTCGATGTTGCGCGCGAGCGCGTGCAGCCCGTACAGCTTGGCCGCCGACTCGCCGGCGATCGCGAGCGTCGTGTCGTCCGCCGCCGCGATCCGCGCCGCTTCCGCGTTGCTCGCCGCCGGCACGCGTTCGAGCCCGGGGAAGTTGGCATCGAGCCACTCGCGGCACTGTGCCAGCGACTGGGGATGCGAC
>DASVBY010000054.1:0-6124 GCA_036381895.1 Burkholderiales bacterium | reverse complement strand
GTAGTCGTAGGCGCGCGCGTCGCCGAGCACCGCCACCGACTTCACCGGCAGGAACACCGCGAACGCCTGGCTGATCTTCTCGTAGAGGTCGTGGCGGTACAGCTCCTCGATGAAGATCGCATCCGCCTGCCGGAGAATATCCGCGTACTCCTTCTTCACCTCACCGAGGATCCGCACGCCGAGGCCGGGGCCCGGGAACGGATGGCGGTAGATCATCTGGTGCGGAAGCCCAAGCTCCTCGCCGATGCGCCGCACCTCGTCCTTGAAGAGCTCGCGCAGCGGCTCGAGCAGCTTGAGCTGCATCCGCTCCGGCAGGCCCCCGACGTTGTGATGCGACTTGATCACGTGCGCCTTCTTGGTACGCGCCGCGGCCGACTCGATCACGTCCGGATAGATCGTGCCCTGCGCGAGCCATTTCGCGCCCTCGATCCGGCGCGCCTGCTCCTCGAACACTTCGATGAAGACGCGCCCGATGATCTTGCGCTTCGCTTCGGGGTCGGTGACGCCCGCGAGCGCGGAAAGGAAACGCTCCTGCGCGTCGACGCGCACCACCTTGGCGCCCATGTGCTCGGCGAAGGTCGCCATCACCTGATCGGCCTCGTTGAGGCGCAGCAAGCCGTTGTCCACGAAGATGCAGGTGAGCTGCGGGCCGATGGCGCGGTGCAGCAGTGCCGCCACCACGGACGAATCGACGCCCCCCGAAAGCCCGAGGACCACGCCGTCCCGCCCGACCTGCTCGCGCACCGCGGCGGTCATGTTCTCGACGATGTTCCCCGGGGTCCACAGCGACTGGCAGCCGCAGATGTCGTGCACGAAGCGCTGCAGGATCGCCCGCCCCTGCGTCGTGTGGGTGACCTCGGGATGGAACTGCACGCCGTAGAACCCGCGCGCCTCGTCGGCGATGCCGGCGTAGGGCGCGTGCTCGCTCGCGGCGATGACGCGAAAGCCGGGCGGAAGCGCGGTCACGCGGTCGCCGTGGCTCATCCACACGTGCAGATACTCCGCCCCGCCGGCGTCGACTTCGTCGCGGATGCCCTTGAAGAGCCGCGAATGCCCGTGCATGCGCACGCGCGCGTAGCCGAACTCGCGCTTGGTCGAGCTCTCGACCTTGCCGCCGAGCTGCGCTGCCATGGTCTGCTGTCCGTAGCAGATGCCGAGCACCGGCACGCCGAGCTCGAACACGATCTGCGGCGCGCGCGGCGTCTGCTCGAAGGTCACGGATTCGGGTCCGCCCGAGAGAATGATGCCGCGGGGCGCGAAACGCCGGATCTCCTCGACCGGCATGTCGTAGGGATGGATCTCGCAGTAAACGCCCGCCTCGCGCACGCGGCGCGCGATGAGCTGCACGTACTGACCGCCGAAATCGAGGATGAGAATTTTTTGGGAATGCGGATCGGTCACGGGGATTGCGGCCTCTCAACCGAATCGGAAATGCGAAATTGCTGCAAACGCAGAAAACGCGGAGGACTCCGAAACCTTCGATCGGCTCCCGCGAGACGGAGTGCGCGAGCCGATCGTCCGGATAGCGCCCGCTCGGCGGCTCGCTTCTCCAGAAGCAGGTCATTTCTCCTTCTTCTATCGTCCCCCGTAGCCCTCTGCGGCGAACGATTCTTCCCCTCAATCGTTGTCGTCCAGGCGGTGATCCATCTGCGACGCCGGGTCCGCCGACGGGCACCGGCCGGTGACCCGCGCCGGGACGCCGACCGCGGTGCAATGCGGCGGGACGTCGGAGAGCACGACGCTCCCCGCACCGATCTTCGCGCCTTCGCCGATGACGATGTTGCCGAGAATCTTCGCGCCCGCGCCGATCAAGACGCCGCGGCGAATCTTCGGATGGCGGTCGCCCTGCTCCTTGCCGGTGCCGCCGAGCGTCACTTCCTGCAGGATCGAGACGTGGTCGTCGATCACCGTGGTCTCGCCCGCGACGAAGCCCGTGCCGTGGTCGAGCAGTATGCCCCTGCCGATGCGCGCCGCCGGGTGAATCTCGACCGCGAACACCTCAGAAACGCGGTTTTGTATCGCCCAGGCGAGCGCCGTCCGCCCCTGCCGCCATAACCAGTGGCCGATGCGGTAGCACTGCAGCGCCTGGAACCCTTTGAAGAAGAGCAGCGGAATGGTGTAGCCCGGCGCCGCCGGGTCGCGCTCGCGCACGGCTTCGAGGTCGGCCGCGGTCGCCACGGCGATCTGCGCGTCGGCGGCGAGGGCCTCGCCAATGATCTCGGCGACGGCATCCCGGCCGAGCACGGGTCCCGCGAGCTTGCGCGCCAACACCGCCTGCAGCGCCTCCTCGAAGCGCGCGGCGCGCAGGAGCGTCTCTTCGAGAAACGGCGCGAGCGCCGGCTCCGCCGCCGCCATGACTTCGGCTTCCTGGCGCACCCGCTGCCACAGCACGGGAACTGGCGCGAAAGCGTAGCCAGCGGCGCCTTTGAGCTCGGGTTGCGGCATGCTAGTCGCGCTGGTAGTTCGGCGCTTCCTTGACGATGGTCACGTCGTGCACGTGCGACTCGCGCACGCCCGCGTTCGTGATGCGCACGAACTTCGCCTGCGTGCGCAGCGTCTCGATGTCCGGCGAACCGGTATAGCCCATCGCCGAACGCAGCCCGCCCATGAGCTGGTGAATGACGTTCACCATGGGGCCCTTGTACGGCACGCGTCCCTCGACGCCTTCGGGCACGAGCTTCTCGCGCACCGCGCCTTCCTGGAAGTAGCGATCGCTCGAGCCCTCGCCCATCGCGCCGAGCGATCCCATGCCGCGATAGGTCTTGTACGAGCGGCCCTGGTAGATCTCGACCTCGCCGGGCGCCTCGTCGGTGCCCGCGAGGAGGCTGCCCACCATGACCGCGTGCGCGCCGGCGGCGATGGCCTTCGCGATGTCGCCCGAGTAGCGGATGCCGCCGTCGGCGATGATGCCGATATCCGTGCCGGCGAGCGCCTCCGCCACGTTCGCGATCGCGGTGAGCTGCGGCACGCCGACGCCGGCGACGATGCGCGTGGTGCAGATCGAGCCCGGGCCGATGCCGACCTTGACCGCATCCGCTCCCGCCTTGGCCAGATCGCGCGCCGCCTCGGCGGTCGCGATGTTGCCGCCGATCACGGGAACGTCGGGATAGTGCTTCTTGATCCAGCGAATGCGGTCGAGCGCCTTCTGCTGGTGCCCGTGCGCCGTGTCGACCACGATGACGTCGACTTCCGCGTCGATCAGGCGCTCGACGCGCTCCTCGGTGCCGGGCCCGACGCCGACCGCCGCGCCGACGCGCAGCCGGCCCTTGTGGTCCTTCACCGAGTTCGGATACTCGGTCGACTTCTGAATGTCCTTGACGGTGATGAGACCCTTCAGCGCGAACTTGTCGTCGACCACGAGGATCTTTTCGATGCGGTGCTCGTGCAGCAGCCGCTGGATCTCCTCGCGCGGCGCGCCTTCGCGTACGGTGACGAGCTTCTCCTTGGGCGTCATGATGCGGCTCACCGGCTCGCCGTAGCGCGTCTCGAAGCGCAGGTCGCGCGAGGTCACGATGCCGACCAGACCGCTCGCGTCCGTGACCGGCACGCCCGAGATCCCGTGCGTGCGCGTGATCTCCAGCACTTCGCGCACGGTCGTGTCCGGCGTCACCGTGATCGGGTCGGTGATGATGCCGCTTTCGAACTTCTTGACCTTGCGCACCTCCTCGGCCTGCCGTTCGGGGCGCAGGTTCTTGTGAATGATGCCGAGCCCGCCCTCCTGCGCGAGACAGATGCCCGTGCGCGCCTCCGTCACCGTGTCCATGGCGGCGGACAGCAGCGGGATGTTCAGCGCAATGGTGCGGGTGAGTGAGGTCTTGAGGACGACGTCGATGGGAACGACTTTCGAGTGGGCCGGGACCAGCAGGACGTCGTCGAACGTTAGAGCTTCCTGAATGATCCGCATGGCGTATTATATGAGCCCGTACGCGGTTTCGTAAACGCCGCCGCCCTTCGATCGCGGGATCGCGCCTCGCGCCGCCCTAACGCCGCCACCGGTGAACATCGACCTTTTGAGCTCCGGTCTTTCGCCGCGGGCCGCGCCCCTGCGGTCCTGCTCCGCTGCCCGTGCGCCCGGCCGCCGGGCCGCGAGCGCCACGGCCCGGCGCACCTTCCGTCAGCACGTCCGCCACGCTGCGCACCGCCCCGCTTCCATCCGCCGTCGGACGGCACTACGCTCCGCTCATGGCTCGTGATCTGCTGGCGGCCGACCGGCCCGAAGTGCGCGATATCTATACGGTCTCGCGCCTGAACCGCGAAGCGCGCGCCCTGCTCGAGGGCGGGTTCCCGCCGCTGTGGGTGGAAGGCGAGATCTCCAACCTCGCCCGCCCGTCCTCGGGGCACGTCTACTTCTGCCTCAAGGACGCGAACGCCCAGGTGCGCTGCGCGCTGTTCCGGACGCAGCTGCGCCTCGCCGCGGTCGCTCCCCGCGACGGCATGCACGTGCTCGTGCGCGCGCGGGTCACGCTCTACGAAGGGCGTGGCGACTACCAGCTCATCGTCGAACACCTCGAGGAAGCGGGCGAAGGGGCGCTGCGCCGTGCATTCGAGGCGCTCAAGATCCGCCTCGCCCAGGAAGGCCTTTTCGATGCGGCGCGCAAGAAGCCGCTGCCGCAATTTCCCCGGCGCATCGGGCTCATCACGTCGCCGACCGGCGCGGTGCTGCACGACATCCTCACGACGCTGAAGCGCCGCTTCCCGGCGATTCCCGTGCTGCTCTACCCCGTGCCTGTCCAGGGCAAGGCGGCCGCCCCGGCGATAGCCGAGGCCATCCGTTTCGCCGGGCGCCACGGCGCGTGCGATGTACTGATCCTCGCCCGCGGCGGCGGCTCGCTCGAAGACCTCTGGGCGTTCAACGAGGAAATCGTCGCCCGCGCGCTCGCCGACTGTCCCATTCCGGTGGTCTCGGGCGTGGGGCACGAGGTCGATTTCACCATCGCCGACCTCGCCGCCGACGTGCGCGCACCGACGCCGACCGCGGCGGCCGAGCTCGTGAGCCCCGATCAGCGCGAATGGCTGCATCGCTTCGAGCAGGCGGAAGCGCGGCTGATCCGGCGCATGCGCGACGTGCTCCGAAACTACGCGCAGCGCCTCGACTGGCTCGGCGCGCGCCTCACCCATCCGCGCGCGCGGCTCGCTGATGTCGCACAGCGACTGGAGGCGCTCGCCCATCGCCTGCACCTCGCGCACGCGCGCCGCATGCACCGCGTGCACGCGGTGCTGAACGATCTCGCCGCGCGGCTCGAGCGCTGCTCGCCGCTCGGACGCCTGCGCGCCTGTCAGCTCGACTGCCGCCACCTGCACGAACGGCTCCGGCAGGCGGTCGCGCAGCAGCTCGCGCGGCGGCGGACACAGCTCGCGCATCTCGCGCGCGCGCTCCACGCCCTGAGCCCTCTGGCGACGCTCGATCGCGGCTACGCGATCGTGCGCCACGCCGCCACCGGAGCGATCCTGCGGACTGTGCACGCGGTGGCGCCGGGCGAGCTGATCGAGGCGCGGCTCGCCCACGGGCGGCTCACCTGCGTGGTCAAGGACCGGGAGGAGTCATGAGACGCTGGCTCGCGCTCTGGCTGCTGCTCGCGGTTTGCGCCGTCCGAGCCGAGGAGCTGCCGCGCGAGGCCCCGTTTCCCGGGGGCCTCGCCGTGGTCGCGCTCGATACGCAGGGCCCGACCGCCCCCGAGGCATACTTTCAAAACGAGCGCGTGATGGTCGTGCGGCGCGGCGAGACGTGGCATGCGCTCGTGGGTCTGCCGCTTGCGCTTCCGGTCGGCGAGCACGAGCTCGTGGTGCGCGAAGGCGCCGTCGAGCGGCGCCAGCGTTTCGCGGTCGGCACGAAGGAGTACGGCGTACAGCGCATCACACTGCGCAACAAGCGCATGGTGAACCCCGGCCCCGAGGACCTGAAGCGCATCGCCGAGGAGGCGACGACGATCCGCGCCGCGTTCCGACGCTGGTCCGACGTGCAGATGCCGCCGCTATCCTTTGCGCTGCCGGTCGAGGGCCGCATCAGCGGGGTGTTCGGCACGCGCCGCTTCTTCAATGAGCAGGAGCGGCGACCGCACAGCGGCGTCGATATCGCGGCGCCGCGCGGCACGCCGGTGCGCGCGCCGGCGGATGGCGTGGTGGC
>DASVBY010000053.1:0-35503 GCA_036381895.1 Burkholderiales bacterium | reverse complement strand
TACTTCACCCCGATCCGCGAGCTCGCGGCCGCGGTACCGCAGCTCGCGCTCGGCCCCTGGGAGACGTTCTGGATCGCGTTCTACGGCTTCGCGACCTACGGCAACGCCGGGTTCCTGCGCGAGCAGGTCTGCATCTACATGTGCCCCTACGCGCGCTTCCAGGGCGTGATGTTCGATCGCGACACGCTCATCATCTCCTACGACAAGGCGCGGGGCGAGCCGCGCGGGGCGCGCAGCCGCAGCGCCGATCACCGCGCGCTCGGCCTCGGCGACTGCGTCGACTGCACGCTGTGCGTGCAGGTATGCCCGACCGGCATCGACATCCGCAACGGCCTGCAATACCAGTGCATCGCCTGCGGTGCCTGCATCGACGCGTGCGACTCGGTCATGGAGAAGATGGGCTATCCCAAGGGCCTGATCCGCTACACCACCCAGAATGAAATGGAGGCGCAGAAGCCGCGCCGCATCCTGCGTCCGCGCGTGCTGGTATACGGCGGCATTCTCGTTGCGATCAGCGTGGCGCTCGTCGTCGCGGTGCTGCTGCGCGTGCCGCTCGACGTCGACGTGATCCGCGACCGCAACTCGCTCTACCGGGAAACGAACGAGGGGCTGATCGAGAACGTGTACACGCTCAAGATCCTCAACATGGATACCGCGCCGCACCGCTACACGCTGCGCGCCGGCGGCATCGAGGGCCTCAGGCTCGTCGTCGATCGCGAAGAGATCAGCGCGGGCGCCGGCGAGGTGGTGGAGCTGCCGGTGCGGCTGCAGGCCGACGCCTACGCGCTCGCGCGGCGCAGTACCCCGATTTACTTCGAGCTGCAGGCGACGGATGCGCCGCGCCTCGCGGTGCGCGAGGAGGCGCGTTTCCTCGGACCGGAGTTCGGGCGATGACGGCGCCCGCGCAGACGTCCTGGTACCGCGTTCCGGTGGTCTGGCTGCTCATCGCCTTTCCGCTGCTCGCGGTGGTGGGCGGCTTCGCGACGCTCTGGCTCGCCGTGGTCTCGTACGACGGGCTGGTCGTGGACGACTATTACCGGCGCGGCAAGGAGATCAACCGGGTGCTCGATCGCGACCGGGCGGCGGCGGAGCGAGGGCTGCGCGCCCTGGTGCGGGTCGATGCGGGGCGCGGCGAGGCGCGCATCGCGCTCGCCGGGCTCGCGGCGCCGCCCGAGCGGCTGCACGTGCAGCTGCTGCACGCCACCCGCGCCGGTCACGACCGCGAATCGCTGTCGACCCCGGATGCCGCCGGCGAATACCGCGTACGCTGGCCCGACCTCGCACCCGGACACTATTACCTGCAGCTCGCCGCCGACGACTGGCGCCTGCTCGGCTCCCTGCACGTTCCGGGCGACGAGCGCGTGGAGATCGTGCCGGCCGAGGCGTACCACCCGATGATGCGTGCCGACGCACGCTGATCGAGCAGTCGCCATGCCCGCCGAGCTGACCTTGCTGTCCGCGTTCCTCGTCGGCCTGCTCGGCTCGACGCACTGCTTCGGCATGTGCGGCGGGATTGCCGGGGCACTAACGCTCGGGGTGCGCCACCGGGCGCCCGCCTCCGCTGCCGGCCTCGCGCCCTATCTGCTTGCCTACAACGTCGGCCGTATCGCGAGCTACGCGCTCGCCGGCGCCGCCTTCGGCTACATCGGCAGCAGGCTTCTCACCCTGACGCCCGACGCGCGGCTCGTCGCGCGGCTCGTCGCGGGCGGCTTCATGGTGGCGCTCGGGCTGTACCTGACCGGCTGGTGGCGCCTGCTCGGTGCGCTCGAGCGTGCCGGCGGCCGGCTCTGGCGCCACCTCGAGCCGATCGGCCGCCGGTTCCTGCCGGTCGATCATCCGGGCAAGGCGTTCCTCGTCGGGATGGTCTGGGGCTGGCTGCCGTGCGGGATGGTGTACGCGGCGCTCGCCTGGTCGCTCACGGCCGGAAGCGCGCTCGAAGGAGCGGCGCTGATGGGTGCTTTCGGTGCCGGCACGCTGCCGGCGCTGCTTGCCGCCGGCGCCGCCGCGCGCTGGCTCAGCGAGACGGCGCGCGCCCCGATGGTGCGCCGCGCCGTCGGTGTGGCGATACTGCTCTTCGGTGTTTACGCACTCGTCCCCGGGGCGGGCGGCGGGCATCACGGGCACGCCGGCGATGCCGTCGCGGGCGGCGACGCCCGGGTCGGGGTGCGCGCGGGCGGCTAGCGGGCGGCCGCCGCCGGCTGGCCCTTGAGCTCGCGGTAGCGCTCGAGATCGGCCTGCGCCTGGGCCCGAATCGCTTCCTGCTCCTGCCGCCTCTGCGCGATGGCGGCCTCGTGCTTCGCGATCTGCGAGCGCGTCTGCTCGAGCGCCTTGGTGGTCTGCTCGGTGACTCCGCCGGCTTTCTGCTCCGCCGCCGCCTGCGCCTCGAGGCGCGCGAGCGTGGCGCGCAGCGGCACGAGGGTGTCGCTGCTCGCCTTGATCATGGATTCGAGCTGCGCGATCTTGCGGTCGCGGATGTAGATGATGTCGTCCTCGTGCGCGTAGGTGGCGAGCAGCAGCGCGTCGCGCTTCGCGCGTTCCCTGGCCGCTTCGGCCTCGGACTTGCGCTGCTCGAGCGCCTTGAGCTCGTCGGCCGAGAGCGGCGCCGCGATCTCGTCCTTCTTGACGCCCTGTTCGTTCAGCACCGTCACCTTCGAGTTGGCGCAGGCGGCGGCCGCGGTATCGCCGTAGTACCAGCGCCCGGAGGCGTCGCGGCACTTCTTGATGCCGCCGGAGCGCGCTTCCTCGTGCGGCCACGCCACGACCAGGAGCGCAGCGAGAACGAAAGCGAACTTGTGCATCGATGGAAGTTGCTGCCTGCAGATACAGTTGAAGATAGGGCGGATCCCGCACCTGTCAAACGGGCGCCGCGTCCCGCAGCGGCGAGCGGCGGGAACGGCAGGACCTGCGGCCGCCGGTCGGCCTGCCGGCCGGCTACGCTTTGCTCAGCGGCCGCCGCTTGCGGGCCGCCGCGCTTTGCGCGTATGGTGCGTCGGCCTCGTGCTCGCTCGGGGGCGGGACGGCCGGCGCGAGGGTTCGGGGAGGACCATGTTCGGCATCTTTCGACGCAGGAACCGCCGCGCGCTCGACCGCGCCGAGTTCGACACCGTGATCGGCGAGTACACCACGTACCGCGGCGATCTTACCGGGGCCGAGAACTATCGCGTGTACGGCCGCGTGGAAGGCAATTGCGACCTGAAGGGCCACCTGTTCCTCGGCCCGGCGGGACGCTGGACGGGCGATATCGCGGCCGAGCACGTGGTGGTCGCGGGCGAAGTTCAGGGCGACGTCTACGCCAGCGCCAAGCTGGAGCTGCACGCGACGGCGCGCATACGCGGGAACATCACGAGCCCGGTGATCGCCATGGCCGAAGGCGCGCTCTACGAGGGCGAGATATGCATGCGCCCGCGGCCGCAGCTCGTGCACTTCAGCGAGAAGCGCTCGGCCTGAGGGCCGGCGCGCGGCGAGGGCCTATTTCGCCGCGGCGCCGTACTGCGTGCGGTACGCGCTGATCGCGGGATAGTGCGCCCGCAGCGCCTCGTCCTGTTCGAGGTAGGCGAGGAGCGCGTCGAGATCGGCGACGCTCACCACGCGCAGACCGAAGTCGCGCTCGACTTCCTGTACGGCCGAGAGCGCCCCCTGGCCGCGCTCCTGGCGGTCGAGCGCGATCGCAACGCCGACGGGCCGGGCGCCCGCGCCGCGGATGAGTTCCACCGATTCGCGCACCGAGGTACCCGCCGAGATCACGTCATCGACGATGAGCACGCGCCCGGCGAGGGGCGCGCCGACGAGCAGACCGCCCTCGCCGTGGTCCTTCGCCTCCTTGCGGTTGAACGCGTACGGCACGTCGCGTCCATGGTGATCGGCGAGCGCGATCGCCACCGCGGCCGCGAGCGGGATCCCCTTGTACGCCGGCCCGTAGAGCATGTCGAAGGCGAGCCCGGAGTCGACGACGGCGGCCGCGTAGAACCGCCCGAGGCGCGCGAGGCGCGCGCCGGTGTTGAACAGTCCGCTGTTGAAGAAATACGGGCTCTGGCGCCCGGACTTGAGCGTGAACGAGCCGAAGCGCAGCGCCTGGCAGGCGAGGGCGGTGCCGAGGAACTCGCGCTGGTAAGCTTTCATTCGAAGAAGATACTAGGGACGCGAGACGGGACACAAGCACGGCCGTCGCCGGGCGGCGGCGTTCCCCGGATCTCGCGGCCGGAAAACGATTCGTCATGCGCATCATCACCCTCAATCTCAACGGCATCCGCTCGGCAGCGGCCAAGGGCTTCTTCGACTGGATGCGCCGCCAGCAGGCGGACGTCGTGTGCGTGCAGGAGATCCGGGCGCAGGAGGAGCAGTGCACACGGCAGATGCTCGCGCCCAAGGGCTACTACGCCTACTTCCACTGCGCCGAGAGGAAAGGCTACGCGGGCGTGGCGATCTACGCGCGCCGGCAACCGGACAACGTGCGGCTCGGCATCGGCATCCCCGGCTTCGACGTCGAGGGACGCTACCTGCAGGCCGACTTCGGCGGGCTGAGCGTGGTCTCGGTGTACCTGCCGTCGGGCTCGAGCGGGCCGGAGCGGCAGAAAATAAAGTTTCATTTCATGGACGAGTTCTATCCGTTCCTCGCGAAGCTGCGCGGCGACGGGCGCGAGTACGTGCTCTGCGGCGACTGGAACATCGCGCACAAGGAGATCGACCTCAAGAACTGGCGCTCCAATCAGAAGAATTCGGGCTTCCTGCCCGAGGAGCGCGCGTGGCTCGGCAGGGTGTTCGACGAGCTCGGCTACGTCGACGTGTTCCGGCGCCTCAACCCGAACCCGGAGCAGTACACGTGGTGGTCGAACCGCGGACAGGCGTGGGCCAAGAACGTCGGGTGGCGCATCGACTACCAGATCGCGACTCCGGGGATCGCCGCCCGCGCGGTCGCCGAATCGATCTACAAGCGCAAGCGCTTCTCCGACCACGCGCCGCTCACGATCGACTACGATTACGTGCTTTAGGAGGCGGGGCCGCCGGCGCACGCCGGGGAGCGCGCACCTCGGGTCTTGATTCGGCAGCCGAGGCGCGGGCGGCCGGCGCCGGGCGAGGCGGGCCGGACGGATTTCCTCAGCGGGCGCGTTCGCGGCTCACGAGCCGCGCGCGAGCAGGCGCGCGAGCGGCGGCCATACGTTCTCGAGGATGCGCGGCTGCGCCGCGGCGTTCGGATGGATGCCGTCCGGCTGCATGAATGCGGGATCGGTCGCGACCCCCTCGAGCACGAACGGGACCAGCGGTACGTCGTACTCCGCCGCGACGTCGCGGTAGGCGCGCTGGAACCTTTCGTTGAAGCGCGTGCCATAGTTGGGCGGAAGCTGCACCCCGAGGAGCAGCACTTTCGCGCCGGCGGCGCGCGAGCGCGCCACGATCGCGCTCAGGTTCCGGCGGGTCTCCTCGGGCGGCAATCCGCGCAGACCGTCATTGCCCCCGAGCTCGACGATCACGACCTGCGGCCGGTGCTGCGCGAGCAGCCGCGGCAGGCGCGCGAGGCCGCCGGCGGTGGTATCGCCGCTGATGCTGGCGTTGACGACGTTGTAAGGGAGATCTTGCTGTTTCAGACGCTGCTGCAGCAACGCCACCCAGCCGTGCTGCACGTCCATGTTGTAGGCGGCGCTCAGGCTGTCGCCGAGCACGAGCACGGTCCGGGCCGCCGCCGCGGGCAGCGCGGCGGCGAGGAGCAGCGCGCTCAGGAAGCATCGCATGCAGAATCTGATTGACGGCACCGTCATTTCCGCTCGCAATCTCGGCAAACGCGTGGTCACGGCCGAAGGGCCGCTCGACATCTTGTCGGGCGTAAACCTCGATATCAAGGCGGGCGAGAGCGTCGCCATCACCGGCGTGTCGGGCTCGGGCAAGTCGACGCTGCTCGGATTGCTCGCCGGGCTCGACGTTCCGAGCACGGGCGAGGTGGTGCTCGCGGGCGAGCCGATCACCCGGCTCGACGAGGACGGACGCGCGCGCGTGCGCGCCGGCCGCGTCGGCTTCGTGTTCCAGAGCTTCCATCTGTTGCCGTCGCTCACGGCGCTCGAGAACGTGATGCTGCCGCTCGAGCTCGCCGGCCGCGCGGATGCCGAGCGCGAGGCGCGTGCGCTGCTCGAGCACGTCGGCCTGGGCGCCCGGCTCACTCATTACCCGCGGCAGCTCTCCGGCGGCGAGCAGCAGCGCGTGGCGATCGCGCGCGCGTTCGCGCTCGGGCCCGCCATCCTCTTCGCCGACGAACCGACCGGCAACCTCGACAGCGCCACGGGCGCGCGCATCATTGCGCTGCTCTTCGAGCTCAACCGCGAGCGCGGCGCCACGCTCGTGCTGGTGACGCACGACGAGCAGATCGCCTCGCGCTGCGGCCGGCGCATCCATCTCGAAGCGGGGCGCGTGGCCGAGCCGAACTGATGCGCACACCGAACCGTATTTCCCTGGCGCTGCGCCTGCTCGTGCGCGACTGGCGCGCGGGCGAGCTCAGGCTGTTCGTCGGCGCCGTCGCGATCGCCGTCGGCGCGGTGACAACCGTCGGCTTCTTCAACGACCGGCTCGACCGCGGCCTCACCCAGCGCTCGGCCGATCTCCTCGGCGCCGACTACGTGCTCTCGACGCCCGCGCCGCCCGCGGGCGCGTGGCTGGAAGCGGCGCGTGCGCGCGGGCTCGAGGTTGCCGAGGCGGTGGAGTTTCCGAGCGTCGTGATCCGCGGCGAGCGGCTGCAGCTCGCGAGCGTGCGCGCCGTCGGCCGCGGCTACCCGCTGCGCGGCACCGTGCGCACCGCGGGCGCACTGTATCAGCCGGGCGAGCCCACGCCAGGGCAGCCGGCACCCGGCACCGCGTGGGCGGAGTCGCGCGTCCTGCAGGCGCTCGGCATCGAGCCCGGCGAGACCCTAGAGCTCGGCAACGCGACGTTCACCGTGACGCGCGTGCTCACCGACGAGCCCGGCCGCGTCGGCAATTTCTTCGCGCTCGGCCCGCGCGTGCTCATTCATCTGGACGATCTCGCGGAAACCGGCGTGATCCAGCCGGGAAGCCGCGTGCGCTATCGCACCGCCTTCACCGGGAGCGAACGGGCGCTCGCCGAGTACCGGGCGTGGCTCGCGCCGCGCCTCGGGCCGAGCGACCGGCTGATCGAGGCGCGCGCCGGCAACACGACCACCGCGCGCGCGGTCGAGCGCATCGACAGCTACTTCGGCCTCACGAGCCTGCTCGCCGTGGTGCTCGCCGGTGTGGCGATCGCGATGGGCGCGCACCGCTACAGCCAGCGGCATTACGACACCAGCGCGATGCTGCGCGCGCTCGGCGCCACGCAGCGCGACGTCCTGGCACTGTACCTGCCCCAGTTCCTGGTGCTCGGCGTCGGCGCCTCGGCGCTCGGTTGCGCCGCGGGGCTGATCGCGCAGCAGGCGATCTACTACGCGGTGCGCGATCTGTTCCCGGTGGCGCTGCCGCCGCCGGGGGCGAAGCCCGCGTTCTTCGGCTTCGCGACCGGCCTGGTGACGCTCGCGGGCTTCGCGCTGGTGCCGGTGCTGCGGCTGCGCGCGGTGCCGCCGCTGCGCGTGCTGCGCCGCGATCTCGCGCCGCTTCCCGCCGCAGCGTGGGCGCTCGCCGCGGCGGCGGCCGCGGCGCTGCTCCTGCTCGTGTGGAGCTACACGCGCGACTGGACGCTCACCCTCGCGGTGCTCGCGGGCACCGCGGCCGGCGGCGCGCTGCTGTTCCTGCTCTCGCTGGGGCTGCTGCGGCTGGCGCGGCGCCTGCGCCGCGCCCGCGGCTTCTGGGGGCGCGGCGTCGAGCGGCTGCAGCGGCGGCTCGCGGCGAGCGCCGGTCAGATCCTGGCGTTCGGGTTCACGCTGATGGCGATGGCGGTGATCGCGCTGGTGCGCACCGATCTCCTGTCCGCCTGGCAGGCGCAGCTTCCCGACGATGCGCCGAACCATTTCGTCTTCAACATCGTGCCGGACGACGTCGCCGGCGTCGAAGGCTTCTTCCGCGCGCACGCGATCGCGTCGCAGGCGCTCTATCCGCTCGTGCGCGGGCGGCTCACGCAGATCAACGGGCGGCCGGTGCGCGTCGCGGTGACCAAGGAGGAGGACGAGGAGGCGAACAACGCGGCGCTGCGGCGCGACCTCAATCTCACGTGGGCGGCGGAGCTGCCGCCGGACAATCGCGTGGTGCGCGGCCGGTGGTGGGACGCGGACGCGGCGCCGGGGGCGGTGTCGGTCGAGGAGCGCCTCGCCGAGCGTCTCGGCATCGGCCCCGGCGACCGCCTCACGTTCACGATCGCGGCGCAGGAGCTCGAGGCGCGCGTCGCGAGCGTGCGCAAGGTGCAGTGGGAATCGTTCCATCCGAACTTTTTCATGATCTTCTCGCCCGGCACGCTCGAAGGCTTCCCGACGACGTACATGACGAGCTTTCACGTGCCGCCCGCGAAGAAGCCGCTGCTCGCAGAGCTGGTGCGGCAGTTCCCCGCGGTGACCGTGCTCGAGCTCGACCAGCTCCTCGCGCAGGTGCGCGCGATCGTGCGCCAGGCCGCGCTCGCGGTGGAAATGGTGCTCCTGTTCGTGCTCGCGGGCGGATTCACCGTGCTCTACGCCGCACTCGCAACGAGCCTCGATGAGCGCTTCTACGAGGGAGCGGTCGCGCGCACTTTCGGCGCGAGCCGTGCATACCTGCGGCGCGGCCATCTCGCCGAGTTCATGGCCCTCGGCGCCCTCGCGGGGCTGCTCGCCGCCGCCGGCACGGAAGCGGTGGCATACGTCCTTTACACGCAGGTGCTCGACCTCGCCTACGGCTGGAAGTGGCCGGTGTGGATCGTCGCGCCGGTCGCGGGGGCGCTCGTGATCGGGGTGGCGGGCTACCTCGGCACCCGGCGCGTCGTCGAGCGCAGCCCGCTCACGCTCCTGCGCGAAGCCTGAGCACGCCGCCGCGCGGGCCCCGACCGACCGGCGCAGGTCCCAGCGCGACGAGCCGCCCGGCCGCTTTCCTTCGCTCCTCCCACCCCTCGCTAAAATTCCGCGCACTTTGTGCAACAACAGGGCGCGGACAGCGCGGCGCCGGCTCGGCCGCCCGCGCGCGCCACGCGGAGGTGGTCTTGCATCGACTCGGAGTTGCGGCCCTGGCGTTTGCGTGGTTGTCGTCCGCGCTCGCCGGGCAGGAGGGGATCGCGTGGATGAGCATCAACGGCGCGTCCACGATCCTCACCGAAGCGGCGAACGGCAAGGAGCCCGAGGAAGGCTTTTTCGGCTCGGTCTCCCTCGGCTATCTCGCGAACACCGGCAACACCGACAGCGCCAGCCTCAACGCCAAGACCTCGCTCGGATACGTCTCGCTGCCCTGGCGTCACGCGCTGATGCTGCGGGCGCTGACCGGCTCCACCAACGACCAGACGACGGCGCGCGAATACGAGGTCGCGGCGCAGACCGACTACATCTTTGGCGATCGGCACTACGTGTTCGGGGCGATCAACTACAACACCAACCGCTTCGCCGGCTACGACGGCCGCCTGTCGCAGGTGCTCGGGTACGGCCGGCGCGTGATCGAGTCGCCGCGGCACACGCTCGACCTGCAGCTCGGTCTCGGCGGCCGCCAGACGCGATTCGTCGACGGGACGCGGGAAGACGAGGGCATCGTGCAGTTCACCGGGGCCTACACCTGGGAATTCAGCGAGCACGCGAACTTCTCCCAGCGCCTGCGCATCGAGGACGGCTCCACGAACACCTTCACGGAGAGCACGAGCGCGCTCACCGCCAACCTCACCGGGGACCTCGCGCTGTCGCTATCCTTCACCGCCAGGCGCAACAGCAACGTGCCCGCCGGCGCCGTGAACACCGACACGGCGACGCTCATTTCCATCATCTACGGCTTCTGACGGGCGTGCGCACCGTGGCGGAGCGGTGGCTCCCGGCCCGGGCGGGCACGTCGTATGATCGGATCATGGCGGATTTCCACACGCGCGCCTACGCAGCGCTGATGGAGCGCGACCCGGATGCCAAGTGCGCCGCCGTCCGCGCGCTCCGCGCGGACTGGGACGCCGGGCGCATCGTCGGCGCGATCGGCGAGCCGGGCCCCGTCGAAGCCGTACCGGTGCCGGGGCGGCCGGCGCGGCCGCAGCTCGTGTCGCCGCGCGCGGTCGAGCGCCGGCGCGGCTCGAGTGCGGCCGGGCGCGCGGCGCTCATCCACGCGCTCGCGCACATCGAGTTCAATGCCGTGAATCTCGCGCTCGATGCGGTCTACCGCTTTCGCGGCCTGCCGCGCGAGTACTACGGCGACTGGCTGCGCGTGGCCGCGGAAGAGGCGCAGCATTTCGCGCTCCTGCGCGATCATTTGCGTGGACAGGGCTACGACTACGGCAGCTTCACGGCGCACGACGGCTTGTGGGAGATGGCGGTCAAGACGGCCCATGACCCGCTGGTGCGCATGGCGCTGGTGCCGCGCATCCTCGAGGCGCGCGGTCTCGATGCCTCGCCCGCACTGATCGCGAAGCTCACCGGCTGGGGCGATGCCCGCGCTGCCGAGATCATGCGCATCATCCAGCGCGACGAAGTCGAGCACGTGCGCATCGGCAACCGCTGGTACCTTTGGCTCTGCCACCGCGCGGGCCTCGATCCGGTCGCGACCTTCCGCCGCCTGTACCGGGAATACAACGCGCCGCGATTGCGGCCGCCGTTCGCCGTCGCGGCCCGGCGTGCCGCCGGATTCACCGAGGCCGACCTCGCACTGCTCGAGGAGCTCGCCGCCGCTCAGGGTTGAGCACGGGCGGGTAGTCGCTTTACAACAGGCGGGTTCGCCGCGCGGCCGCGCATGGAGGCCCGACAGCCGCCTCGAACGCGCGCGGCTGTCGGGCGTCTCAACGAAGTAGCACGTAAGGGCCATGCGGGAGCAGGGAACGCTCAAACTGGCGGGCGCAGGGTTTACACTCGCGCCGCCGCCCGGCGCGGCGATCGCCCTCCCGGCGCGCCTCGCCGGGTCGGCGGCCGTGGCGGCTTTCGCGCTCCTCTATACGATCCAGACTGCGGGAAGCTTTCTCTGGTTTCTCGAAGCGGCGCTCGGCGCGGCGTTCCTCGCCCTGTGGCTCGAATCTCGGCTGCTCGCGAGCATCGCCGCGCTCGCGGCCCTGCTCCCGCAGCTCGCCTGGGACATCGGCTTCACCGCGCGGCTGCTCGGGTCGGCGGACCCGTTGGGGCTCGCCGCTCCCGCGTTCATTCCCGGAGCATCCTGGTCCGCCCGCGCGGTCGCGTTCGTGCATTTCGGCTTTCCCGTGGTGCTGCTCTGGATGCTCGTGCGGCTAGGCTACGATGCGCGCGCCCTGCGAGTGCAGACGCTGCTCACGTGGCTGACGCTTGCGCTGAGCTACGGACTCGCGGAAACGGCCGCCTCACGAATACCCGGTTCGCTCGGCGTCGGCGACAACCTGGCTCGGGCATGGCTCCCCGGGCCATTCTGGCTGCTCGTTGCCATGCTCGCCTATCCGCTGCTCGTGTACGTCCCGACGCACTTCGTCCTGCGGGCGCTTTGCGGACGGTCGGCGGCCGGCGTCCGCCGCGGCGCGGCGGACGCCGCGCGCGGCGGCCCGGGTCACGCGCGGCGGCGGGCGGCCGCCGTCTTACGTTTCGTGCTCTTGCGGCGACGGCGGTAGTCGCGCGCGTACTCGCGGCGCGCCTCCTTCGCCTTGCGCCGCGCCTCCTTCGCCGTGGGCGCGACCTTGCCCCGCGCCGTCGGCTTCGGCTTGTCGCCCGCTCCCTGGGCGGCCTGCGGGTCGGACGGCCCCTTCCAGCCCTTCGGCACCCACTTGTCGCCTTCCTTCTTGTACTCGTGCTTGAGGGCGGCATACGCGACGCGGTGCGCGCGGCCGCCCTCGCCGTAGGTCTTCACGGCGCTGTCGTGCGCCTTCTTCCAGAGCTGCTGCGCGTGCTTCTCGGAGCGCTGGATGGTGCTCGGGATGCGGGTGGCCTCTTTGGTGTGTTTGCTGCGCGGCATGTCCGTGCCTCCTTGATTTGTGAAAGTTATGTCGCACGTGCTCGGGCGAGCACGCGGTGCATTCTTGCGCGCGCGGGGGCGCGCTCCTATCGGGCGAGTTACGGAGTCGCGGCTCGCCCGTGCGCGACGCCAGGCAGGGTGGCGGCGTCAGCGAGGAGCGGAGTCGTGCGCGCCCGCGCCGGATGACGCCGGCTCCGTGCCGGCCGAACCGATGGACACGTCGGCGAGCCCGGAGCGCATCATGAACCAGAAGAGCGCGATGCCGGGCAGCGCGAGGAGGGTGGTGAGGAGGTAAAAGCTCACGTAGCCGATCGCGTCGAGCAACGCCCCCGCGGTGGCGCCCGTGAGTGCGCGCCCGGCGATGCTCGCGAGCGCCGAGAGCAGCGCATACTGGGTGGCGGTGAAGCGCAGGTTGCAGAGCGCCGACAGGTACGCGACCACGGTCACGCCGCCGATGCCGCTCGCGAAATTCTCGAACGCGATGGCCGAGGCCATCCCGAGGTTCGTGTGACCGGCGGCCGCGAGCGCCGCGAACCCGAAGTTGGATACGGCCATGAGGATCAGGCTGATCAGGACGGAGCGCTTCATGCCGAGCCGCGCGTACAGGACGCCGCCGACGAACACGCCGATCAGGAGCGCGGCGAAGCCGACGCCGACGTCGTAGAACGCGACCTCGTCGTTGGTGAACCCCAGGTCCTCGAACAGCAGCCGCAGCGTCAGGTTCGCGAGCGTGTCGCCGATCTTGTGGATCAGCACGAAGAGCAGCACGAGCACGGCCCCGCGCCGCCGGATGAACTCCACGAGCGGGCTGAAGTAGGCGACGACCGCCTCGAGCAGCCCGTGCACCGGCGCCGGCTCGCGGTGGCGCTCCGGCTCGCCCATCACGACGCCGACGAGCATCGCCGGAAGCGCGAACGCGGCGCTCGCGACGTACGCGGCGGTCCAGCCGAAGCGCGCGGCAACGACCAGGGCCAGGGCGCCGGCCGCCGCTGCGCCGATGCGCCAGCCGTACTGCGACATCCCCGATCCCGCCCCGAGCTGGCGCGGCTCGAGCAGCTCGATGCGGTAGGCGTCGATGACGATATCGAAGGTCGCGCCGGCGACGCCGACGGCGAGGGCGGCGGCCGCGACGGCGTAGATGGATTCGCCCGGATCGACGATGCCGAGGCCGGCGACGGCGAGCATGACGAGAACCCCGACGAACCAGAGCCAGCTGCGCCGCTGCCCGAACCGCCCGAGCACCGGCAGCCGCACGTGGTCCACCAGCGGCGCCCACAGGAACTTGAAGTTGTAGGCGAGGAACGTGAGCGCGAACGCGGTCACCGCGCTCTTCGCGATGCCGTGCTGTGCGAGGCGGGTCGTGAGCGTCGCGCCGATCATGGCGAACGCGAAGCCCGAGGATATGCCGAGGAACAGCGCAGCGAGCGGCGCGCGCTCGAGGTAGGGCCGCACGCCTTGCGGCAGCCGCGCAGCCCAGCGTTCGAGCAACGTCGTCGGCGGCGACGCGCAATGGCGCGAGGGTTCGCTCACGCGCGCGAGTGTATCAAAACCCCGGCCGGCCGAGGGTCATGCGGCGCCGGACGGCGCGGCTGCCGCGGCGCGCGGTGACGCTCAGCCATCGGGCTTCGGCGCGGTCGGGCGGTCGATCTTGCGCAGCATGCTGTCGATGATGAGCAGCTGGTTCTCGAGACTGGCCCGCGTCGCCTCGAGCTCTGCGATGCGTGCGCCGAGATTCCCGAGGTTCTCGCGCACGCGCTTCAGGTTGTCGACCCGCTGGTCCATCAGGAGCTTGTGCTCGCGCAGCTGCGTGAGGACCGGGGTCATGATCGCCTTGCTCCAGTTGCGCGCGGCGCCGTTGCACTCCTGGAACACCAGGCGCGCCCGGCTCGCGAGCGTGATGAAAAACTTCTTGATGACGAAGTGCTGCTCGGTCATCACCATGAGCGGGCTGCGCCGGAAGGCCTCGGCCTCGCTCCGCAGCCGCTCGAGCTGACTGCGGAACGGCACCAGCGAGAACGGCGTCGGGCGGATGGCGGCGAGCCCGAGCTCGCGGTGGAAGCGCTCGTACGCCTCGGCCACGAGGCGCGCCATGCGCTCGGCCTGCGCGTGCGCCTTGTCCATCGCCGCCACGGCGCCGTCGAAGAGCGTCCGCATGCCGACCTGCAGACCGTGCGTGGTCCACGACTCGCGCATGGTCTTGCGCGTTTGCGTCATGAGCACGTCGAAGCTTTCGACGCTCAGGTACTCGAGCAGCGCCCGGGTCTGCTCGGACAGCCGGGCGCGCGTGCTCTGGAAGCTCGCGAGGGTGTCGTCGTAGTCCTGCCGCTCGCGTTGCATGCGTTCGATCGTCTGCTCGATGGCCTGCTGGCTCTTGCCGGAGAGCTCGGTAAGCTCGGCGAGCTGCCGCTCGATCGCGGCGAGCCGCGCCTCGATCAGGGCGCGGGTGTTGGCGACGATCGCCCCGATTTCGCGCGTGATTCGCTCGCGCATCAGCTCCTGCTTGGCCCCGATGATGTCGTTCGAGAGCTTCTGCTCCAGCGCCGGCAGGCCGCTGCGGGCGACGAGCGTCCGATCGGCCTTGATCTTCCCGAGCAGACCCTTCTGCGCGGAAACCGGGAACACCTGGCGCTTGCTGACGCCGAGGATGCGCGCGGTGTCCTCGATCTGGCGGTCGAGCGCCTGCGCGAGCATCTCGGGGGTGCGCAGCTCGTCCCACAGCGCGTCGACCTTGTTCAGGACGACGAGGCGCGCGTCGCTCGAACCGTGCTTGGCGATGCAGACGTGGTTGTTCCACGCCTCGAGGTCCGACTTGGTCACCCCGGCGTCGGCCGCGAGCACGAACAGTACCGCGTGCGCGGCCGGCAGCATGCTCATCGTGAGCTCGGGCTCGGTGCCGAGGGAGTTGAGGCCCGGGGTGTCGAGCACGACGAGGCCCTGCTTCAGCAGGGGATGCGGAAAATTGATGATCGCGTGGCGCCAGACCGGAATCTCGATCTCGCCGCGGCCGGCGGCGAGCGGCTGCGGCGCGCGCGGATCGTAGAGCCCGAGCTCCTCCGCCTCGCTCGGGCTCGCGGGGCGGGTGCGCGCGATCTCGAGGAGCGTCCCGGCCATGGCCTTGGGCCGCACGAGATCGAGCGGCAGCGTCGTCCAGTGCGCGGCGTCGCGCTTGAGTTCGGCGATCGTCAGGTGGGACTTGCGCGTCTCGATCGGCAGCAGGCGCACGCACGGCGGCAGGGCGGGATCGTACAGGAGCTCCGTCGGGCACATGGTGGTGCGGCCGGCGTCCGACGGCAGCAGCCGCTGCTTGTAGTCGGCGAAGAAGATCGCGTTGATGAGCTCGGTCTTGCCCCGCGAGAACTCGGCCACCAGGGCGACCGTGAGCCGATCGGAGCGCAACGCGTCGATGAGCTCGTAGACGCGCAGATCGTCCTCGCCGGTCCCGAGCCCCTGCGCTTCGACCCAGGTCTGGTACTCGTTGATGATGGCGGCGAGCTCGTCGCACCAGCTGCGATAGTCGGCAAGGCGTTTCCCGAAGGTGCTGGCCGCGGCGCCCGCGCGCGCGGTTGCCGATTGAGCGCCGATCATGCGAAGAGCCATCGCGCCATGAGTTTAGCGGCCGGCGCACCGCGAAAGCTACGGTTTGGGCGCGGCGAACGCAAAGAACGAAGCACCCGCGCGGCGCGCGCCGCGGGGCTCAGGAGAACATGAGCCCGGCGCCGAGGTCGTTCAGCGGCCGTACGATGAGGATGAGCGTGAGCTGCAGCAGCACCAGCACGGCGATCGGCGAGAGATCGAGGCCCGCGACCGGCGGGATCAGGCGCCGCGCCGGCGCCATGAGCGGTTCCGTGAGGCTGTAGAGCAGGTCGCCGACCGGATGCCGCGTCCCGTAGGGGTTGATCCACGACAGCACCACCCGGATCAGGATCGCCACGATGTAGACGTACACCGCGAGCTCGATCAGCCGCGCGATCGCGAGCACGACGACGCTCGCGAGGCCCGGCGCCGCTGCGCCGGCGAACCAGCGCAGCACGTAGATCTCGAGCATCTGCAGCGCGAGCAGCAGCACCACCGCCGCGAGGTCGATGCCGAAGAGCCCGGGCACGAAGCGCCGCAGGAACTGCAGCGGCGGCTGCGTGAGCGTCACGATGAACTGCGACACCGGGTTGTAGAAGTTCGCGCGCGCGAGCTGGAACAGCAGCCGCAGCAGCACCAGCAGAATGTAGAAGCCGAACGCCACCTGGATGAGGTAGAGAACTGCCTGCCCGACGTAGCTCACGACGCCCTCCCGAACATGTCCGCGAGCTCGCGCGCACGCTCGGTCGCGGCGGTTACGGCGTCGGCGACGAGCGGCGCGAACCGGCCCTGCTCGAGTACGGCGAGCGCACGCTCGGTCGTGCCCCCCGGCGAGGTGACGCGGGCGCGCAGCACCCCCGGTTCCTCGGCCCCCTCGAGCGCCATCTTGGCGGCGCCGTACGCGGTCTCGAGCGTGAGCAGACGTGCGGTCGCGGCATCGAGACCCAGCGCGACGCCGGCGCGCTCGAGCGCTTCCATGAGCAGGAAGAAATAGGCCGGCCCGCTGCCGGAGAGGGCGGTCACTGCATCCATCTGCGCTTCGTCCTTCACCCACACCGCGGTACCGACCGAGCGCAGCACCGATTCCGCGGTCGCCCGCATCCGCGCGTCCACCGCCGCCGTCGCATAGAGCGCCGCCGCGCCCGCGCCCACCAGCGCCGGCGTGTTCGGCATGGCGCGCACCAGCGGCACGTCGCCGCCGAGCCAGCGCGCGAGGTCGGCGGTGCGGATGCCCGCGGCGATCGACAGCACCAGCGGCCGGCGGCGGCGGACCTCGGCGCCGATGTCGTCCGCCACTTCGCGCATGATCTGGGGTTTCACAGCGAGCACGAGCACTTCGGCGCGCGCGGCGACCGCGCCGTTGTCGGCGTGCACCTGCACGCGCAGGCGTTCCTCGACCGCTCGCCGCTGCGCGGGATCCGGGTCGGACAGCAGGATCCGGCCGGCCGGCCAGCCGTTCGCGATCAGGCCGGTCGCAAGGCTGCGCGCCATATTTCCGGCGCCGATGAAGCCGATGAGGGGCCGCGCCGGAGACGCCGCTTTGCGACGCCGCCGCCGGCGCGGCTCGGTCTTCGGTGGGGAACGACGCCCGCTCTTGGTTTTCTTACGCGCCATGTGCGCGCCAGTGTAAAGGCAGGCGGAAGGCAACGGAAGGTGCGCGCGCCGCCCCGGGCCGGCGGCCGGTCATCCGTGCGGGCGGAGCGCCGTCGGATGTGCGTTTGCAAGCGGGGCGGGCGTGGACTAGAAATCTAAGCGAGACACCGGAGCAAGCCCCCCGGCTGTTTGCACCATGGATATCGCCGAATTGCTGGCGTTCTCCTACAAGCAGAACGCCTCCGACCTGCACCTGTCCGCCGGCCTGCCGCCGATGATTCGCGTCGACGGCGACATCAAGCGCATCAACGTGGATCCGCTGGACGACCGCACCGTCCACAACATGATCTACGACATCATGACCGACAAGCAGCAGAAGGACTTCGAGGAGTTCCTCGAAACGGACTTTTCCTTCGAGCTGCCGAACGTCGCGCGCTTTCGCGTCAACGCCTTCAACCAGCAGCGCGGTCCGGGCGCGGTGTTCCGCACCATTCCCTCGAAGGTGCTCACGCTCGAGCAGCTCAACGCGCCGGAGATCTTCAAGAAGATCTGCGATCAGCCGCGCGGTCTCGTGCTCGTCACCGGCCCCACCGGGTCGGGCAAGTCGACCACGCTCGCGGCGATGATCAACCACATCAACGAGAACGAGCACGGGCACATCCTCACGATCGAGGATCCGATCGAGTTCGTGCACACGAGCAAGAACTGCCTGATCAACCAGCGCGAGGTCGGGCGCGATACGCTCAGCTTCAACAACGCGCTGCGCGCGGCGCTGCGCGAGGACCCGGACGTGATCCTGGTCGGCGAGATGCGCGACCTCGAGACCATCCGCCTGGCGCTCACCGGCGCCGAGACCGGGCACCTCGTGTTCGGCACGCTCCACACCTCGTCGGCGGCCAAGACCATCGACCGCATCGTCGACGTTTTCCCCGCGGCGGAGAAGGACATGGTGCGCGCGATGCTGTCGGAGTCGCTGCGCGCGGTCATCTCGCAGGCGCTGCTCAAGAAGATCGGCGGCGGGCGGGTCGCGGCGCACGAGATCATGATCGGCACGCCGGCGATCCGCAACCTGATCCGCGAGAACAAGATCGCGCAGATGTACTCGGTGATGCAGACCGGTCAGGCGGCCGGCATGCAGACGCTCGATCAGTGCCTCCTGGATCTGGTGCGCACGCGCCAGGTGCACGTGGAC
Source organism: Burkholderiales bacterium (assembly GCA_036381895.1). Lineage (GTDB taxonomy): Bacteria > Pseudomonadota > Gammaproteobacteria > Acidiferrobacterales > Sulfurifustaceae > JACQFZ01. The sequence continues at coordinate 17,169 of DASVBY010000053.1, read as the reverse complement.
GAGGCGCGCGCCTACGCCAACAACAAGGAGCTCTTCACGCCCAGCGCCGTCGCCGGTGCGAAGATCGGAGTGAAGCCGTGAACTTCAGCGACCTGCTGAAGTTGATGAAGCACAAAAAGGCCTCCGACCTCTTCATCACCGCCGGCGTCCCGCCCTCGATGAAGGTCGACGGCAAGATCGTGCCCGTCACCAAGCAGGCGCTGACGCCCGAGCAGTCGCGGGCGTTCGCCTACGGCATCATGAACGAGGAGCAGCGCCGGCAGTTCGAGGCGAAGAACGAGTGCAACTTCGCCATCGCACCCCAGGAGATCGGACGCTTCCGCGTCAACGTGTTCATGCAGCAGCAGCGCGTGGGCATGGTGCTGCGCACGATCAACACCGAGATTCCGCGGCTCGACGAGCTGAACCTGCCGAAAGTGCTGGCCGAGATCGCCCTCACCAAGCGCGGGCTGGTCCTGTTCGTCGGCGGCACCGGCTCCGGCAAGTCGACCTCGCTCGCCGCGATGATCGGCTACCGCAACGAGTACAGCTACGGCCACATCCTGACGATCGAGGACCCGATCGAATACGTACACCAGCACAAGAACTGCATCATCACGCAGCGCGAGGTGGGCGTGGACACGGAGTCCTTCGACGTGGCGCTCAAGAACGCGATGCGTCAGGCGCCGGACGTGATCCTGATCGGCGAGATCCGCACGCGCGAGACCATGGATCTCGCGATCCAGTTCGCGGAAACCGGGCACCTGTGCCTGTCGACGCTGCACGCGAACAATGCCAACCAGGCGCTCGATCGCATCATCAACTTCTTCCCCGAGGAGAAGCGCAACCAGCTGCTCATGGACCTCGCGCTCAACCTGAAGGCGATCGTCTCGCAGCGGCTGATTCCGATGAAGACGGGCAAGGGACGGGTGCCGGCGGTCGAGGTGCTCATCAACACGCCGCTCGTCTCCGACATGATCATGGAGGGCAACATCCCCGGACTCAAGGACCTGATGGCGAAGTCGACCGAGGCCGGGATGCAGACCTTCGACCAGTCGCTGTTCCAGCTCTACGACGCCGACCTCATCTCCTACGACGACGCGCTGCGCAACGCCGACTCGGTGAACGACGTGCGGCTGCGCATCAAGCTCGAGGGCAAGGACTCGAAAGGGCGTGAGCTCGGCGACACTCTGCGCAACGTCACGATCAAGTAGCGCCGTACGTCGGCCGGCGGTCCGTGCCGGCCGGCCGTATGGTCCGCCGGTCGTGGCGTACGCACGCGCATCTGCCATGCTTATCGAGCGTACGGTCGCGAACCGTCAACCACACCAACGGAGGTTCGGCATGAAGCGGTATCGGACGGCGGGCGCCGCCGCGGGCGTCCTGGCAACGCTGCTCCTCGGGGGCTGCAGCATCATCAACACCGTCGGGGAGGGTTTGAGCAGCACGGTCGAAGGGCTGAGTGCGGTCACGAGCAGCACCACGCCCGACGGGGAGTCGGCGGCGTTCGTCGAGACGCGCTTCGCCGCGATCCGCGCCGAGGCGGCGCGCGGGGAGGGCGAGCACCTCGATTCGCTCGCGCAGCTCCTCGGCGAGCCGGACCGTGCGGCGTTCGCGCGCTTCATGCACGCGCGCTACGCGGAGCTGTTCGAAGGGCTCGAGGAGCCGCGCGAGCTCCTCTCGCGCATCGACCGTTACCGCGACGCCGGCGGCACCGGCGCCTAGCCCCGCGAAAACCCGCGCCGGCGGCGTCTAGCCGCCGGCCGGCTTGTCCGCTTCGTACACCAGGCGCCCGCCGACGAGCGTGTAGCGCACCCGGCCCTGGAACTCGGTGCCGAGGAAGGGGGTGTTGTGCCCGCGCGAGACCAGGCGGTCTTCGCTCAGGCGCCAGCGCTCGTTCGGGTCGAAGATGCACACGTCGGCGGTCGCGCCGACCCCGAGGCGCCCGGACTCGAGGCCGAGAATGTCGGCCGGCTTGTGCGTCAGGAGCGCGATCGCCTGCGGCAGCGCGAGCAGCCGCTCCTGCACGAGCCTGAGCGTCAGCGGCAGCAGCGTTTCGAGCCCGGAAATCCCCGGCTCCGATTCGCTGAACGGCGCGAGCTTCGCATCCGGCTCGTGCGGCTGGTGATCCGAGCAGATCGCTCCGAGCACGCCGTCCGCGAGCCCCCGGCGCAGCGCTTCCCGGTCGCGGCGGCTGCGCAGCGGCGGCTGTACGTGGCATTGGGTGTTGAAGTCGCCGATGTCCTCTTCGGTGAGGTGCAGGTGGTGCGCGGTCACGTCGGCGGTGACCGGCAGCCCGCGGCGCTGCGCCTCCGCGACCATCTCCACGGCGCGCGCGGTCGAGAGCCCGCAGAAGTGCGCGCGCACGCCGGTCTGGTCGATGAGCGCGAGATCGCGCGCCACGGCGACGGTTTCCGCCGCCTCCGGAATCGCCGGCAACCCGAGCCGCGCCGCCACCTCGCCTTCGTGGCAGCAGCCGTTGGCGCGCAGCCACGGGTCCTCGGAGTGCAGGAATACCACGAGATCGAACGTCGCCGCGTACTCCATGGCGCGGCGCATCACCAGCGTGTCGATCACGGGCGCGAGCGCGTTGGTGAAGGCGACGCAGCCGGCGTCGTCGAGCGCCTCCATGTCGGTAAGGAGCTTGCCCTCGAGATCGCGCGTGAGGGCGCCGAGCGGGTGCACGAACGCGTAGCCGAAGCGCCACGCCCGCGACTGGATCATCTGCGCCATGGCCGGCGTGTCGATGACGGGTCGGGTGTCCGGCGGGCAGCAGAGCGTGGTGATACCGCCCGCCACCGCGGCTTTGAGCTCGCTTTCGAGCGTCGCCTTGTGCTCGAGGCCGGGCTCGCGCAGCCGCGCCCGCAGGTCGATCAGTCCCGGACACACGATCATCCCCGTCGCGTCGATCGTGCGCTCGGCGACGAACCCGCCGGGCGCCTGCCCGACGCCGGCGACGAACCCCTCGGCATCGATGTAGAGGTCGTGCTCGCCGTCGACGCCGTTCGCGGGATCGATCAGGTGCCCGCCCTTGACGACGATGCTCATGCCGCGTCCTCCGCGCGGCGCCCGCGCGCGTTGTCCGCACTGCCGCCGAGGATGAGCGCCATGATCGCCATGCGCACGGCGATCCCGTTCGTCACCTGCGGCAGGATCACCGATTGCGGGCCGTCGGCGACCGCCGAATCGATCTCGAGGCCGCGGTTCATGGGGCCCGGGTGCAGCACGATCGCGTCGGGCTTCGCGCAGCGGAGCTTCTCCGGCGTCAGCCCGTAGAGGTTGAAGTACTCCTGCGGGCTCGGGATCAGCGCGCCGGTCATGCGCTCGCGCTGCAGCCGCAGCATCATCACCACGTCGACGCCCTCGAGTCCCGCGCGCATGTCGTGGTACGGCACCACACCGAGGCGCTCGACCCCGGTCGGCAGCAGCGTACGCGGCGCGACCACGCGGATCTCGGCGACGCCGAGCGTGCGCAGCGCGTGGATCTGCGAACGCGCGACGCGCGAGTGCAGGATGTCGCCGACGATCGCCACCCTGAGCGGCGCGAAATCGCCCTTGTGCTCGCGGATCGTGAACATGTCGAGCATCGCCTGGGTGGGGTGCGCGTGCGAGCCGTCGCCGGCGTTGATGATGTGTACGTGCGGCGGCACGTGCGCCGCGATCAGGTGCGCCGCGCCGCTGCGGTTGTGCCGCACCACGAAGAGGTCGGTGTGCATCGCCTCGAGGTTGCGCACCGTGTCGAGGAGCGTCTCGCCCTTGTTGGTGCTCGAGGTGGCGATGTTGAGGTTGATGACGTCGGCCGAGAGGCGCTTCGCCGCGATCTCGAACGTGGTGCGCGTGCGCGTGCTCGCCTCGAAGAAGAGGTTGACCACGGTGCGCCCGCGCAGCAGCGGCACCTTCTTGATCTCGCGCTGCCCCACCGAGATGAAGGACTTGGCGGTATCGAGTATCTGGAGAATGGTGCGGCGGGAAAGGCCTTCGATCGTCAGGAAATGCTTCAGTCTTCCGTTGTCGTCGAATTGCAGACGCTGCGTCACCCGCCGGTCTCCTGGATCTCGAGCGCGAGCGCATCCGGCCCGCCGACGAGCTTGATGTGCTGGCCGCGGCTGAGCGTCATGCGCTCGCCCACCGCCTGTGCCTCGATCGGAAGCTCCCGGCCCTCGCGCGCGATGAGCACGGCGAGCGTGACCGAGGCCGGCCGGCCGTAGTCGAAGATTTCGTTGAGCGCCGCGCGCACCGTGCGCCCCGTGTGGAGCACGTCGTCGACGAGGATCACGTGCCGGTCCTCGATGTTCACCGGCAGGTCCGAGGCCTTGACCTGCGGATTCATGCCGATGCGCGTGAAGTCGTCGCGGTAGAAGGAAATGTCGAGGGTGCCGAGCGGCTCGGCGAGGCCGAGCGCGCGGTGCAGCCGCGCCGCCACCCACACGCCGCCCGTATGGATACCGACCATGACCGGCCGCTTCTCGAGCAGCGGCCGCAGCGCGTCGGCCATCCGTTGGATCGCAGCGTCGATGTCGAAAGCGGTGCTCACCGCGCGGTTTCGTCGAGAAAGGCCTGCAGGATCGTCTGGGCGGCGCGCTTGTCGATCTGGTGCTTGTGGCGCTTCAAGGGCACACCGGCCTCGAGCAGCATGTCGGTCGCGATCCGCGAGGACAGCCGCTCATCGACCATGTGGACGGGCAGATTGTACCGGGCGCGCAGGGCCTCTCCAAAGGCCCGCGCCGCGCGCGTCATGGGGTTCTCGCTGCCGTCCATGTTGAGCGGCAGCCCGACGACCAGCGCCTCGGGGCGCCATTCCTCGACCAGCCGGTCGATCCCCGGCCAGTCGGGCTCGCGCCCGCGTGCCGTGAGCAGGGCGATCGGCTGGGCGGCGCCCGAATGGCGGCTGCCTACCGCAACGCCCGTGTGTTTCCTGCCGAAGTCGAAGCCGAGGAAGGTACCCCGGCTCAAGCGTGTCCGGCCTCGGAGGAGAGCAAAGTGAGGTCCACGCCGACGAGCCCGGCCGCGGCGGCCCAGCGCTGCTCGAGCGGCAGCTCGAACAGGATGCTGCGGTCGGCCGGACCCGAGAGCCAGGAATTCTCGGCGATTTCGCGCTCGAGCTGCCCGGCGCCCCAGCCGGCGTAGCCGAGAGCGACCAGGTAGCGGTCCGGACCCCGGTGCTCGGCGATCGCGGCCAGGATGTCGCGCGAGGTCGACACACCGATGGTATCGGTCACCGGCAGGGTCGACTCCCAGTTCCCGAGCGGTTCGTGGATGACGAAGCCGCGGTTGTTCTGCACGGGGCCGCCGAGGTAGACCGGCTGCTCCGCCAGGCGGGGGTCGCTGGTCTCGATGTCGAGCTGCTCGAGGATGTCGCCGAGCCGCAGATCGGTGGTGCGGTTGATCACGATGCCCATCGCCCCCTCGGCCGAATGCTCGCAGAGGAACGTCACCGTGCGGTAGAAGTTGCTGTCCGCGAGCGAAGGCATCGCGATCAGGAAATGGTTGGTGAGCGAGGCGATCTCACGCATGCGACCTAGTATCTGGCAGTCGTTGGGGCGGCGCAAGGAGAAGAAGACGCTAGCCGGGCTCGGGCTTTTCACGCCCGCGCCACGCGGGCCGCGCAAGCTCGCGCCGTCCCTGCGGGATTAGTGTTCGCTCGTGAGCGTGTCGTTGAACTTCCAGGTACGGGTGATGTGCAGGATGTCGGTTTCGGCCCGGATCGCGGGCGGGAACGGTGCGAACGGCGCGGCGAGGTGCACGATGCGTATTGCCGCATCGTCGATCAGCTTCTGGCCCGAGGAGCGCAGGATGGATACGGACCTGACCGAACCGTCCGCGTTCACCGCCACGTCGAGGATCACGTTGCCGCGCAGCCCGCGGCGCTTGGCTTCCTCGGGATAGTTGAGATTGCCGATGCGCTCGACCTTGGCGCGCCAGGCGTCCATGTACGCGGCGTACTTGTACTCCTGCGTGCGCGCGTTCACGAACTTGCGCCTCGGTCGCTTCTGGTACTCCTCCCACACCCGGCTGATCTCGGCGTTGAGCCGCGCCCGCTCCGTCACCAGATCCGGGCTCGGCAGTCCGAGCTCCGCGGGATCGATGCGCGCCTGCTTTTGCGGCGGTTCGGGCTGCGGCGTCGCCGCCTTCTGCTCCGCCTGCCGCTGGGTCATGAGCTCGCGCACTTCGCGCTTCGGCGGCGCCGGGCGCTGCGGCTGCGGCCGCATGGCCGGTACCCGCTTCGGCGCGTCGTCGATGTCCTGCAGCGGCAGCGGATTGCGCGCCGTATCCGGCCGCTCGCTCTCGCCGCCGCCGTCCTGATTCGCCTGGGCGAGGTAATCGGGCTTTTCCGGGGCCTGCGGGGTCGCCGTCTGTACCAGCGTGATCTCGAGCGTCGGCAGCGCGTGCAGGTCGCGAAGCTTCGGCGCCGCGAACGTGACGCCGAGGATCACAACCATGTGCAGCAGCAGCGACCCGAACAGGGTCACCCCGAGGCGGTCGTTCTTCGGGAGGGCGGAAGGGCTGGCGGGACTGTCCATTGCCGTTGCGCGCCGGTCGCACGCAATAGTTTAACCGAGCCCGGCGGGCGGAAAGAGGACCGCCGGGCTTACGCCCGCAGCCGCCGCTCGATGGCGTCGAAGAGCTGTCCGGCGATGTTGAGGCCGTACAGGTGGTCGAGCTCGCGGATGCAGGTCGGGCTCGTGACGTTGATCTCCGTGAGGTAGTCGCCGATCACGTCGAGGCCGACGAAAACCAGCCCGAGTTCGCGCAGCCGCGGCCCGACCTGGGCGCAGATCCAGCGGTCACGCTCGCTGAGCGGCACGCCGACCCCGGTGCCGCCGGCCGCGAGATTCGCCCGGGTCTCGCCCGGTGCCGGCATGCGCGCGAGCGCATAGGGCACGGGCTCGCCGTCGATCAGCAGGATGCGCTTGTCGCCGTCGACGATCTCGGGAATGTAGCGCTGCGCCATGGTCGCGCGCGTCTCGTTCGCGGTCATGGTCTCGAACACCACCCCGATGTTCGGGTCGTCCCGCCGCAGCCGGAAGACCGACGTGCCGCCCATGACGTCGAGCGGCTTGACGATGATGTCGCCGTGCTCCGCCAGGAACTCGCGCAGGCGGCCGATCCTGCGGGTCACGAGCGTCGGGGGGATGCACTGCGGGAACCAGAGGATCGAGAACTTCTCGTTCGCATCCCGCAGCGACCGCGGCCGGTTCACGACCAGCGTCCCGCCGGCTTCCGCCCGCTCCAGGACGTACGTGTTGTACACGTATTCCATGTCGAACGGCGGGTCCTGGCGCATCAGGATGACATCGAGCCCGCCGAGAGCGGCCACCGTCTCGGCCTCCAGCTCGAACCAGCGCTCGGTGTCGTCGTACACGCGCAGGTCCCGCGTGCGCGCGAACGGCTCGGGACCGTGCAGGAACAGATCCTGCGGCTCCATGTACCGGATCTGCCAGCCGCGGCGCTGCGCTTCGAGCAGCATCGCGAGGGTGGAATCCTTGTACGGCTTGATGGACCCGATCGGATCCATCACCACGCCGAGACGCCGCGCGCGGGTCACTGGCTGATTTCTTTGAGCTCGCGTGCGGCCGCGAGCAGCGCGAGCCGCGCCGCCACGCCGTAGGCGTAGAGGGCGGAGGAGGCGCCCGCCGGCGACGGGTCGTCATCCTCCATCGGCTCGAAGCGCATGCCGGGGGCGTTCAGGTTGTCGGTGGGACCGCGCTCCGGGTGGATGCGATAGAAGCCGCCGATCACGGAGCTGCCGATCATATAAATCACGGGCTCGGCGGGGGCCGGCGGGTCGCCGCGGGTCTCCAGGGTGGGTACGCCCTCCTGTACGAGCACCTGGCGCACCTGCTGGCCCTCCTTGGTGTGCGCCATCTTGGTCCGCTGCTTGCGGTTGAGCTCGCGCACCTCGGCGGCGCTGCGCACCGTCATGATCGCCATTCCGTAGGTGCCGGCATCGGCCTTCACTACGACGAACGGCTCGCGTTCGATCCCGTACTCGGCGTACTTCTCGCCGACCGCCTGCAGCACTTCATCGACGTTGGTCACGAGGCAGTCTTCGCCTTCGCGCTTCTGGAAATCGATGCAGCCGCAGTTGCGGAAGATCGGGTCGATGAGCCAGGGATCGATGCCGAGCATGCCGCCGAACTCGGTGGCCACCTCGCGGTAATGGGCGAAGTGGTTCGACTTGCGGCGGTTGCTCCACCCGAGCGCGAGCGGCGGGACGACCGGTTGACGCAACCCCTCGAGGATCGGCGGCCGGCCGGCGGAGAGGTCGTTGTTGAGCAGTACCAGGCACGGTTCGAAATCGCCGACGTAGACCTTGTCGCCGGCGCGCCGCAGCGGCTCCAGGGTCAGCGTCCGTCCCGAGGGGAGCTCGATCCGGCGGGGTTCGCTCAGGTCCGGCAGCAGCGAGCCGACCCGTACCCGGAGGTCGGCAAGCTTCAGGATCTCGACCAGGGTCGCCAGGCTCTCGAAGTAATAGAGGTTGCGGGTATGGTTCTCCGGCACCAGCACCACGCCGCGCATCGTGGCGCACACCTTGCGCATCTCGGCCTCGATCGCCCGGGCGCAGCCGGGCAGGAGCTCCCGCTTGATGTTGTTGAAGCCGGCCGGGAACAGGTTGGTATCGATCGGCGCCAGCTTGAAGCCGGCGTTGCGCAGGTCGACCGACGCATAGAAAGGCGGCGCATCCTGGCGCCAGCGCGCCGCGAACCAGGACTCGATGGCGCCACGCTCGGCGTCGAGCTTGTGCTGGATGTCGATCAGGGGTTGCGATGGGCGCGGCTCGAGTACCGCATGTCGGGATTCATTGCCCATGGGTGCGATCCATACTGAACGGCGGACAAGGATAGCGGTATGTCGCAGGCGTGACCAGCCAACGAGGCCCGAATGGCACGGTTCCTGCAGTGCGAAGAGCCGCTCGCACGCCCGGGACGGGCGCACCTGCGCGCCGCCGGCGCGCGCCCCGGTGGCCGGGCGCTGCGCGCAAACGCCTTCAGGTCCATGGTCTATAGTTGGCTCAAGAACAGGGACGGCGCCGGGGGGTCGCGGGCGCGGACAGCTCCCTCGCTCTCCCCCCGCACACTTGCCGCATCATCGCAACCCCGTCAACGGCGCGCGCGATCGCGCGGCGCGAAGGCGCGTGGGCGGGACGTTCGGCCGCCTCGCGGCCGGCGCTGCCGAACGGGGGCGTGCGGGCCGGGGCCAGGGGACGGCGGGTACCGACGTGTGAGGGTGGTCTGAGGGTTACTCTGCGTGGGCATCAAGGTAATGATCATCGATGACAGCAATACCATCCGCCGCACCGCGGAGGCGTTGCTGAAGAAAGCGGGCTACGAGGTCTACACCGCCGCCGACGGTTTCGAGGCGATGGCGATGATTACCGACAACCAGCCGGACATCATCTTCGTCGACATCATGATGCCGCGGCTCGACGGTTATCAGACCTGCCAGCTGATCAAGAACAACAAGCGCTTCAAAGACACGCCCGTGATCATGCTGTCGAGCAAGGACGGCCTGTTCGACCGCGCGCGCGGCCGCATCGCGGGCTCCGAGGAGCACGTGAACAAACCGTTCACGCAGGAAGAGCTGATCGACGTGATCAACAAGTACGTGCACTGAGCGCGGATGCCGCGCGGTTCGACGGTTTCGAGAACGAGGTAAAGGAGACATGGCCATCAAGAACGTAATGGTCGTCGACGATTCGGCGACGGACATGCACCTGCTGACGCAGATGCTCAAGAAGCACGGCTACAACGTCGCGACCGCATCGAGCGGCGAAGAGGCCGTGGCGCGCGTCAAGCAGGAGAAGCCGGACGCGATCCTGATGGACATCGTGATGCCGGGAATGAGCGGTTTCGAGGCGACCCGCACTATCGCGCGCGATCCGGAAACTGCCGCGATACCAATAATTATCTGTTCGACCAAGGGCCAGGAGACCGACAAGGCCTGGGGGCTGCGCCAGGGGGCGCGCGACTACCTGGTGAAGCCGATCAACGAGAAGGTGCTGATCGAGAAGCTCAAGGCGCTCTGATGGCACGCGTGCGCCAGGACCCGCTCGCACTGCTGCGCAAGATCCAGCGGCAGAGCATCGAGACGGCGCCGGGACTGCCGCAGGAGGTGCAGGCCGCCCGGCTCTGGTCCGGGGTCGCGTTCCGCCTCGCCGACCTGCGCCTCGTGACCGCGCTCGACGAGGTGACGGAAGTGCTGCCCTGCCCGGACCACACGCCGGTGCCGGGCACGAAGCACTGGGTCAAGGGCGTCGCCAACGTGCGCGGCAACCTGATCACGATCATCGATCTGGCGGAGTACTTCGGCAAGGGTGCGGTGTTCCTCGACGAGCGCGCGCGCCTGCTCGTCATGAACGTGCCCGGCCTGAACGCGGGGCTGCTGGTGCACGAGGTGCTGGGGCTGCGGCACTTCGACGAGGACGCCGAGCGCCACGCGCTGCCGGCGCTCGACGATCCGGTCATGGCGCACGTGCGCGGCGCGTTTCTGCGCGACGAGGTTCTGTGGGGGGAGTTCGATATGAAGTCGCTGGCCGACAGCCCCGCGTTCAGGCACGTGGCGGCGTAGGCAACGGACAACGAGGTAAAGCACATGGCAAGGGCAACGAAGGAAAACCTGATCGATCAGCCGTCCGAGGAGCTGATCGATCTCGCCGATTCCCGCATTTCCGGGGACGCCATCGCCGACTTCGGCGAAACGCGCGACATTGCGCCCACGTCGCGCGGCGGTCTGTTCGCCGCGTTCTCGTCGCTGCCGTTCATTCTCGGCGGCCTCGGGCTGTCGATGATCGTGGTGGTGTGGCTGCTGCTCATCGACGGTCAGCGTTCGGAGCGCGAGGCGCGCTACATCGAGCAGTCCTCGCAGCTGCTGATGCTCTCGCAGCGCATCGCCAAGGACGCGCGCGAGGCGGTGTCCGGCGAGCCGGGCGCGTTCAAGACGCTCAAGGAGTCGCGCGACCGCTTCGCCCAGATCGTGTCGACGCTGCGCAACGGCAATCCCGCGCTGGACATCCCGGCGAGCCCGCCGCAGGTGCAGCGGCAGCTCGCGGAAGTGATCGCGCTCTGGTCGCCGAGCCAGGAGCGCGAAGGCGTGCAGCGCGAGGTCGACCAGATTCTGGCGCAGGAGAAGGCGCTGTTCGGCATGCGCGACAACGTACGCGCGATCAACGAGGCGAGCCCGCTGCTGCTCACGCTGGTCGATGAGATCGCCGAAGAGGGCGCGGTGCTCGGCATGAAGCAGAGCGACCTGTACGCGCTCAGCCGTCAGGCGATGCTGTCGCAGCGCATCGCGAAAGACGTGAACGTGTTCGCGCAGGGCGGCAACGATGCGGCGGTCGCCGCCGCGCAGTTCGGCAAGGACGTGAAGCTCTTCGGCGAAACCATCGAACAGCTGCGCCGCACGGTGCCGAAGGAGCTGGCACCGCGCCTCGAGGAGATGCAGGCGATCTACGCCAACATGGCGAAGAACGTCGACGCCATCCTCAGCAGCGCCGCCGAGCTGTTCGTGTCGCAGCGTTCGGGCCAGGTGATCTCCGAGCTCTCCGAACCGCTGCTCGAGCGGTCGCGCGCGCTGGTCGACGCGTATGCCGGCCTGAGCGAGGAGCGCACAATTCTGCAGACCGTGATCTACGTCGTCGGCTTCACCACGCTGCTCTTCCTCGCGCTCCTCGTGGGCAAGCTCGTGAGCGACGCGCGCGAGCGCGAGCGCGCGTCGGCGGCGCAGAACCGCCAGACGCAGGACGCGATCCTGAAGCTCCTCGATGAAATGGGCGACCTCGCGGACGGCGACCTCACGATCCAGCCGGAAGTGACCGAGCAGATCACGGGCGCGATCGCGGACTCGATCAACTACGCGGTGCGCGAGATGCGCGGCCTCGTCACGCGCATCAAGAACGCTGCCGTGCAGGTGGCGGTCGCCTCCGAGAACTCGCGCCAGACGGCGACCGAGCTCACCGAGGCGGCGCTGCGCCAGGCGGCGCAGATCACCGAGGCGAGCGGCCGCGTCATGAGCATGGCGAAGTCCATGGAGGAGATGTCGAAGAGCGCCGAGCGCTCCGCGGAGGTGGCGCAGGGTTCGGTGCAGACGGCGAAGCGCGGCGCGCAGGCGGTGCAGGACACGATCCGCGGCATGGACGAGATGCGCGAGCAGATCCAGGAGACCGCGAAGCGCATCAAGCGCCTCGGCGAGTCGTCGCAGCAGATCGGTGAGATCGTCGAGCTCATCAACGACATCGCCGAGCAGACGAACATTCTGTCGCTCAACGCCGCGATCCAGGCGGCCATGGCCGGCGAAGCCGGCCGCGGCTTCGCGGTGGTCGCGGACGAAGTGCAGCGCCTCGCGGAACGCTCGGCGGAGGCGACCAAGCAGATCTCCGACCTCGTGAAGACCATTCAGGCGGACACCAACGAGGCGGTGGCGTCGATGGAACAGGCTACCAACGGCGTGGTGCAGGCGACCAAGCTCGCCGACGCCGCGGGCCAGGCGCTCGGCGAGATCGAGTCGGTGTCGGAGCAGCTCTCCAACCTGATCGTCGCGATGTCGCGCGACGCGCACCGTCAGTACGAGACGGCGACCGTGGTATCGTCGGCGATGGCGAAGATCCAGGAGACCACCAACCTGACCTCGGCCGGCACGCGCCAGACGGCGGAGTCGATCGGCAAGCTCTCCGATCTCGCGCGCGAGCTGCAGGCATCGGTCGCCGGTTTCAAGCTGCCGAACTGAGGCGCAAGGCGCAGGAAACGAGGTTCGACGGACGCAACCGACGGGCGCGATGGAAGGCCGGGGGTCGCAGACTGACGGGAGCCGGTACCGTTCCCTCGCGCCTCGTACATGGCGCCTTTGATTATGAGCACGCACAGAAAGGTCGATCCGAGCACGCTCGGCTGGGTCAAGAGCGAGATCGACGAAACGCTGAAGCAGGCGCGGCTCGCGCTCGAAGGGTTCGTCGAGAACCCCTCGGATCGCGGGCGCCTGCGCTTCTGCATCACGCACCTGCACCAGGTCGTCGGTACCCTGCTCATGGTCGAGCTCGACGGCGCGGCGCTGCTCGCACGCGAGGTCGAGGCGCTCGCCGAGGCGCTGTACGAGGAAAAGGCGCCCGCGTCCCAGGAGGCGCTCGAGACCCTGACGCGCGGCATTCTGGTGCTGCCGGATTACCTCGCGCGGCTGCAGCATGGCCACCCGGATCTGCCGCTCACGCAGCTCGCGCTGCTCAATGAGCTGCGCGCCGCGCGCCAGGCGGCGCCGGTGGCGGAGATCGAGCTGTTCAATCCCGATCTGTCGGTGCGACCGCCGGCGCTTCCGGGCCGCGAGCGCCTGGCCGATGCCGACTATGCCGCTCTGGCGCGCCAGCAGCGCGCCACGTACCAGGCGGCACTGCTCGCCTGGCTGCGCGACAGTTCGGCCAAGGAGCCGCTCGTCACCATCGCCCAGGTGCTCGAGGCGTTGCAGCTGCGCGCGAGCGCGGCGGCGCTCGAACAGCTCTTCTGGGTCGCCGGTGGCCTGCTCGAGGGCATGATCGCGGGCGAGCTCGAGCCCACGCCCGAGCGCAAGAAACACCTCGCGCGCATCGATCAGCAGATCAAGAAGATCGTCGACGGCACCGAACGCTCGGTGCTGCGCAGCTCCTCGGAAGCGGTCACGAAGGCGATCCTCTACGACCTCGCGCGCAGCGCCGCGGCGACGCCGAAGATCGCGCAGCTGCGGCAGGCGTTCCGCTTGAACGAGCTGCTCGGCGAACCGGCGCGCGATCCGGACGAGGCGCTCAAACCCTCGCCCGAGGTGCTGCAGTCGGTCGGGGCGGTCCTCGGCAAGGAGATCGAGCAGGCGCAGGACCTGCTCGCGGCCGCGTTCGACGCGCACAAGACCGATGCCGCTTCGCTCGAGCCGCTGCTCGCGATTCTGCGCCGGATGGCGGGCACCGTGGACGTGGCCGGGGCGGCGCCGCTCAAGACGCTGATCGACGAGATCGTGGCGGCCTGTGTGGCGCTCGGCGAGGGTCGGATCGTGCCGCCGGAGGCCGCCGCCATGCCGCTCGCGCAGGCACTGCTCGTGCTCGAGAGCAGTGCGCGCGAGCTCCACCGTCCGGCGGCCGATTGGCGCCGCCAGATCGAGCAGTGCATCCAGGCGGTGCAGGCGCTGCAGCACGGCGACGCGCCGCCTTCGGCCCACGGGATCGAGGTGAGCGACGCGGCGCTCACCGAAGCGGAGTACCAGCAGCTCGTCGGCGTGGTCGCGAACGAGGTCGGGGTGAACCTCGCCCGGATCGAGGAGGCGATCGAGGGTTTCGCGGCGCACCCGGGGCAGGTCGAACGACTGGACGACGTGCCGCGGCAGCTCGAGCAGATCCAGGGGGCGATGCAGATCCTCGGCGCCGAGCGCGCGGTGGAGCTCGCGACCGCGACGCGTCGCTATATCGAGGGCCTGCGCGGCGGCGCGCTCGCGGCGGACGCCGCGCTGCTCGACGGAATCGCCTTCTGCGTGGGGACGCTCGGGGCCTACATGGACGGCCTCAAGGCCGGCCGGCGCAATCTGGACGAGCTCGTCGATGCGGCGCTGCGCGAAATCGAGGCCGCCGCCCGCAGGCGCGAGACGGCTCCGGCACCCGCGGGCGATGCGATCGGCGCGCTGCGTGCGCGCCTCGAAGCGTGGCTCGCGGCGCCGGCCGACGCGGCGTCGGGCACGACCCTGCGCGAAGCGCTCGCGGACGTGGCCGGGCTGCCGAGCCGCGATCCTGCCAGGACGCGTCTCATCGTCGGCGAGATCGACCGGCTGCTCGATCTGGTCGCCGCCGACCCGACGGAGCTATCGGAGGAGGTCGCCGCCACGCTGCGCGCTTCGTGCGATGCGCTCGCCGCGCAGTTGTCGGAGCCGGCTCGCCCCGCCGCCGGCGCCACACCGGCGCGCGCCGCCGCTCCCAGCGCGCCGCCGCGTGCACCCAGGCCGGCGGAGCCGGCACAGGAAGTCGATCCGGAGATCCTCGAGATCTTCATCGAGGATGCGCGGGACGTCTACGGCAACATCACGCGCGAGTTCGCCGCCTGGCGGGCGGATCCGGGCAATCAGCAGGCGCTCGCCGAGCTGCGGCGCGGCTACCACACCCTGAAGGGCAGCGGCCGCATGGTGGGCGCCACCGCGATCGCCGAGCTCGCCTGGGCGATCGAGCACATGCTGAATCTCGTGCGCGACGGCAAGCTCGAGCCGAGCCCCGCGGTGTTCGCAGTGGTCGAGGAGTCGCAAGCGGTGCTCCCCGACATGATCGCGCAGCTCGAAGGCGGCCCCGCGCCCGCGGTCGACGTCGCGGCGATCGCGGCGCGCGCCGACGAGCTCGCCGGCCGGCGCCCGGAGGCGCCCTCCAGTCAGGCGGCGCCGGTGGCGCCCGCTGCCCCGGCCGCGGCGGTCGCCGAGTCCGCCGCCATGGCGCTGCCCAAACTCGACGGCGTGCTGCTCGACATTTTCACGAACGAGGCGCGCGGGCATCTGGCCAACATCCGTGCGCAGATAGAGCGCTGCCGCGAGGCGGGCGCGAGCTGCCTGGTGACGCCCGCGCTCACGCGCTCGATTCATACGCTCCAGGGCAATGCGCGCTCGCTCGGCATACCGCTCATGGCGGAGGCATGCGCCACGGCGGAACGGCTGCTCCATGCACTGCAGGTGCAGCAACTGCCGCTCATCGCCGAGCACCTCGATCTGCTCGATGAGTTCGCCGGTATCGTTGCCGACCTGGTCGAGGCGGTGGCGCGGGGCGTCGAGAGCGCGGATCTCGGCGGACGCTTCGCCGCCCTGACGCATAGGCTGGAGGCCGAATGCGACAAGAACGAAGTCCCGGATGCGCCGGCCGTGCCTGCCGGCGAGATGCCTGTCACCGAAAGCGAACCCGAACCCGATCTTCCCCTGATCGGGGATCGCGTGCCGGAGCCGCCGCCGCCGATCGAGGCTTTAGCGCCGCGGCAGGCGGCGCCGTCGGCCGAGCCGCCGCCGGCGCCGCCCGGCGAGGCCGCGTCCGACCCGGAGCTCTTCGAGATCTTCCGGGAAGAAGCCGCCGATATCCTCGACGACGTCGAGCGGGCGCTGCGCGTGTGGCGGGCGGAACCCGATAACGCCGCGGCCCAGCTCGAACTCAAGCGCGCGCTGCACACGCTCAAGGGCGGGGCGCGCATGGCCGGTGCCATGCGCATGGGCGAGGTGAGTCACCAGACCGAAACGCTTCTCATGCAGGTCGAGAACGGCACGGTGCTCCCGAATGCGGCGCTCTTCGACCTGCTCGAAGAAGCCCACGACGTACTCGTCTCGCTGCTCAACGGGCGCAGGCGGGGACAGGAGCCGCCGGACGTGCAGCGACTGCTCGCGCGACTGGCGGCGGCGGGCGCGCATGGCGCGAGCGCACCGCCCGCGCCGGCGGGAGAGCAGGCGCAAACGCCGGAGGCGACGGCGAAGGAAAGCGCGACGGCCGCGGTACCACGGCCGGCGGAGGAGACGCCCCGTGCGCCGGCGCCGCAAGTTCTCGTGTCGGCGCTGCCCGAGGATCCTGCAGACGCCGATCGCGGCGCGAGCGAACCGGAAGGCTGGGCGGACCGGCGCGAGCGCGCGGGCCAGATACGCGTCAACACCGAGCTTCTCAACAGCCTCGTGAACTACGCGGGCGAGGTATCGATCGCGCGCGCGCGCATGGAGCAGCAGATCCACGGCTTCCGCGACAACTTGGCGGAGCTCCAGCGCAACGCCATGCGCTTCCGCGAGCAGCTGCGCGAGCTCGAGATCCAGTCCGAGTCGCAGATTCTCTACCGCCTCGAGCGCGGCGACACCGGCGCGCAGGAGTTTGATCCGCTCGAGTTCGACCGCTACTCGAGGCTGCAGCAGCTGACGCGGAGCCTCACCGAGAGCCTGCACGACCTCACTACGATCCAGATGAACATGGGCAACTTCGTGGGCGAGGCCGAGGCGGTGCTGCAGCAGCAGGCGCGGCTCAACACCGAGCTGCAGGAAGGCCTGATGCGCACGCGCATGGTCGAGTTCGCGACCCAGGCGGCGCGGCTGCGCCACATCGCGCGGCAGACCGCACGCGAGCTCGGCAAGCGCGCCGAGCTCGAGATCACGGGCGGCGAGGTGCAGATCGACCGCACGGTGCTCGAGCGCATGATCGGGCCGTTCGAGCACATGATCCGCAACAGCCTCGACCACGGCATCGAG
>DASVBY010000052.1:0-77075 GCA_036381895.1 Burkholderiales bacterium | reverse complement strand
CTGGTCGCGTTGATCGCGGTCGCGATCGAGGCACTGCACATGAATCGGCGCGTCGCGGAAGCGATGCGCGGCGGGCGTCGGGCGCGCGAGCAGATGCAGCTGTTCGCGAGCGCCGTGGAGCAGACCGCGGATGCGGTCATCATCACCGACCCGCGCGGCGTGATCGAATACGTGAACCCCGCGTTCACACGCGTCACCGGCTACGCGCCCGAGGAAGTGCACGGCCGCACCCCGGCGATCCTCAAGTCCGGGCAGCACGACGTACGCTTCTACCAGCGCCTCTGGGACACGATCACGCGCGGCGACGTGTATCGCGACGAGATTATCAATCGCCGCAAGGACGGCACGCTCTACATCGAGCAGAAGTCGATCATGGCGCTGCGCGACGTGAGCGGCAAGATTGCGCACTTCGTCGCGGCCGGGCGCGACATTACCGAGCAGCGGCGCGCGGAAGAGGAAGCGCACCTGCGGCGCGATCAGCTCGCGCACACCGCGCGCGTGAACATCATCGGCGAGATGGCGGCAAGCGTCGCGCACGAGATCAGCCAGCCGCTGACCGCGATCATCAACTACGCGCAGGGCTCGATGCGGCGGCTGCGCAGCGACAACATGGAGCCGGCGCGCCTGCTCGGCGTATTCGAGCAGATCGTGGTCCAGGCGCAGCGCGTCGCCGACGCCGTGGTCATGCTGCGGCGCTTCGTCGCCCGGCGCAAGCCGCAGCGCGTGGCGGCCGACGTGAACACGCTCATCCGCCAGGTGGTCGCGCTCGCAAACAGCGAGACCCGCGGGCGCGGCATTTCAATCGTGCTCGAGCTCGCCGACAACCTCCCGCCCGCGCTCGTCGACGACGTGCAGATCGAGCAGGTGGTGCTCAACCTGCTGCGCAACGGCGCCGAGGCGCTCGCGAGCGCCGACGCGCCTCAGCGCGAGCTCAGGGTCCGCACCGCGCGCGCGGACGACGGCTCGATCGAGGTGGCGATCAGCGACAGCGGTCCCGGACTGCCGCCGCGGCTCGCGGCGAAGCTGTTCGAGCCGTTCTTCACCACCAAGCCGGATGGCGTGGGCCTCGGCCTCGCCATCTCGCGCAGCATCATCGAGAACCACGGCGGCCGCATCTGGGTGACCCCCAACCCCGAGCGCGGCGTAACCTTCCGCTTCACCGTTCCCGTGGAGACGCAGACGCATGAACAATGACGCTACCGTATTCGTCGTCGACGACGACGCCGCAGTACGCGATTCACTGCGCTGGATGATCGAGTCGGCGGGCCTCAAGGTCGAGACCTTCGCCAGCGCGGAGGAATTCCTCGCGTCCTACGACCCGCAGCGCCCCGGCTGTCTCGTGCTCGACATGCGCATGCCGGGCATGGGCGGAATCGCGCTGCAGAAGCATCTCGCATCCCGCAACATCGACATCTCCATCATCTTCATCACCGCGCACGCGAGCGTGCCGACCGCCGTGCATGCGATGCGCGCCGGGGCGGTCGACTTCATTCCCAAGCCCTTCAGCGAGGAAGCACTGCTCGACCGGATCACGCAGTGCATCGAGGAGGCGCGGCGCCGACACGCGCGCAAGCTCGAACGGGCGGGCCTCGCCGCGCGCTTCGCGCTGCTCACGCCACGCGAGCAGGAGATCCTGCAGGACGTGGTTGCCGGCAAGCCGAACAAGGTGATCGCCGCCGAGCGCGGCATCAGCCAGAAGACCGTGGAAGCGCATCGGGCGAAGATGATGCAGAAACTGCAGGCGCGGAGCCTTGCGGACCTCATGCGGATGGTGCTTCCCCGGCATGACCTTAGGGAGAAACCCTGAAGAATCAGGGTATATCTCCCAATTCCGCGGCTATTTGCTGTCCAGTATAAAAACCCCCGCTGACGCGCAAGCTCTTTTCGGAAGCGCTCAGCCAGGAACCTCGCCGGTTCCGCTGGTCAAGGATTTTTATAACCGATCAAGGAGATCTCGCGCATATGGAGCGTCGTTGGGGCATAAGGAAATCCGTCGACGTCGATGTCGTCATCGACTGTCAGCCGCGTGGCCTGCTGCGCGGCCGCCTCGGCAACGTGAGCGTTGGCGGCCTGTTCGTACGTACCGAGCCGTCGGTGCTCGCCCGCAATACCCACGTCGAGGTGGTGCTCATGCTGCAGCACGCCGACGGGACCCGCGTTTACCGCATGCCGGCGCTGGTCGTTCGGCTGTCGCCGAACGGCGTCGGGCTCATGCTCGATCAGTACGACGTCGAAGCGTTTCGCGCGCTCGTCGTGCTGCTCCTCGCCCAGCGCGAGGCCGGGGCGCGGCTCGAGGCGCCCTATCGTTCCCATGCCAGTACGTTTTCGGTCGAAGCGGAGACAACCGCGCCGACCAAGGAGGACGCGAGCGGCGCGGCCGTTACCGCAGCCAAGCCGACCGCGTCCGTTTCGCAACTGTCGCCCGCCTGCGGCGAATCACACTAAGAAGGGACCGCCACTATGAGAATGTCGACCAAAGCGCAATCTGCCGTAACCGCAACCCTGAGCCTTGCTCTGCACTACAAGGACGGCCCGCTCAACGTCGCGGATCTGTCCGAGGAGCAGGGTATTTCCGTCTCCTATCTGGAGCAGCTGTTCGCCTACCTGCGCCGCGGCGGCCTGGTCCAGGGCGTGCGTGGACCGGGCGGCGGCTACATCCTCACGCGGCCGGCGAGCGACATCAGCCTCGCGGACATCGTCGCCGCCGTGGATGGAGCCGACGAGTCGCGCCGCCGCCCGACTCTCGGCCAGGAGCACAATCCGACGGCCGAGATGTGGGACGACCTGAGCAAGGTGTTCTACGACTTCCTTAAGGGCATCACGCTCGAAGACGTCGTGCAGCGCAACAAGCTGCGGCGCGGCCAGCCGACCGCCCAGGCAGCGAACGCCGAGCTTCGCAACGCCGCCGCGGACACGCTGCGGCGTCCCTGACCGGCACGACACGTAAGGAACGCACAGCGAACCGGGTTCGACGCGGAAGGATGCACGCAAGGATGCGCCGCCCAGGGACGGAGCACCCTTCCGTGGAGAACCCATCCGTCTGATTGCGGCCGCGGGCGCGAAACCGCCCGCGACCTGCATTGGGTCGCATTCGACGCGCCGCCGGAATCGCATTGACGCGAATGAGGTGGCGCGTTAGTTTTGCCGCCCGTTCTCATTCCCGGCGGCCATGTCCGAGCCTTCCCCTACCGCTCCGTTCGACTTCGAGGCTGCGCTGCGCGAGCTCCAGGCCATCGTCGAGAGGATGGAATCGGGCGAGCAGACGCTCGAGGAGGCGCTCGCCTCCTTTCAGCGCGGCGTCGAGCTGACGCGCGCGTGCCAGCAGGGGCTCAAGGAAGCCGAGCAGCGGGTCGAGAAGCTGGTGCGCGAAGGCGGCGAGCTCCAGATTCGGCCGCTCGGCGACGGCGACGCCGACTGAAGCACTTGCCGGCGTTCGCGGACACACTGAAGGCCCTGCAGGCGCGGGTGGAACGCCTGCTCGACGAGCGGCTCGCACGCCCGGGCGGGCCGCCGGCCGTCGCGCGGCTGGTCGACGCCATGCGCTACGCCACCCTGAACGGCGGCAAACGCATCCGCGCCTGTCTCATCTACGCGGCCGGCGAGGCGGTGGGCGGCGACGCCGCGACGCTCGACGATGCCGCGTGCGCCGTCGAGCTGATCCACAGCTACTCGCTGATCCACGACGATCTGCCGTGCATGGACGACGACGACCTGCGCCGCGGTCGGCCCACCTGCCACCGGGCGTTCGACGAGGCGACCGCGCTCCTCGCGGGGGATGCGCTGCAGGGGCTCGCGTTCGAGATCCTCGCGGACCCCGCGGACAACCGGCGCATCGCCATGATGCGCCTGCTCGCGCGGGCGATCGGCGCCCGCGGAATGGCGGGCGGACAGGCAATCGACCTCGCCGCGGTCGGCCGCAGCGTCTCGCCCGAGGCGCTCGAGGACATGCATCAGCGCAAGACGGGTGCGCTCATTCATGCCGCGGTCATGCTCGGCGCGATGGCCGCACCGGGACCGGTGCCGGCTTCGGTGACGGCAGCGCTCGATGCCTACGGCCGCGCGATCGGACTCGCGTTCCAGATCGTGGACGACATTCTCGATGAAGAGGGCGACACCGAAACGCTCGGCAAGACCCCGGGCGCCGACCGCGCGCGCGGCAAACCCACCTACCCCTCGGTGATCGGTATCGACGCCGCCCGCGCCCGGGCCCGGGCGCTCGAAGCGACCGCGCTCGAAAGCCTGCGGCCGTTGGGCGATAATGCCCGCTTGCTCAAAGACCTCGCCCGCTACATCGTCCAGCGCGAACAATGACCGGAGCACCGCCCAGCACCTACCCATTGCTCGCGCGCGTGAACACGCCGGACGATCTGCGCCGCCTCAAGGAGGCGGAGCTCCCCCAGCTCGCGGCCGAGCTGCGCCAGTTCCTGATCGAAAGCGTCTCCCGCACCGGCGGCCACCTCGCCGCCGGCCTCGGCACGGTCGAGCTCACCATCGCCCTGCACTACGTGTACGACACGCCGCGCGACCGGCTCGTCTGGGACGTCGGCCATCAGGCGTATCCGCACAAGGTGCTGACCGGGCGGCGCGAGCGCATGCACACGCTGCGGCAGAAAGGCGGCCTCTCCGGCTTCCTGCGCCGCGACGAGAGCGTCTACGACACCTTCGGCGCCGGGCACTCGAGCACCTCGATCAGCGCCGCGCTCGGCATGGCGGTCGCGGCGGCGCGCCAGAACCGGGACAATCGCGTGGTCGCAGTCATCGGCGACGGCGCCCTCACGGCGGGCATGGCCTACGAGGCGCTCAACAACGCCGGGGACATGGATGCCGACCTCCTCGTCGTGCTGAACGACAACGATATGTCGATCTCGCCGAACGTCGGCGCCATGTCCAACTACCTCGCGCGCATCCTCTCGGGCCGCCTCTACACCACCATGCGCGAGAGCTCGAAGACCGTACTCTCGACCGTGCGTCCGGTGTGGGAGCTCGCGCGCCGCGCCGAGGAGCACATGAAGGGCATGGTGATGCCGAGCACGCTGTTCGAAGAGCTCGGCTTCAACTACTTCGGCCCGATCGACGGCCACGACCTGCCGACGCTGGTGAAGACGCTGCGCAACCTGCGCAAGCAGAAAGGGCCGCGGTTCCTGCACGTCGTGACGCGCAAGGGCAAGGGCTACGAGCCGGCCGAAGCCGACGCGGTCACCTATCACGGCGTGACGCCCTTCGATCCGGCGACCGGGAAGATCGAAAAGAAGCCTTCGGGCAAGACCTACACGCAGGTGTTCGGCGAGTGGCTCTGCGACATGGCGGCGAAGGACGAGCGGCTGATCGGCATCACCCCGGCAATGCGCGAAGGCTCCGGGCTGGTCGAGTTCTCGAAGCGTTTTCCCGGGCGCTACTTCGACGTCGGGATCGCCGAGCAGCACGCGCTCACGTTCGCGGCCGGCCTCGCCTGCGAGGGCCTCAAGCCCGTGGTCGCGATCTACTCGACGTTCCTGCAGCGCGCCTACGATCAGCTGATCCACGACGTGTGCCTGCAGAAGCTGCCGGTCCTGCTCGCAATCGACCGCGCCGGCGTCGTCGGCGCCGACGGTGCGACGCACAACGGTGCCTTCGACCTGAGCTTCCTGCGCTGCGTGCCGCACATGGTCGTAATGGCGCCCGCGGACGAGGCCGAGTGCCGGGCGATGCTCACGACCGGCTTCCTGCACGACGGGCCGGCGGCAGTGCGCTACCCGCGCGGCACCGGTCCCGGCGTCGAAGTGCCGCGTATGCTCGCACCGCTCCCGATCGGCAAGGCGCAGCTGCGCCGCAAGGGCCGCGATATCGCGATCCTCGCGTTCGGGAGCATGCTCGCCCCCGCGCTCGAAGCGGGCGAGGCGCTCAATGCGACGGTCGTCAACATGCGCTTCGTGAAGCCGCTCGACGAGACGCTCGTGCTCGAGCTCGCGCGCACGCACGAGCTGCTGGTGACGGTCGAGGAGAATGCGGTGAGCGGCGGCGCCGGGGCCGCGGTCAACGAATGCCTCGCGGCTGCGGGAATCCTGCCGTTGATCCTCAACCTCGGGCTGCCCGATCGCTTCATCGAGCACGGCAGCCCGGCGGAGCTGCTGCGCGACTGCGGTCTCGATGCGGCGGGCATCGTGCGCTCCATCCTGCAACGCCGTCCCCGCGGTCTTGCCGGTCTGGCCGGTTCGGCCTAAACTTGACCGCGTTAGTCAACATTTAGAGCCGGCAATGAAGCTCAAAGAGAGAACCCAGGCCTCCGAGATCGCCGACGTTCAGAACAGCCCCGACAGCCGGCGGCTGCAGATCGATCAGGTCGGGATCAAGGACATCCGCCATCCCGTGCGCGTGAAGGACAAGAGCCAGGGCGAACAGCACACGATCGCGACCTTCAATATGTACGTGGAGTTGCCGCACAACTTCAAAGGCACCCACATGTCGCGGTTCGTCGAGATCCTGAACAACCACGACCTCGAAATTTCGGTCGAGTCGTTCAAGCAGATGCTGCACGAGATGAGCGAGCGGCTGAACGCACGCGCCGGCCGCATCGAGATGAGCTTCCCGTACTTCATCAACAAGGCCGCGCCGGTCACCGGGGTGAAGAGCCTGATGGACTACCAGGTGACGTTCATCGGCGAGGTCCGCGACGGCAAGGTGACGATGACCGTCAAGATCGTGGTCCCGGTCACGAGCCTCTGCCCCTGCTCCAAGGAGATCTCCGACCGCGGCGCCCACAACCAGCGCTCGCACGTCACGGTGACGGTGCAGACGAACGGCTTCGTCTGGATCGAGGAGCTGATCGAGCTGGTCGAGAAGCAGGCGAGCTGCGAGCTCTACGGACTCCTCAAGCGCCCGGACGAGAAGTACGTGACCGAGCGCGCCTACGATAATCCCAAGTTCGTCGAGGACATGGTGCGCGACGTCGCCGCCCTGCTCAACCGCGACGATCGGGTCGACGCGTACCGGGTGGAATCGGAGAATTTCGAGTCCATCCACAACCACTCGGCCTACGCGATGATCAAACGCGACAAGCGCGAAGCCGCGAACTGACCCGCGCCGCGGCGCCGCGCGTGCTCCACTGCCCTCCTCCGTAACGCCGCGGCCGGAACGGTCGCCGCCCGCTTGACGTCCGTACCGGCGGACACTAGTAATCCCGCGCCGAAGATGCCCGGACACCAAGAAAGGAGGAACGCATGGGCCATCGCGGCAGGCGGTTCGCCGGCCTGCATCCGCTGATCCTCGCGGCGGCGCTCTTCGCTCTTGCGGGCGTACTTTCCGGCTGCGCGACGTCCTCAACCTTCGAGAGCCAGGACGCCGACGACTATCACCAAATCATGACCGGCAAGTACCGGTCACGGAGCGTCAGGTTGAGCGGGCAGCTGGTGGTGCCCGAAGCGAAAGCGGGCAAAGTCCCGGCCGTCGTAATCGTGCCAGGCAGCGGAGGCGCGACCGCCTGGATAGATGGCTACTTCGCCGAGGCGCTGCAGCGGGCCGGCATTGCGACGTTCCGGATAGACAGCTTTTCGGGACGCGGGGTAACCGAAACGGCGACCGACCAGTCCCGCGTATCGATGCCCGCCTCGGTCCTCGACGGCTTCAATGCACTGCGCTTTCTGGCATCGAACCCGGCGATCGACAGCGCGCGCGTCGGCATTACCGGCTTCTCGCGCGGCGGCACCGTTGCCGTCTTTACCGCAGAGGAGCGTCTCGCGCGGGCCGTGCTCCCGCCCGAGCTGCGATTCGCCGCGCACGTTGCCTTCTACCCGGCCTGCTCGACCTACTGGGAGAACCCGCGTCCGACGAAGGCGCCTCTGCTCGTGTTGCTCGGCGAGAAGGACGACTACACGGGTGTGGATCAGTGTGCCGCCTACGTGGAGCGGCTGCGCGCTCGCGGCGCGCGGGTGGACCTGAAGATCTACGCTGATGCGCACCATGGGTGGATGTCGGACGCGCCGGTCCGGCGCATCGACGTGCCCACGTTCCTGAATTGTGCCTTCAGGGTACGCGACGACGGTCGCATTGCCGACGGCAAGACGGGCATCGTGCCCGCAGGCACCTGGCGGGAAGGCGTGCGGTACGCGATGCAGTCCTGTGCCGGCAGAGGGGCGACCTACGGCGCCAATCCCGAAGCGCGTAAGCAGGCGCTCGGGGACATGGTGCGGTTCTTCAAGTCGAGCTTCGGGCTGCCGTAGAGAGGACGGCGGGACCGTCCGCGTCAGCGCTGAGTGAGCTCCATGCGGTCGCCTTCGCGCTTCATGTCGAGCCGCCCGAGGAAGGACATCCCGAGCAGCGGTTCGCGCGGGAACGGGCCTTCGATCACGGCCGCGTCGACGTCGTAGAGCAGGATCGGGCCCACCTCGACTTTCTCGAGCTTGAGCGCGTAGGTGCGCACCACTCCGCCCGCGGTGCTCGCGTAGCTCCGTCGCCCGCGGGCGCGATAGTCGATCCCCAGGCGCCTCGCCTCGGCGCCGCTCAGCGCGATCGTGGTCGCGCCGGTGTCGACGAGAAAGCGCACGGGCAGCCCGTTGATCGTACCGTCCGCGTGGAAGTGCCCGCCGGAGCCCGCCCACAGCGTGACACTGGCCCGCCCGGTCGGCGCGAAGCTTCCGATCACGACCCCGAGACTCAGAATTTCCCGCCGTCCGTCGATCTCGACCTCGGCCTCCTCGGCCGCCGTGTCGGTCGCGAGAAGGCGCACGCCCTCCGGGCTGACCGCGCCCTTGGCGAGCACGCGCCGCTTGCCGTCGATTAGCAATATCGCCTTGTCCTTGAACAGCGCCTGCAGCGACACCGACTCGACGGCGCCTGCGCCAAGACTGTGCAGCGCCAGCACCAGCATGAAGCAAGCGCGCTTCATCCGTTCTGCTCCTTCGTCGTTCTTCTCCCGGTTTTGCGACGCTACAATTCGCGCATGAAGCAGGTCGTCGTCTTCCGCCACGCCGCGCACGAGGGACCCGGCTACCTGGCCGACTTCCTCGCGCGCCGCGAAATCCCCCACCGGCTCGTGCGTATCGACGCCGGCGACCCGGTGCCTCAAAGTCTAGACGGCGTTTCCGGGCTCGTATTCATGGGCGGCCCGATGAGCGTCAACGACGATCTGCCCTGGATCCCTCGCGTCACGGACCTCATCCGCCGGGCGATCGCGGCCGAGGTGCCGGTCCTCGGCCACTGCCTCGGCGGGCAGCTCATGGCGAAGGCGCTCGGCGCACCCGTCACGCGCAACCCGGTCAAGGAGATCGGCTGGCTGCCGGTGCGCGTGCTCGACACCCCGGAGGCGGCCGCCTGGTTCGAGGGCCTGCCGCGCGAGCTCCTCGTCTACCACTGGCACGGCGAAACCTTCGCCGTTCCGCCGGGCGCCGCGCGCCTCCTCGAATCCGAGGACTGCCCCAACCAGGCGTTTGCGCTCGGCAAGCACCTCGCGCTTCAATGCCACATCGAGATGACGCCCGACCTCATCGCCGCCTGGCTCGAAGAAGCGGACGGCGAGCTCGCGCCCTCGCGCACCGTTCAGAGCGGCGAGGAGCATCTGCGCGACGTCGAAGCGCGCACGCGCCAACTTCATCGGGTCGCGGATGTCCTTTACGAGCGCTGGGTGGCGGGTCTCGTCTGACGAGGCGCGGAACGGTGAGACCGCAGATGCACACCGATAAGCGCGCGGACGCGCGGCGGCGGCCGGCGCCTTCGCGTTCATCCGTGTTCATCCGTGGTTGCCGGAGACGCCCGTGAGCCCGCTGCTCCTCGGCATTGCCGCTTACATCCTGGTCCAGCTGCTGATCGCGTTCGCGGTATCGCGCCGCATCCGCAGCGAATCCGACTACCTGCTCGCGGGGCGGCGCCTTGGCCTCGCGATCGGTACGTTCACGATCTTCGCCACGTGGTTCGGCGCAGAAACCGTGGTCGGCGCCGCGGGGTCGATCTACGCCGAGGGCCTCGCCGGCGGTGCCGCCGAGCCGTTCGCCTACGGCGCGACGCTCCTCTTCATGGGCCTGGTGTACGCCGCGCCGCTCTGGCGCCGCGGCCTCACCACGTTCGCGGATCTGTTTCGCGAGCGCTACTCCGCGGCGGCCGAGCGCCTGGTCGTGCTCCTGGTCGTGCCGGGGTCGGTCATGTGGGCGGCGGCACAGATCCGCGCGTTCGGGCAGGTGATCTCGGCCTCCTCGGCCTTCGAGGTCGAGCTCGCCATCACGCTCGCCGCCGCCGTCGTGATCGTCTACACGGTGTACGGCGGCCTCATGGCCGATGCCGTCACCGACATCGTGCAGGGCGTCGCGCTCATCATCGGGCTCGCGATCCTGTTCGTGGCCGTCGCGGCCGCGCTCGACGGTCTCGGGCCCGCGCTCGCCGCCGTACCCGCGGAGCGGCTGCAGCCCTTGGGCGGCCCGCAGCCGCTTTCGGGCATCGCGCTGATCGAGCGCTGGGCGATTCCGTTGTGCGGCTCGGTGCTGTCGCAGGAACTGATCGCGCGCGTGCTGGCGACGCGCTCGCCCGAGGTCGCGCGCCGCGCGACGCTCCTCGGCGCGGGGCTCTACGTCGCGATCGGCTGCATTCCGGTCTTCCTCGGCCTCGTCGGCGCAACCCTGCTTCCGGCGCTCGCGGAGCCCGAGCAGGTCGTCGCACGCCTGGCGCAGCAGTACCTGCCGACGTTCCTCTACGTCGCGTTCGCGGGCGCGCTCGTCTCCGCGATTTTATCGACCGTGGACAGCGCGCTGCTCGCCGCCGCGGCCCTCACGTCGCACAATCTGATCGTGCCGCTCATGCCGCGCCTCGGCGAGCGCGCCAAGGTGCGCACGGCGCGGCTCGGCGTCCTGGTGTTCGGGGTGATTGCCTACGCGCTCGCGCTGCACGCCGAAGGCGTCTACGACCTCGTGCTCGAGGCTTCGGCATTCGGGAGCGCCGGCGTATTCGTCGTCGGCAGCTTCGCGCTGTTCTCGCGCATCGGCGACGCCGCCGCCGCGACGGTGGGGCTCGTGGCGGGGCTGGTCAGCTGGATCATCGCGGCGTACGTGCTGGATCTGCCTTACCCCTACCTCGCCTCGCTCGCGGCTTCGTTCGCCGCCTACGTCGGCGCCGCCGCGCTCGAGCGCCGCAGCGCCGCGCTCGCGCGGACCGGATGATGCTGCGCATCGGCATCGACCTCGGGGGCACGAAGACCGAGGGCATCCTGATCGACGCCGCGGGCACGGTGCTGCGCCGCGTGCGCCGCCCGACGCCGAGCGCGCGCGGGTACGAAGCGATCCTCGACAACGTCGCCGCGCTCGTCGCCGAGCTCGAGGCCGCGGCCGGCGCGCCCTGCCGCATCGGTATCGGCACGCCCGGCGCGATCTCCTCGCGCACCGGACGACTGAAGAACTCGAACACCACGTGCCTGAACGGACAGCCGCTCAAGGAGGATCTCGAAGCGCGGCTCGGCCGGCCCGTGCGCCTTGCGAACGACGCCAACTGCTTCGCGCTCTCCGAGGCGCGCGACGGCGCGGCGCGGGGCGCGCCAGTCGTCTTCGGCGTGATCCTCGGGACCGGCGTCGGCGGCGGCATCGTGGTCCACGGCCGCCTCATCGAGGGGCGGCAGCACATCGCCGGGGAATGGGGACACAACGTGCTCGAGCCGGACGGACCGCCCTGCTACTGCGGCAAGCGCGGATGCGTCGAGACGTTCCTCTCCGGCCCGGGCCTCGTGCGCGACTGGGACGCGGCCGCGGCCGGTGCGGCGACGGCCGCGGACGTCGTCGCGCGCGCGAACGCCGGGGACGCTTCGGCGCAGGCGGCGCTCGCACGCTACCTCGAGCGCTTCGGGCGCGCGCTCGCGGTCGTCGTCAACATCCTCGATCCCGACGTGGTCGTGCTCGGCGGCGGCCTGTCGAACATCGACGCGCTCTACACGCACGGCCGCGAGCGGCTCGCGGCGCACGTCTTCAACGACGAGCTGCGCACGGCCGTCGTACGCAATCGCCACGGCGACAGCTCGGGCGTGCGCGGCGCGGCCGAGCTCTGGGCGCCCGGCGAATAGGAGCTTCGACATGCGCTACCTCGCCGCACTCGGTCTCGCGCTCGCCGTGTCCGCGCTGGCCGCGGGCTCCGGACCGACACCCGGGCCGGTGGCCCGCTACGTTACCGAAGGGCGATTCGAGGACGTGCGCGACGACGTGCGCCTCGCGATTCAGGCGCGCGGGCTCGTGATCGATCACGAGTCGCACGTGCACGAGATGCTCGAGCGCACCGGCAGAGACGTCGGCGCCCGGCGGCCGGTGTTCCGCGCGGCTGAAGCGTTCTCGTTCTGCAGCGCCGTGGTATCGCGCCGCATGCTCGAAGCCGATCCGCATCACGTTGCGAACTGCCCGTATGTGATCCACGTCTACGCGCTCCCCCACGAGCCCGGGCGCGTCTACGTGAGCTACCGCCGCCCGGTCGCCGCGGGCGGCGACGCAAACGCCCTCGCCGAGGTGGAGGCGCTGCTCGACGGCATCGTGCGGGACGCACTCGGTCTTCCGTAGCGGCACGCACACGACCTCCGCGGTTGGAGTGCGGCCCCCGCGCGCTTATACTGCCCGCCTC
Source organism: Burkholderiales bacterium (assembly GCA_036381895.1). Classification (GTDB taxonomy): domain Bacteria; phylum Pseudomonadota; class Gammaproteobacteria; order Acidiferrobacterales; family Sulfurifustaceae; genus JACQFZ01. The sequence goes on along the minus strand of DASVBY010000052.1, from coordinate 64,523 downwards.
GGTGCAGGGCCGGCTGCCGCAGCGGCCCTGCCGCCCGACCGTACCGCGGCGGTCCCCGTGGCCGGCAACAACGAATGTCAGAGCACCAATCCGGTTTTCCCCGTCTCGGCCTGATACTGCTCGCCGCCCTCACCCTCGGCTGGGGCTTCAACTGGCCGATCATGAAGATCGTGCTGCGCGACGTTCCGCCGCTCACGTTTCGCGCGATCTGCCTGCTCGGCGGAGGCATCGGGGTCCTGCTGATCGCACGGCTCGGCCGCCAGTCGCTCGCGATTCCGCGGGGCTACGTGCCGCAGCTGCTCGCGCTCTCCGCGACCAACATCGTCGGCTGGAACGTGCTGATCATCTACGGGCTCGGCCTGCTGCCGTCCGGGCGCGCGGCGCTGCTCGCCTACACCATGCCGCTCTGGAGCGTGTTGCTCTCGGTGTGGCTGCTGCGCGAGCGCCTGACCGCCGGACGCGTGGCGGCGCTCGTTCTCGGCATGGCGGGCGTGGCGGTGCTGATGAGCGGCGAGCTCAGCAAGTTCGGCGGGGCACTGCACGGGGTCGCCCTGGTGCTCGGCGCCGCCGCCATGTGGGGTCTCGGCATCGTCCTGCTCAAGCGCTTCGCCGTACCGATGCCGACCGTCTCGCTCACCGGCTGGATCATGCTCTGGGGCGCCGTCCCGATCACGGCCGCGGCGCTCGCGCTCGAGACGGACGCCTGGCGCCCCGTCGGGCTGTACCCGGCGCTCGGCGTCGTCTACAACGTGCTCGTCGCGTTCATGTTCTGCTACTGGGCCTGGAACCGGATCGTGCTCATGGTGCCGGTGGCAGTGTCCTCGCTCTCGTCGCTCGTGACACCCATGGTCGGCGTGGGGAGCAGCATGCTGCTCCTGAACGAAGCGCTCACCTGGCGCGAGGCGGTCGCCGGCATGCTCATCATCGGCGCGATCGCGCTCGTCGTGCGTCCGGCTCGCCGTGCGCCGGCGCCGGCCCCGAGCCGCTCGCCGGTCGCTTGATCGCGGGGCGCGCTCGCTTATACTCGCCCGACCCAATCTCCCGAAGCACCATGCGCACCTCCAAGCTGCTGCTCGCGACCGTCAAGGAGACGCCGGCGGACGCGGAAGTCGTCTCGCACAAGCTCATGCTGCGCGCCGGCATGATCCGCAAGCTCGCGGCGGGCCTCTACACCTGGCTCCCGCTCGGGCTGCGGGTGCTGCGTAAGGTGGAGCACATCGTGCGCGAGGAAATGGACCGCGCCGGGGCCCAGGAAGTGCTGATGCCGGCGGTGCAGCCGGCCGAGCTCTGGCAGGAGTCGGGGCGCTGGGAGCAGTACGGGCCGGAGCTGCTGCGCCTGAAGGACCGGCACGAGCGCGAGTTCTGCTTCGGACCGACGCACGAGGAGGTGATCACCGACCTCATCCGGCGCGAGATCCGCAGCTACCGCCAGCTGCCGGCGAACTTCTACCAGATCCAGACCAAGTTCCGCGACGAGATCCGCCCGCGCTTCGGCGTCATGCGCGCGCGCGAGTTCCTGATGAAGGACGCCTATTCGTTCCACCTCGACAACGCGTCGCTGCGCGAGACCTACGAGGTGATGCACCAGACCTACAGCCGCATTTTCACCCGCCTCGGCCTGCAGTTCCGCGCCGTCGAAGCCGCGACCGGCGCGATCGGCGGGAACACCTCGCACGAGTTTCACGTACTCGCCGACTCGGGCGAGGACGCCATTGCGCTGTGCGACCGCTGCAACTACGCCGCGAACGTCGAGCTCGCGCCGGCGCTGCCGCCGCTCGGCAAGCGCCCCGCGCCGGCCGCCGCGGCTGCGCGCGTCGACACCCCCGGCGCGCGCACGATCGAGGAAGTCTCGCGCTTCCTGAAGGTGCCTCCCGAGCGCACCGTGAAAACCCTGCTCGTGCGCGGCAGCGGCGGCGTGGTCGCGCTCGTGCTCCGCGGCGATCACGAGCTGAACGCCGTGAAGGCCGAACGCCTGCCGCAGGTGGCGAAGCCGCTCGAGCTGGTGACACCGGGCGAGGTGGAGGCCGCGACCGGCTGCGAGCCGGGCTCGATCGGCCCGGTCGGGCTCGAGATCCCGGTGATCGCGGACGAGAGCGCCGCGCGGCTCGCGGACTTCGTCTGCGGTGCCAACGCGAACGGCCAGCACCTGACCGGGGTCAACTGGGGCCGCGACCTGCCCGAGCCGATCGTCGCCGACATCCGCAACGTGGTCGCCGGCGATCCCTGCCCGGCGGCGAACTGCAAGGGGACGCTCACGATCCGCCGCGGCATCGAGGTCGGACACATTTTCCAGCTCGAGAGAAAGTACAGCGAGGCGATGCGGGCCACGGTGCTCGACGAAAGCGGCCAGGCCGTGGTGATGACCATGGGCTGCTACGGCATCGGCGTGTCGCGCGTCGTCGCCGCCGCCATCGAACAGAACCACGACGCGAACGGCATCATCTGGCCGGACGCGATCGCGCCCTTCCGCACGGTGATCGTGCCGATCGGCTACCACAAGTCGGCGGGCGTGCGCGCCGCGGCGGAGAAGCTGTACGAGGAGCTCGGCGCGGCCGGCGTCGACGTGCTGCTCGACGACCGCGACGAGCGCGCCGGCGTAATGTTCGCGGACATGGATCTCATCGGCATTCCGCACCGGCTCGTGATCGGCGAGAAAGGGCTCGCCAGGGGCACGCTCGAGTACAAGCGCCGGCGCGACGCGCAAACGCGCGATCTGCCGCTCGCCGATGCGGTCGCCGAAGTGCGCAAGCTCCTCGCGCCCAACTGAGCCGGGCCGCAAGAACCCCCGGCGGTTGCGCCGTCCTGCGGCTCCGGCGACGCGGCCGCCGCGACCCCGTCTACTGCACTTTGCGGTGCACTTCGGCGACGTTCGGCACGCGGTCGATGAGCGCGAGCAGGCGCGCGAGCACGTGCAGGTCCGGGATCTCGACGGTGAACGTCATGCGCGCGATGTGCTGCCCCTTGTCGACCACCGTGTTGAGCGCGATCACGTTGATGCGCTCGTTCGCGAGCAGCGCCGTGATGTCGCGCAGCAGCCCCGGGCGTTCGTACGCAATGACCTCGATCTCGACCGGGTAGGTTCCGCCTGCCGCCGCACCCCAGCTCACCTCGATCAGCCGCTCCTCGTTCTCGCCGTGGTGCCGCAGCGCATTCGGGCAGTCGCGGCGATGGACGGTGATGCCCTGCCCGCGCGTGATGAACCCGACGATCGGGTCGCCCGGGACCGGATTGCAGCAGCGGCCGATGCGGGTGAGGAGGTTGCCGACGCCGAGGATCGTGACGCCCGGGGCGGCGCTGCGCACGGGGGCGGTCGTGGGCACGCTCGGAAGCGGCCGCGCCTCGCGCGGCAGCTCCACCAGCTCCTGCACCGCGTTCACGATCTGCGATGACTTCACGTCGCCGCGGCCGACGGCGGCGAGGAACTCGTCCACCTTGGCGAAGCCGAACTTCTGCGTCAGCCGCTCGTAATTGACGTCGACGAGCCCGAGGCGGTGAAGCTCGCGCTCGAGCAGGGTCCGGCCGTCGGCGACGCTCAGCTCGTAGTTCTGCTGGCGGAACCAGTGCTGCACCTTGGAGCGCGCGCGCGAGCTGTGCAGGTAGCCGAGATGCGGGTTGAGCCAGTCGCGCGACGGACCGCCCTCCTTCACCGTCAGCACCTCCACCTGCTCCCCGGTCTTGAGCTTGTAGGTGAGCGGCACGATGCGGCCGTCGACCTTCGCGCCACGGCAGCGGTGGCCGATGTCCGTGTGCACGTGATACGCGAAATCGAGCGGCGTGCTGCCCGCCGGCAGGTCGATGATCTTGCCCTTCGGCGTCAGCACGTACACGCGCTCGCTGAACACCTCGGACTTGAACTGATCGACGAAGTCGGTCGCTTCCGCGACCTCGTCCTTCCACTCGAGCAGGCTCCGGAGCCACGCGATCTTGCGGTCGAAGTCGATGTCGGCGGCGATGCCCTCCTTGTAGCGCCAGTGCGCGGCCACGCCGAGCTCGGACTGCTGATGCATCTCGTAGGTGCGGATCTGCACCTCGACGATCTTGCCCTCCGGGCCGAGCACTGCGGTGTGGATGGAGCGGTAGTAGTTCTCCTTCGGCGTCGCGATGTAGTCGTCGAACTCGCCGGGCACGTACTGCCACAGGCCGTGCACCACGCCGAGCGCCGCGTAGCAGTCGCGCACGGTATCGACCAGGATGCGCACGCCGCGCACGTCCGTGATCTGCCCGAAATCCTTTCCCTTGCGGCGCATCTTGCGCCAGATCCCGTAGATGTGCTTCGGCCGCCCGGTGACCTCCGCCTTGATCCCTGCCTGCCGCAGCTCGGCTTCGAGCCGCCGGCAGAATTCCTCGATGTAGCGTTCGCGGTCGACGCGCTTCTCCGCGAGCAGCGTCGCGATCTGCCGGTACGCGACGGGCTCGAGGTAGCGGAACGCCAGGTCCTCGAGCTCCCACCTGAGCTGCCAGATGCCGAGCCGGTTCGCGAGCGGCGCGAAGATGTCCATGGTCTCGCGCGCGATGCGCTTCTGCTTGTCCTCGGGCAGCGGCGCGAGCGTGCGCATGTTGTGCAGCCGGTCGGCGAGCTTGATCAGCACGACGTCGACGTCCTCGGCCATCGCGAGCAGCATCTTGCGCAGGCTCTCGGCCTGCGCGTGCTCGCGCCGCCCGCTCTGCGCGGCGGCGCCCTTGTACTCCTGGATCGCCTCCATCTTCGTCACCCCGTCGACGAGCCGCGCGACGCGCTCGCCGAACTCGCGGCGGATGTCGTCGAGCGTCGCCGGCGTGTCCTCCACCGTGTCGTGCAGGATGGCGGCGGCGATGGCTTCGTGATCGGGGGTGAAGTCGCCGAGGATGCGGGCCACCGCGAACGCATGCTGCACGTAGGGTTCGCCCGAGGCCCGGCTCTGACCCGCGTGCGCGCGCTCGGCGAACCGGCAGGCGCGCCGAATGAAGTCGACGTCGATCGCGCCGCGCCCTTCGGCGAGCGCGTTGAGCCAGCCTTCGACGTCGTCCGCGGCGGCAACCGCCGCGGCGGACGCGGGACGGGTGACGGTAACCATATCTATGCATTATGCGGGCGGCGTCGAGCGGATCAAACGGCGGCGCGCCCGCGCACACCTGCTATGCTTCGGTTGACTGCTTCGCCGTTCGTCCATGCGCCCGCTCCTCGGCATCACGTTGCTCGCCGCGCTCTGGCTCACCCCGGCCGCAGCCGACCTGCCGGAGGCCGTCGACCCTCAGCTGCGCGAGGCGCTACGGCGCGCCGTCGCCGATGCGCGTTCGTTTACCGACCGGTTCGAGGCCGAGGTCTGGCTGCTCGACATGTCCCGGCGGCTCGAGCCCAAAGTGCCGGACCCGGCGTTTCGGCTGGAGCTGCTGAAGCACGTGCACTACGAGGCGCGGCGCGCGGGGCTCCCAGCGGAGCTCGTGCTCGCGGTAATAGAGGTCGAGAGCAACTTCAACCCGTTTGCGATCTCCTCGGCCGGCGCCCGCGGCTTGATGCAGGTGATGCCGTTCTGGCTCAAGGAGATCGGACGGCCGGGCGACAGCCTGTTCCGCGTGCAGACCAACCTGCGCTACGGCTGCACCATCCTCAGGTACTACCTCGACCTCGAGAAGGGAAACCTGTTCCATGCGCTCGCGCGCTACAACGGCAGCCGCGGACAGCGCTGGTACCCCGCCCGGGTCGAGCGCGCGTGGAGAACGCGCTGGTTCCCGCAGTAGCCGCCGGCCGGCGGCGGCGCACCCTACCCGCGTATCTCGAACGACGCGAACCGTTGCGCCGGCGCATCGCTCGCGTGCACGTCCCGCACCCGCGCCGCGCGCGGCCCCTTCCATAACCAGCGCTCGAACGCCTGCAACGCCTCGGCGTCGCCGCACGCGAGCGCTTCGACGTCCCCGTTCGGCAGGTTGCGCACCCAGCCGGTGAGGCCGAGCCGTTCGGCCTCGTCGCAGGCGGCGTAGCGAAAGCCGACGCCCTGCACCCGACCGGAGACGACGAAACGGCGGCAGCAGTTCGTGTTTGCGTTCATTGCGGTTTGCCTCGCGGATTCGGCTGCGCCCCGGCCTTCACCCGCGGCGCGATCGCGATGCGGCGCACACGGGCCGTCCCTATAATGGGCCGACGAACCGTTGGAGCCGATCATGGACCAGAAATTCCGGATCGAGAAGGACACGCTCGGCGAGTTCCGCGTCCCCGCCGACGCCTGGTACGGGATCCAAACCGCCCGCGCCGTCGAGAATTTTCCGATCTCCGGCCGCCGCCCCGATCCCGACTTCATCGTAGCGCACGCCCGCGTGAAGCGCGCCGCCGCCGTCGCCAACCGCGATGCCGGCTGGCTCGAGCCGCGCCTCGCCGACGCCATCATCGCCGCCGCCGACGAGATCATTGCCGGACGCTATCACGATCAGTTCGTGGTCGATCGATTCCAGGCCGGGGCCGGAACCAGCCACAACATGAACACCAACGAGGTCATCGCGAATCTCGCGAACGAGCGCCTCGGCGGGCGTCGCGGCGAGTACCGGCCGGTGCACCCGAACGATCACGTCAACATGGGACAGAGCACGAACGACACGATCCCGACCGCGATCCGCCTCGCCGTGCTCGCCAAACTGCCGCGGCTCGTTGCCGCACTCGAGCGCATGGCGTCCGAGTACGAGCGCATTGCCGTGCGTGAGGCGGAAACGGTGAAGAGCGGGCGTACCCACCTGCAGGACGCGGTGCCGACCACGATCGGACGCGAGTTCGGTGCCTACGCCTGGACGCTGCGGCGCTGCGCCGCGCAGCTCGCCGCAGACCAGGAGGCGCTCTGCGAGATCGGGCTCGGCGGCTCGGCGGCCGGCACGGGGCTGAACACCGCGCCGGGCTACGCCGAGCGCGCGGCCGCGGAGCTCGCGCGGCTCACGGGCCTCCCGGTCCGCCCCGCCGCCAACCTCGCCGCACAGATGCAGTCGATGGCGGACCTGCAGCGCGCTTCGAACAGCGTGCGGCTCGCCGCACTCGAGCTCACGCGCATCGCGAACGACATGCGCCTGCTCGCGTCCGGACCGCGCACCGGGCTCGCCGAGATCGAGCTGCCGGCGGTGCAGCCCGGATCGTCGATCATGCCGGGCAAGGTCAACCCCGTGATGTTCGAGATGCTGAATCAGGTGTGCTGCCAGGTGATCGGGCAGGACGCGGCAGTCGCCGCAATGACCCAGGCGGGGCAGCTCGAGCTCAATGTCTTCATGCCGGCGCTCGGCTCGGCGCTCTTCGATGCGCTCGACTGGCTCACCCGGGCCGTCGAGGCCGTCACCGAGAAGAGCCTGAAGGGCCTGCGCGTGAATCGCGAGCGCTGCCGCGACTACGCGCACGCGAGCGTCGGCCTGGCCACCCTGCTCAATACCTCGATCGGCTATGCCGCAGCGGCCGAAGTCGCCAAGGCCTCCGCGCGCAGCGGCCGGCCGGTGCGCGAAATCGTCGCCGAAAAGGGGCTGATGAGCGCGGCGGACTTCGACCGGCTGGTCGAGCGCGCGGCGATCGCCGGGCGGTAGCCGGGGGCCGTTCTGGCCCGGTTCTTGCTCCCCCTGTCGGGTACCCAAGGGGAGTCCCGGTTCGCATGCAGGCGCCCGATCTTTCGGTACCCGGATACGCCGACCGACTGCTGGTAGAGGTCGAGCTGAATCCCGGCAGAGTGGAGGAGTGGCTGGCGTCGCTGCCGCTGCTCAATCCGGCCGCGGCCGGGCGCAAACTCCACGATGCGCTCGCCGCGTACAACCGCATGAACATCGACCCGGCGCTGCGGCTCCAGCTGCTCGAGCTGCTGCGACCGCCGATCCACCACGTGGTGAGCGAGCTGCGCAAGCGCTACGTCGGACTGCCGCTGCCGCTTCCCGAGAAGCACCGTCGCGCTGCGCAGCAGACGCAGGAGTTCCACCGCGAGCTCGCCTACGGCTACAAGCTCCTGGTGCTCGCTCCGCCGCAGAGCGCCCGCGCGCCGGCCGAGACCGCGCTCGCGGTGCACCGGGCGATCCGCCATCTGACGGAAATGCTGCTCGCTGCGTACCTTTCGTACGCGCCGTACGAAGGGGCGGTCTGGCGCGAGATCCATGCGCTCTATCGCCACGCCGAGGAGCTCGGCGTGGCGCACATCCCGGTCACCGACCGGCTGCGCGAGGCGCGTCCCGATACGAGCGTCGCCGACGCCTACAAGCACGCGCTGCTCCTCGATCTCGCCGATCCCTACCACCTGCCCTCGCGCATGGTCGCGAAGATCGACCAGTACCTGCAGTGCTACGCCGGTCTCGCGACGCTGCATCGCGAATTCGACCGCGTCGAGCCGAACTGCCATTTCCTGATCGATCCGCAGAACGAGCGCGCCGGTATTCTCTACAGCAACGAAGCGCCGCCGGAGCCTGCCGCCGGCGGCGCGCTGCTCAACACCATCGAGCTCGCGCGGCACATTCACGCGCAGCTCACGAGCTTTCGCGCGGGCGAGCTGCCGAACTGCGCGCTGCTGCCGCCGGGGTTCTATCGCATCGGCGGCGAGGAGATGCTGCTGCGCCTCATCAACGTCTGGGGCCTCAATCCGAAGCGCACCTACCGGCGCAGCGCCCGCACGAACGCCAAGATCGAGGTCCTGGTCGGCCTCCCCGCGATCCACTACTGGTTCAGCGGCGGGCCCTTCGTGGTGAGCGGCGCGCGCATGGGCCCGTTTCCGCGCGGCCAGCAACCGGGCGCGGATGCCGGGGATCCGCAGCCGCCGCACGAATACCTGCCGGCATGGTGGGAAGTGCAGGACGAGAGCGCCGGCGGCATGGCACTGCGCAAGACCGGCCTCGTGTCGCGCCGCGTCAAGGTGGGCGACCTCGTGGCCACGCGCTTCGACGGCGACGAACAGTGGTCGCTCGCCGTGGTCCGTTGGGTCAAGAGCCACAATCCCTCGCACGTCGAGATCGGCACGCAGCGGCTCGCACCCGGCGCCCGGGCGGTAGTCATCAAGGTGATAGACGAGCACATGCGCGAGAGCGAGTTCCTGCCGGCGCTGCTCCTTCCGGAGATACCGGCGCTCGGCGAACCCGTCACCCTCGTGACCCCCGGCAACATCTTCCGCCCGAACCGGATCATCCACGTCGACGACGGCCGGACGTTCACGCGCCTCGTAGCGCGCGAAGTGCTCGAAGCGTCCGGTTCTTTCGAGCGCATCGACTTCGCCGCCGACGCCACGTAGCGCGTCTCGGCGTCAAAAACCAAGGGCTCCGAGAGGAGCCCTTGTTGCACTACTGCCTTGTGGTTGCCGCGATGTTCAGCGGCCGGCGAAACGCTGTCCGGCCAGGTACTGCCGGTCGGTCTCCTCGACGCTGCCGAGTGTCCACGCGCCGCGGGTGCGCGCGTGCTGCACCGCCGCGTCGATCTCGGCCGGCGTGTTGCCGCGGCGGATCGTGAGAACCTGACCCGGATAGATCAAGTCGGCATCCTCGATCTTGTCGGTGTTCGCCTTGTAGATGAGCGGCCAGCGGTACGGATCGCCGTAGATCGACGGCATCGCCGAGATGCCCCAGAGGTGATCGCCGGGCACCACCGTGTACGAGTCATCGCTCGGACCCGTCACCACTTCCTCCCTGGGCTGCGGAGCGGGCGCCGGTTCCGGTTGCGCCACCGGAGCGGGCGCGCTTTCCGGCTGCGGGGCCGGTGCAGTTTCCGCCTGCGGGGCGGGCGCGGGCTCGGGTTGCGCGGTCTGTGTGCTCGCGCAGCCGACCATGCCGGCCGTCACGAACAGCACCAGCGACAACGAAAGCGGTTTCATGTCTCTTATCATTTTGGCTCCTTGCGACCGCGACAGGATACGGGTTTCATCCGAAGCTAGCACTGGCTTCAATGGGCTGTCAAGGAAAGTGGCAGTACAATTTGCGGATTTTTCCGATGGAATGTGCAGCTCGCATCCTATGGCCGACGTCCTCGTCCTTTACTACAGCCGTCACGGCGCGCTGCGCGAGATGGCGCAGCACGTCGCGCGCGGCATCGAGCGAGCCGGTGCGCATGCGCGGGTACGTACCGTCCCCGAAGTGTCGCCGGTCGTCGAGTCGATCGCACCGTCCGTCCCCGACGCGGGGCCGCCGTACGCGACGCTCGATGACCTGCGCGAGTGCATCGGGCTCGCGCTCGGCAGCCCGACGCGCTTCGGCAACATGGCGGCGCCGCTCAAGCATTTCCTCGACAGCACGAGCCCGCTGTGGCTCTCGGGCGCGCTCGCCGGCAAGCCTGCCGCCGTCTTCACCTCCACGGCGACGCTGCACGGCGGCCAGGAGACGACGCTCCTCTCGATGATGCTGCCGCTGCTGCATCACGGCATGGTGATCGTCGGCCTGCCCTACACCGAACCCGCGCTCACGCAGACCGCGAGCGGCGGCACACCCTACGGCGCGAGCCACGTCGCCGGCCCGAACGGCGAGCGCCCCATCACCGCCGAGGAGCGCGAGCTGTGCACGGCGCTCGGCCGGCGGCTCGCAGGCGTGGCGCTCGCGCTCGCCCGGGAGCGCGAGTGACCGCGATTCTTCGCCGCACCGCGGCCGCTGCGTACCTCGCGCTCGTGCTCGTCATCGTCGGCTGGGAAGGCTGGGCGGCGCCGCCGACCGCAGCCCCGCGGGCGTACTGGCTCGCGCTCAAGCTCGCGCCGCTCGCGCTGCCGCTGCCCTGGCTCGTACGCGGGAGCGCGCGTGCGCACGTGCTGGCGGCGCTCCTGCTGCTGCTCTACTTCTGCGGCGGCATCGCCGTGGCCTACGACGCGGCGCGCCGCGGCGCAGCCGGTGCGTTCGCGTACGGCGCGGCGCAGACGCTCGCCGCGCTCGCGTTCGTCGCCGCCGCCGCCTTCTACGCGCGCCTCAGTTCCGCGGCGGCGTCCCCTCGAGATCGCGCAGGAACGGGATCGTGACGCGCCGCTGGCGCGCGAGCGCCGCAGCGTCGATGCGATCGAGCAGCGCGAACAGCGACGCCAGATCGCGCGGATAGCGCTTCAGTATGTAATTGAGCACCTCGTCCGAGAGCTCGAGACCGCGGTTCGCGGCGCGCAGCCGCATCGCCTCGAGCTTCTCGCCGTCGCCGAGCGCGCGCAGCTGATATACCGGACCCCACGCGAGGCGCGTCGCGAGGTCGAGCCGCGCGCAGCCGAGCCGCGCGGGCGGCGCCGCGGCGGCGGCAACCAGGCGCGTGCCGTGCGTGCGGGAGAGCTCGTAGAGCGCGAACAGCGCCGCCTCCCAGGCGTCGTTTCCGGCGACGCGCTCGAGGTCGTCGATGCATATTAAGGATGCGTCCTCGATTGCCTCGAGCACCGCCGGGGTGAGCTCGGGAGCGCCGAGCGGCAGATAGATCGGCGCTTCGCCCGCGGCCGCCGCCGCACGACACGCGGCCTCGAGCAGGTGCGTCTTGCCGCTACCGCGTTCGCCCCAAAGGAAGAGCGTCGAGGATCCGGGGATTGCAGGCGGCCGGGCCACCAGCGCGCGCAGCCGCGCGACCGCCTCGCGATTGGCGCCGCTCAGGAAATTCTCGAACGACGACGCATCGCGCAGCCGCAGGTTGAGCGCGAGCTGCACTGCGCCTCACTCCCCGCCCTGGCGCAGCCGGCGCGCCTGGGCTTCGGCATCCTTCGGGGCCACGACATAGTTCTGGTGCACGTAGCGCAGCCATACCTTGAGCGCGGCGGCCGCGGGAAGCGCGAGCAGCACGCCGAGGAAGCCGAAGAGCGCGCCGCCGGCGAGGACGGCGAAGATGACGACCACCGGGTGCAGGCCGATGCGGCTGCCGACGAGGTACGGCGAGAGCACGTAGCCCTCGATCACGTTCGCCACGAGAAACACCAGGAACACCCAGAGCAGCGCCGTCGCGTCCTGGAACTGCAGGTACGCGGCGATCCCGGCGGTGATGATGCCGACGATGAATCCCATGAACGGAATGAAGCTCACGAGCCCGGAAAGGATGCCGATCGGCAGCGCCAGGTCGAGTCCGATCAGCATGAGGCCGACCGCGTGGATCGCGGCGAGCGCGAGCATGACGAGAAGCTGCCCGCGCAGGAAGCTCGCGAGCACGGCGTCGGTTTCGGCGGCGAGCCGTTCGACGGTCGCGCGGACACCGGGCGGAAGCAGCCCGAGCACGTTGCGCCGCACCGTGTCCCAGTCGAGCAGCAGATAGAACGTCACGACCGGCACCAGCAGCAGGTTCACGAGCCACGCGCCGAAGCGCACACTCGAGGCCACGAGATTCGCGAAAGCGTTGCGCACGAACTCGGCGATCTGCTGCCAGTTGCTGACGACCGCGTGGCGCAAGTCGGCGAAGTCGACGGGCAGCGGCTCACCGAGCGCTTCCTGCAGCCGCGGCAGCAGCGCGCCCTGCACCCAGTCGAGGTAGAACGGCACTTTGCCGGCGAAGCCGACGATCTGGCGGTACACGAGCGGCACCAGGAACAGCAGCAGCACCACTACGAGCGCCAGGAACAGCACGAACACGAGCGTCACCGCGGCAGCGCGCGGCACGCGCCAGCGCTCGAGCCGCGAGACCAGCGGATTGATGATGTAGGCGAGCAGCGCGGCGAGCAGGAACGGCGTCAGAATCGGCGCGAGCAGATAGACGAGAATGCCGGCGGCGGCCGCATAGGCCAGCAGCACGGCGGCGCGGGCGCTAGTCATGCGAGGCCGAGCGCCGCGCCGGTTCGATGTCCTTCATCACGATCCAGGTCCAGAGGTAGTGGCCCCCGCTCAGCGCCGTCGTCGTCAGGACCGCGTACGCGAGCACGCGCGTCGCCTCCGGCCAGGCGACGCCGAACGCCTGCTTGAGCAGCACCACCACCACGAGCGATATCTGCATGAAGGTGTTGAACTTGCTGATCCAGCTCGGGCGCATCTGCACCGGCCCGTACATCGAGGTATAGACCACGTAGCCGCCGACGATGAGCAGATCGCGGAACACGACGACAATGACGAGCCAGACCGGCAGGTGATCGAGCACCGTCAGCATCACGTACGCGCTGACGAGCAGGATCTTGTCCGCCGCCGGGTCGAGAATGGCGCCGAGACGGCTCTCGTAGTGAAAACGCTTGGCGATGAAGCCGTCGATGCCGTCGGAGAGCCCGGCGATGATGAACACGATCAACGCCGCGAGATAGTCCTCGTCGTTCAGCAGCAGCACGAACACCGGCGCCAGCGCGAGCCGCGCCATCGTGATGATGTTGGGGACCTGCGAAGCGTTGATCGGCACGAAAGGCGCGCCAGGAATGGGCCGGGAGCCGGCAACCTACTGGGCGCTCCCCAGGCAAGTCAAGTTTGCGCGGGCGGCGGCCCGGCCCTACTATAGCCGCTCCCTGAGCCAGCCTAGCTGACCCCTTGAACCAGCCACGCGATCCGCTCACGTATCGCGACGCCGGCGTCGATATCGACCGCGGCGACGCACTCATCGAAGCCATCAAGCCGATCGCCGCGAGCACCCGCCGCCCGGGCGTGCTCGGCGGGCTCGGCGGCTTCGGCGCCCTGTTCCAGATTCCCCCCGGCGCCTACCGCGACCCGGTGCTCGTCGCCGGTACCGACGGCGTCGGTACCAAGCTCAAGCTCGCGATCGAGCTCGGCCGCCACGACACCATCGGCATCGATCTCGTGGCGATGTGCGCGAACGACGTCCTGGTCCAGGGCGCCGAACCGCTCTTCTTCCTCGATTACTTCGCCACCGGCTGCCTCGACCCGGAGGTCGCGCGGCGCGTGATCGCCGGCATCGGGGAAGGCTGCCGCCAGGCGGGGGCGGCGCTGATCGGCGGCGAAACCGCGGAGATGCCGGGCATGTACGCCGCCGAAGACTACGATCTCGCGGGCTTCTGCGTCGGCGCGGTCGAACGCGATCGGATCATCGACGGCACGAACGTGCGGCCGGGCGACGTCGTGCTCGGACTCGCTTCGAGCGGCGCGCACTCGAACGGCTATTCGCTCATCCGTAAAGTGATCGAGGTGAGCGGCGCGCGCCTCGATCAGCCGTTCGACGGCGCGACGCTCGCCGACGTGCTGCTCGCGCCGACGCGCATCTACGTGAAGCCGCTGCTCCCGCTGATGCGCGAGCTGACGGTGCGCGCCTGCGCACACATCACCGGCGGCGGCATCCCGGGAAACCTTCCGCGCGTGCTCCCGCCCGGCGTGCGCGCCGTGCTCGATCCGGCCAGCTGGCCGCGGCCGCCGATCTTCGCGTGGCTGCAGGAGCACGGGCGGATCGCGAACGACGAAATGTACCGCACTTTCAACTGCGGCCTCGGCATGCTCGTCGTGGTGCGACCGGAGGACGCCGAGCGCGCCGAGGCGCAGCTCGCCGCGGCCGGGGAGCGGGTGTACCGCGTCGGCCGCATCGAGGCGCACGCGGGCGAGCCCGAGGTTCGGTTCGAGTAGCCGATGTCCGGCGCCGAACGAGCCGCGCGGCGCTGCCGGGTCGTCGTCCTGATCTCCGGGCGTGGCAGCAATCTGCAGGCGATCATCCGCGCGATGCAGCGCGGCGAGATTGCGATCGATGTCGCGGCGGTGATCAGCAACCGCCCGCACGCCCCCGGCCTCGAGCACGCCCGCGCCGCGGGCATCGCGGCGGAAGTCGTGGACCACACCGGCTTTGCCGAGCGCGCCGCGTTCGAGGCGGCGTTGAGCGGGCGCATCGACGCCTACCGCCCGGACCTGATCGTGCTCGCGGGCTTCATGCGGGTCCTGAGCGCCGCCTTCATCGAGCGCTACGCCGGGCGGCTCATCAACATTCATCCCTCGCTGCTGCCCGCTTTCCCCGGGCTGCGCACGCACGAGCGGGCGCTCGCGGCCGGCGCCCGCACGCACGGCGCGACCGTGCATTTCGTCACTGCGGAGGTCGACAGTGGGCCGATTATCGCGCAGGCGGCCGTTCCGGTGCTTCCGGGCGACACGCCGGACTCTCTCGCCGCGCGCGTGCTCGAGGAGGAGCATCGGCTGTATCCCCGCGTGATCGGCTGGTTCGCCGACGGCCGCCTGCGGCTCGTGGACGGACGCGTGCTGCTCGACGGTCGCGCCAACCACCCGGAGCAGGGGCTCGTCACGGACTCCGGAAGGTGAAAAACCTAGTGATTTGGTCCGATACGTGGCGCTGGGGCCATGGGTTATACTGCTTTTCGGATCATATGAAGGAGTAAGAGGATGTCGCTGCTCAATGGGCTGGTCGAGCTGCCGTGGTGGGGCTACGTCACGGTGACTCTGGTACTCACCCATATCACGATCGCCGCCGTCACCATCTACCTGCACCGTCACCAAGCCCATCGCGCCCTCGATCTCCATCCCGCCGTCAGTCATTTCTTCCGTTTCTGGCTGTGGCTCACGACGGGCATGGTCACGAAGGAATGGGCGGCGGTGCACCGCAAGCACCATGCGAAGGTCGAGACGCCCGAGGATCCGCACAGCCCGCTGCATTACGGCATACGCAAGGTGCTGTGGGACGGCACCTCGCTCTACCGGGCGGAGGCGAAGAACCCGGAAACGCTCAGCAAGTACGGCCACGGCACGCCCGACGACTGGATCGAGCGCCGGCTCTACAGCAGGCACACCACCCTCGGCATCATGCTGATGCTCGTCATCGACCTGATCCTGTTCGGGGCGATCGGCCTCACGATCTGGGCGGTGCAGATGATGTGGATACCGTTCTTCGCCGCGGGCGTCATCAACGGCGTCGGGCACTACTGGGGCTACCGGAACTACGAGGTACAGGACGCGAGCCGCAACATCGTGCCCTGGGGGATCCTGATCGGAGGCGAGGAGCTGCACAACAACCATCATACCTTCCCGAGCTCGGCGAAGCTCTCGTCGAAGCGCTGGGAGTTCGACATCGGCTGGATGTACATCCGCTTGCTGGAGATGATCGGCGCCGCGCGCGTGAAGAAGATTCCGCCCGCGCTCACGCTCGACACCACCAAGCAGCACATCGACCTCGAGACGGTCAAAGCCGTGGTGCAGGCGCGGTTTCAGGTGATGGCGCAGTTCGCGCGCGAAGTGCTGCACAACGTCTACCGCGAGGAGCTCAAGAAGGTCGATCCGAGCGACCGCGAGTCGTGGACGCTGCTCAAGCGGGCGAAGCGGCTCATGGTCCGCGAAATCACGCTGCTCGACGAACCGAGCCGCCGCCGGCTGTACAAGGCGCTCGAGCGCAACACCACGCTGCGCACCGTGTATGGCATGAAGCAGAAGCTCGCCGATATCTGGCAGCGCTCGGCCGCCACCCAGGAGCACCTGCGGCGGGCGATCGAAGACTGGTGTCGCCAGGCCGAGGCGACCGGGATCGAGGCACTGCGCGACTTCGCCTTGAAGCTGCGGGGTCTGCGTCTCGCGCCGGCATCCGCCTGATACCGGGAGAACGTACCGCCCGACAAAAAACCCGCCATTGGCGGGTTTTTTGTCGGCTGCCGGATCGGCGCCGCGTCAGTGCAGCTCGCGCGACAGGCGCTGGTGCAGCGGGCTCGAATGCGGAAAGTGCGCGAGCAGGAACTCCATCTGGTCGGCGAGCACGCGCTTACCCTGCAGGTAGATGTATTCGGCGTGCGTCGGCACGAACGGCACGGCCAGGAGCTCCATGCCCGCGCGTTCGGGCGTGCGTCCGGCCTTGCGGTTATTGCAGCGCTTGCAGGCCGTGACGACGTTCTTCCACGAGTCCATGCCGCCCTGGCTGAGCGGCACGATGTGGTCGCGCGAAAGTCCGCGTGCGGGAAACTGCTGGCCGCAGTACATGCACATGTACGCGTCGCGGGCGAACAGCGCCTGGTTGTTGAGCGGCGGCACGTAGTGGGCGCGGGCCTTCAACGCCGCCTGGCTGTCGCCGGCGGTGGCAACGATGGAATTGACCTCGATGACCGAGCGCCTGCCGGTGATGGCGTTGTAGCCGCCGCGGATCCGGTAAAGGGGAACGCCGAGAGAGAATACGACCTGGCCGAGGTAGTAGGCCCGTACGGCTTCGCGGAAGTCGATCCACTCGAGCGGTATGCCCGAGGCATCGGTCCGGAGCACTTGCTGGCTTAACGCGTACACGGCCTGCCTTCCACGAACGCCGTAAAACGAACGTAATTTTATGGCAAAAACCGCATCCCTTGTATAGCAGGAATGCGGCCGGGCGCGGGTATCACCCGGCGCCCGCGGCAGGCGGCGAAGGGGGGGTGAGCTACTTGATCTTGGCTTCCTTGTACACCACGTGCTTGCGCGCGATCGGGTCGTACTTCTTGAGCTCCAGCTTGTCGGTCATCGTGCGCTTGTTCTTGGTCGTGGTGTAGTAATGCCCGGTGCCGGCGCTGGAAACGAGCTTGATCTTTTCGCGTACAGCCTTGGCCATCGGTCCGGCTCCTCAAATCAGATCTTTTCGCCCCGGGCGCGCATCTCGGCGAGCACCGCATCGATGCCCTTCTTGTCGATCGTGCGCAGCCCCTGGCGGGACAGTCTCAGCGTCACCCAGCGCTTCTCGCTCTCGACCCACAGCCGCCGGTAATGGAGGTTCGGCAGGAACCGCCGCCGCGTCTTGTTGTTCGCGTGGGATACGTTGTTGCCGGTGCGCACACGCTTGCCGGTAACCTGACAGACTCTAGCCATGGCCCTACGACTCCGGGATACGGGGGACGTCCAGAAAGGACGGGCTTTATACCAGAACGGCGCCCTCAAAGGTAGCCTTGCGGAGCCGCCCGAGGTCCGGCGGCCGCCCCCATCGGGCCGCCGGTCAAATGAGGCCGCGCTCGCTGAACGAGACCGCTTCCCCATCCCCGACCACGATATGGTCGAGCACCCGCACCTCGATCAGGCTGAGCGCCTCCTTGAGCCGCTCGGTCAGAACCTCGTCCGCCCGGCTCGGTTCGGCCACCCCCGACGGGTGGTTGTGGACCAGGATCACGGCTGCGGCGTTGAGCGCCATCGCCCGCTTCACGATCTCGCGCGGATAGACCGCCGTGCCGTTCAGCGTTCCGCGGAACAGCTCCTCGAATGCGAGCACCCGATGGCGGTTGTCGAGGAACAGGCAGCAGAACACCTCGTACGGCCGGTCGCGCAGCGACGCCTGGAGGAAGGCCAGGGTGTCGCGGGGCGACTGCAACGCCTCGCCCCGCGGCAGCCGTGCTTCCAGGTGCCGCCGGCCGATCTCGAGCGCCGCGATGAGCTGGGTGTACTTGGCTTCCCCGAGTCCCGGGACGGCGCAGAGCGTGTCGCGGTCGGCGGCGAGCAGTTGCCGCAGGCCGCCGAAGCGCCCGAGCAGCTCGCGCGCGAGATCGACGGCCGTGCGCCCGCGCCTGCCGGTGCGCAGAAAAATGGCCAGCAGCTCCGCGTCGGACAGACTTTCCGGACCGCGCGCGAGCAGCTTCTCGCGCGGCCGCTCGTCAACCGGCCAGTCGGTAATGGGCATGGTCTTCTTCCTTCTTCTCGTTACGACGGTCGGACCCGGCAGCGCCACTGTAACCCGCGAGCCGTTGCAAGTGCTCCGGCACTTTGGTCGGGGTCAATGTCGCTCACCTCTGAGGTCGCCCGGAGTCCGCTCCCTTCGCCGGACGCGACGGCGCCGCCGCGTGCCCGCGCTTCCGGTGTGCCTAACGCGTTCGGGTTGAAGCGAATTGCTTCTCGCCGGCGGCAGCGCTAGGTTCGCTGCTCGGTAGGGACACTAATAAACGTTGGGATGGATCCCGAAAAAGACGAATCGCCCCGCGCACCCAGGGACGAGGTGACGGCGAATCGCCGCCGCGAGCGACAGCCGCAGCACGTGGCCGTCGCGAGCGGGCTGCAGCCGTCGACCGGGGCCGCGGCTCCGGACCCCGCGCCGATGCCCGCCTCCCCGCCGACGACGCGGCAATCAACCGGGCTGCTGAAGCAGCAGCTGCGCACGTTGCTGCACCAGATCGGTCTGGACGTGCACCGTCGCCGCGAGCGCCATTCGGAGGCAGCCGTTTCGCTGCGCACCGAGCGGCGGCCGGCCCGGGGCAGCGTTCTCATGGCGTACATACAGCAACCGTTCCTGCCGCCGGCGAAGTGCGTCTTCGACTTCGCCAGTCACACCAACTTCAACGAATCCGTCCTGATGGCGCGCGCGTATCTCGATGCCGGCTTCGATGTCGACGTCATCGATTTCCGCAACGCGCACTTCGTTCCGAACAAGCATTACGACATTTTCGTATCCGCACGTACACAGCTCGAACGCATCGCGCAGTGCCTCAACAGCGATTGCATTCGCATTGCGCATCTCGACACCGCGCACTTCGTCTTCAACAACCACGCGGCTTACGCCCGCGTGCTGGCGCTGCAGCGGCGCCGCGGCGTTACCTGCATGAGCGTGCGTATCGTCGAGAGCAACCGGGCGATCGAGCACGCGGATTGCGCCGCTCTTCTCGGCGGGGACTTCGCGGCGGAAACGTACGCGTATGCCAACAAGCCGATTTTCCGACTGCCGATCCCCACCGTGACGACCTATCCGTTTCCGCGAGGCAAGGACTACAGGCGCTGCCGCCGACGTTTCCTCTGGTTCGGCAGCAGCGGCCTGGTGCACAAGGGGCTCGATCTCGTGCTCGAGGCTTTCGCGGAGATGCCGCAGTACGAGCTGATTGTCTGCGGCCCGGTCACCCGGGACAGCGCTTTCGAGTCGATCTACCGGCACGAGCTCTATCACCGCCCCAACATCCGCACCATCGGCTGGGTCGATGTCACGAGCCCGCAGTTCACGGAACTTGCGCACGACTGCGCCGCCCTGATCTTTCCGTCATGCGCGGAAAGCCAGTCGGCGTCTACGCTCACGTGTATGCAGGCGGGGATTCTGCCGGTGGTTACACGCGAAGCCGGCATCGATACGCGCGACTTCAACTGGGTCCTGAACGAGGCGACCGTCGAAGAGATCCAGCGCGCCGTCGAGGCAGTGGCGAGCCTGTCGCCGCAAGAACTCGAGAACCGGTCACGCGCCGCGTGGGAGTACGCGCGCACCACGCACACGGCGCAGAACTACGCCGAGGCGTACGGCGCCATGCTAAGGGGCATCCTCGCGGAGAGCGGCGACCGGCGCTAACCGCGCGCCGGCACCGACCACCCGGACCGCCGCGACTGCCGCAGCCCGAACGCTGCCGTGCAGCCGGTACCACCATTGGTCACGCTCAGCGCCCCTCGGGTGCAAACAGGATGCCGGGACCGGTCGCCGGTGTGCGGCTCGCACCGGACAGACCCCGGCCCCAGGTGCACACGCCCTATCCGCAGGGGCATGCACCGGAAGGCGAGCGACCGATGCGCGCGCCGGCCTCTCATAGCGAGCGATCCGTTCGGTTGGTGCGGAGAAGCTTCGGCCGTTACACTTCGCGCATGGGCACTTTATCGAACAAGCGCGTCCTGGTCGGCGTCACCGGCGGCATCGCCGCCTACAAGACCGCCGACCTGATCCGCCGCCTGCGCGATGCCGGCGCCGAGGCCCGCGTCGTCATGACGCGCGGCGCCGCCGAGTTCATCACCCCTTTGACGCTGCAGGCGGTGAGCGGGCATCCGGTCTACCAGCACCTGCTCGATACCGAAGCCGAGGCGGGCATGGGTCACATCGAGCTCGCCCGTTGGGCCGACGCCATCCTCGTGGCCCCGGCGAGCGCGGACTTCCTCGCCCGCCTGGTCCAGGGCCGGGCCGACGATCTCCTCGGGGCGATATGCCTCGCCGCCGCCGTCCCCGTCGCCGTGGCGCCGGCGATGAACCAGCAGATGTGGGCGAACCCGGCGACGCAGGAGAACATCCGGGTGCTGCGCGCCCGACGCATCCATGTTCTCGGGCCCGCGGCCGGCGAGCAGGCCTGCGGCGAAGTCGGGCTCGGCCGCATGCTCGAGCCCCTCGAGCTCGTCGGCGGGCTGGCGCGCCTGTTCGAAACCGGCGAGCTCGACGGGCTCAAGGTGGTCGTGACCGCGGGTCCGACCTGGGAGGCGATCGATCCCGTGCGCGGCATCACCAACCGCAGCTCCGGCAAGATGGGCTACGCCGTGGCGCAGGCGGCGGCCGAAGCCGGCGCGCGCACCGTGCTCGTGTCCGGACCGACGCATCTCGCCGATCCCGATCGCGTGAAAACGATCCGCGTGGTGAGCGCACAGGAGATGCACGACGCGGTGCTCGCCGAGCTCGACGGCGCCGATATCTTCATCGGCGTCGCCGCGGTCGCGGACTACCGGCCGGTCGAGCGCGCGCCGTCGAAGATCAAGAAGACCGCGGAGCGGCTCACGATCGAGCTGGTGCGCAATCCCGACATATTGGCGGCGGTCGCGCGCCGCGAGCCGCGCGTCTTCACGGTCGGCTTCGCGGCGGAAACGGACGACGCCGAGGCGAACGCGCGTGCGAAGCTCGAAGCGAAAGACATCCGGCTCATCGCCGCGAACCGCGTCGGTCCCGGCCTCGGTTTCGAAGCGGACGACAACGAGCTGCTCATCGTCGATCGCGCGGGCGCGACGCGCCTGCCGCGTGCGCCGAAGAGCGCGCTCGCGCGCGCGCTGATTCACGAAATCGCCGTCAGGTACCATGCAGACCGTAGAGCTCAAGATCCTCGACAAGCGCATCGGCACTGAATTCCCGCTCCCGCAGCAGGCGACGGCCGGTTCGGCCGGCTTCGATCTGCGCGCCTGCATCGACGAGCGGCTGCACGTCGCGCCCGGCTCGACGCATCTCATACCGACCGGCATTGCGATCCATATAAAGCAGCCGAACCTCGCCGCGATGCTGCTCCCCCGCTCCGGGCTCGGCCACAAGCACGGCATCGTGCTCGGCAATCTCGTCGGCCTGATCGATTCGGACTATCAGGGACAGATATTCGTGTCGCTCTGGAACCGGGGCGACGCCGCCTTTACGCTCGAGCCCGGCGACCGCATTGCGCAGCTGATCTTCGTGCCGATCGTTCCTGCCCGATTCGAAGTCGTGGAGGAGTTCGGCGAGTCGGCGCGCGGCGCCGGCGGCTTCGGCCACACCGGCACGCGCTGATCGCGCGCCTTCCTCACGGATGAACGGAGACCGCGCGGCTTAACCGCGGCGCCGCGCAGGGGATTGGCCGGCCCGGGCGAGCCGGGCGCGCAGCGACGACGAGCGGTGTCCGTGCTCCAGAGCGCGATGCGCACTCACGTTCGCCCAACCTAGCCCCGCGCGACGACGTTGCACTACACTCTCCGGCTTCGCATTCGGAGAAGTCGCAACATGTCCACGCAACCGTCTACCTCGGGCGCCGACGCGTCGATTCCGCCGGCGGAGATCTTCAAGGCGTACGACATCCGCGGCATCGTCGGCCAGAGCCTTACCCCCGCCTTCGTCGAGCGCATCGGTCACGCCATCGGATCCGAGGCGCAGGCGCGCGGCAGCCGCCGCTTCGCCGTCGGACGGGACGGCCGGCTCTCGGGACCCGAACTCGTCGAGGCGCTCGCGCGCGGGCTCACGCACGCCGGCTGCGACGTGCTCGACATCGGCCAGGCGCCGACGCCGGTGCTCTACTTCGCGACGCATCACCTCGGTACCGGCTCGGGCGTCAGCGTCACCGGCAGCCACAACCCGCCCGAGTACAACGGGCTCAAGATCATGGTGGCGGGCGAAACGCTTTCGGGCGACGCGATTCAGGGGCTGCGGCGCCGGCTCGAGCGCGGCGATCTCGTGCGCGCCGCCAGCCCGGGAAGCGTGACGCGGGTCGACGTGCGCGAGGCGTATCTCGACCGCATCGCCGGGGACGTGAAGCTCGGCCGCCGCATGCGCGTCGCCGTCGACTGCGGCAACGGCGTCGCGGGCGCCTATGCGCCGGACCTGCTGCGCCGCCTCGGCTGCGAGGTGACGGCGCTCTACTGCGAGGTCGACGGCACCTTCCCGAACCATCACCCCGACCCGAGCAAGCCGGAGAATCTCGAGGAGCTCATCCGCACCGTGAAAGGCGGGGGCTACGACGTCGGCCTCGCGTTCGACGGCGACGGCGACCGCCTGGGCGTGGTTTCGCCCGACGGCAGCATCATCTGGGCCGACCGCCAGATGATCCTGTTCGCGCGCGATGTGCTCGCGCGCAATCCCGGCGGAACGATCATTTACGACGTCAAGTGCTCGCGCAAGCTCGCCGAAGCCATTCGCGCCGCCGGCGGCGAGCCGCTGATGTGGAAGACCGGGCACTCGCT
The DNA here is from genome assembly GCA_036381895.1 of Burkholderiales bacterium. Lineage (GTDB taxonomy): Bacteria > Pseudomonadota > Gammaproteobacteria > Acidiferrobacterales > Sulfurifustaceae > JACQFZ01. Next base: position 41,417 of record DASVBY010000052.1, on the reverse strand, counting down.
CATCAAGGCGAAGCTCAAGGAATCCGGCGCGCTCATGGCCGGCGAAATGAGCGGCCACATCTTCTTCAAGGAGCGCTGGTACGGATTCGACGACGGGCTTTATGCGGCGGCGCGCCTGCTCGAGCTGCTGTCGCGCGACCCCCGGCCGACGAGCGAGATCTTCGGCGCTCTGCCGAACACGGTGAACACGCCGGAGCTCAATCTCAAGTTCGCCGAGGGCGAGCACCACGCGGTCATCGCGGAGCTCGTCGCGCGGGCGAACTTTCCGGACGCGCAAGTCACGACGATCGACGGACTGCGCGCCGACTTCGCGGACGGCTTCGGCCTGGTGCGCGCGTCGAACACGACACCGGTGCTCGTGTTCCGCTTCGAAGGCGAAACGCGCGAGTCGCTCGAGCGCATCGCACACCGCTTCCGCGAGCTCGTGCTGTCGGTGCGCCCCGAGGCGCAGCTGCCGTTCTAGCTGGAACGGCCGGTGACCCGGACCCTCCGGGCTCACTGCAGCGCCCGAGGCGCTTTGCGAACTCGCGGGTCGGGGGTCGTCCTCACGTCGAGCCCGCGCCAGATGCGGACGCAGCGTGCGCGTTACGGCCGTGCTCGGTCGCTGCCGCCCGGCCCGTCCCCGTAGATGTCGCGGTAACTGCAGTAGAGCATGCAGGCCGACCACGGCAGCAGCACCAGCCACCCGAGCGCGAACGGGAGGCTCGCCGCGAACGCAGCGAGTGCGTAGATCAGACTGAACACGAACAACGGCAGGACATTTCGCAGGCAGGCACGCAGGCTGCTCTGCATCGCCGCGAGCGGCGCGGCGCCGCGGAACATGACGAGCGGGACCGCGAAGTAGAGCAGCGCCGCGGCGATCAGCTGTACCGTCAGTATCAGCAGCAGCGCGGTCAGGGCGCGCCCGCCGAGGTGCTCGAGCATCGTCTCGGCTGGGGGTTCGCCGCTCATGATGCTGGTCCCGAGGAAGCCGACGCCGATGAGCGTGCTCAGGATCCCGGCGGCGAGCCCGACCGCGCCGAGGCCGAGGAGCGGGCCGAGGCGGCGTTGATCGCGAAAAGCCCGGAAGAGATGCCCGACCTCGAGCGTGCGCCCGGCCTGCAGCTCGGCGGCGCCGTGGAGCAGCCCGGCAGCGAGCGCGGGCGCGGCCAAGGTGACGAGGAGACCGCCGAGCGGAACGAACGCGAGCACGAGGAAGAGCGCGAGCAGCAGCACCGCCTGCACGACCCAGATTGCGGGATTCTCCAGAAAAGTACGCCAGCCACAGCCGAACCAGGCGACGCCGCGCCCTGCAGCAACCGATCTTGGCTCCATGGTCTCCTCCGCTCACATTGTTGTTCGCGTCCTCGAACCCGGGCGATGCGTATAATCGCGCCGCCCGAACGGGACGAGTATAGCGCGCACTGACGGTACGCGATCCGCCGATGCCGGGCGCTTGTGAGGAGTTGATCGTCACATGAAGCACGCGGTACGGAAAGGGCGCCGGGCGCTTCCGCGCACCGTGGTCGTCGTCGCGTTCGTGAGCCTGCTGAACGATTTCGCCAGCGAGATGGTAGTGCCGCTCATCCCGCTGCTCCTCGCGACCGTGCTCGGTGCGGGGCCCGTCGCCCTCGGCGTCATCGAAGGCGCGGCCGACGCGGTGTCGAACCTGCTCAAGCTCTGGGCCGGCCGGCACTCGGATTTCGCCGGCCGCCGCCGCAAACCCTACGTCGTCTTCGGCTACGCCCTCTCGAACATCGTCCGCCCCCTGATCGCGTTCTCCGGTTCCTGGTTCACGGTCCTCGGCATACGCATCGTGGATCGGATCGGAAAGGGCGTGCGCACGGCGCCGCGCGACGCACTCATCGCCGACGCCACCGACGACACCCAGGTTGGCCGTGCGTTCGGCTTCGCGCGCGCGCTCGACCACGCCGGGGCGGTGCTCGGCGCCCTCGCCGCGGCGGCGATCGTTTATTTCGGCACCGAGCGGCTCGACCTCGTCATCGCACTCTCGGCGATTCCCGGCCTCGCCACGGTAGCGCTGATCGCGTTCGGCGTCTCCGAGCCGTCGCGGGCAACGCCGCGGACCGCGAATCCGGCGCCGCTCGCCTGGGGCGTGCTCACGGCCCCGACGCGCGCCTATCTGCTCACGCTCGGCGTGTTCACGATCGGAAAGATTCCGGAAACGTTTCTGCTGCTGCGCGGACACGAGCTCGGCATGTCGACGGTGGAGCTGCTGCTCTTCTGGGCGGCGATGCACACGGTGAAGGTCCTGATTTCCGAGCAGGCGGGGCGGCACACGGACCGATTCGGGCGGCGGCCGTTCATCCTGAGCGGCTGGATGCTGTACGCCGTGACGCTGTTCGCGCTCGCCTTCGCGGCAACACCCGCCATGCTCTGGGCCTGGGGGCTCGTGCTCGGTTTCTACTTCGGGCTCACCGAAGGGGCGGAGCGTGCCCTGGTGCGCGATCTCGCGGTGCCCGCGGAACGCGGCACCGCTTTCGGCTGGTTCCACATGCTGGTCGGGATGGCCGCGATCCCCGCGGGACTGCTGCTCGGCGGATTGTGGAGTCTTTACGGCGTGGCGGCGGCCTTTCTGTGCTCGAGCGCGATCGCCGTCCTCGGCGTGCTCGGCTTCTGGCGCTTCGTACGCTGACCGTCGTCCGCTTTCCGCCTCCGCCCCGGCCGCGGAACCGCCGGCGGGCTGCGGAGTCGTAATGGACGGACCATGCCGGAGGCACGGCGGATGCGGCGGCGCAGCGCGTGCGTGTTGTTGCTGCTGTTCCTTGGCGGCTGCGGAAGCGATACGGGAACCACGACCGACCTTACGGCGCTGCGTGCCGAGGTCGCGTTTCCGCACCTCTCCTTCGAGAATCCCGTTTTCATCACGCATGCCGGGGACGGGAGCAACCGCCTGTTCGTCGTCGAGCAGGCCGGCCGCATCCGCGTGTTTCCGAACGACGCCGCCGCGCGCGCCGACGAGGTCGCCGTCTTTCTCGACAGGGCCGCGGAAGTGCTTTCCGGCGGCGAGCTCGGCATGCTCGGGCTCGCGTTCGATCCGGACTATGCCGCCAACGGCTTCTTTTACGTCAACTACACGCTCGACAACCCCCGGCGCAGCCGTATTGCGCGCTTTCGGGTGAGCGCCGACCCGGCGCGCGCGGCACCGGAGAGCGAAACGGTGCTGCTCGAGTTCGAGCAGCCGTTTGCGAACCACAACGGCGGCATGCTCGCATTCGGTCCCGACGGCATGCTCTACGTGGCGACCGGCGACGGCGGCAGCGCCGGCGATCCGCAGAACCACGCGCAGCGGCTCGACACGGTGCTCGGCAAGATCCTGCGCATCGCTCCGGATGGCTCGATTCCTCCGGACAATCCGTTCGCCGGCCGCCCCGGTGCGCGCGGCGAAATCTGGGCCTACGGGCTGCGCAACCCGTGGCGCATGAGCTTCGATCGACAAACCGGAACGCTATGGGCGGGCGACGTCGGCCAGGGCGCGCGCGAGGAGATCGACATCATCGTCCGCGGCGGCAACTACGGCTGGCGCGTGTACGAAGGCACGCAGCCGTTCGCCAATCCCGCGAACCTGCCGGCAGACGCCTTCCTCGCCCCGGTGCTCGATTACGGGCGGGAGCTCGGCGGCAGCGTGGTCGGCGGGTACGTGTATCGTGGCACGACCTTGCCCGCGCTCGCAGGCGCCTATGTCTACGGCGACTTCCTGAGCGGCCGGATCTGGGCGCTGCTCTACGACGCCGTGGCGGGTGCGGTCGCGAGGAACGTGGAAGTCGCACGGGTGCCCGGCTTGAGCTCCTTCGGCCAAGACGCGGCAGGCGAGATTTACGTGACCAGCTTCGACGGACGCATCTATCGGCTCCGCGCGCGCTGAGGCGCGCGGCGCTTTGAACGGCGCGCGCCTCTGCCTTACCCTAGCGTCCCTTTGCGATTCGTGGAACGGCGCGCGTGAACCCGGAGACCGAACTACCGCGGCTGCGACTCAACCGCAACGAAGACCGGCGGCTGCGCGCCGGCCACGTGTGGGTGTTCAGCAACGAGGTCGACACGCGCGCCACGCCGCTCGCCGGATTCGAACCGGGCGCCGCGGTGCTGATCGAGGACGCCGCCGGCCGGCCGCTCGGCACCGGCTATGTGAACCCGCACGCACTCATCTGCGCCCGCCTGGTGTCGCGCGATCCGCGCTACGTGCTCGACCGCTCGCTCATCACGCACCGGCTGAACGTCGCGCTCTCGCTGCGCGAGCGGCTGTTTCGCGAGCCGTACTACCGTCTCGCCTTCGGCGACTCGGACGGCCTGCCCGGGCTGGTCGTCGACCGCTACGGCGACGTGCTGGTCGCGCAGCTCACCACGGCCGGCATGGAGAGGGTCAAAGACGACGTCGTCGCCGCGCTCGAGAAGGTGCTGCGCCCGCGCGCGATCTGGCTGCGCAACGACGCCCCGGTGCGCGCACTCGAAGGCCTGCCGAGTTACGCCGAAGCCGCGCTCGGTGAAGTCCCGGAGACGATCGCGCTCGAGGAGCACGGCGTGCGTTTCGAAGTGCCGCTGCGCGCAGGCCAGAAAACGGGCTGGTTCTACGATCAGCGCGAGAACCGGGCACGCCTGCGCGCCTATGCGCGCGGCGCGCGCGTGCTCGATCTCTTCAGCTACGCCGGCGGGTTCGGCCTGCAGGCGGCGGCCGCCGGCGCCGTCTCCGTGCTCTGCGTGGACAGCTCCGCGGCCGCGGTCGAGGCGATCCGCCGCAACGCGGCGCTCAACGGGCTCGCGGACAAGGTGAGCGCCGAGCAGGCCGACGCGTTCGAGACGCTGCGCCGCCTGCGCGCCGCGCGCGAGCGCTTCGACATCGTCGTGCTCGATCCGCCCGCGTTCATCAAGCGCAAGAAGGACGTCAAGGAAGGCGCACAGGCCTACCGCCGGCTCAACCAGATGGCCATGCAGGTGCTCGCCCGGGACGGCATCCTCGTCTCGTGCTCCTGCTCCTATCACCTCGCGCGCGACAGCCTGCGCGCGCTCCTCCTCGCCGCGAGCCGGCACCTGGACCGCTTCCTCATGCTGGTCGAGGAAGGCCATCAGGCGCCGGATCATCCGGTGCACCCGGCGGTTCCCGAAACCGCTTACCTCAAGGCGTTCATCGCGCGCGTGCTGCCGAGCTGATCCGCGGCGCCAACCGCGGTGCGCGCCGCCATCCGGTCGATTACTGAGTCGGCCCGCAAATTGCCGCACCGCGGGGTAGAGCGTCGGCGCACGAACCACGCGGCAGCGCGCCGGTCGATTGGTTCGTCGTGTTGCTGGAGGATCGAGTACATGGCGAGCACAGAGTCGCGCCCGCGGCGCACCGGTCGGAACGAGGTCGAGGCGCCCGACGAGGAGCGGTTGCAGTCCGAAGCCGCACGGCCGCGCACCCAGACGTCATTGCGCGACAACCAGCGCCGCTTGGGGGTCGATCCCGAGCACAAGACCGAGACCATGCGGCAGCGGCGGCGGGGTACGTTCCCCTGAGGCGCAGCGGGCTCAGATCTTGGGCAGCGTGACGCCCTTCTGTCCCTGGTACTTGCCGCCCCGGTCCTTGTACGAGGTTTCGCACACCTCGTCGGATTCGAGGAAGATCACCTGGGCGACGCCCTCGTTCGCGTAGATGCGCGCCGGCAGCGGTGTGGTGTTGGAGAACTCGAGCGTCACGTGCCCTTCCCATTCGGGCTCGAGCGGGGTGACGTTCACGATGATGCCGCAGCGCGCATACGTACTCTTGCCGAGGCAGAGCACCAGCACGTTGCGCGGTATGCGGAAGTACTCGACCGTGCGCGCGAGCGCGAACGAGTTCGGCGGAATGATGCAGACGTCGCCGCGGTAATCGACGAAGCTGTTGGCACTGAAGTTCTTCGGATCGACGATCGCCGAGTTGATGTTGGTGAAGATCTTGAATTCGTTCGAGCAGCGGATGTCGTAGCCGTAGCTCGACGTGCCGTACGAGACCACCGCACCGTTGCCGTTCGACTTGATCTGGCGCGGCTCGAACGGCTCGATCATGCCGTACTGTTCCGCCATGCGGCGGATCCACTTGTCCGATTTGATGGTCATCGATGCAGCGAGGCGCGATTGCGGGAGGCCGCAGTTTAAGGGCGGGTTCTGCCGGCGGCAATGCCCGGCCCGCCGTCGGCAGATGTCGCCACAGCCCGGACGCTGCCTAGCGCCGAGGCGGCAGCGGAACCGGGGACGGACCGGCGGCCGGCCGGCGCGGGTTCCCCGACCGCCGCGCCTCCGGAACTTCGCCTTGCCGCCCCTTGCCGTTCGTTCTCTTCAGGTGTTCTGGATGACGATGTTCGGGAACTTGGCGCTGAAATCCTTGCGCTGCAGCGCGAGGCGCCCGGCGACCCGGCGCGCGATGTCGCGGTAGATCAGAGCGATCCGGCTCTCGGGCTCGGCGATCACGGTCGGTTTGCCGCCGTCGGTCTCCTCGCGGATGCGGATGTCGAGCGGCAGCGACCCGAGGAACGCGACCTTGTGCGTCTCCGCCATGCGCCGGCCGCCGCCCTCGCCGAAGATGTGCTCCTCGTAACCGCACTTCGAGCAGATGTGCGTGCTCATGTTCTCGATCACGCCGAGCACCGGCACTTCCACCTTCTCGAACATCTTGAGTCCCTTGCGCGCATCGAGCAGCGCGATGTCCTGCGGGGTGGTCACGATCACCGCCCCCGACACGGGCACCTTCTGCGAGAGCGTGAGCTGGGTGTCGCCGGTTCCCGGCGGCAGGTCGACGACGAGGTAATCGACGTCCTTCCAGTTCGTATCCTTCAGCAGCTGCTCGAGCGCCTGCGTCACCATCGGGCCGCGCCAGATCATCGGCGTTTCTTCGTCGATGAGATAGCCGATCGACATCGACTGCAGCCCGTGCGCCTCGATCGGCTCGATCGACTTGCCGTCCTTCGACTCGGGCTTGCGCTTGACGCCGAGCATACGCGGCTGGCTCGGACCGTAGATGTCGGCATCGAGGAGGCCGACGCGCGCGCCTTCGAGCGCGAGCGCGAGCGCGAGGTTGACGGACACCGTGGACTTCCCGACCCCGCCCTTGCCCGAAGCGACCGCGATGATGTTCTTGATGCCCGGAATCGGCTTGACGCCGCGCTGCACGCCGTGAGTCTCGATCTTCCACGTGATCTTCGGGACCACCGTTTGTACGCCGGCGAGCGCGCCGACGCGCTCGCGGATGGCGGCCGCGAGCGCATCCGTCGCGCCCTTGGCCGGATAGCCGAGGACGACGTCGACCGCCACGCGGCTGCCGTCGACGTCGATCTGTTTCACCGCCTTCGCGCTGATCAGATCCTGTTCGAGGTAGGGGTCGATTACCTGCTTGAGCGCCGCTTCCACATCGGCGCGCGCGACTTCGGCCATGCGAGAGACTCCGCCAGTGGTAGGTCCAGAAGGGAACATCATGCTATACCGGCGCACTCGAATTGTCATGGTTCGCCGGGCAGCGACCGCCGCCGCTCAGTCGATGCCGGGCACCGGAAAGCGCACGCAGAAGGCGCGCGTCTCCTCCCTGAGCGCCGCGAGTCTACGGTCGTCGGCCGGGTGGCGCAGGGCTGCGACGATCCAGCCGGCGATCCGCTTCATGTCCGCCTGCGTCATGCCGCGCGTGGTGCAGGCCGGGGTACCTACGCGGATACCGCTCGGCCGCAGCGGAGGATTCGGGTCGTCGGGGATCACCTGCTTGTTGGTGGTGATGCCGATCCGGTCGAGCACGGCCTCCGCCTGCCGCCCGTCGATGCCGAAGCTCTTCACGGTATCGATCACCGCCATGTGATTGTCGGTACCGCCGGTGACCAGCGAAACGCCGGCCGCGAGCAGCCCGTCGGCGAGCGCACCCGCATTCGCCAGCACCTGCCGGGCGTAATCCCGGAACGCCGGCTCGGCGGCCTTCTTGAGCGCCACCGCCGCCGCCGCGATGGTGTTCATGTGCGGGCCGCCCTGGAGCCCCGGGAACACCGAGGCATCGATCGCCGCCGCATGTTCCTTGCGACAAAGGATCATGCCGGCGCGCGGGCCCCGCAGTGTCTTATGAATGGTGGTGGTGACGATATCGAAGCCGGCGTCGAACGGGTTGCGCATCACGCCGGCCGCGATCAGGCCGCCCACGTGCGATACGTCGGCCATGGCGAGCGCGCCCACCTCGTCCGCGACCGCCCGAAAGGCGGCATAGTCGTAATCGCGCGGATACGAGGTGTAGCCGCAGAGCACGATCTTCGGGCGCGTGCGCCGCGCGAGCTCGCGCAGCTCGTCGAAATCGATCGCGCCGCCGGCGTCGGGGCGCGTGCGGTAGCGCACGAAGTTGAAGATGCGCCCCATGTGCGAAACCGGCGCGCCATGCGTCAGGTGCCCGCCGTGCGAGAGGTCCATGGCGAGCACGGTGTCGCCGGGCCGCAGATACGCGAAGTACACCGCCTGATTCATCGGCGAGCCCGAGAGCGGCTGCACGTTCGCGTGCTCGGCGCGAAACAGCGCGCAGGCGCGGCGCCGCGCCAGATCCTCGATCGCGTCGGTGTAGGTCTGACCGCCGTAGTAGCGCCGTCCGGGATAGCCTTCGGCGTACTTGTTGGTGAGCACCGACCCGAGCGCCGCGAGCACTTCGGGACAGGTGTAGTTCTCGGAAGGGATGAGCTCGATACCTTCGCGCTCGCGGCGTTCCTCGCCGCAGATCGCAGCGTAGACGTCGGGGTCCGATTCGGCGAGCAATGCGCGGAAATCGCCCATGGCAATGCTCCATATAACGTTGCGGCTGACGGGATTGCCCAGGCGATCGGCGAGTGTACGTCGTCGCGCTCCCCGGTGGTCGTTCCACCTCGAATCGCCAGTCACGGACGACGGCAGCCGTGAGGCTGCAGCGCCCATGGTGCGAGCGGCGGGCGCTGCTGTCAATCCGCCGCGGCAGCCATGATACCGGCCCGCGCCGGACGTCTTAGAATGGAGTCCGCCGCATTTCGAGGAAACCGTCATGCTCAGCGCCACCCGTCGGGTCGCCGTCGTCGGCGGCATGCGCGTGCCCTTCGCCCGCAGCAACACCGCCTACGCCGAGGTCGGCAACATGGAGCTCCTCACCGCCGCCCTGAAGGCGCTGGTCGAGAAGTACGATCTCAAGGGCGCGGTGATCGGCGAGGTCGCCGCGGGCGCGGTGATCAAGCACTCGCGCCATTGGAACCTCACGCGCGAGGCGGTGCTCGCGAGCGGCCTCGATCCGCACACCCCCGCTTACGACGTGCAGCGCGCCTGCGGCACGAGCCTCACCACGGTGGCGCAGCTCGCACACCGCATCGCGCTCGGTGAAATCGATTCGGCGATCGCGGGCGGCTCGGACACCGCGAGCGACGTGCCGATCGTCTACGGCGAGAAGCTGCAGCGCATCGTGCTCGAGAGCGCGCGCGGCAAGAACTTCGGCGATCGCATCAAGCCCTGGCTCGCGCTGCGCCCGCAGCACCTGGTACCGGCATACTCGGGCGCCACCGAGCCGCGCACGGGGCTCTCGATGGGCGAGCACTGCGAGCTCATGGCGAAGGAGTGGCAGATCGGCCGGCGCGAGCAGGACGAGCTCGCGTATGCGAGCCACATGAAGGCGGCGGCGGCGTGGCGCGACGGCTTCTATGCCGACCTCGTGACGCCGTTCGCGGGCCTCAGCGTCGACAACAACGTGCGCCCGGACACCGATCTCGAGAAGCTCGCGCAGCTGAAGCCGGTCTTCGACCGCAGCGAGCGCGGAACGCTCACGGCCGGCAACAGCACCCCGCTCACCGACGGCGCCGCCTGCGTGCTGCTCGCGTCCGAGGACTGGGCGCGGGCGCGCGGCCTGCCGGTGCTCGCCTACTTCACGCATTACGCCGCGGCGGCCGTCGATTTCGTCGGCCTCAACGGTCCGCGCGAAGGCCTGCTCATGGCGCCGACCTACGCGGTGCCCCGTCTGCTCGACCGCGCGGGGCTCACGCTGCAGGACTTCGACATCTACGAGATCCACGAAGCCTTCGCCGCGCAGGTGCTCTGCACGCTCAAGGCCTGGGAGTCCGAGGAGTACTGCCGCACCCGGCTCGGCCGCGACACCCCGCTCGGTTCCATCGACCGCGAACGAATGAACCCGAAGGGCGGCAGCGTGGCGATCGGGCACCCGTTCGGCGCTACCGGTGCCCGAATGGTCGCGACCCTGGCCAAAGAGCTCGCCGAACGCGGGGGCGGTCGCGGGCTCATCAGCATCTGCGCCGCCGGCGGGCTCGGCGTGGCGGCGATCCTCGAACGCTGAACCGGCCATCGGCGCGGGAACGGGGCGACGTGTCCGGCCCGCCGCGGCCCGCCCCGCTGCCGCTCGCCCGGCCGTGCGCACCCGGCGCGCCCTAGCAAACTCGCGCGGCTCGCCTACACTCAGGCGCATGGTGAACGTGAAAGGCACAGCCATCGCCGGGCGCCGGCAGTACGTGCTGCGCTACCACGGCGAAGAGAAGCTCAAAGCCGTCCTGGCGCAGCTCAAGGACCAGGAGGCCGCCAAACGTCTCGAAAACGGCGCGCTCAAGTCCGCGTGGTACCCGTTCAGCCTGTTCATCGATCTCTCCGAGACCATCGACCGCGTCGTCGGGCGCGGCGACGGAAAGCTCTACCGCGCGATGGCCGCGCAGACCGCCGAGGACGATCTCTCGACCGTCTATAAGGTGTTCTTCAAGTTCCTGCAGCCGATGTACATCGTGCAGAAGGCGGCGCAGCTCTGGAGCTCGTACTACACCTCCGGCAAGATGCTCGCCAAGCAGCTCTCGCCCGGCACGATCGAATTCGAGATCGCGGAGTTCGAGACGCCGCACTGGGCGCACTGCGAGTCGGTGATCGGCTGGGCCGAGCGCAGCATCCAGCTCACCGGCGTCAAGGGCGTGCACGCGGATCACCTCGAGTGCCGCGCCAAGGGCGCCGCGCACTGCCGCTTCCGGATCTCCTGGAAGGCCTGAGCGCCTACAGCTCTTCCACCAGCCGCGCCATGCGACCCCTGGTGGCCGCGTCCGGCAACCGGCCCCTGCCCGCCTGCAGATTGTCGACGAGGTGCTCGAGCTTGCTCGTCGCCGGTATCGCACACGTCGTTGCCGGATGCGCAACGATGAACTTGAGGAAGAACTGCGCCCAGCTCCGGCAGTCGAACTCCTGCGCCCACTCCGGCAGCGGCCGGCCGCGCACTCGCCGGAACAGGGCACCCTCGGCGAACGGCCGGTTCACGATCACCGCAATCCCGCGCTCGAGCGCGAGCGGCAGCAGGCGCCGCTCCGCGGCGCGCTCGACGATCGAGTAGTTGAGCTGCACGAAGTCGAGCGGCTCGTTTCGGAGCGCGCGCTCGAGCTCGCCGTAGGCGCTTTCCGTGTAGTGCGTGACGCCGATGTAGCGTACGCGCCCGCGCGCCTTCCAGTCGCGCAGGGTCGCGAGGTGCGTGCGCCAGTCGAGCAGATTGTGCACCTGCAGCAGATCCAGGCGCGCGACGCGCATGCGCGCGAGCGACTGCTCCATCTGACGTATGCCCTCGTCCCGCCCGCGCGTCCAGACCTTGGTCGCGAGGAACAGCCGGTCCCGCAGTCCGAGCTCGGCGGCGAGGTCGCCGACGACGCCTTCGGCGCGGCCGTACATCGGCGACGAGTCGACGACGCGCGCGCCCGCACGCGCGAACTCCGCGAGCACTTCGCGCAGCGGCGCGCGCGCCGCGTCCGCCGCGCCGACGTCGAACGTCTGCCAGGTACCGAGGCCGACCACGGGCAGCCGCTCGCCGCTCGCCGGAATCGCACGCTCGATCAGCGTATCGCGCGCCATGGTTCCTCCGGTCGCCGCCCAGGCGCCGGTGCCGAGCGCGAGGCGCAGCCACGCGCGGCGCGAAAGGCGGCAGGTGTACGAGGTCGATTGATCCATGCGTCGGCACCCATCCTACCGCCCCGACCGCTGCCGCCGCGATACGCACGAGCCCGCAGGCGAAGCGCGAGACCAACTCCGTCGCGGCGTCTTGGCGTCCCCGGGCGCCGATGGCAATGCCGCTCAAGTGTAACTAGAATAATTGCACATTCGCGCTGGGGCGCCGCGCCGGCCCCCGCCGCCATAAACCGCGTTGCGAGGGACGGATGATCGACCTGTACTACTGGACCACACCGAACGGACACAAAATCACCATTTTTTTTGAAGAGACCGGGATCGAGTACCGCATCGTTCCGGTGAACATCGGCAAGGGCGAACAGTTCGACGAAGACTTCCTGCGCATCTCGCCCAACAACAGGATTCCCGCGATCGTCGACCATGCGCCCGCCGACGGCGGCGCGCCGGTGTCGGTGTTCGAGTCGGGCGCGATCCTGCTCTATCTCGCCGAGAAGACCGGCAAGCTCATTCCCTCCGACCTGCGCGGGCGCACGGAGGTGCTGCAATGGCTCTTCTGGCAGATGGGCGGGCTCGGGCCGATGGCCGGACAGAACCATCATTTCCTGCACTACGCGCCCGAGCGGATTCCGTACGCGATCGACCGTTACGTGAAGGAGACCTCGCGCCTGTACGCGGTGCTCGACAACCGGCTCGCCGACCGCGAGTACATCGCCGGCGAGTACTCGATCGCCGACATCGCCTGCTATCCCTGGATCGTGCCGTACAAGCGCCAGAACCAGAACCTCGCCGACTTCCCCAACCTGGCGCGCTGGTTCGAGGCGATGCGCACCCGGCCGGCGGTCGTGCGCGCCTACGAGCGCGCCAAGGCGATCAATACGGTCCCCGTGGTGAGCGAGGAAGCGAAGCGCGTGCTCTTCGGACAGGACGCGACCACGGTGCGCCGGCGCGCTACGAACTGACGCCGCTCGCACGGGTACGCGCCGCCGCCTTGCGCGGGGCCCGCAGGCACCGCTCGATCCCCGCGATCAGGAGTTCGATGCTGAAGGCGAAGTCCTGCTCGCCTTCGCCGCGGCTGCGCGCATCGTCCGGCGGCGCGCTGGCGCCCTGGTGCCGGCGCCGGCGGCAGAGCGCGGTCGCCGCGACGAGCGCGAGGCCGGTCGCATAGGTGTAGATGGCGCGCGTCGCGCGGCTCGCATCGACGGCGCTCAAACCGGCGCGCGTCAGGATCGCGCACAGCCGCTGGTAGATCTCGATCTCGCGCGCGGTCGCCTCGGCGCTCGCGATCAGATGCGGAAACACCTTCGGGTAGCGGCGCGCGAGCGCGCGGAAACGCCGCCCGAGCGCGCGCAGCGCCTCCTGCCACGCGCCGTCGTCGGGCGCGGGCAGCGGAAGCTCGCCGAGCACCGTCTCGTAGATTCCCTGCATCAGCGCCCGCTTGCTCGGCACGTGATGGTAGATCGACATCGCATCGACCCCGAGTGCGGCGGCGAGCCGGCGCATGCTGAGCGACTCGACGCCCTCGCGGTCTATGATTGCGAGCGCAGCGCGGTAGATGCGATCGGGGCTCAACGGCTGGCGGCGTGGCGGCGCCTGCGCTTTCATGCGGGTCCCCTGCGTTGTAGCGCGCGGTGTCCCAACGTACCATGCCCCGACCCTACACTGTAGGGTCGACGTGAACCGTGACGGAGCAGTTATGGTCGCCCAGTTCGCCGAGATCCCGACGCCGCGCCAGTGGCCCGTTGTCGGCCACCTGCCGCACCTGCCGCGCACCCGGCTCGCGCAGCATCTGCTCGCCCTGAGCCGCGAGTTCGAGGAGGGCATCTTCGAGCTCAACTTCGCCGGGATCCGGGTGCCGTTCGTGTACTCGGCGGAGCTCGTCGCCGAGGTCTGCGATCAGTCGCGCTTCCGCAAGGTCGTGCGGCCGCCGCTCTCGTTCCTGCGCGACCTCGCCGGCGACGGCCTCTTCACGGCCCATAACCACGAACCGAACTGGGGCAAGGCCCACCGCATCCTGATGCCGGCTTTCAGCCGCCGGGCGATGCAGGGCTACTTCGACCGGATGCTGCAGGTCGCGCAGCAGCTCGTCGCCAAGTGGGAGGCGCGCGCCGGCCAGGATCTGCTGGTCGCGGACGATATGACGCGCCTCACGCTCGACACCATCGCGCTCACCGGCTTCGACTATCGCTTCGACTCCTTCGAGCGCGAGGAGATGCATCCCTTCATCCAGGCGATGGTGCGCGTCCTCACGGATGCGCTCGGGCGGCTGACGAAGCTCCCGATCCAGAATCGCTTCGCGCGCCCGCGCCGCTACCTCGACGACATCGCGCTCATGAACGCCCTCGTCGACGAGGTCATTCGCCGCCGGCGCGAGCAGCCGAACGATGCGAAAGATCTCCTCAACCTGATGCTCGAGGCGACCGATCCCGAGACGGGGGAGAAGCTCGACGACATCAACATCCGCTACCAGGTGATCACCTTCCTGATTGCGGGCCACGAGACCACGAGCGGGCTGCTCACGTTCGCGCTGTACCTGCTGCTGCGCCATCCGCAGGTACTCGCGCAGGCGTACGCCGAAGTCGACCGCGTGCTGCCGGGCGACACCGTGCCGGAGCATGCGCACCTCAGGCACCTCGACGTCATCGAACGGGTGCTCAAGGAGTCGCTGCGGCTCTGGCCGACCGCGCCGGCCTTCAACGTGGCGCCCTACGAGGATACGGTCATCGGCGGGCGTTACCTGATACGCAAGGATCAGACCGTGACCGTGCCGCTGCTCGCGCTGCACCGCGACCCCACGGTCTGGCGCGATCCGGAGACGTTCGACATCGATCGCTTCCTCCCGGAAGCGGAAGCCAGGCTTCCGCCGCACGCGTACAAACCCTTCGGCAACGGCCAGCGCGCCTGCATCGGCCGCCAGTTCGCCCTGACCGAGGCGAAGCTCGCGCTCGCCGTGATCCTGCAGCGCTTCGCGCTGAGCGATCCGCACGACTACCGCCTGCGCATCAAAGAGACGCTCACGCTCAAGCCCGACGAGTTCTACATCCGCGTGCGCCGGCGCCGGGCGCACGAGCGCCTCGTCGGCGCCGCCGCTTCGGCGCCGCGGGCCGAGGCTGCCGGCGCGAAGCCCGCCCCGCGCGTACAGGGGCAGGGCCGGCCGTTCACCGTGCTCTACGGCACGAACCTCGGGACCTCGCGCGAGGTGGCCGAGCGCATCGCCGAGCAGGCGCGGCACATGGGGTTCGCCGCCGTCGAAGCGCCGCTCGACGACTACGCCGCGAAGCTTCCGGAGGCCGGAATCCTCGTCGTCGTCACCGCAACATACAACGGGCAGGCGCCGGACAGCGCGCGTCTGACCGCGCAGATGATCGCGCAGGGCGGCTACGCGCGCATGCGCCGGCCGAATTTGCAGTACGCCGTCCTCGGCTGCGGCAATTCGCAGTGGCCGAACTTCCAGGCGTTCCCGCAGCTCGTCGATGCCGCGCTCGCCGAAACCGGCGCCACGCGGCTCATCGCGCGCGGCGAGGCCGACGGCAACCGGGATTTCGAAGCCGCCATCGAGCGCTGGCTCGACCGGCTCTGGAAAGCGCTCGGGAGCGCAGAAGTCGAAGCGCCGAGCGCACCGCGCGTACGCATCACCCGCGTGAGTCAGACCGAGATCCGCGCCGCGGTGCTGCCGGGGTCGGTACAGCCGCTCAAGGTCGTCGCCAACGAGGAGCTGGTGCGCGATCCGGCCGGGCTCTGGGATTTCGACATCGAGCCGCCGCGCGCCTCGACCCGCCACATCGTGCTCGCGCTGCCCGCGGGCGTCGAGTACCGCACCGGCGATCATCTCGGCATCTACCCGCGCAACCGGCCGGAGCGCGTGCAGGCCGTGCTCGAACGCCTGCACGTGCCCGGCGAGTCGGTCGTCGTGCTCGAGAGCGACGCGGCGCTCGCCAGGCACCTGCCGCTCGGCAGGCCCGTGACGGTCGCGCAGCTCCTCACCGACTTCGTCGAGTTGCAGGATCCGCTCACGCGCGCCGACGTGCGCCGGCTCATCCCCTGCACCCGCTGCCCGCACACGCGCGCCGAGCTCGAGCGCCTGGTCGCCGCGGACGACGCCGCGCTCGAGCGCTTCCAGAGAGAGATCACCGCGCGGCACGTGAGCGCGTACGAGCTGCTGCTGCGCTTCCCGGCGATCGAGCCGCCGCTCGAGGCGTTCCTCGATCTCTGCCCGCCGATGCGCCCGCGCTTCTACTCGATCTCGTCCTCGCCGCGCGCCGCGCCGCACGAGCTCACGCTCACCGTCGGCCTCGTGGTCGGCCCCGCCATGAGCGGCGTCGGCGAATACAAGGGCGTCTCGTCCGTCTATCTCGCTCGCCTCAAGCCCGGCGACGAAGTTGTCGGCTTCCTGCGGCGGCCCGATCCGCCGTTCGCCCCGCCCGACGATCCGGCGACGCCGATGGTGCTGATCGGCCCCGGCACCGGGTTCGCGCCGTTTCGCGGCTTCCTGCAGGAACGCGCGGCGCAGCGGGCCGCCGGCGCGGCGGTCGCGCCGGCGCTCGTCTTCTACGGCTGCCGCCATCCCGGGCACGACTGGTTCTACGAGAGCGAGATGCGCCAATGGGAGGCGCAGGGCGTGGCGCAGCTGCACCTCGCCTTCTCCGCCGTACCTTCGCACCCCTACCGTTTCGTGCAGGATGCGCTCTGGGCGGAGCGCGCGAAGGTCTGGGACGCGCTCGAAAAGGGCGCAATCGTCTACGTCTGCGGCGACGGCCGCTTCATGGCGCCGGCGGTACGCGACACGCTCATTCGCATCCACGCCGAGCGTACCGCAAGCACGCACGAACAGAGCTCGAGGTGGCTCCAGACACTGATCAAGGAAGGGCGGTACCGGCAGGACGTGTTCGGGGATCCCTGAGGAACGTTCGGCTCGGCCGCCGGGGCGCCTTCCGCGAGCGCGCCAGCGTCTCGTCCGCATGAACCGCGCGCAAAGCCGGCGCGACTCAGAGCAGCTCTGCAAGAATAGCGAGGAGGCTTCGGCCATGGCGCTGCGCTCACTGCACGTGCTCATCCTGCTGCTCGCGACGACGGCCGCGCACGCGGCCCCCGGCGCCGGGAGCGCGGCCGGCACTACCGTGCCCGTCGCGACGTTGGAGAAGGGTATCCCGAAGAGTCAACTCCCGCAGGCGGCGCCGGCCGCGCCCAAGCTGCCGGCGACGCTCGTCGCGCCGGCAGGAAAAGCGCAGCTGGCGCTGATCGATGCGCGGCCGGTGCAGCCCGGTCCCCACGATCCGGGCGAGACAGTCAGCGTGCGCGCCACGGTCAGGAACAGCGGCAACGCGGCTGCGCAGGTGATCGTGGCGCTGCTCGATGGCCGTGCACCGGGCGGCGTCGGTTCGGAGAGCGAGAGCGTCCGCGTGGCGCCGAACGCGAGCGCGAGCCTCGTGCTGCCCGTGCGGATCGAACCGCGCCGCGTACGGGAGGAGCGATTCAAGGCGCGCCTGCTCCTCCTCGATGCAAACGCCGAGCGCGCACGGGGGGCGCTCGGGCGCGCGTGGCGCGATGACAACGCCGCCGACAACTCGCGGGAGATAACGCTCGTGGTACCCGTGCCCGTCTACAACGTGCGCGCCCGCGTGGCGCGCGTCCAAATCCACGACAATTGCTGGACGGATCCGCGGGCGGTCGACCGCTGGCAGATGATCGCGCACGTGTTTCGCGGCGCTACCGGCGACTGGGCCGGAGCGGCGCGCTGGCCGGCGCGGCCAACCGGGCCGCTGCCGCTGCCGGAAGGCGTGCGCTGGCCGGCGAACGGCCGCGCCGAAGCCGCCGACGGAAGCGTGTGGCGGCCGGACATCAGTATCAGCCGTCCGAGCGTCGCGCGCGGCGAGTACCTCTTTCTGTATGTCTCGGTCACACAGTCGAGCGACATGCGCTTCGAGTGGGAGCGGCGCCTCATCAACGGCGCCGAGCTGGTGCTGGCACCCGCCCAATGGCACCGCGGGGGCACGTTCACGATGCGCGCGAAACAGGGTCCCCACTGCCCGGCAGGGCACTACACGGTCACGTGGCAGATAACGGCAGTGCCCGCCGTGCTCGAATGATCGCGCCCGCCGTTCAGGCGGGCACGGGCGCCGCCCGGCGCGCCGGCACCCGCTCGGCACGCCAGTGCGCGATCGCGTAGCGCCAGAAGCTCTCGACGTCCGCCAGCTCGAGCTCCTCGGGCGCATCCTGCCCGAGGAAGAGCAGCACGCGCCGCAGCAGCGGCACCACCGGCGCGTGCGACACCGCTTCCGCCCCCGTCTGCTTGGAGAGCTTCTCGCCGTGCGCGTTCACGACCACCGGCAGATGCGCA
Source organism: Burkholderiales bacterium (assembly GCA_036381895.1). Lineage (GTDB taxonomy): Bacteria > Pseudomonadota > Gammaproteobacteria > Acidiferrobacterales > Sulfurifustaceae > JACQFZ01. The sequence goes on along the minus strand of DASVBY010000052.1, from coordinate 23,224 downwards.
TAGCGCGGCGGCGGGAGTCCGAGCAGCCGCTGCAGGTGGAGCTGCCGCGGGGTCGAGTACAGGAGATCCGCGCCGCGCACGACTTCGGTGATTCCCTGCGCCGCATCGTCCACCACGACCGCGAGCTGATACGCGATCAGTCCGTCCGCGCGCCGCACGACGAAGTCGCCGATCTCGCGCGCCAGATCGCATTCGATCCGCCCCTGCCAGCGGTCGTCGAACGCGACCCGCGGCCCTTCCGTGCGCACGCGCAGCGCGCGCGCATCGCGCCCGGGCGGCAGGCCCGCGCGGCAGGTGCCCGGGTAGATGAGCCCATCGATGCCGCGCACGCTCGAATCCGCGATCTCGCGCCGGCTGCACCCGCAGGCATACAGGGCCCCGACGGCGCGCAGCTGCTCGATCGCGTCGGCGTACGCGCCCGCGCGGCGGCTCTGGTACATCACCTCGCCGTCCCAGACGAGCCCGTAGCGCTCGAGCGTGCGCAGGATCTCCTCCGCCGCGCCCGGCATCTCCCGCGGCGGATCGATGTCTTCCATGCGCACCAGCCATTCGCCGCCGCTCGCCCGCGCCTGAAGAAAGCTTCCGACCGCAGCGACCAGGGAGCCGAAGTGCAGCGGACCGGTCGGCGAGGGCGCGAAGCGCCCGCGGTAGCCGCTGCGATGCTCATCGCGCGGCGCCTTCACCGGTCGCTGCCCTTCGCGACGGCGACGAGCCGGGCGCGCGCGAGCCGCGTGACCTTGCTCACGCCCTCCGCGTACGCCACGCGATAGCGCGCCCCCGCCGCGACCGGTTTCGCGAGCAGCGCCCGGTCGTGGACGATCGCTCTCCCCGACGCGTCGTCAATCTGGAAAGCGTAATACTCACCCACCGCCGTGAAGGCGCCCTCGCTCGCGCCATCGAGCAGATTCGGCGCCGCGAGCGCCGCACGATTGCCGGCGCCTGCGCACAGCCGCTCAAGCTCGGCCGCACGCGCGTTCACGGTATCGACGAGCGCCGCGACCCACGGCACGGGACGCGCGACCAGCGCCCGCAGCCGGTTCCCGGCGAGCGCCGCCTGCAGCGGCTGGCCGGCTTCGGTGCCCCAGGGCGTGTTGTCGTAGACATAGGCGTGCGCGGCGAACGCGAGCGCCGACGGCGCGAGCGCGAGACTGCGCCGGTGCCGCGCGCGAATCCGGTCGCGCGGCACGTCGTGACCGCCGTCCGCCACGCGCAGCCGCACGCGCTCGATGTTGATGTCGGGGTGCTCCGTCGCGACGTAGAGCACCGTGATCACGAAGCCTGCCTGCGCCGCCGCCTGCAGCTCCGCGATCTTGCCCGGATGCGACATCACGGTTTCGTAGATGAAGCTGCGCTTCGCCGCGATCGCGTCGAGACGCTGCCGCGCCGCGAGCCGCTGCGCCGCGCGCGCATCGAGTCCGCGCGTCCGGGCCAGGTCGTCCGCATTGATGTAGCAGTCGGGAAGCGCGAGCGCGCCGGCGCCCTGGAGCGCCTCGATGAGCGTGGTCTTTCCCGAACCGTTCGGCCCGGCGACCATGACGAGTAGCGGTGCTCGCTCGATCACCGCGATCAGGGTCCCCGATGGTGCGTGGCGGTCGTTCCGCACTCCTCCGATCGCGTGAGCGCGAACGCCGCCGGACGGGAGCGCGTCAACGCTGGCGGCCGGCGCGGCGCACGGCCGACGCCGCGCGCAGCGGCCGCCGCCCGGCCCGCTCGTGCGCCCGCGCCGCCGCGGCGAAGCCGTTCGCCGAAACCCGTGCGAGGGTCGCGACGCTGACGCCGAACGGCGTGGCCTCCGCCGGCTCGATCGCAGGGGCTTTCATTTCGAACGGGAAGCCGCGCTCCGCCACGAAGCGCCGGAACATCACTTTCATGGCGGTGTTGGTATCCATGCCGACGCTCGCCGCGATGCGGTCGGCCTGCGCCTTCTCGGCCGGGTCCACGCGAAACTTGATCTCGGCCGGGGTCTTTCGCTTCGGGCGCGCCATTCGTCACATCTCCCAAAATGGGCGAGATTGGGAGAGTATAGGCCAGCGCGCGGCCCGAGCGAAGCCCGCACCGGACGAGCGGGTTGGCGTACGGGCGAATCGGGGCGTTGCGTCTGTGATCAGCGTCGGGCGCGCGGCATCCCCTCCCCGAGGGCGCCCCGGATCCAGCTGCGCAATAGCGCGATACGCGCCGACTGCGCGCTGGCCCGCGGGTAAACGAAGTGATACCGGTAGCCCTCGAGCGTGAGCGGGAACGGCTGCACCAGCGTGCCGCCCGCAAGCTCCGCCGCGACGAGCGCGAGGCTCACCAGGGCCACGCCCTGTCCCGCGACCGCCGCCTGGATCGCCTGGCTCTCGTCGGTCAGGATGAGGTGAGCCTTCGGCCGCAGGTCGGCGAGCCCCGCGCATTCCAGCCAGCGCGGCCACACCGGGTTGTCACGGCGCGGCCGGCGCCATTCGAAGTGAATCAGCGTGTGCCGGGCAAGCTCTTCGGGCGCGCGGATACCGAGTACCGGACTGCAGACCGGTGCGAATGCGTCCTGAAACAGCTCCTCCGCGCACGAGTGGGCGTAGTCCCCGTCGCCGTACCGGATCGCGGCATCGGCCGCGCCGGTGCGCAGATCGACCGGCTCGTCCGACGCGTGCAGCCGCAGGTCGACATCGGGATTCGCCCGATGGAAGGCGGGCACGCGCGGCACCAGCCAGCGGGCAGTGAACGCCACCGTCGCCGACAGCGTGACCACCGTGCGCAGCCGCGGCGCGTGCAGGCGGCCGATCGCCTCCTCGAACGCGTCGAATCCTTCGCGCAGAACCGGATAAAGCGTCTGGCCGGCGGGCGTCAGCACGACGTTGCGCACGCGCCGCTCGAAGAGCTTGACGCCGAGCGTCTCCTCGAGCAGGCGCACGTGATGGCTGATCGCCGTCGGCGTCACCGCCAGCTCCTCGGCCGCCTCTTTGAAGCTCGCGTGGCGCGCGGCGGCCTCGAAGGCGCGCAGCGCGTGCAGCGGCGGAAGTCGGCGACGCTTTGACCTGAATGACATTCAGCTCAGCGCAAAAAATTTTCGTTTGTCGAAGGGAACCGGCAGCTCCAGTATTGCGCCGTCGCGCTGCCACGGCGACAAGATCGAGGAGAATCTAGCATGAAGCTGCAACGCATCATCACTCATCCCGACCCCTACGAACCCTTTCGCCTGGCGCAGGGCTGGCGAGTTGGGGATCTGCTGTTGATTTCGGGCCAGGCGGCGATCGGCGACGACGGGCGCATCGTCGGCGCCGGCGATTTCGACGCCCAGGCGCAGCAGGCGTTTGCGAATCTCGAGCGCGCGCTTCGTGCCGGCGGCTCGAGCCTGCGCAACGTCATCAAAGTCACGATCTTCCTGACCGACATGGCGCATTTCGAGAAGATCGTCGAGCTGCGCGGCAAGTACTTCGCGCCGCCTTATCCCGCGGATACGATCGTCGAGGTGAGCTCGCTCTACTCGAAAGAGGCCATGATCGAGATCGAGGCGGTCGCCGTCGCCGACGCGGCCGTCGAGCGAGACTAGCCATGGGACCGGACGAAGCATCCGGTGCCGCATCTGCGTCCGCGGTCGAGGCCGGCTGGCTGCGGCAGGCGCTCGACCTCGCCACGGAAACCGCGCGGGCGGGCGGCATTCCCTTCGCGGGGCTGGTCGTGCAAGGTGGTCGGATCGTCGGGCGCGGCGTGAACCGGGTGCGCGCCGACCACGATCCGACCGCACATGCGGAGATCAGCGCCGTGCGCGATGCCTGCCGGCGCCTGCGTACGCCCGCGCTCCCCGGCGCGACGCTGGTCGCCTCGGCGGAGCCGTGCGCGCTGTGCCTGATGGCGGCCGCATGGTCGGGCATCGGCCGCGTGATCTACGCGGCCGGCGCAGAGGTCGCCGCCGCGTATGGCTTCGACTATCGGGTACCGCGCGAACTCATCGCGGCCATCGAACGCTGGCCCTTGCGCCTGGTCCGCGTACACGTCGCCGAGGCCGAATCGCCCTTTCGTGCCTGGTCCGCGGCCGCGCCGCGCGGTCCCGCACCATGAAAGAGCGGCTACCGGATGCGGCAATGAGCACCGAAGATTCAAGGGGGCCGTCATCGGGCGGCGCGCCTGGCCAACGCGAAGAGGCTTCGGAAGCAACGAACGACCCGAGGCAGACGTTGCACGTCTGGATCGACTTCGTCTGTCCGTACTGCTTTCTCGCGGCAGGGCCGCTCGCCGAGGCGCTCGACGGACTGGGCCTCGACATCGAATGGATGCCGTTCGAGCTGCGGCCGCGCCCGCAGCCGACGCTTCGTCCGGAGGACGAGTACCTGCAGACGGTATGGCCGCGGTCGGTGTATCCGCTCGCGGCGCGCCTCGGCGTTTACATTCGGCTCCCGGAAGTCTCGCCGCAGCCGTATTCGCGCCTCGCGTTCGAGGGCCTGCAGTTCGCAAAGGACTGCGGCAGAACGACAGAATACGTTCGAGCCGTGCTACGCGGCTTCTTTCAGCGCAGCCTCGATATAGGGGACGCCGGCGTGCTCGAGATGCTTGCCCGGGAAGCCGGATTGCCGGGCACGGCGTTCAGGGCCGCGCTCGAAGAGCGCCGCTACGCCGCAGCGCACGATGCCGCGTTGGCGCTCGCGCACCGTACGAGGATCCGCGCCGTGCCGACGCTGATCTTCGGTGCCCACCGGTTCGAGGGAATCCCCGACCCCGCAGCGCTCAGGCGGATCATCGAGGCATACCTCGCCCCGGGGGGCCGCCGGCCAGATGCTCCATCGCCGAGCTGAAACGCGACGCATCGGTCGTCGGCACCCCGACGATGACCGCCACCAGCGACGCCAGCCGACCGAGGCTGCGCTCACGCCGAAGATCGTGCACCATAACGGCTTCGCCATCTCCCTGACGTTCAGCACATGCGAAAGCTCGTCTCATCCGGCTCGCCGTTCGAGCCGAAGATCGGTTTCTCCCGCGCGGTTCGCGTCGGGCCTTACGTCGCGATTTCCGGTACGGCGCCGATCGCGCCGGACGGCGGCGTCGCCGCGCCAGGCGACGTGTATGCGCAAACGAAGCGCTGCCTCGAGATCATCGCGCAGGCCATAGCCGGCGCCGGCCTTACGCTCGAGAGCGTGATTCGCACGCGCGTCATGCTCACCGACATCTCGCGCTGGGAGGAGGCGGCACGGGCCCACGGCGAAGTGTTCGGCAACATCCGGCCGGCCTCGACGTTCGTGGAAGTGAAGGGCCTGATAAACCGCGAGTGGCTGGTCGAGATCGAGGCCGACTGCGTCGCGGAAGACTGAGCGCGACGGCTCCTCGATCTCGCTCGGGTCGACGAATCGCTCGCCGATGACAGACCCTGTCGCCGGCCCGCGTTTTCACGAGCTGACGGCTCCAGGCGAGCGGTGAGGCGACACGGAACCTCCGTCGCCCGGTCGCTATGCGATACGCGCCTGCTCTTCCCGCTTCGTGTAGCCTAGGCGTATGGACGCGGACATCCTCCTCTGGATCCTCGCGGTGTTGCTCGTGCTCGGCGGGCTAGCGGGGGTCGTGCTGCCGCTGCTTCCCGGACCGGCGCTGCTCTTCGGGGGACTGCTCCTGGCCGCATGGATCGAGAATTTCGTTTACGTCGGCGCTACCACCCTGATCGCGCTCGCGGTCATGGCGCTGCTCATCTTCGCCGCCGATGCGGCAGGGACCGCGTTCGGCGCGCGCCGCTACGGCGCCTCCTCGCGCGCGATTTCCGGTGCCGCCATCGGTGCGGTGGTCGGCGTCTTCCTCGGTCTCTTCGGGATTCTCGTCGGCCCGTTCATCGGCGCCGTGATCGGGGAGCTGTCGGCACGGCCCGATCTGCGCTCGGCCGCGCGCGCCGGCTGGGGCGCAACGCTCGGGCTCGCGCTCGCCGCAGCCGCCAAGCTCGCGCTCGGCTTCGCCATGATCGGCGTTTTCCTCGTCGTGCGCTTCTTTTGAGCCGTCCGGCCCTCGTCGCCGTCAAGCCCCGCTTCCCTCGGCCCTCGCGTGCGCTTCCCCGGTACAGGCGCGGGAAACGGAGTTGCGAATGATCTCCGCTAGCCGCACGGTGTCGCGATCCGCGTAGTCGCGATCGCCGAAGACGAGATAGAGCTGCGCGAACCGCTCGCCACCCTCTTTCAACGGCAGCGGTTTCAGCAGCCCCGCCTCGAGCTCGCGGCGAATGTTTACCTCCGGATACCACGCGAAGCCGTAGCCCTTGCAGGCGGCGGCGATCGACGTCGACTTGTGGCTCACGGTCCAGCGCGCCTCCGCACCGAGCCAGCTGCCCTTGCGCGTGCGCTGCGCGCCCGAGTCGCGGATCACGAGCTGGCGGTGCCGGCGCAGGTCGCGGTGCGTGAGCGCGCGCCCGAGCCGATGCAGCGGGTGGTCCGGGTGCGCGACCGCGATGAAGCGCACGCGCATGAGCGGGTCGCCGAGGAAGCCCTCCGGCACGAGGGCGCAGATCGCGAGATCCGCCTTGCCCTCGAGCAGCATCTCGTCCGTGCCGCTCATCGCGGTCTCGTAGACCTCGATGCGCGTTTCCGGCCGCTCCTTGCCGAACGCGGCGAGGCAGTCGAGCAGGAGCCACGTGGGGAACAGCGCGTCGGCGGCGATCACGATCTCCGGCTTCCAGTCCGCCGCCATCGCTTCCGCGCCGCGCTCGAGGAGCAGCGCCTCCTCGACGAGCGTTCGCGCCCGCCGGTAGAGCACTTGTCCCGGCTGCGTCAGCACCGCCCTGCGGCCTTCGATCCGGAACAGTTTCACCCCGAGCTGGCGCTCGATCTTCTGCACCGCATAAGTCACCGAGGATTGGCTCTTGTGCAGCGCTGCCGCCGCCTGCGCATAGCCGCCCGCCTCGACCACCGCGAGCAGGCTCCGCCACTGCTCGAGCGTGATGTGTGGAAACTCGCTCATGCACTCATCGATTCAGTCGATCCTTTCGGGCAAATTTTTCGCCTTTTTTATCTGCCAGACAAATATTTCAATGCGGGGCACCAAGAAAACGAGGAACAACAGCCCATGCACACCGTGCTTCAGATCAACACCAGCCTTTTCTCCGGGAGCGGCCAGTCGACCCGGCTCGCGGACGAATTCGTCGCGCGCTGGAAGGAAAGCCACCCGGACGGCCGCGTGATCGTGCGCGACCTCGTGCGGGATCCGATCCCGCACCTCACGGCCGAGGCCTTCCGCGGGTTCAGCGTGGCACCGGGCGCGCGGACGCCGGAACAGCGGGCGGCGGTCGCGCTGTCGGACGCGCTGATCGACGAACTGAAGCGCGCCGATCTGATCGTGCTCGGGCTGCCGATGTACAACTTCAGCGTTCCGTCGACGCTCAAGGCCTACTTCGATTACGTCGCCCGGGCGGGCGTCACGTTCCGCTATACCGAGAACGGCTCGGTCGGTCTGCTCGGCGGCAGACGCGCCATCGTTTTCGCGGCGCGCGGCGGCATCTACGCCGGGACGGCGGACGATACCGAGACCCGCTACGTCGAGCAGTTCCTCAACTTCATCGGCATCGCGCCGGTCACGTTCGTGCACGCGGAGGGACTCGCGATCGACGCGCGCACGCGCGAGGAAGGGCTGGCGCAGGCGCGCGCGTGCACCGAGAAGCTGCTCGCACAGGAGACCGAAGCCGCCTGAGCGTTTTCCCGGCAGCGGCTTCACCGGCGGAGCCGTGGGATCACGGCTCCGCTTCCGCACGCATCAGCGCCCCGCCCGTCGCGCACGAACGCTACCGGCTCGCCGTCACGGCGATTCGTCGGCGACGCACCGCGCGCGGGACCCGCCCAGATCCCCTCGCCGGTCCTCGTACTGAGAAAGACGCTGCCGCTCCTGCAGCGACTGGCGCATGAGAACTCCGGACGGCGGCCGGTTCTGCGGCCGCTTCCAGCCCTGCCCGCCTCCCCGCGCGCCGGCCGCTTAATTCGTCTTGTCGTATATCTCGATTGATCGTAATATTTGGCCATGCCGCGGATGCATGGAGTCGTCACATGTCGTTGATCCTCGTCGCACTCGCCGCCGCGCTCGCGCTCGCGTCCCTGGGCGGCGCCCTGTACGAATACTCGGTCGTCGATCCGTTCTGGCCGCGAAAGCCGGAACTGATTCAGCCGCAGCGCGGCGGCATCTCGCGCAAGCGTTTCTGGATCCCGGCGCACACCGCCTTCGAGCTGCTCCTGATCGCCGCGCTCGCCGCCGCCTGGGATGCACCGTCCGTGCGCACGCCCCTGCTGGTCGCGGCTGCGGCCCACGCGGCCATGCGCATCTGGTCGGCCTTCGACTTCATCCCGAAGGCGCTCGCGTTCGAGCGCGCGGATCCCGCCAGCATCGACGCCGACGCCGCGCGGCGCTGGAGCCGGCGCAGCCTCGGGCGGTTGCCGCTCGATCTCGCGACCTGCAGCGCGATGCTGGTCGCGCTGGTCGCGGCCGCCCGCCTCCTCTAGGCCCCGCCTGGCATGAAAGCGAAATCGTCGTCGGGGCGCGAGGAGCTCCTCGCGGAGCTCGCTCGGGTGGGGCGCGAGCACAGCGATGCGACGGTCCTGTTCCACGCCGCGGTCGCGAGCCGGTTCGGCCTCAACCCGACCGATTACAAGACGCTCGGCCTGCTCGAGCGGCTCGGCCCCTTGAGCGCCGGCGAGATCGCCCGGCACTCGGGGCTCGCGACCGCGTCGGTGACGAACCTGATCGATCGTCTGGAACGGAAAGGATTCGTGCGGCGCCGCGCGGATCCGAAGGACCGCCGGCGCGTCGTAGTGGAATCCGTGCCCGAGCGCCTCGCGGATCTCGCGAACCTGTATTCCTCGACGCGACGGTCCCTGGCGCGGCTCCTCGATCGCTACAGCGAGCAGGAGCTCGCGGTCATCGCCGACTTCCTCGGCCGCAACGCCGAACGCCTGCGTGCGGAGCTGAGCAAGCTCGATTCCGGGCGCCGCTGACCGCGCCCGGCGGGCGTCGCGCCGAACCCGGCTTGCGCCGGCTGCGCCTCGTCGATAAGTGGCGCGCGCGGTTGTCCATACGCGCCGCCAGACGATGCCGCGCGCACCCCGCGGCGCGGTGCGGGAGTAGACGGCGAGCCCAACGATGGCAGTGCTCTAGTCCCGAACGGCACGCGAGACGGAACGGCGGCGCGCGCTGCGCTCCGCGCGGTACGCCTCGCGCTCGAAGTGATTCTCCCAGTACGGATCGCGCCCGCGCGCGAGCGCGAGCAGGCTCGAGCCGACGTAGAGCGGAAAGAAGAGCACGCCCCAACGCTCGTACTGCCGCACGTGCACCCGTTCGTGACAGCGGCATTCCTCGAGCGCCGCCGCGTCGATGGCGAGAACCACGTGCCCGAGGGTTATGGCGCTGAAGCGCAGCAGCGGCGGCAGCCGAGAAACGGCGCGCCCGAACCCGCCGCCCGCGACCTCGAGCACGCCTTCGCGCATCGCGGCGCGGGCGCCTGCGAGCAGAGCGAAGCCGGCGACGCCGAGCCCGACCAGCGTCGCGGGAGACGCCCAGGCGTACCGCAGGAGAGCGCGCATGCCGCTCATACCCCGCCATTGTGCGCACGGCGGGCGGCCGGCCCGTATGCGTGCAAGTCCTGATACATTGCGCCCGCTCGTCGCCTGCGCCCGCCGCGCGGGCGCGGGCGCCATTGTCATGAACGCCACGATGCGCCGCCTCGAGGCAATCCACGACGCGATCGAGCACGTCTTCGGCGTGATAACGCCGGCGCTCGGCGCGCTCACGCTGCTCGATTCCTTCGGTCTGCTCGAGTGGACGTGGCTGTTCTTCTTCTGGCTCGCCTGCGGACATTGGGCCGCTTACGGCTTCGACGTATACCCGCGCCTCCCGCACCGCCCGTTCGTCCGAGGACTGTTCGCGTTCGGGTTCGGGGTGCTCTGGCCCCTATGGCTCGCGACCCGCGTCCGCCGGCCGCGCCGTGCGTGCTGAGACCGGCGCCGTGCTTCACCGCCGCGCCTGCTGCGGCGCGATCGCCTGGATCACCGCTTCGAGGTCCGACAGGGCCGTGTCGAGCGCCATCCCCACCGCCCTGCCGTTCTCGGTCGCGTTCTGGGCGACGTCCGACTGCCCCACCGCGGCGAGACCGTGGGGCGTAAGGTCGTTGCCCACCACTTTCTGGATGTCCTGCAGATTACGCACGAACGGCCCGAACGATTGGCGCGCCGCGAGCAGCGAGTGCTCGATGTTGTCGAGGCGCGTGCTCACCTCCTGCTGCCGCTGCTGGGTGATCTGACGCAGCTCCGGGTCCGTCACCTGCTGCTGCGACCGGCGCCAGGAATCGAGCCAGTTGCTGCCCAGCCGGTCGACGTCGCGCGAGCCCTGCTCCAGGCGCGAGGCATACTGGGTCATGGCGCTGACGTTGGTGGAATAGTTGTTGTACGCCTGCTGCACCTTGTTCGGGGAAGCGTGCATCAGCGCGATGAGCGCGCCGAGCGTGGTTTCGAGCTGCCCGCGCGCCGAGGCGACCGTATCGCGCAGCTCGACCAGCGAGCTGGCGGTCGCCTCCTGGCGCTCCGGCGCCGTCGTCGAGCAGCTCACCGCGAGCGCCCCGATCAGGGCCGCGGCGATGTGCAGATATCTCCACATGACACACTCCTTGTGCAGCTTTCCGTGCTCCGGGATGCCTGATTAGGACATCGATCCCCGGGCCCGGTTGCGGGCGCCAGACACTCCTACCGTGCTTTCCGGGTCGCGCCGGGAATGCCCGAAGGCGCCGGACGTATGCGGAGCCCGCGCCGAGAAGCGCCGCAACCCATGAGCGCGTACGGGGCCGGCGAGTCATAACGTAAAGTCCTTACGTTCTTTGCATTGACTTATGTTAAGCAGGTATTCTCCGCGGTCCTCTAGAATGCCTGGCCGTGATCTTTACGCCCGAATCGAGGATGCCGCCGGCGCCGCGGCGGGCGCGATCGAGGCTGGTTTCGATGTCCAACACGTCATGACGAGCTTGTCCCTGGCTTTCGGTTTCGAGTTCACCGATCTCTACACCCGCGACGGCCTGCTCCGCCTCGATGCCGCGTTCCGCAAGGCCCTGGGAGCGGCAGACCCGGCGCTCGCCGAGCGACTCGATGCCGCGCGCACGAACCCGGACGCCCTGCCACCCAAGGCGGAATCGGAGCTCCTGATCGCGCTCGCGCCGCATCTCGAGGACTTCATCGGGGAGCTCTTCGGCCTGCGAACCGAGATCGCGGCGCTCGCCGCCCGCCATCACGAGCTCGCACCGATCTACGCCTGCCGCCGCCGCTTCGTGCAGCGCAAGGCGCTGCGGCAGGTGAAGCCGGAGGAGGCGGCGGCGCTCGATGGCGCCGCGCTCGAGCGCGCGCTCGTCGCAAAGCTCGGCGAACCGCTGACCGAGCTCGCCTTCGCCCGCCGGGTCATGGCCTGGCTCGAGGACGAAGCGGCGCATGCCGAAGCGCTCGGCCTCGCGGCGCGCTATGCCGCCTGGGCCACGCTCACGGAGGCCGGCCGGGCGCGGCATCCGCGAAGCCCGCTGTTCAAGGACCCGGCGCCGCTCGACCCGCTGCGCCTGATTCCGCATCTGCGCACGACCGCCGAGGGCGGCTACGCAGTGCACGCCATCGACGCCGCGCGCCTGCGCCGCCGCTCGGGTTTCGGGCTCACGGACCAGGGCACCGACCTCGCCGGCGCGCTCAGCGAGACGCACTACTGCATCTGGTGCCACGAGCAGGGCAAGGACTCGTGCTCGAAGGGGCTGCGCGAGAAGTCGAAGGATCCGGCGGCGCCGCCGGTGTTCAAGAAGAGCGCTCTCGGGGTCACGCTCGCCGGCTGCCCGCTCGAAGAGAAGATTTCCGAGTTCCACAAGCTCAAGACCGAAGGCTGCGTGATCGGCGCGCTCGCGATGATCGTGGTCGACAACCCCATGGTGGCGGGCACCGGACATCGCATCTGCAACGACTGCATGAAGGCCTGCATCTATCAGAAGCAGGAGCCGGTCAACATTCCGCAGGCCGAGACCCGCACGCTCAAGGACGTGCTCGAGCTGCCCTGGGGCTTCGAGATCTACGGCCTCCTGACGCGCTGGAACCCGCTCGATCTGCGCCGCCCGTATCCGCGCGCCGCCACCGGCAAGCGGGTGCTCGTCGCCGGCATGGGACCGGCCGGCTTCACGCTGGCGCACCATCTCCTCAATGACGGCCACACCGTGGTCGGCATCGACGGCCTCAAGATCGAGCCGCTCGATCCGGCGCTCTCCGGGGTCGATGCATCCGGGGCACGGGTGCCGTTCCGGCCGATCCGCGACATCGCGGAGCTGCGCGAGGACCTCGCGGAGCGGGTGATGGCGGGCTTCGGCGGCGTCGCCGAATACGGGATCACCGTCCGCTGGGACAAGAACTTCCTCAAGATCATCCGGCTGCTCCTCGAGCGCCGCGCCGGGTTCGCGCTCGTCGGCGGCGTGCGCTTCGGCGGCACGGTCACGGCCGACGACGCGTTCGCGGCCGGGTTCGACCACATCGCGCTCGCAATGGGCGCGGGACGCCCGACCGTGCTCGACCTCCCGAACGGGCTCGCGCGCGGCGTGCGCACCGCGTCCGATTTCCTCATGGCGCTGCAGCTCACCGGTGCAGCGCGCATGGACTCGGTCGCGAACATGCAGGTGCGCCTGCCGGTCGTCGTCATCGGCGGCGGGCTGACCGCGATCGACACCGCGACCGAGGCGCTCGCCTACTACCCGGTCCAGGTCGAGAAGTTCCTCGCGCGCTACGAAACCCTCGTACGCGAGCGCGGCGAGGCGGCGGTGCGCCGCGCGTGGAGCGCCGAGGAAGCGGCGATTGCCGACGAGTTCCTCGAGCACGCCCGGGCGCTGCGCCGCGAGCGCGCGGCCGCGGCGCGCGAGAACCGGCCGGCGCGGATCATCGGGCTGCTCCGGTCCTGGGGCGGCGCCACCATTGCCTACCGCAAGCGCCTGATCGACAGCCCGTCGTACACGCTCAATCACGAGGAAGTCGAGAAGGCGCTCGAAGAAGGCATATGCTTCGCCGAAGGGCTCACGCCGCTCGCGGTCGAGATCGACGCGAACGGCCACGCACGGGCGCTCAAGATGCGCACGAGCGCGGGCGCGGACGTCGAGCTCCCCGCACGCACGATCCTGATCGCCGCCGGCACACAGCCGAACACCGTGCTGGCGCGCGAGGACGCCGCCGGGCGCACGCGCTTCCGGATCGGCGATCGCTATTTCAGCGCCTGCGACGAGGACGGCCGCCCGGTCGAGCCCGCGCGCGGCCACGCGAAGCCCGAGCAGCCGCAGGTGCTGCTCGCGCGCGAGCCGGACGGCCGCTTCCTCAGCTACTTCGGCGACCTGCATCCCACGTACTTCGGCAACGTCGTCAAGGCGATGGCGAGCGCGAAGCAGGGCTACCCGGCCGTCTCGCGCGTGCTCGAACGCGTGCCCGCCGCTTCTGCGCTCTCCGACGCCGAATTCCTGGCGCGCGTGAACCGCGACTGGCGCGCGCGGGTGCACGAGGTGGTGCGGCTCACGCCGACCATCGTCGAGGTCGTCGTCGAAGCGCCCGCCGCCGCGCGGCGTTTCGAGCCCGGGCAGTTCTACCGGCTGCAGAACTTCGAGGCGTACGCGCCGAAAGTCGAGGGAACGACGCTCGCGATGGAGGGCCTTGCGCTCACCGGCGCCTGGGTCGACAAGGAACGCGGGTTGATCTCGCTCATCGTGCTCGAGATGGGCGGCTCGTCGAGCCTCTGCGCGCTGCTCAAACGCGGCGAACCGGTGGTGCTCATGGGGCCGACCGGGACGCCGACCGAGATCCCGCGCGGCGAGACGGTGACGCTCGTCGGCGGCGGCCTCGGCAACGCGGTGCTGTTCTCGATCGGCCAGGCGCTCAAGCGCGCCGGCAACCGCGTGCTCTACTTCGCGGGCTACAAGAAGGCGATCGACCGCTACAAGGTCGCCGAGATCGAAGCGGCGTCGGACGTGGTCGTCTGGTGCTGCGACGAGGCGCCCGGCTTCACCCCCGAGCGCCCGAACGACAAGGCGTTCGTCGGCAACATCGTGCAGGGCATGCTCGCCTATGCGCGCGGCGATCTCGGCGAGCAGCCGCTGCCGCTCGCGGCGACGGACCGCATCATCGCGATCGGCTCCGATCGCATGATGGCGGCCGTGGCGGAGGCGCGCCGCACGGTGCTGGCGCCGTACCTGCGCCCGGGGCACACGGCGATCGGCTCGATCAACTCGCCGATGCAGTGCATGATGAAGGAAATCTGCGCGCAGTGCCTGCAGCCGCACCGCGACCCCGCGACCGGCAGGATCAGCTACGTCTTCAGCTGCTTCAATCAGGACCAGCCGCTCGACCGCGTCGACTTCGCGGCGCTCAACGAGCGCCTGAAGCAGAACAGCACCCAGGAGAAGCTGACCGCGCTCTGGATCGCGCATTGCCTGGCGGACGGGTTGCGCGAGACCGGAACCTAGGACATCGCGCGCGTCCCGCTCGAGCGCGCCTCCGGATCACAGTGCCGTCGGCGTTGATCACGTACCGCGGGACGTTACGCCGCCGCGTTCGCGACGCGAGCGTAACTCGCCCGGGGATGACCGGTAGGGTATCTACGCGGCCGGAGTGAAACCGAGCACGATATCGAACCGGGCCGCGAGCTCCGAGGGTGAAGCGCGAATCGGCGCGAACGGTACGATCACGGACCGCCGCGCTTCCGGATCGCGGATGCTGTTGAGCACGGCGTCGCGCTCGTTGAGCGGCTCGCCCGCGACGTAGCACTGCGTCGTGAAGGGCGGCGCACCCTTCAGGTGCACCGCGAAATGGATGTGCGGCGTGCGCCCCGGGTACGGCACCGGTTTGATCGTGCGAAAGTAGTATTCCCCCGACGACGCGGTCTCGAAGCGCCCGAATCCCTGAAAGTTCGCATCCCGCCGGTCATGGTGCGCGCTGCCCGGGTGGAGATAAACGCCGTTGGCGTCCACCTGCCAGATCTCGACCACGGCATTCCGCACCGGATCGCCGCGGCGGTCGAGAATGCGCCCGCGCAGGTGCGTGACCAGCCCGGCCGCGCGCGCCCCGCGCTCGCCGATGACGATCAGGTCGTTGTCCCGGTCGAGCGGAAGCTCCCGCGGATAGAACGGCCCCGCGGTCTGGCGCGGCGTCGGGATCAACGGCGCCGCCCGCGTGCCGCGCGCGGTTGCGGCGGCGAGCGCACCGAGCGCGAGACAGCGCAGGATGCGGCGGCGCGTAGCGGAATCGGCTCCGGACATGATGCCCGGTTAGACCGGCCGTCCCTGCAAAGTCTCCCGCAACCGGACCAGCCGCCGGGCTAGAGGATGCGCGAGCCGCGCATGAAGCGCAGCTTCCATCCGAACCGGTAGTTGTCGCCCTCGACGCTGACGATCAGCGTTTCGCCGGGGAACGTCACCCGGTCGACGATCCGGCGCTGCACGTCCTCTGCACGCTTCTTCAGGTGCCAGCTCCACCACGGCGTCACGCAATGGCCGAGCACGTACAGCGGACGCTCGGGGAAATGCTGCACGCGCTTGCGCACGAGATACGCCCTCCTGAGGCCGCGGATCTGCCGCAACTGCCGCTGCAGTTCCGCGAGCGCCGCTTCCGCAAGGCCGTGATGTTCGAGCCTGTCGGTGATATTCAGCTCGTCGCGCTCGGCGCGCGCCGCCGCGAGCAGCTGCTGGCGTTCGAGCAGGCGGTTGTGCCACGCGTACGCCTCGTCCTTGCGCCCCTGCCGCCAGTGGAAATCGCGCAGCGCCTCGTACCCGGGCACCATCGCGTCCTCGTCGAGCGCGATTGCGCGTTCCACGAGCGCGACGCCGCGCGCGTCGTCGCGCCACAGCAGCCGCTGCCCGAGAACGAAGCAAATGACCGGATCGTCGGGGGCGCGCTCGTGCAGCCGGCGAAACTGCTCGAGCGCGGCATCGGCGCCCGCCCCGTAGGACTCCGTGAGCTTCGCGCGTTCGTAGGCATCGTCGAGCGCGAGCTCCTGCGCGGCGGCGGCGCGGTCGAGCTCCGCCAGCCGGCGGCGGCCGTCCTGCACCGCGCGATGGCGCTCTTCCCAGGACGGCCGGATCGACTCCTGCCAGCGCCGGTCGAACTCCGCGGTGATCGCCTCGAGCGCCGGGCCGAGCAGCCGGTCGGCCGCCTGCCCCGGCGCCGGCGGCGCGAAGCGCGGCCGCTCGCCGATCGCCTTGAGCCGGTCGGCGAGGCACGGGTGCGTGTCGGAAACCGTCGTCTCCGCCGCCATCGCCTGCTTCAACCAGCCGCGAACCGTCTCGGGGTCCACCTCGTCGCGCAGCCCTGCGCCCATCTGCGCGTACGGCGCGAACGACGGCTGCGGCACCTCGTCCGCCTGCCGATGGATGCGGCGCCAGTAGTGCTCTTCGAGGTAGGCGCCGATCACGTTCACGCTGGTGAGCGCCTCGGCGGCCGCCTGCGGCGAGACCAGGCGCGCCGAGGCGGCATCGGCTTCGTACTCGTTCGCGCGCGCGAGCGGAAAGGAATAGGCACTGAAGTACGGCGCGTACCAGTTGAAGAACCTCCGGAACAGGAACGTGCCGCGGCTCTTCTGCGCCTCGAGCGCCTCGAGCAGCCGCGCCCAGCTCATGCGCAGCCGGTACAGCCAGTTCGACAGGCGCCCGTGGCCCCCGGCGAGGTGCCCGAACTCGTGGGCGAGCACCGCTTCGAGCTGCGCCGGCGTCATCAGCTTCATCAGCGGCAGCCCGAGCAGCAGATAGTTGCGCTGCCAGCCGAACACGCCGAGCCGCGGCACCTGCACGACGCCCGCATTGAAGTCGTCGGTAACGAGCACCCGATGAAAACGCGGCGCGCGCAGCTTGCGCCGCAGCTTGTCGATCATGGCGAAAAGGAGCGGCGCCTCGTGCGGCTGCACGCGCCGTCCGTCCGGCGGCGCGAGCGTCACCCACGTGGCGCGGAGCACCAGCCAGAGGAACGCACCGATCGGAATGATGAGCTTGACCGCCGCGCCTTTCAGGAAGGCGACGGACGCGAGCGCGAGCACGAAGAGGAGCAGGATCAGCCCGATCATCGCGCCGAGATAGCCATAGCCGAGCAGCGCCAGCAGGAATACCCGGAGTTTGTACGCGGACGGATTGCGGCGCGCCTGCACTTCGAGGCGGGCGACGAGGGCCTCGAATTCTTCGTTCGTCATGGTGCCTCCCCTGGTTGAGAACCAGTATAGTTGGCACCCGGCGAATCATCGGGCGGCGTCCGGCTCGCCCGGCGCGCCGCTTCCGGAGTGCGCCCCTCACGGCCTCGCGGCGCGCGGCCGGGGGCGGCGCGGCCGTACCTGTGGCGCCCGATCCTGTCAAACGAACCATGAACCCCACGGCCCGACTCATCGAACAGTACTACGCGGCATTCAACGCCGGGGACATGCCCGCTTTCCTCGGGCTCCTTACCGAGGACGTCGTCCACGACATCAACCAGGGCCGCCGCGAGGTCGGGCGCGAGGCGTTCGCCGCGTTCATGGAGCGCATGAACGCCAGGTATCGCGAGCAGATCGTCGATCTCGTCGTCATGACGAACGCCGACGGGACGCGGGCGGCGGCCGAGTTCGTGGTGCTCGGCACCTATCTCGCGACCGACGAGGGCCTGCCCCCGGCCAAGGGCCAGACGTACCGGCTGCCCGCCGGCGCATTCTTCGAGGTGCGCGACGGCAGGATCGCGCGCGTCACCAACTACTACAATCTCCGGGACTGGATCGCACAGGTCAGCGGCTGACGATGACGGGCGCGATTGACATCGTGCGCATCCCCGCGCCGGAGCTTCCGCGCTACCTGGGCGAAGTGGCGCGGCTGCGCATCGAGGTGTTCCGCGACTTCCCGTACCTCTACGACGGCGACCTCGGCTACGAAGAGGAGTACCTGCGGACGTACGTGCAGTCGCCGCGCTCGGTGATCGTGCTCGCGCGCGACGGCGACCGGATCGTCGGCGCTTCGACCGCGATCCCGCTCGCCGACGAGTCCGAGGAGCTCCAGCGCCCGTTCGCGGCGCACGGCTACGCGCTCGACGAAGTGTTCTACTGCGGCGAGTCCGTGCTGCAGCGCGGCTACCGCGGCCGCGGCATCGGCGTGCGCTTCTTCGAGGAGCGCGAGGCCCATGCGCGCGCACTCGGCGGCTTCCGCTGGTCGAGCTTCTGCGCCGTCGAGCGGCCCGAGGACCACCCGCTGCGGCCGGCCGGCTACGTCCCGCTCGATGCGTTCTGGAAGAAGCGCGGCTACACGCGCCAGCCGGAGCTCTGGACCACGTTCCGCTGGAAGGACATCGATCAGGCGGAGCAGACCGACAAGAAGATGGTGTTCTGGCTCAAACGACTGGAGCCGGCAGGCTGATGGAGCGCAAACCCTTTCGCATCGCCGCCGCGCAGTACGACATCGGCTATTTCGCGCACATCGACGAGTACCGCGCGAAGGCGCGGCGCTGGATCGACGAAGCCGCCGGCAACGGGGCGCGGCTGCTGCTGCTCCCGGAGTATGCCAGCATGGAGCTCGCGTCGCTGTTCCCGCGCGAAGTGCAGCGCGCGCTGCCCGCGCAGCTGCGCGGTATGCAGGACCTGCTCGACGAGTACCTCGGTCTCTATGCGGAGCTCGCGCGCACCTACCGCGTTTACATCCAGCCCGGCACGTTTCCCGTACGCCTTGCGAACGGGCAGTACCGCAACCGCGCGTACTTCTTCCATCCGGACGGCCGGCACGAGTACCAGGAGAAGCTCCAGATGACCCGGTTCGAATCCGAGCGCTGGCTGATCGACGCCGGCGAGGAGCTCAAGGTGTTCGATACCGCGTTCGGCCGCGTCGCAATCAGCGTGTGCTACGACGTCGAATTCCCGCTGCTCGCGCGCCGGCAGGTCGAAGCGGGCGCCGAGCTGATCCTGGTGCCGAGCTGCACCGACACGCTCGCCGGGTACCACCGCGTCCGCGTCGGCTGCCAGGCGCGGGCGCTCGAGAACCAGTGTTACGTGGTGCAGTCCTCGACCGTGGGCGAAGCGCGGTGGTCCGAAGCGGTGGACGTCAACGTCGGCGCCGCGGGGATCTACACCCCGATCGACTATGGCTTTCCGGACGACGGCGTGCTCGCGGCCGGCGAGCTCAACCGGCCGGGCTGGGTGTACGGGGACCTCGACCTCGACAAGATCGCGCACGTGCGCGAAGCCGGGCAGGTGTTCAACTTCCGCGACTGGACCAGGCAGTTGAGGTTCTGACCCGCGGGGCCGGGGCGCTACGCTGTGCGCCCTCGCCTGCTTCTAGCCTTTTCCGCCAGGCGCGGACACCCCTAGCGCCGGCGGCGGAAGTCGCGCAGCAGCTCGTGCGCGCAGTTGTGGCCCGGCGCCCCGGTCACGCCTCCGCCCGGGTGCGCCCCCGAGCCGCAGAGATAGAGGCCGCGCACCGGCGTCCGGTAGTCGGCGTAGCCGAGGATCGGGCGCGCGGCGAACAGCTGATCGAGCGTAAGCGCGCCGTGAAAGATGTCACCGCCGATCAGGCCGAACTCGCGCTCGAGATCGACGGGGGAAAGCGCGCTCCAGGCGATGACCGACCGACGGAACCCGGGTGCGGCCGCCTCGATCACGTCGAAGATCCGCTCCACCGCCTCCTCCTTGCGCGTGCTCCAGTCGGCGTGCGGATCGAAATGCTGGCAGAAGAGGCTCGCGACGTGCCGCCCGGGCGGCGCGAGCGAGTCGTCGAGCGTGCTCGGAATCACCATCTCGACGATCGGCGCGCGTGCCATGCCGTCCGTGCGCGCATCGATGTAGGCGCGCTCCATGTAGCGCAGCGAGGGCGCGAGAATGATCCCCGACGCGTGGTGCGGTCCCGGCTCCGGCAAGCAGGCGAAGCGCGGCAGCTCGGCGAGCGCCACGTTCATGCGAAACGTGGCTGAAGCGCATTTGTAGCTGCGCATGCGCTCGACGAACTCGGCCGGCAGGTCGCGCGCGTCCATAAGCTGCAGATACAGCAGCTTCGGGTTGACGTTCGCCACCACCGCGCGCGCTTCGACGACGTCGCCGTTCGCAAGCACCACGGCCGCGGCGCGGCCGCCGCGAACCTCCACCTTTTCCACGGCCGCGCCGCACGTAATGTCGACGCCGAGCGCGCGCGCCTCTGCCGCGAGCGCTTCGCTGATCGCCCCCATGCCGCCGGTCGCATGCCCCCAGGCGCCGCGCTTGCCGTTCACTTCGCCGAACGCGTGGTGCAGCAGCACGTACGCGCTTCCCGGGGTGTAGGGGCTCGCGTAGTTGCCCACGACCGCGTCGAATCCGAACGCCGCCTTGATGCCGTCCGACTCGAACCAGCGCTCGAGGACGTCGGCGGCGCTCTTGGTGAAGAGGTCGTACACGTCGCGCCGCGCCTCCATGTCGAGGCGGAAGAAATCGTGACCGAGCTTGAACGCCGCGAGCGCGTCGCGCACGCCGCCCCCGACGTTGGGCGGCGTGCGCAGCACCAGATCGCGCAGCATGTCGGCGACGCCGTCGATCGCGCGGTAGTAGTCCGGAAGCCGGCGCGCATCGCCCTCGGAGAACTTTGCCACTTCGCGCTGGGTGTCGGCGAGCGTCGGCCCGATCTTGAGGTAATCGCGCTCCGAGAGCGGCAGGAAATTCGCGAACGGGCGCTCGACGATGCGCAGCCCCCGCTCCGGGAGCCTGAGCTCGCGGATGATCTTCGGCTGCAGCAGACTCACGGTATACGCCGCGACCGAGTTCCGGAACCCCGGATAGAACTCCTCGGTGACGGCCGCACCGCCGACGCGCGGGCGGCGCTCGAGCACGCGCACCCTGAGGCCGGCTTTGGCGAGGTAGCAGGCGCAGACCAGGCCGTTATGGCCCGCGCCGATGATGACAGCGTCGTACAAACCGCGAAGCTCCGAGCACGCAAAGTTGGGCCATTAGACCACGCGCGTCAGGAGCCGACGAGCGATCGAAAAAAACGGGCTTCCTTGCCGCTCGCTCGTCCGTGAAGCCCGAAAAAGAGGAGACATGCAGAAGCCGGCCCGCAGCCGCGGACCGGTCGCGCCAGTGTTCGCGCGCCCGGTCCGCCGTGCAACGCCGCAACGACTACGGCCATACTGAGGGACGACGCGAAGCGGCGGCCCCAAGCGCATGAATCGGCGCCGGTTCGGCGGCGGTCCTCCGGCCGCTCGGGTCGGTTACCTAGGGACCCTCCGGGCCGGCACGGGGCGGTCGGCGGCGCGGCGGCGGCGCCCGGGCGCCGCGCGCTACGGAATCAGCACGGTCGAACCGGTGGTCTTGCGCGCCTCGAGATCGCGGTGCGCCTGCGCGGCTTCGCGCAGCGGGTACGTCTGGTTGATCTGGATCCGCACTGCCCGCTTCTTCACGACGTCGAAGAGCTCGCGCGCACCCTTCAAGAGATCCTCGCGCTTCGCGCAGTAGGTCTGCATCGTCGGGCGCGTGACGTAGAGCGAGCCCTTCTGCGCGAGGATGCCCAGATTGAACGGCTCGACCGGCCCCGAGGCGTTGCCGAAGCTCACCATGAGGCCGTAGGGCTGCAGGCAATCGAGCGAGTCCATGAAGGTGTCCCTGCCGACGCCGTCGTAGACCACCGGCACGCCCGCACCCTTGGTGATCTGCTTCACGCGTTCGGAAAACTTCTCTTCGCTCGTCACGATCACGTGCCTGCAGCCCGCCTTTTTCGCGAGCGCCGCCTTCTCGGGGCTGCCGACGGTGCCGATCACGGTCGCGCCGAGATACTTCGCCCATTGGCACAGGATCAGGCCGACGCCGCCCGCGGCCGCGTGTACGAGAATCGTGTCCCCCTTCTTCACGCGATACGTGCGCCGCAGCAGATACTGGGCGGTCAAGCCCTTCAGCATCATCGCCGCGGCTGTGCGATCGTCGATCCCGGCCGGTATCTTCACGAGCCGCTCCGCCGGGCGCAGGCACACCTCGGCGTAGGCGCCGACCGGGTGCGCGTAGGCGACGCGATCGCCCTTCTTGAACTCCTTCACCCGCGGGCCGACCGCCTCGACGACGCCCGCGCCCTCCATGCCGAGCGTGAGCGGCAGCGGCAGCGGATAGAGTCCGGTCCGGTGGTAGGTATCGATGTAGTTGAGCCCGACGGCGGTGTTGCGCACCAGGACCTCGCCCGGTCCGGGCTTCCCGACCTCGACCTCCTCCCAGCGCATCTTCTCCGGGCCGCCGGTCTCGTGGATACGAATGGCGTAGGGCATGCGATTTCTCCTTCTCGTTTGGCGCGTATCTTAGCGAATCTGTGGCGGCGGCGGCGAGGCTGATAAAATCGGCGGCATCCATACTTCCCTGTTTACTCATGATCCCAACCTCGCCGGCGCTCCGGTGAAACGCTAGCCGTTCGAATCGCATGCCCGAATCCAAACGCCGCCTGCTCGTCACCAACGCGCTGCCGTACGCCAACGGCGCGATCCATATCGGCCACCTGGTCGGCTACATCCAGGCCGACATCTGGGTGCGGCATCAGCGCATGCAGGGCCACACGGTCCACTACGTCTGCGCCGATGACACGCACGGCACGCCGATCATGCTCTCGGCCGAGAAGGAGGGGGTGACGCCGGAGGAGCTGATCGCGCGCATGCACCGCGAGCACGTGCGCGACTTCACCGGCTTCCTCGTCGAGTTCGACAACTACTACACCACGCACAGCGAAGAGAACCGGGCGCTCGCGTACGACATCTACCGCAAGCTCAAGGCCCGGAACCTGATCGCGGTGCGCACGATCGAGCAGTTCTACGATCCGGTCAAAGGCATGTTCCTGCCGGACCGCTTCGTCAAGGGCGAGTGCCCGAAGTGCGGCGCACCCGACCAGTACGGCGATGCGTGCGAGGTGTGCGGCTCGACCTATGCCGCCACCGACCTCAAGAATCCGTACTCGGCGGTGTCGAACGCGAAGCCGGTGCTCAAGACCTCGGAGCACTACTTCTTCAAGCTCACCGAATGCGTCGAGTTCCTGCGCCAGTGGACGCGCGCCCCCGGGCACCTGCAGCCGGAAGCGCTCAACAAGATGCAGGAGTGGCTCGGGGCGGCGGGCGAGAACCGCCTCGCCGACTGGGACATCTCGCGCGACGCCCCGTACTTCGGTTTCGAGATTCCGGACGCGCCGGGGAAGTACTTCTACGTCTGGCTCGACGCGCCGATCGGCTACCTCGCGAGCTTCAAGAACTGGTGCGACCGCAACGGCGTCGACTTCGACGCCTTCCTCGCCGATCCGAAGACCGAGATGGTGCACTTCATCGGCAAGGACATCCTG
>DASVBY010000051.1:0-2275 GCA_036381895.1 Burkholderiales bacterium | reverse complement strand
GGCCAAGGAGGAGCTGGACCGATTCGTCGCAGCCATGACCGAGATTTTGCGCGAGGCCAAGCAGAATCCGGAGCAGGTGAAAAGCGCGCCGCACACGCTGCCGGTGCGCCGGCTCGACGACGTGCGCGCGGCGCGCGAGCTTGATCTCACGTGGAAGGCGGCGTAGCGGCGCCCGAAGAGGTCATGCTCACCCTCGTCATCGGCAACAAGAACTATTCCTCCTGGTCGCTGCGCCCCTGGCTGCTGCTGCGGCAGGCGCAGATTCCCTTCGAAGAAGTCCGCATTCCGCTCTATACGCCTACGTCCAAAGCGGAAATCCGGCGCTACTCGCCCTCGGGCAAGGTGCCGGCGCTGATCGACGGCGACGTCACGGTGTGGGAATCGCTCGCGATCTGCGAGTACATCGCCGAGCGCTTCCCCGACCGCGGGCTCTGGCCCTCCGACTCGAAAGCGCGCGCGCTTGCGCGTGCCGTGAGCACGGAGATGCACGCGGGCTTTACCGCGCTGCGCACGCACATGAGCATGAACTGCCGCCGGCGCTGGCCGGACAAGGGGCGCGCGCCTGGCGTGCAGGAGGACATCGATCGCATCTGCGCGATCTGGAACGAATGCCGCGCGCGCTACGGCGGCGACGGCCCGTTCCTGTTCGGGCGCTTCTCCGTCGCCGACGCGATGTACGCACCGGTGGTGCTGCGCTTCGAGACCTACGTCGTGCCGCTCGACCCGGTGGCGCGCGCCTACAGCGACGCGATGCTCGCGCTCGCGCCGCTGCAGGAATGGATCGCCGCGGGCAAGGCGGAAACCGAAGTATTGCCGGCGTTCGAGTACGACTGAGCCGCGCGCTGCCCCGGCAGGACGTTCACGATGCCTGGCCGGGCGCCGCCGGCTGCGGCGGCAAGAATGCTACGTCGTTCTTAGAGCGTGTCCTCGGCGAGCAGCCGCCGCAGCGCCGCGAGATCGGTGACGGGCGGCCGGCAGGTGTGGCCGCGGCATACGTAGGCGGTCGCGCCGCCGAGGGGCTTGCGTTCGGCGAGCACGCCCGGGAGATCGGGCGCGTCTGCCGGAATGGGGTAGACCTCCTGCCCGGCGCCGGACGCCATTGCCGCCTGCCACGCCCGCAACTCCTCGGCCGTTCCCCGCAGCACCACCGTGGTCGGCGGTTCGAGGTACTGCTCGAGCGCCAGCAGCAGGGTGCAGTGGGCCGACGGGTACTGCGTGACGCGCGCGTAGTGCGCGCGCAGCGCGCGTTCGGCAGCGTTGAGGAAATCGACGTCGCCGAGCAGGTAGCCGAGCGCGAGGAGCGCGCGCGCTGCGGCCCCGTTGCCCGCCGGAAGCGCGTCGTCCGACGCCGGCTTCGGCCGGTGAACCAGCGGCTCGTGGTCGTTCGATGTGAAGTAGAAGCCCCCGGCCGTGCGGTCTTCGAAGCCGTCGAGCAGCCGGTGCGCGAGCGCCACGGCGAACGCGAGGTCGTCGCGGCGCCAGCGGACCTGCAGCAGCTCGAGCGCGGCCTCGATGAGGAGCGCGTGATCGTCGAGGTAGGCGTTGAGCTGCGCGCGGCCGCCGCGCGCGGTGGCGAGCAGCCGGCCGCCGCGCCAGAGCGTCCCGCGAACGAAGTCGAGCGCGCGCTGCGCCGAAGCGACGAAGTCCTCCCGCCCGAGCAGGCGCCCGGCCCGCGCCATGCCCTTGATCATGAGCGCGTTCCAGCTTGCGAGAATCTTGTCGTCGAGCCCCGGTCGCACGCGGCGCTCGCGAAACGCGTAGAGCCTGGCGCGCGCCGCCGCGAGCCGCCGCTCGACCTCGGCCTCGGTGAGGCCCAAGGTCGCGGCGATATCGGGCGCCTCGGCATAGACATTCAGGTGCCACCGCTCCTCGAAGTTCGCCGGCCGGTGGAGTCCGAAGCGCTGCTCGAGCACGGCGTACTCCTCGGGCTCGACTGCGGCGCGCAGCTCGTCGAGCGTCCAGACGTAGTACTTGCCTTCGTGGCCCTCGGAATCGGCGTCGAGCGACGAGTAGTAGCCGCCCTCCGGCGCCTGCATCTCGCGCATCACCCATTCGCCGGTTTCCGCCGCGATGCGCGCGAACAGCGGCTCCTCGAGCACGCGCGCGGCGTCGGCGTAGAGCGCGAGCAGCTGGCCGTTGTCGTAGAGCATCTTCTCGAAGTGCGGGATCGCCCAGAACCGGTCGACCGAGTAGCGGTAGAAGCCGCCGCCGACCTGATCGTAGATGCCGCCGTAGGCCATGGCGCGCAGCGTCCCCCGCACCATGGCGCGCGCTT
>DASVBY010000050.1:0-10266 GCA_036381895.1 Burkholderiales bacterium | reverse complement strand
GACGTACGCCAGCGCGCGCGCGGCGCCGCCGGCCTTGACGCCCGCGAGCGCTTCCTCGAGCACCCGCAGGAAATGCGCCCGGTTGTAGAGTCCCGTGAGCGGGTCGTGCTGGTTCAGGTACTGCAGCCGCGTTTCCGCCGCTTTGCGCTTCGATACGTCGGTGACGAAGAGCTGCAGGCAGACCTCGCCGTTCAGCGTGATCGGTGCGACCGCGATCTCGGCGTGGAAGCGTGCGCCGCTGCGGCGCACGGCGACGAACTCCTGCGGCGCGCCGCCCGGCTTCCGGATGTACTGCTTGAAACGCCCCTGATCGCTCTTGTCGATGAGGTCCGTCACCGGGACGCCTTCGAGCTCGGCGGTGCTCTCGTACTCGAAGAGCTCGAGGTACGCGCGGTTGGCGTCGACGTGCATGCCCTCGTGGCTGTAGCAGATCGCCTCGCGCGCGCCCTCGACGACCGCGCGATGCTTCTGTTGCATCTCCTCGAGCGCCTCGAGCGTCGCCCGGTGCGCGGCCCGCTCGGCCGCGACCGCGAGCTCGCGCTCGAGCGCCGGGAGGAGCCGCCCGAGGCGGCCCTTGCGGATCACGTCGCGGGCGCCGGAGCGCAGGAGGGCGAGAATCTCCTCGTCGGTGAAGTCGCGCGTCAGCACGAGCAGCGGCGCGTCGCAGCCCGCCCGGCGCAGCGTTTCGAGCACGGTCTCGACCTTGAGGCGCGGCAGCGCGCGCTCGCAGATCACGGCGTCCCACGCGCTCTTCGCGAGCGCCTGCTGCAGCCCGGCGAGATCCTGGACGCGCTCGGGCTTGAGCAGGAAGCCGCCGGGCCGCAGCGCCGCAAGCGCGGCTTCGGCGTCGTCCGGCGAGGCGTCAACGATGAGCAGGCGCAGAACTCGGGCTTCCACGGGAACCTCGGTCGGTCGCCGGAGCGGCAGGGCTCTGGCGACGTCCAGTCGGGCAACGGGACGCGCGCCGCGGGCGGCGCGCGCTACTAGTTTAGTCTGCGATCATCGGGCCGGCGGCGGCGCGGCCGGGCGCGCCGGCTCAGTGCGCCGGTGCGAGCAGGAACTCGAGCAGCGCCTTCTGCGTGTGCAAACGGTTCTCGGCCTCGTCCCACACGACGCTCTGCGGGCCGTCGATGACCTCGGCCGCGACCTCCTGTCCGCGGTAGGCCGGCAGGCAGTGCATGAAGAGCGCGTCGCGGCCCGCCTTCGCCATGAGCGCGGCGTCGACCTGGTAGCCGGCGAACGCGCGCTCGCGGCTCGCCTTCTCCTGCTCCTGGCCCATGCTCGCCCAGGTGTCGGTCACCACCAGATCGGCCCCGCGCACCGCTTCCGCGGGATCCGTGAGCAGCGTCACGTTGGGCGCGGCCTGTGCGGTGATCCCGGCGTCCGGCCCGTAGCCCGGAGGGGTGGCGACGCGCAGCGCGAAGTCGAGCCGCTTCGCGGCCTGGATCCACGAGTGGCAGACGTTGTTGCCGTCGCCGACCCACGCCACCGTGCGCCCGCCGATGTCGCCGCGATGCTCGATGTACGTCTGGATGTCCGCGAGCAGCTGGCACGGATGGTGGCGGTCGGAGAGGGCGTTGATCACCGGCACCGACGAGTGCGCGGCGAAGCGCTCGATCGTTTCCTGGCGGTTGGCGCGGATCACGACCGCATCGACCATGCGCCCGATCACGCGCGCGGTGTCCTCGACCGGCTCGCCGCGGTCGAGCTGCAGGTCGCGCGGCGAGAGGAACATGGAGCTGCCGCCGAGCTGCGCCATGCCGGCCTCGAACGAGACGCGCGTGCGCGTGGAAGACTTCTCGAAGAGCAGGGCGAGGACCTTGCCGGCGAGCGGGGCGTGGCGCTCCCCGGTGCGGTGCAGCCGTTTGAGCTCGATCGCCCGCTGCAGCAGGCGCCTGATCTCTGCCGCCGAGAGGTCGGCCAGCGTGAGCAGGTGGCGGGCGCTCACGAGGCCGCGAGAAACGCGCGGACGATGTCCGAGACCGTGTCCACGATCTGCCCCGCCTCGGCGTCGCTGACGACGAGCGGCGGGAGCAGGCGCACGACCTTGTCCGCGGTGACGTTGATGAGGAGGCCGCGCTCGAGCGCCGTCGTCATGAGCTCCTTGCACGGGCGGTCGAGCTCGATGCCGAGCATCAGGCCCTTGCCGCGAATCTGCTTGACACCCTTGACGCCCCCGAGCCTCTCCTCGAAGCCCGCGAGCATCCGCTGCCCGAGCGCCGCGGCGCGCTCGGCGTAGCCGCCGGCCTCGAGGCGCTCGAGCACCGCGAGTGCCGCGCGGCAGGCGAGCGGGTTGCCGCCGTAGGTCGAGCCGTGGCTGCCCGCCTGGAAGAGGTTCGCCGCCTCGCCGCGGGCGAGGCAGGCCCCGATCGGAACGCCGTTGCCGAGCGCTTTCGCGACGGTCATGACGTCGGGCTGCGCGTCTTCGTGCTGCCAGGCGAACCAGCGGCCGGTGCGGCAGAGCCCGGTCTGGATCTCATCGAGCATGAGCAGCCAGCCGCGCTCGGTGCACAGCCGGCGCAGCTCCGCGAGGTATCCCGGGCTCGGCACCACGATGCCGCCTTCGCCGAGCACCGGCTCGACCAGCACCGCCACGACCTCGGGGTTGTTCTCGGCCACCTGGCGCACGGCGGCGATGTCGTTGTAGGGCACCCGGTTGAAGCCGGCGACGAGCGGCTCGAAACCGGCCTGAATGCGCCGGTTGCCGGTGGCGGAGAGCGTCGCGAGGGTGCGGCCGTGAAAGCTCCCTTCCGTCACGACGATGGTCGGATTGCGGATTTTCTTATTGTTCCCGTAGAGCCGCGCGATCTTGATCGCCGCCTCGTTCGCTTCGGCGCCGGAATTGCCGAAGAAGGCCCGTTCCATGCCGGCGACGCGACAGAGCCGCTCGGCGAGCTGCTCCTGCAGCTCGATGCGGTACCAGTTGGAGGTATGAACCAGCTTCCCGGCCTGGTCGGCGATCGCCTGGGTGATCTCGGGGTGCGCGTGTCCCAGGCTGCAGACGGCCACGCCGGCGAGCGCATCGAGGTACTTGCGCCCGGTGGTGTCCCAGAGCCACGCGCCCTCGCCGCGGACGAAGGCGACGGGCAGGCGCGGGTAGGTCGGCATCAGGTGAGTCATAGAGTTGGAAACAATAAAGGCACCCCGCACCCAAATTGCTCTGCACCGCTCGGTCGGGCGCACGCCACGATTTGGGTGCGGGGCGCCATGCAACGAGTGGGGTAGATTCTATTCGTTCCCGGCGCCAACGCAAGCGCGCTCCCCGCAAAGACGAAAGGCCCGGCTCGCCGGGCCTTTCGGAAGGCGGGAAACGGCTGCTGCCCGGCTAGACGAGCGGGTTGAAGTGGGTGTTCGCCGCCATGAAGAAGAGCATCGGGATCGAGAGCATGGTGTTGGTACGCGAGGCGAGGAACGCGACGCGCGCGGCCTTCGCCTTGGCGGCGTCGTCGGCCTCCACCAGTCCGAGCACCTTCTTCTGGTTCGGCCAGATCAGCACCCATACGTTGAACAGCATGATCGTGCCGAGCCAGGCGCCGATACCGATGGTCGCGGCCGACCCCTGCAGCAGGAACGCATTGGTGAAGCCGATGCCGGAGCGCTCGAGATAGTAGGCGCCGGTGAGCCAGGTGACGACCGCGGCCCAACGGAACCAGAGCAGCGCCCGCGGCGCGATATGCCTGGTGATGCCGGCCGCGGTGCCGTCGGCCTTGGCGGCGGCGAGGCCCGGCACCTGCACCGCGTTGAAGTAGTAGAGCAGCCCGATCCAGGCGATGCCCGCCCAGATGTGCAGCCACCGATCGATCAGAAGCTCCATGATTCCCCCTTGCTATTGCCCGCCGCCGTCAGCGCAGGAAGTTGACGACGAACACATAAAGAATGACCAGCAGAACGAGGCCCGAGATGATCGTGCCCCAGAGGGAGTCGAGTGGATTCTTCATGGTTGTTCCTCGGGTGCGCTGTTCGAATTGTTTGCGCGCGTGCGCGCTGCCTGTTTCTGGTCCTTGTTGGCGGACGTAGCCTACGGGAGAAGCATGGTGCCTTCAAGGCGGCGGCGCGCAAGCACGTCGCTCGAAGCGTTGCGATGCGCCTGGCGTCGCGATTCGCGCTCTCGGCCGCCGCCCGGGCAGAAGCCGCTCCTTGGAACACGCAGCGGCCGCCCGAATCCGCGCGGCGCACCGTCGTCGCGGCTCCAGAACCCGGGCACGCTTCCGCCAGGCGGTCGGGCGCGCGCACGGCGAGCGGATGCGCTCGAGACGAAGACGCGATCATCGCCGAACCGCTCGTGAATGCCGGGCGACCGGCGTCGATGCCGTGCGGGCGGGACGCCGGCCGTCTCGACCTCCGAGGGGCGGGCACGACGGATGTCGGTGCCGCGTTCTCGTTGCATAATGAGTGCGCGCCGGGTCGGGTCCGGTGCAGCGCACTCATAAGGCAATAAGGAGGATCCATGCGTCTCAAGCAACTGGTTGCGGCGCTCGTCGCGGGCGTCGCCTGGAGCACGGTCGCGATCGCCCAGGATTCGGGCACGCTCGAGAAGATCAAGGAAAGCGGCGTGATCTCGCTCGGCCATCGCGAGTCCTCCGTGCCGTTTTCCTACTACGACGACAAGCAGCAGGTGGTCGGCTACTCGCACGAGATCGCGCTCGCGATCGTGGACGCGATAAAGCGCGAGCTCGACGCGCCGAACCTGCAGGTGAAGCTCACCCCGATCACCTCCCAGAACCGCATCCCGCTGGTGCAGAACGGCACCATCGACTTCGAATGCGGCTCGACCACCAACAACACGGAGCGCCAGCAGCAGGTGGCGTTCTCGAACACCATTTTCATCATCGGCACGCGCCTCCTGACCCACAGGAACTCCGGTATCAAGGACTTCCCCGACCTCGCGGGCAAGAACGTCGTCACGACCGCCGGTACCACCTCCGAGCGGCTGCTGCGCGCGATGAACGAAGAGAAGAAGATGAACATGAACATAATCAGCGCCAAGGATCACGGCGAGGCGTTCCTGACGCTGCAGAGCGGCCGCGCGGTCGCGTTCATGATGGACGACGCGCTGCTCTACGGCGAGCGCGCCAAGGCGCGGCGGCCCGGGGACTGGGTGGTGGTCGGCACGCCGCAGTCGCGCGAGGCCTACGGCTGCATGATGCGCAAGGGCGACGCCGCCTTCAAGAAGCTCGTCGACGACACGATCGCGAAGCTGCAGACGTCGGGCGAGGCGGCGAAGCTCTACGAGAAGTGGTTCATGAGGCCGATCCCGCCCAAGGGCCTGAACCTGAACTTTCCGTTGAGCGAGGACATGCAGGCGCTCTTCAAGAACCCGAACGACAAGGCGTATCAGTAGAATCGGACCGCGTGTCGCCCTGAACGCGGGTGCGCAGGCCGCGCGGCGGCGTGCGGCCGCGCGGTCTGCGCGAAGCGCTTCGCCTCGCACTGGCGGCCATGAGCTACAACTGGAACTGGGGGGTCTTCTTCCAGCCGACGCCCGCGGGCGGCGCGACTTATCTCGACTGGCTGCTCGCGGGCCTGCAGATGACGGTGGCGGTGTCGCTGACCGGCTGGCTGATCGCGCTCGCGCTCGGCACGGTGGTCGGGGTGCTGCGCACCGTGCCGGGCCGGGTGCCGCGGGCGTTCGCCGCCGGCTATGTCGAGGTTTTCCGCAACGTTCCGCTCCTGGTGCAGCTCTTCATCTGGTACTTCGTCGCGCCCGAGCTGCTGCCGGGCGGCGACGCGATCAAGCAGCTCCACCCGGTGACGCAGCAGTTCGTCGCCGGGATGCTCTGCCTCGGCTTCTTCACCAGCGCGCGCATCGCCGAGCAGGTGCGTGCCGGGATCGATTCGCTCCCGCGGGGGCAGCGCGCCGCGGCGCTCGCGCTCGGCTTCACGCTGCCGCAGACCTACCGGCACGTGCTGCTGCCGATGGCGTTCCGCATCATCGTGCCGCCGCTCACCTCGGAGTTCCTGAACATCTTCAAGAACTCGGCGGTGCTCTCGACCATCGGCCTGCTCGAGCTCGCGGCGCAGGGACGCCAGCTGGTCGACTACACGGCGCAGCCCTACGAATCGTTCATCGCGGTGACGCTCCTCTACATGGCGATCAACGTCGTGGTCATGGCGCTGATGCGCCTGCTCGAGCGGCGCACGCGCGTCCCGGGCTACATCGGCGGCCGATGAGCTACGAGTTCGACTGGAGCTCGATCCCGAACGCGGCCCCGTTCCTGCTGCGGGGGATGCTCGTATCGCTCGAGATCACCGCGGTCGCGGTGCTCACCGGCATCGTCTGGGGCACGGCGCTCGCACTGATGCGCCTGTCCGGCATTCCACCGCTCGCCGCCCTCGCCGCCGGGTACGTGACGCTGTTTCGCGCGGTGCCGCTGGTCATGGTGCTGCTCTGGTTCTTTCTGATCGTGCCGCAGTTCCTGCAGGAGCTCCTCAACCTCGGGCGCGCCGCCGACATGCGGCTCGTGTCGGCGATGGTCGGCTTCGCGCTGTTCGAGGCGGCGTATTACTCCGAGATCATCCGCGCGGGCATCCAGAGCGTGCCGCGGGGTCAGATCGCGGCCGCGTACGCGCTCGGCATGACGCACTGGCAGGCGATGCGCCTGGTGGTGCTGCCGCAGGCGTTCCGCAACATGGTGCCGCTGCTGCTGACGCAGGCGATCATCCTGTTCCAGGACACCTCGCTCGTGTACGTGAGCGCGCTCACGGACTTCTTCGGCGCCGCGTACAAGATCGGGGAGCGCGACGGTACCATCGTGGAGATGCTGCTGTTCGGGGGCGCGGTCTACTTCGTGCTGTGCTACGCCGCGTCGCAGCTGGTCCGGTACCTGCAGCGCCGTCTCGCCGTATGATCGCGATCCGCCACGTCACCAAGTACTACGGGGAGTTCCGCGTGCTCGCCGACTGCAGCACCGAGGTGCGCAAGGGCGAAGTCATCGTGATCTGCGGGCCGTCCGGCTCGGGGAAGTCGACACTTATTAAGTGCGTCAACGGGCTCGAGCCGTTCCAGCGGGGCGAGATCGTGGTCGACGGGGTGTCGGTCGGCGATCCGAAGACGAACCTGTCGAAGCTGCGGGCGCGCGTGGGCATGGTGTTCCAGCACTTCGAGCTGTTCCCGCACATGAAGGTGCTCGAGAACCTGATGATCGCCCAGACCCGGGTGCTGGGACGCGGGCGCGAAGCGGCCGCGGAGAAGGCGCTGCAGCTGCTCGAGCGCGTGGGCCTGCGCGCGCACGCGGACAAGTACCCCGGCGCGCTCTCGGGCGGCCAGCAGCAGCGCGTCGCGATCGCGCGCGCACTGTGCATGGATCCGGTGTGCATGCTGTTCGACGAACCCACCTCGGCGCTCGATCCGGAAATGATCAACGAGGTGCTCGACGTCATGGTGCAGCTGGCGCAGGAAGGCATGACCATGATGGTCGTGACGCACGAGATGGGCTTCGCGCGCAAGGTGGCGCACCGCGTGATCTTCATGGATCAGGGCAGGATCGTCGAGGACGACGAGACGGAGTGCTTCTTCAGCACGCCGCGCTCGGAGCGCGCGCAGCAGTTTCTCTCGAAGATTCTCCCTCGCTGAGCCGCGCGCCCCGGCGCGAAATCCCGGTTCCCGGCGCGGCTGTTTCCGTCGCCTCGGGGATCGGGCCGTGCCTCGGCCCGCAGGATGCCCCGCCGCAAGTGAGCGTTTCCCGGAGCGGCGCTCGGGTGAATTTCTGCTGAATGTTTGAACCGCTGCCCCCCCGTGCTACCGTTGTCGATGGACGGCGGCCCACAGGTGGCGCCCATGCGAAAGGTGACGCTCTACAGCAGCTCCCGGCGGCCGCAGCGACCGCTGCGGCCCGCCGGGATGCTCCCTCCGAAGCCCTCCCCGCCGGCGGCGTCGCAGGATCGACCCGAGGAACCGAAGCGTGCCGCGCGCAAGCCCCCGTGGTTGACGCGGTTTTACCGGCGGCGCCGCGCGCCGATCCTCGCCCTCGCCGGCGGTCTGTTCGCGGCGCTGCTCGTGGTGCTGCATGCGGCGATCGCTCCACCGGCGCGCGAGCTCACGCAGGAGGACATCGACGCGGCGGTGCTGCACACGCTCGAAACCAAGACGCTCCCCTCGCGCGCGGCGAAGGCGTACCAGGTGGTGCGGCCCTCGGTGGTGCGCGTGCGCGGGCTCGGCCGCGTCAAGGGCAGCGACGAACTGGCCGAAACGACGACCGGCACCGGCGTGATCGTCGTCGCGAACGGGATGATCCTCACGAACCTGCACGTGGTCGCCGGCGCCGAGCGCCTGCGCGTCGTGTTCGCGAACGGCATGGAGTCGGACGCGACCATCGTCGGCACCCGACCGGAGCACGACCTCGCCGTGATCTGGGCGAGCACGCTGCCCGACGACGTGGTGCCGGCGACGCTGCGCTCGACACAGGATCTCGCGGTGGGCGACGACGTCATCGCGGTCGGCTTCCCCTTCGGCATCGGGCCGTCGGTGTCCGCCGGGGTCGTGTCGGGGTTGCGCCGGCAGTACTACTCCGAACGCGGCGAGCGCCTGCTCTCCAACCTGATCCAGTTCGACGCCGCCGCGAACCCGGGCAGCTCCGGCGGGCCGCTCGTCACCGCGGACGGCGAAGTGGTCGGCATCGTGACCAGCATTCTCAACCCGACGGAGGAGAGTTTCTTCATCGGCATCGGTTTCGCGGTGCCGATCGAGAACGCCGCCGCCGCCGTCGGCATTCCCCCGTTCTGACGAGGCGCTATGGACGACATCCGCAACGACACCGTCGCCGCGCTCATGGAGCGCATCCTCTATGAAGTGAAGAAGGTCGTGGTCGGGCAGGACCACTTCCTCGAGCGCGTGCTGGTGGCGCTGCTCGCGCAGGGACATCTGCTGGTCGAGGGCGTCCCGGGGCTGGCGAAGACCCTGACGGTGAAGACGCTCGCACGCACCATCCGCGGCACGTTCCGGCGCATCCAGTTCACGCCGGACCTCGTGCCGGCCGATCTCGTCGGCACGCGCATCTACAACCAGAAGACCGGCGATTTCACGACCTCGCTCGGTCCGGTGTTCACCAACCTGCTGCTCGCGGACGAGATCAACCGCGCGCCCGCCAAGGTGCAGAGCGCGCTGCTCGAGGTGATGCAGGAGCGCCAGGTGACGATCGCGGGCGAGACCCACCGCGTGCCGGCGCCGTTCGTGGTGATGGCGACGCAGAACCCGATCGAGACCGAAGGCACGTATCCGCTCCCCGAGGCGCAGGTCGACCGCTTCATGATGAAGGTGCTGGTCACGTATCCGTCCGAGATGGACGAGTTCGTCGTCGTCGAGCGCATGACCGGACCGCTCGCGCTCGTGTCGCCGGTGCTCACCACCGCGCAGCTCATCGCCCTCCAGAAGCAGGTCGACGGCGTGTTCGTCGATCCCGTGCTCATGGAGTACGTCGTACGCATCGTCTCGGCGACGCGCATGCCGAAGGAGTACGGCCTCGAGGCGATCGGGAAGTACATCACGTACGGCGCATCACCGCGCGCGTCGATCAACCTCATCCTCACCGCGCGCTCGCTCGCGTTCATGCGCGGCCGCGACTACGTGCTCGCGCAGGACATCCAGGACATGACGCTCGACGTCCTGCGCCACCGGCTCATCCTCTCGTACGAAGCGCTCTCGGACGACGTCACCGCGGACACGCTCATCGGGAAGGTGCTCGAGCGCATCCCGGTGCCCGCGGCGCCGATGCAGGGCCATGCGCTCGCGCGCTGAGACGCGGCTGCGCCGCCTCGAGTGGACCGTCGTGCGCCGGCTCGACGGCCAGCTTCAGGGCGACTACCGCACGCTCTTCCGCGGGCAGGGCCTCGACCTCGCGGACCTGCGGGAGTACACCGCGGGCGACGACGTGCGGCACATCGACTGGAACGTCACCGCGCGCCTCGACACGCCGTACGTGCGCGAGTATCACGAGGACCGCGAGATCACCGCGCACTTCCTCCTCGACGTCTCGCCCTCGGTCGACTTCGGGACAGCGAACGCGCTGAAGCGCGACCTGCTCATCGACTTCGTGGCGGTCCTCGCGCGGCTCCTCACGCGCCAGGGCAACCGGACCGGCGCGATCCTCTACGGGCAGGGCGTCGAGCGCGTCGTGCCGGCGCGCGGCGGGCGCATGCAGGTACTGCGCCTGATCGACGACCTCGAGAGGCGGCCACGGCTCGAGCACGCTCCCGAGACGTCGCTGCGCGAGCTGCTCGAGACGCGGCCGGCGCTCGAGGTCGTCGACCAGGCGCAGCACCTGCATGCGG
>DASVBY010000049.1:0-19083 GCA_036381895.1 Burkholderiales bacterium | reverse complement strand
CGCTTCGGTGGCGGTCGCGATGCCGGTGTAGATCGACCCGAGCACGGCAAGAATGAGCGCCACCACCGGCAGCAGGTGCCGCGAGGCCTTGAGCTTCTCGGTCAGGCGCAGGCGGCGCTCGGGGCGCGGAATGGCGTCGGGGTGCAGCAGGCTCCAGCCGATCGTGTACGCCATGAACAGCCCGGCGATCACGAGCCCCGGGATCACGCCGGCGATGAAGAGCTGCGCGATCGAGACCGACGCCGTCACGCCGTAGACGATCATGATGATCGACGGCGGAATCAGCAGCCCGAGCGTGCCGGCGCCGGCGAGCGTGCCGATCGCCATCGAGTCCGGATAGCCGCGCTTCGCGAGCTCGGGCAGCGTCATCTTGCCGATCGTGGCGCAGGTCGCGGCCGAGGAACCGGAAACCGCGGCGAACAGCGTGCAGCCGAGGATGTTCGTGTGCAGCAGCCGGCCCGGAATCCTGTCGAGCCAGGGCGCGAGGCCGTTGAACATGTCCTCCGACAGGCGCGTGCGGAACAGGATCTCGCCCATCCACACGAAGAGCGGCAGCGCCGTGAGCGTCCACGACGACGCCGCGCCCCAGATCGTGACCGCCATGGCATCGCCGACGGGGCGCGGGCTGAAGAGCTCCATGCCGATCCACGCGACACCCATGAGCGCAAGCCCGATCCAGACGCCGGCGCCGAGGAGCACGAACACCAGGATGACCAGCACGATGGCGGCGCCGACGTCCATGCTCGCTCCCTACTCGGTCCGCGCCGTCGCCTCGCGTGCGTCGGCCGCGCGGCCCGTGCACAGCAGTTCCACCAGGCCGTGCACGAAGGCGAGGAGGAGCAGCGCCGCGCCGACGGCCATGCCGATCTGCGGGATCCAGAGCGGCGTCGCGTCGAGCCCCTGCGAGACGTCGTTGAAGACGTACGACTGCCACACGAGCCGCACCGAGAACCAGGCGAGCGCGAACGACAGGCACACGGCCGCGGCGTGCGCGAAGAGCTCGAGCGCGTAGCGGGCGCGCGGCCCGAGCTGCTGCAGGATCAGCGTCACGCGAATGTGCTCGCCGTGGCGGAGCGTGTACGCGAGCGCGAGGAACGACGACGCCGCCATGCTGTAGCCGGCGTACGCGTCCATGCCCGGCGTATCGATGCCGAACAGCCGCCCGGCGATCCCCGTAAGGATCGACAGCAGGATCAGCACCATGAAGACGCCGGCGAGGTAGCCGGCGCCGAGGTAGATTCTGTCGAGCAGCGCGCGCACGGAACGGCCGCAGCAGCGGCGCGGCCCGTCGGGCCGCGCCGCGTGCCGCTTACTTGCCGTAGGCGTCGAGGATCGCCTCGCCTTCCTTGCCGGTCTGCTTGATCCAGTCCTGGATCATGGTCTCCCCGACCTTGCGCATGTCGGCCTGAAGCTGCGCCGAGGGCTTCTCGACCTTCATGTGGGCGCGCAGCTGCTCGAGGTACCAGTCGTTCTTCTCGGTGCTCGCTTTCCAGCCGCGCTCCTCGGCAGCCGCCGCCGCCTTGAGCACCGCCTGCCGCGTCGCCGCATCGAGTTTGTCGAACGCGCGCTGATTAACGATCACCGCGTTCTTCGGCAGCCAGGCGCGCACGTCATAGAAGTACTGCACCTGCTCCCAGACCTTGGAGTCGTAGCCGGTCGCCGACGAGGTCATGAACGCCTCGACCGCGCCGGTCGCGAGCGCCTGCGAGAGCTCGGCCGCCTGGATCGTGACCGGCTGCGCCCCGACGAGCTGCGCGATGCGGCTGGTCTGCGGATTGTAGGCGCGCCACTTCATGCCCTTGAGGTCGTCGGCGCTGTTGATCGGCTTCGCGCTGTAGATTCCCTGCGGCTGCCACGGCACGGTGTAGAGGATCTTCATCCCCTGCCTCGCGAAACGCGCGTCGATCGCCTCCTTCGACGCCCGCCACAGGCGCCGCGCGTCCTCGTAGCTCGTCGCAAGGAACGGAATCGAATCGAGACCGAACAGCGGGTCCTCGTTGGAGAAGCCGGAAATGATGATCTCGCCGATCGGTACCTGCCCGCCCTGCACCGCGCGCTTGATCTCGTTCGCCTTGAACAGCGAGCCGGCCGCGTGCACCACGATCTTGAGCCTGCCGCCGGTCGCCTGCTCCACGTCCTTGCGGAACTGCTCGATGTTCTCCGTATGGAAGTTGCTCGCCGGATAGCCGGTCGGCATATCCCACTGCACCTGCGCCTGTGCCGAAGCCGCGAGAGCCGCGCACCCGAACGCCATGAGCCATCGCCACAACGCCTTCATGGGACCTCCTCTGCTGGCTTGGAATCGTATTCACGCTATTAGAACGTTGATAAAATGTCAACGTATTGTATGATCGGGCGCAGGCGGGCGAGCGCCCGCGCATCCTCATTCTGCAGGAATCGCTATGCGTGCACCCCCGGGGCCCGGGCGCTGGGAATTCTGGATCGACCGCGGCGGCACTTTCACGGACATCGTCGCGCGCCGGCCGGACGGCCGGCTCGTGACGCACAAGCTCCTTTCCGACAACCCCGAGCAGTACGCCGACGCCGCCGTCGCCGGCATCCGTCAGCTGCTCGGCGTACCGCCGGACCGTCCGCTCGGCCCCGAGCTCATCGAAGCGGTCAAGATGGGCACGACCGTCGCGACCAACGCGCTGCTCGAACGCAAGGGCGAGCCGACGGTGCTCTTCATAACGCGCGGGTTCCGCGATGCGCTGCGCATCGGCTACCAGAACCGCCCGCGCCTCTTCGACCGCCGCATCGTGCTCCCGGAGCTGCTCTATCGCAAGGTCGTCGAGGTCGACGAGCGCATGAGCGCGCACGGCGAGGTGGTGCAGCCGCTCGACGAAGCGCGCGTGCGCGCCGAGCTCGCCGCGTGCCGCGCCGAGGGGTTTCGCGCGATCGCGATCGTGCTGCTGCACGGCTACCGCTACCCGGCGCACGAGGCGCGCATCGAGGCGCTCGCACGCGAAGCGGGCTTCGTGCAGATCTCGGTGTCGCACAAGGTGAGCCCGCTCATGCGGCTCGTCTCGCGCGGCGACACCACGGTCGTCGACGCCTACCTCTCGCCGGTGCTGCGCCGCTACGTCGATCGCGTCGCCGCGGAGCTCCCCGGCGTGCGGCTGCTGTTCATGCAGAGCAACGGCGGGCTCACCGACGCCCGCCGCTTCCAGGGCAAGGACTCGATCCTCTCCGGGCCCGCCGGCGGCATCATCGGCATGGCGCGCACGAGCCTGCGCGCCGGCTTCGACAAGGTGATCGGCTTCGACATGGGCGGCACCTCGACCGACGTCTCCCACTACGCCGGCGAGTTCGAGCGCGAGTTCGATACCCAGATCGCGGGCGTGCGCCTGCGTGCACCGATGATGTCGATCCACACCGTCGCCGCGGGCGGCGGGTCGATCCTGCACTTCGACGGCGCGCGCTACCGCGTGGGCCCCGACAGCGCCGGCGCCAATCCCGGCCCCGCCTGCTATCGCCGCGGCGGACCGCTGACGGTGACCGACGCGAACGTCATGCTCGGCAAGATCCAGCCGGCGTACTTCCCGAAGGTCTTCGGCCCCGGGGCGGACCAGCCGCTCGCCGACGACGTCGTCGCCGAGAAGTTCGCGGCGCTCGCCGAGGAGATCCGCGCCGCGACCGGCGATGACCGCACGCCCGAGGCGGTGGCCGAGGGCTTCATTGAAATCGCGGTCGGCAACATGGCGAACGCCATCAAGGCGATCTCGGTCCAGCGTGGGCACGACGTCACCGAATACACGCTCACGACGTTCGGCGGCGCCGGCGGACAGCACGCCTGCCTTGTCGCCGATGCGCTCGGCATGAAGCGCGTCTTCATCCATCCCTTCGCGGGTGTGCTCTCTGCCTACGGCATGGGGCTCGCGGATCAGACGGTCATGCGCGAGCAGGCCGTGGAAGCGCCG
This sequence comes from Burkholderiales bacterium, assembly GCA_036381895.1. Classification (GTDB taxonomy): domain Bacteria; phylum Pseudomonadota; class Gammaproteobacteria; order Acidiferrobacterales; family Sulfurifustaceae; genus JACQFZ01. The sequence goes on along the minus strand of DASVBY010000049.1, from coordinate 15,163 downwards.
CTCGAGGCGGGGCGGCTCGCGGCGCTCGATGCCGCGCTCGCGCGGCTCGCCGACGACGCGACCGCCGCGCTCCTCGCGCAGGGCGTGCGGCGCGAGCGCGTGCGGGTGATTCCGCGGGTGCACCTGCGCTACGACGGCACCGATACGGCCCTCATCGTTCCGTACGCAACGGATGCGGCCGCCATGATCGAGCAGTTCGAGGCGGCGTATAAGAGGCGCTATGCGTTCCTGATGCCGGACCGCGCGCTCGTCGTCGAGGCGGTCTCGGTCGAGGCGATCGGCGTTGCCGACGCGCCCGAGGAGACCATCGCCGACCTGCCCCCGCGCGCCGCGCCGCTCGCGCCGGCGGCGACGGTGCGCATGTACTCGGGCGGCCGCTGGCACGACACCGCCCTCTACCGCCGCGACGACCTGCGCCCGGGCGACGTGCTCGCCGGTCCCGCGATCATCGCCGAGCAGAACGCCACCACCGTGGTCGAGCCCGGCTGGGCGGCCGAGGTGACGCCGCGCAATCACCTGGTGCTCACGCGCGTCGCGCCGCGCCCGCACCGCCGCGCGCTCGGTACCGCCGCCGACCCGGTCATGCTCGAGGTGTTCAACAACCTCTTCATGAACATCGCGGAGCAGATGGGGCTGCGCCTGGCGAACACGGCCCACTCGGTCAACATCAAGGAACGGCTCGATTTCTCGTGCGCGCTCTTCGACGCGGAGGGCAACCTCATCGCGAACGCGCCGCACATTCCGGTGCACCTGGGCTCGATGGGCGAGAGCATCCGCACCGTGATCCGCGAGAACCGCGGGACCATGCGCCCGGGCGACGTGTACGTGCTCAACGATCCGTACCACGGCGGCACCCACCTGCCCGACATCACCGTCATAACGCCGGTGTGGAGCCGCGACGACCGCGAGGTGCTGTTCTACGTCGGCTCGCGCGGCCACCACGCGGACATCGGCGGCATCACGCCCGGGTCGATGCCGCCCTACAGCCGCACCATCGACGAGGAAGGCGTCCTGATCGACAACTTCCTGCTCGTGCAGGGCGGCCGCCTGCGCGAGGCCGAGACCCGGGCGCTCCTCGCCTCCGGCCGCTACCCGGCGCGCAACCCGACGCAAAACCTCGCCGACTTCCGCGCCCAGATCGCAGCGAACCAGAAAGGCGCCGAGGAGCTGCTCAAGATGGTCGACCACTTCGGCCTCGAGGTGGTGCGCGCCTACATGCGGCACGTGCAGGACAACGCCGAGGAGGCGGTGCGCCGCGCCATCACCGCACTCAAGGACGGACAGTACGAGTACCGCCTCGACAACGGCGCCGTGATCCGGGTCGCGGTGCGCGTCGATCGCGCCCGGCGCGCGGCGACCATCGACTTCACCGGCACCTCGGCGCAGCTTCCCGACAATTTCAACGCCCCGAGCGCGATCTGCATGGCCGCGGTGCTGTACGTGTTCCGCACGCTCGTCGACGACGATATCCCGCTCAACGCCGGATGCCTGAAGCCGCTCGAGGTGATCATCCCGGAAGGCTCCATGCTCAATCCGCGCCCCCCGGCTGCGGTGGTCGCGGGCAACGTCGAGACGTCCTCGTGCATCACCAATGCGCTCTACGGCGCGCTCGGCGTGCTCGCAGCCTCCCAGGGCACGATGAACAACTTCACGTTCGGCGACGCCGAGTATCAGTACTACGAGACCATCGCCGGCGGCTCCGGCGCCGGGCCCGGCTTCGACGGGACCGACGTGGTGCAGACGCACATGACCAACTCGCGCCTGACCGATCCCGAAGTGCTCGAATGGCGCTTTCCGGTGCGCCTCGAGAGCTACGCGATCCGCGCGGGCTCCGGCGGCGCCGGGCGCTGGCGCGGCGGCAACGGCGGCATCCGCAGGATCCGCTTCCTCCGGCCGATGACCGCATCGATCCTCTCGAACAACCGTGTCGTGCCGCCCTTCGGCATGAACGGGGGCGCGCCCGGGGCGCCGGGGCGGAACTACGTGCTGCGCGCGGACGGCCGGCGGGAGGAGCTCGGCTTCGTGGCCTCCGTGCAAATGAATCCGGACGACGTCTTCGTCATCGAGACGCCGGGCGGCGGAGGCTACGGCAGCCCATGAGCAGGCGGCGCGCCCCGGGCAGGAAGGCGCCTTCGGGCGACGGCCGCGGCCACCGGCGCGCGATGCGAAGCGCGAACCACACATCCGCCGGCGCAGCGCACGCGGCGCCCGCCGGCGGAGCCCAACCACGGCAATCTCCGAGGAGGTCGGCCATGCCGAAGAAAAAGTCCCTCCCCGGGCGGTCGCGCGGTCCGGCCGCCGAACCGATCGTATCCTCCTCGCATCTCGCGAGCGGGCGCAGCGCCGAGCTGAGCGAGTTCGAATACGGCCTCATCCTCGCGAGCAACGCCTTCAACCGCTGGGCGGTCCGCTGCATGGGCGCCACCGGCGTCAAGGACATGACGATCACCGACGTGCTCGTGCTGCACCATATCAACCACCGCGCGCGCGAGAAGAAGCTCGCCGACATCGCGTTCACGCTCAACATCGAGGACACGCACGTCGTCAACTATTCGCTCAAGAAGCTCGTGGGGCTCGGCCTGGTCAAGACCGAGCGGCGCGGCAAGGAGGTGCTCTACTCGACCAACGAGGCGGGTCAGGCGGTGTGCAAGCGCTACTTCGAGATCCGCGAGCGGGTGCTGGTGTCGAACCTGCTCGGCACCGACGACGAGCGGCTCGAGCTGCGCGAGGCAGCGCGCTTCCTGCGCCTGCTCTCGGGCCTCTACGACCAGGCGGCGCGCGCTGCGACCTCGCTCTAGGGCGGCTACAGGCGGCGACCGTCGAACCGCACGCGCGCGAGCGCCGCTAGATCGATCCCTTCGAGGCAGCGCACGTTCACCGCCGCGGTCGGCTTGCCGGCGGGGTCGGTGCCGAAGCCGAACGGCGCGCACCCGCAGGTGGCGCAGAAGTGGTGCTCGATCGCGTGCTTGTTGAAGGTGTAGGTCGAGAGGCCGTGCCGGGGCGTCAGCAGCCGCAACCGTTCCTGAGGCACGAACCAGAGCAAGTAGCCCTTGCGGCTGCAGTGCGAGCAGTTGCACTCGATCACCCGCCCGAGCTCGCCGTCGACCTCGAAGCCGATGCGTCCGCAGTGGCAGCTTCCCTTGTACGTCACGTCCGCCTCCTCCTCGTGCCGTCGCGCGGAGCGACGCCGGTATCGCGGACGCCCCCCGCCGCACATTTTTCCCCGCGCTTCGAGTATTCTATTGGTCCACCGCGCCCGCCCCAACAAGGACCGCGGCCCGGAAGCACGCGCCGCGTCTCGCGCGATCGATCATCTGCTGGAGGATCCATGAAACGCCGCCTGTTCCTGGTTGCCCTCGCGCTTTTTGCCGCCGCCGGCACGGCGGCCGCCGACGAGTGGCCCGAGCGCCCCGTGAAAGTGATCGTGCCGTTCGGACCCGGCTCGACGCCCGACATCGTCGCACGACTCGTGGCCGAGAAGCTGCGCGAGCGGCTCGGGCAGCCGTTCCTCGTGGAGAACCGCGCCGGGGCGGGCGGCAACATCGGTACCGAGGCGGTGACGCGCGCCGAGCCCGACGGCTATACGATCGGCGTGTCGATCACCGGCCCGCTGGTGAACAACAAGCTCCTGTACAAGAAGCTCGGCTACGATCCGTTCAAGGACCTCGCCCCGGTCACCCAGCTCGTCACGCAGCCGTCGGTGCTCGTGGTCACGACCGATCTCGGGGTATCGAGCACCGAGGAGCTGCTCGCGCTGCTCCGGAAGCACCCCGGCAAGTACAACTACGCCTCCTTCGGGAACGGCTCGATCTCGCATCTTGCGATGGAGCTGCTCGCGGCGCAGAGCGGCTCGCACATCGTCCACGTGCCCTACCCCGGCTCGCCGCAGGCCATCCAGGCGCTGCTGCGCGGCGACGCACAGATGGCCGCGCTGCCGCCCGGCCCGATCATGCCGCAGGTCCAGGCCGGGAAGCTCAAGGCGATCGCGGTGACCATGGCCGAGCGCTTCACGCTGCTGCCGGACATTCCCACCTTCAAGGAGAGCGGGATTCCGAACGTCGAAGCCACCGCCTGGCAGGGTGTCGTCGTCCCCGCCGGTACCCCCGAGCCGATCGTGCGGCGGCTCGCGCGAGAGATCGCCGCCGTGCTGCGCATGCCGGACGTGGCCGGGAAGCTGCGCGCGCAGTACATGGAACCGGTGGGCAGCACCCCGGAGGAGTTCGCCGCTTTCATGCGCGAGGAGCTGGCGCGCTGGGAACCGATCGTGCGGCGCAACAACATCGCGCTGGATTGAAGGCCCGCGATGATCGACCTCCGCGGCAAGCGCATCCTGGTCACGCAGGCGCGCGACTTCATGGGACCGGCGCTGTGCGAGGTCCTCGCCGAGTGCGGCGCCGACGTCGTCGCGAGCGCCGAGCCGCTGCACCCGCCGGAAGCGCCCGCGCGCGTCGTGCAGGGCGCCGGCCGCATCGACGCGCTGATCGCGAACCTCGGCGTTCCGGCGCCGAGCACCCCGGCCACCGAGGTGACCGACGCGGAGTGGCGGCACGTCTTCGCCAACATGGTGGATCCGCTGCCGCGGCTGGTGCGCGCGGCGCTCCCGCAGATGCTCGAACGCCGCTCGGGCAAGATCCTGCTGATGGGCAGCGCCTCGGCGCTGCGCGGTATGAAGCGCACGTCCACCTACAGCGCGGCGCGCGGCGCGCAGCTCGCTTACATCCAGGCGGTCGGAATCGAGGCGGCCGCGGCCAACGTGCAGGTGAACGCGATCGCGCAGAACTTCGTCGATAACCCGACCTACTTTCCGCCCGAGGTGCAGGCGAATCCGAAGTTCCAGGAGCGCCTCGCGCGCGAAGTGCCGCTCGGGCGGCTGGTGAGCGCGCGCGAGGATGCGCTCTTCGCCGCTTATCTCTGCAGCGACGCGGGCGGCTGCTTCGTCGGCCAGATCTTCCCGGTCTGCGGGGGCTGGGTCACCCGCTAGAGTAGAAGGAGCGTTTCATGTCGGAAAGCAACGCCGCTCCCGAGCACAAGCCCTACGGCTGCCGGCGCGACCCGGCGGCGGCCGAGGGCCCCGTCGCTCCCGATCTCACGCGCTCGACCACGTTCGCGTATCCGACGGCCGAGCAGCTGCGTGCGGTCGGCGAGAACGAAGCTCCGGGCGAGTTCTATCCGCGCTACGGTCATCCGGTCGGACGCCTGTTCGAGAGCCGCGTGGCGGCGCTCGAGGGCGCCGACGGCGCCGTCGCATTCGCTTCCGGCATGGCGACGATCACCGCAATCTTCCTCGCGCTGCTGCGCGCCGGCGACCGGGTCGCCGTGAGCCGGTACGTCTACGGCGGCGTCGACGCGCTCGCGACGCACGACCTGCCGCGTTTCGGCATCGAGGTGCGGCGTTTCGATCCCTTCGACGACGCGTCGCTACGCGCGGCGCTCGCCGGCGGCGTCAAGCTCGTGCACGTCGAAACGCCGACCAATCCGCTTTGCCGCGTGGTCGACCTCGAGCGCGTCGTCGCGGCGGCGCGCGCCTGCGGCGCGCTCGTGAGCGTCGACGCCACGTTCCTGCCGCCGCCGTTCCAGCAGCCGCTCGCCCACGGCGCCGACCTCGTCATGCACAGCGCCACCAAGATCCTCGGCGGGCATTCGGACGTGCTCGCCGGCGTCGTCTCCGGCCGCCACGAACTGCTCGAGCGCCTCGAAGCGTTTCGCCGCCGCACCGGCGCGATTCTCGCACCGGACGCCGCGTGGCTGCTGGTGCGCTCGCTCGCGACGCTCGAGCTGCGCACGCGCCGGGCGGCGGAGAACGCCGAGCGCGTCGCGCGCTTCCTCGACGGCCTGCGCGCGCAGGGCAAGCGCGTCGCCGCCGTGCACTACCCGGGCCTGCCGCACCATCCCGACCACGCCATCGCGGGCCGATACATGCGCAGCTTCGGCTACATGCTCGCATTCGAGGTCGCGGGCGGCCTCGCCGAGGCGGTGCGGGTGTACGAACGCCTGCAGGCGATCGCGCGCGCGGTGTCGCTCGGCGGCGTCGAGAGCCTCGCCTCGATTCCGTTGCACACCTCGCACGCCATGATGTCGCCGGAGGAGCGCCGCCGCCGCGGCATCGCGGACGGGCTCATTCGCCTCTCGGTGGGCATCGAGCCCTACGAGCGCCTCGAAGCCGATCTCGCCCGGGCGCTCGCCGACTGAGTCAGCCGGCAGCGCAGCGCCCGCGAAGAGCCGACGCGCGGGCCCGGCAGTCCCGAACGGATCGGCACCACTGCCTTTCCGGTTGGCCCGGCGCAAGCCGCAGCAGCCGCGAGCGGCCGCCGGGAGCCGAGAAACGTCCCTTAAGAGACTTTCTTCAGAATAGTTTTCCGGCGATCCGAGATCCCTAGTGCACCTGCGGCGACTGTGAATGCTTGCCGCCCGGCTCGGCGATCTGCGCCATCGCCTCCCCGGTGGCGCCGGGCTTGGTATGGCGAGCGATGTCGCCGAGCGAGATGATGCCGACCAGCCGCTTGTCGCGATTGACGACCGGCAGCCGGCGCACCTGGTTGTCGCCCATGTTCTTTGCGACGCGGTCGATGTCCTCGTCGTCGAAGCAATACAGCACCTCCTTGCTCATGACGTCACGCACCGCGGTGTCGGGCGAGCGGCGCTGCGCGACCGCGCGAATCGCGATATCGCGGTCGGTAATCATGCCGATCAGCCGGTCGTTCTCGCTGACCGGGAGTATCCCGGCGTCGCACTCGGCCATCATCCGGGCGGCCTCGGCGATGCTCTGCGTCGGGCTTACCATCATTACGTCTCGGGTCATCGCCTCGCTGACTTTCATCGCTGTCTCCTCATCCGTGACAACAGTCTGGGCCTGTTTCGACCGGGGCGCTGTCAGGTTGTTTCTGCGCCGCGCACAAGGCCGGCTTCGAGCAAGGTTATCGCCAAGCGCCAGGTCGAAGGGCGTCGCCTGCGAGGAGTTCGGTGCGCCGCGGCGGACGGACGACGACCGGGAACTGCGGACGTCAGGAACCTGTGTAGACCGCGCGGCGCTTCTCGATGAACGCGGCGGTCCCGGCACGGAAGTCGTCGCTCGCCGCGACCAGCCCGAAGTAGTCGGCGCCGAGCATGGCGGATTGCTCGATGCCGACGTCGAGGCCGCGATGCAGCGCTTCCCAGGAGAGCTTAACCGCAAGCGGAGCCTGCATCAGGATCTCGCGCACCAGGGACTCGGTTTCCGCGACCAGCCGCTCGGCGGGCGCAATGCGGTTGACCAGCCCGAAGCGAAGCGCCTCTTCGGCGTCGATGAGGCGGCCCGTCAACAGCAGCTCCGCGGCGCGGCCCTTGCCGATCAGACGCGGCAGGCGGGTCGTGCCGCCGAACCCGGCGACGGCGCCGATCCGCACTTCGGGATGTCCGAGGCGTGCATGCGGCGCGGCGACGCGCAGCGCGCAAGCTTCCGCGAGCTCCAGCCCTCCCCCGACGGCATGCCCATTGATCGCGGCGACGACCACTTTGCCGAGGGATTCGATCCGCGAGGTAACGGAGACCGCGAGGCGCGCGAACTCGCGCACCTCGAACACGGTCGCCTGGTTCAACACCCGGATGTCGGCGCCGGCGGAGAATGCTTCCGCCCCCGCGCCGGTGATCACGACCGCGCGTACCGCGGCGTCGAGCCGCGCGCGGTCGAGGATCGTCTCGAGCCGCGCCAGCATCGCGGGCGTCAGCGCGTTCAGCGCCTGCGGGCGATTCAGGCGGATCCAGCCGATTTCGTCCCGCACCTCCCAACAGATCGTCTCCTGGTGATGCGCGCGTTCGGTCGCCATCCGCATGCTCCTCTCGTCGAGTTGGTGCCCGGCGCGCTGCGCCGCGCGGGCCGCGTCTCCTCAGAACCGGTAAACGCCGCGCAGTGCGCGGTGCATATCGAGCGCCGCCAGGTGATGCGCAAGCGCCGACAGCACGCTCCATCCGCGCGCGACCAGCGATCGGCGGGCTGCGCGCTCGTCGAAACGGACTTCGGTCAGCTCGAGCGCGTGGAGCACGGTGGTTCCGTTCCGCGCGATATCGAAGGTCTCGCCCGGCGCGACGAAGTAGTCTTCCCGGTCGCCCTCCTGGGTCAGCCACACCCTGCCGCGCACCACCTCGAGCCGCGTACCACGCGCGGCAGGAACTGCGACCGACTGCCCTCTGTCGAGCAGCAGGCTCCTTGCCTGAATGCACAGTTTCATTTGCGCGCTCCTTCCGGTATGAACCGGACTCATTTACGATCCGCGGGCGCTTCCCGCGGTTCCTGCTTAGATATTGGCGATTATGGAAATCGGGCAGGGAGCCTCAAACGATATTTCCGTACGACACGCATGAGCCACAGGAATGGAAGAACGCAATGAATCGGCCCGCTGATCGACTGCCCTCGCTCGAACTGATCCGCAGCTTCGAGGCGGCGGCGCGGCACCTGAGCTTCACGAAAGCGGCGGCGGAGCTGTACGTAACGCAGTCGGCAATAAGCCGCTCGGTCAAGGCGCTCGAAGACCATCTCGGCGTACGCCTGTTCCAGCGCCGGCACCGCGCGCTGCTGCTGACGGAGGCCGGACAGACGCTGTACCGTGCAGCGAGCGGGGCGCTGCAGCAGTTGCGCGAGGCGCATCGCAGGATCCGCCACGGCGACGGCTCACGCCGGGTGACGGTGACGTCGGCGTTCTCGTTTGCGTCGATGTGGCTGATTCCGCGGCTGCCGAAGTTTCGCGAGCATCACCCCGACATCGAGATCCGCATCGCCGCGGACAACCGGCTGTTCGACCTCGAGCACGAGGACATCGATGTCGCGATCCGTTACTGCGCACCGGACGCGGTTCCCGACGGCACACCGAAGCTCTTCGGCGAACACGTGTTCCCCGTCTGCAGCCCGAAGCTCCTGCGCGGCCGGCAATCGCTCAGGCGGCCGCAGGATCTGAGCCGGCACGTGCTGCTGCACCTCGACGATTCGCATTCGGAGTGGCCCTGGCTGCAGTGGAGCGTCTGGTTCGAGGTAATGGGGATGCAGAGCGTCGCACCGACCGGTGCGCTGCGCTTCAGCCAGTACGATCACCTGATACAGGCAGCGATCGACGGCCAGGGCGTCGCGCTCGGCCGCAGCCCGCTGGTGCAGCGGCTCGTCCGGCAGGGCAAGCTCGTCGCCCCGTTCGCCGGCGCGGCGGCAACACCGCGCGCGTACTTCGTGCTCACCGCACCCGGCAGCGCCGACCGCCCGCCGGTGAAGGCGTTCGTCGAGTGGGTGCGCGCAGCCGCGACGTGCGAGCGCCCGCCGGCTTAAGCGGCGCGGCGGCAACGAAGGATCGGGGTAACTCACCAGTCCCGCGCGGTTCGCGCCGCGCGCCGCGGGCGCTGTGCTAGCATCGCGCCTCTTCGCTAAGGAGGGCGACGTCATGAAGGCTGTAGTCTTTCACGGCATCGGGGACATCCGCCTCGAAGACGTGGCGGATCCCAAGATCGAACAGCCGAACGATGCGATCGTACGCATCACGGCGAGCGCGATATGCGGCACCGACCTGCACATGGTCCGCGGGACCGTGAGCGGCATGAAGCCGGGCACGATCCTCGGGCACGAAGGCGTCGGCGTAGTCGAGGAAGTCGGGCCGAACGTGCGCAACTTCCGCGGCGGCGAACGCGTGGTCATCCCATCGACCATCGCGTGCGGCTACTGCTCCTACTGCCGCGCGGGCTATTTCTCGCAGTGCGACAACGCCAACCCGAACGGGAAGCAGGCGGGCACGGCATTCTACGGTGGACCGCCGTCGACCGGCGCATTCGACGGTCTGCAGGCCGAGAAGGCGCGCATCCCGTTCGCGAACGCGAACCTCGTGCGGCTGCCGGATGAAATCACGGACGAGCAGGCGATCATGCTTTCCGACGTCTTCCCGACGGGCTACTTCGGCGCGGACAACGCCGAGATCGTCCCGGGCGATACCGTGGCGGTCTTCGGTTGCGGGCCGGTCGGTCAGTTCGCGATAGCGAGCGCGAAGCTGATGGACGCCGGCCGCATCTTCGCGATCGACACCGTTCCTTCCCGCCTCGAGCTGGCGCGCGCCCAGGGCGCCGAGTGCATCGACTTCAATGCCGAGGACCCGGTGCAGATGCTGCAGGAGCTGACCGGCGGCATCGGTCCGGACCGCGTCATCGATGCGGTCGGCGTGGATGCCTTCCGTCCACAGCACGGCCCGGCGGCCCCGAAGGCGCAGCAGCAGGCGCCGCAGCACGCGCAGGAGGCGCAGGAAATCGCGCCGCAGACGCGGCCGCAGGGCGACAACTGGCACCCGGGAGATGCGCCGTCGCAGGTGCTCGAATGGGCGGTGCAGTCGATCTGCAAGGCGGGCACGCTCTCGATCGTGGGCGTGTATCCGCCGAACGACCGCTTCTTCCCGATCGGGTGCGCGATGAACAAGAACCTGACGATAAAGATGGGCAACTGCGACCATCGCCGCTACATCCCGATCCTGATCCAGTACGTGCAGAGCGGAGTGATCGATCCGGCGCGGATCCTGACGCAGAAGCAGCCGTTCGGCTCCGCGCTCGACGCCTACAAGGCGTTCGACACGCGCCAGGAAGGCTGGGTGAAGGTGGAGCTCGAGGCGGCGGCGTAAGCGGGCGCGCCCGAGCAGGCACGATGCCGCCACGGCAGCTGCCGCGCCGTGCGCGGCTGCCCTGCCCGTCGGCGGCGCGCACTCGCGCCGCTGCGGACAGCCGCTATCGCCCGATCGCCGCCGAAAGCAGAACCAAACGATGATGATCGCTAGCCCCCGTCAGGGGGAATCCGCTTCACAGTCAGTCAAGCGTCGACCGTAGCCGTGATGCGCGACCGATGCTGTCACGGGCAAATTCCCCCGTCAGAGGCGCGATGATGACGTCTCCGTTTGTGAGGGTATTCGCCCGAACGGGTTGCGATCCGTCCGGATTCTCAGGCGCGGAACTCGAACGAAGCTGCGCTGTCTCTCAGACACCGGATTCCTCTTCTCGCCGAAAGGAAATGTTTACCGCGGTACGCCTTGCCGGCTACACCTTTGGCGTGTTCTTCGTGATCGCGACGTTCCGGCCGCTGGTCGGACGCTTCGGTATCGACTTCTTCCAGGAAAACGGGCCGGTCGAATGGATCGAACTCGCGATCCTCCTCGCCGTCACCGCAATATTCCTGCTCGCCGCTCGGCGTACCCCCCGATTCCGGCAGCTCTTCATCCTGCTCGCGTGCCCCGCGGTTCTCGCCCAGTTCCGCGAAATGGACGCTATCCTCGATCCCGCAGTCCCATGGCTGGGCTGGAAAATCGGCTACGCGGTCCTGATAGCGGGCGCGCTGTACGCGCGGCGGCACTGGGCGGCGCTGCGCGCGCAAGCCGCCGAGTTCGTGGCCACACGTGCGTGCGGCATCCTGTGGGTGGGGTTTCTGATCGCGGTTCCGATTGCGCAGCTCGTCGGCCACGGGCCGCTGCTTCGCCTCGGGCTCGGCGATGACTACAGCTTCGCCTACAAGCAGATGATCGAGGAAATCCTCGAGGTGCTGGGGTACCTCGTCATCGCGATTGCCGGCGTGGAAGCCGCCTTGCAGCTCCGCGCGCCCGCGCGCGCGGCGGGCGCTTCGCCCACCGTGCTCGCGTTCCCGTACGAGCGGCGCCCGCGCCCGGCACCGTCCTCGCAGCGGCCGGTCAGCAAGCAAGACGCGGTTTGAGAGGAGCCGCGCCGCCAGCGGCGGCGCGGGAGGGAGCACGGGCGGCGTCAGCGCACGTGCGCGACGCGGGCACGGTCCGCGCGATCCAGGGCCTCGCGCAGCTTCTCTTTGATCTCGGGTTTGAGATCGGACGTCTGCTCCCGTCCGGGGAACACGCGCGCGGCGACGTCCTCCCGGTACTGGACCGCGGCCGCGCTGATCTGCTGCGCCACCTGCGCGTACCGGCGGGTGTGCCGCGGCTGGAAATCGGTGTACAAGCCGAAGAGATCGTGGAACACCTGAATCTCGCCGTCGCACGCGGGCCCCGACCCGATGCCGATGGTGGGAACCCGGACGCGGCTCGTGATCTGTTCGGCAAGGAACGCGGGTACGAGCTCGAGCACGATCGCGAACACGCCCGCCGCTTCGAGCGCCTGCGCGTCGGCGATCAGCGCCTGCGCGTCGGCGACCGTGCGCCCCTGCATCCGCGGTCCGCCGAGCGTGTGCGTCGACTGCGGCGTGAACCCGAGGTGGCCACACACCGGGATGCCGGCTTTCACCAGCCGCTCGATCGCCGGCGCGATGTCCGCGCCGCCCTCGAGCTTGACGGCGCTCACGTGCGCCTCCTGCATGAGGCGCGCCGCATTGCGCATCGCCTCCTCGGCCGAGATCTGGTAGGTCATGAACGGCATGTCGGCGACCACGAGCGCCCGTCGCGCCCCCCGCGTCACCATGCGCGCGTGGTAGACGATGTGATCGAGAGTGACGGGGAGTGTGCTCTCCTCCCCCTGCAGTACCATGCCCAGGGTATCGCCGACGAGGAGGAACGGAATCCCGGCCGCATCGAGCATCTGCGCCGAGGTGTAGTCGTACGCCGTGAGCGCGGCGATACGCTCCCCTCTCTGCTTCATGCCGACGATGTCGAGCGTGGTCAGGCGGCCTGTCTTCATGCTGCGCAGCTCCCGGAAAGTGCAAGGGTTGGCTCCGGGGAGAAAGCCTTGCACCGAAATGGACATCAGTCAATGCTAAGAGCTATTGAAATGGTTTCAGCTAACACTTATACGTATCCCCGGTGACCCTCGAAGACCTGCGCGTATTCGTTGCCGCCTGCGAAGCCGGTAGCCTGAGCGCGCTCGCGCGTCAGCTCGGCCGCACCCAGTCGGCCGTGAGCCAGCACATTGCCCGGCTCGAGGTCGAGCTCGGGGTGACGCTGCTCGAGCGCCAGGCCCGCGGGGTCGAGCCGACGGCGGCCGGCCGCATCCTGCGCGACCTCGCGCTCGAGGGGCTCGATGCGATCGAGATCGCCTTGAAGCGCATCCGGGCGCTGCGCGACGGCGAAACCGGCAGTCTCACGATCACGACGGGCGGCACCACGGTGCGCCACTTCCTCCGGGAAACGGTGGTGCGCTTCCGGCGCGAGCATCCCGCCGTGAACTTGCGCTTCCTCCCGGCCAACTCGACCCGCCGCTGCTTCGAGATCCTGCGCCTCAGCCAGGCGGATCTCGCGTTCGTCACCACGGGCGAGCCGGTCCGCGGCATCAGCGAGCTCACCGTGGCGAAGCAGCATTTCTTCCTGCTCGTGTCGAAGGACGATCCCCTCGCCCGCCGCCGCCGGGTGCAGCTCAAGGATCTGAAGGGCATCCGCTATCTCGGGCTGTCGGAAGGCACCACGCACCGCGGCGCCCTCGAGCAGGCGGCGGCCGAGCGCGGCGTGCATCTCGAGCCGGAGATCGTGTTCGACGACTTCGACACCGCCAACATCTTCGTCGAGCTCAACCTCGGGCACGCCATCGTCCCGGCAGTGCACGCGCACCATTTCGCGAAGAGCGGTGCGGTGAAGGCCGTGCTCATCACCGACCTGCCCCCGGTCTCGGTCGGGTGGGCGTTCCGGCACTGGAACCACCTCTCGGCCCCCGCCCGCGATTTCGTGGAGCTGTTCCGCGTCGAGCTCAAGCGCATGAAGAACGTCCTCGGCCTGGAGGTCGTCTAAGGGCGGCTTCGGCGGGGGCGCGCCGGCGGCGCCGGCCTCGCGGCGCGCGCGCCATTGGCGCAAAATGGCGGGCACATGAAGACCCGCGGCTTCATCCTCCAGGCGAACTACCGCGTAGTGCCCCATTCCGACGGGCGCCGCGTCCCGGTCGTGCACCTCTACGGACGGCTCGAGGACGGCGGCACCTTCCTGGTACGCGACGACCGCCAGCGCCCGCACTTCTATGTACGCGCCGCCGACGCCGGCCGCGCGCAGGCGCTTGGCGCACCGAAGCCGCTGGCGGTCGACAAGCGCACGTTCGACGGCGCGCCCGTCTGCCGGGTGGAGGTCGAAACGCCCCCCGACGTCCCGGGCCTTCGCGACCGACTGCAGGCCGCTGGCATCGAGACGTTCGAGGCCGACGTGCGCTTCGCCGTGCGCTACCTGATCGAGCGCGGCATCAAGGGCGGCTGCGAGATCGAAGGCGAAGCGCGCGCCGGCAACGGCATCGCCTGGGTGTTCGACAACCCCGTGCTGCGGCCGGCGCGCGTGCGAATCGAGCCGCGCGTCCTCGCCTTCGACATCGAGACCGACCCCAAGGCCGAGCGGCTGCTCGCGATCGCGCTCTACGGCCCGCAGATCGACGAGGTGCTGATCGTCGACGGCAGCGGCCGGGCGATGCCCGAACGTGCGACGCGCTGCGTGGACGAGCTGGCGGCGCTCGACGCGTTCTGCGAACGGCTGCGCGCGCTCGACCCGGACGTCCTCACCGGCTGGAATACCATCGATTTCGACCTCGCCGTGCTCGCGCGCATCGCCGAGCGCCTGCGGCACCCGTTCAACCTCGGACGCGAGCCGGGGTCGCTCAAGCTGCGCAAGCCCGAGGGCTACTTCGGCAGCGGCCAGGCGAGCGTACCGGGCCGCCTGGTGCTCGACGGCATCGACCTGCTGCGCGGCGCCTCGATCCGCATGGACGACTACTCGCTCGACGCGGTTGCGCGCGAGGTGCTCGGCGAGGGCAAAACCCTCACGAGCGAGGGGCGGGATCGGGCGGCCGAGATCGTGCACAACTACAAGCACGACCTCGCCGCGTTCGCGCGCTACGCACGCACGGACGCGCGCCTCGCCTACGCCATCATCGAGAAGCTCAACCTGATCCCGCTCGCATTCGCACGCAGCCAGCTCGCCGGCATGACGCCCGATCGCGTGGCCGCGAGCATCGCCTCGTTCGACTTCCTGTACCTGAGCGAGCTCGAGAAGCGCCGCGTGGTGGCGCCGACCGTGCAGTCGGACGACGCGCGCGTGCACGCCGCGCAGCAGGGCGGCTACGTCATGGAGCCGGTCACGGGACTGCACCGCAACGTCTGGGTATTCGACTTCAAGAGCCTGTACCCGAGCATCATCCGTACGTTCAACATCGATCCGCTGACGTACGTCCCCGATCCACCGCCCGACGCCGACGTCATCCGCACGCCCGGCGGCGCGTTCCGACGGGATCCCGCGATCCTGCCGCGCATGCTCGACGA
>DASVBY010000048.1:0-31665 GCA_036381895.1 Burkholderiales bacterium | reverse complement strand
CGCGAGATACTGCACGTCGCCGGTGCAGAGCGTGTCGCCGTGCATGAGCAGCACGCGCGTGCCGTAGAGCTCGATGCAGGTGGGATCCGGGATCACGCGGCAGCCGGTCGCATGGGCGAAGCCTTCGCCGAGCAGAAAGTCGCGGTTGCCGTGCATCACGTAGATCGGCGTACCGGCGTCGACGGTGCGCTTGAGCGCCGCGATGATCGGGCGATACTCCGGCAGATCCACGGCGTCGTCGCCGACCCAGTATTCGAAGAAATCGCCGAGGATGTAGAGCGCCTCGGCATTCCGCGCCTCGTGCTCGAGGAACTCGAAGAAGAGCTCCGTGATGGCGGGGCGCGCCGCGGTGAGGTGCAGATCCGAGATGAACAGCGTCGTCATGGTTCGCGCGCGGCGCTACTGCACGATTTCGAACTTCTCCAGAATCACGTCTGTCAGCGGCACGTCCTTGAACCCGAGCCGGGTCCCCGTCGGCACCCCCTTGATCTTGTCGACCACCTGCATGCCCTCGACCACGCGCCCGAAGACGCAATAGCCCCAGCCGGCCGGGGTCGGGGCGGTGTAGTTGAGGAAGTCGTTGTCCACCACGTTGATGAAGAACTGGCTCGTGGCGGAATGCGGATCGCTGGTGCGCGCCATGGCGATGGTGCCGCGCGCGTTGCGCAGGCAGTTCCTGGCCTCGTTCTCGATCGGCGGTCTCCCGATCTTTTGCGTCATACCGGGGCCGAATCCGCCGCCCTGGATGACGAAGTTGTCGATGACGCGATGGAAGATCGTGCCATCGTAGAAGCCCGTGCGTCCGTACTGCAGGAAGTTCGCGACCGTTTTCGGCGCCTTGTCGGGAAAGAGCTCGAGGACGATCGTACCGAGATTGGTTTTCAGGTGGACCATGGTATTGGCTCGTCGTGCCGTTGGACCCCGCCGACCGGCGAGGCGCCGCTTTCGAACGGCATGTCCTGAGAATAGTTCGCCCGCTCCCGGCCGGCGAGGCGACCGGAGAGCGGGCGCGATCCGGGAAACCGACGGCGCGCATTCATCGCGGTTCGCCCGCAGATTGTGAACGCTGACCGAATTGAGCGCAATATCAAATACTTCGCCGCGCACCCCCAATTCCGCTACCATTCGCCCGCATGACACCGCGCCCGCTGAAGACTCGCTTTGCGCCAAGCCCGACGGGCCTGCTGCACCTCGGGAACGTGCGCACCGCACTGTTCAATTACCTCCTTGCCCTCGGGGCCGGCGGCGTGTTCCTCCTGCGGATCGAGGACAGCGACGCCGCGCGCGGGCACGAACAGTACCGGCGCGCATTGATCGAGGATCTGCGCTGGCTCGGCCTCGACTGGGACGAGGGGCCGGAGCGCGGCGGCGCGAGCGGACCGTACGCCCAGTCCGAACGCGCCGGCATCTACAGCGAGTACCTCGCGGCGCTCGAAGCCGCGGGGCGCGCCTACCCCTGTTTCTGCACCGAGCGCGAGCTCGAGGTGGAGCGCAAGACGCAGATCGCGGCCGGCCGCCCGCCGCGCTACTCCGGGAAGTGCCGCGCACTCTCCGCCCGCGAGGTCGCCGAGCGCCGCGCGCAGGGCATGTCCGCGGTGCTGCGCTTTCGCGTGCCGGACGCGCGCGATGTCGTGTTCGTCGACCGCGTGCGCGGACCGCAGCGCTTCGCCACCGCCGACATCGGCGATTTCGTGATCCGCCGCTCGGACGGCAGCCCGGCGTTCTTCTTCTGCAACGCGGTCGACGACGCGCTCATGGGCGTCACGCTCGTCGTGCGCGGCGACGACCATCTCGCGAACACCCCGCGCCAGCTGCTGCTGCTCGAGGCGCTCGGGCTCGATGCCCCGGATTACGCGCACATTCCGCTCGTCGTCGGCCCGAACGGCGCTCCGCTCTCGAAGCGCAGCGGCAGCCGGTCGCTCGCGGAGCTGCGCGCGGCGGGCTATCTGCCGGCCGCGATCAACAACTACCTGGCGCGCGTCGGGCACACGTACGACGAGCAGCGCCTGTTGTCGCTCGCCGAGCTCGCAGGCGCCTTCCGGCTGGAACGCGTGCATCGCTCGCCCGCGCGCTACGATGAAGCGCAGCTGCGCTACTGGCAGCGCGAGGCGGTGCGCGCACTGCCGGCCGATCGCCTCTGGGACTGGATGCGTCCGGCCGCCGGCGCCCTCGTCCCGCCGGCCGATCGCGAGGCCTTCGTCGAGGCCGTGCGTGCGAACGTGACCTTCCCCGAGGATGTGGCCCGCTGGGCGCGCGTCATCTATACGGATGAGATCGCGCTCTCGCGCAAGGCGCGCGAGGTCATCGGCGGCGCCGGCCCGGAGTTCTTCGAGCATTCGCTCGCCGCGGCGGCTGCGCTCGAACGCCCTGCGTTCGAGCCGCTCGCGGCGCGGACCGGGGAGCTCACGGGGCGGAAGGGCAAGTCGCTGTTCCAGCCGCTGCGCAGCGCCCTCACGGGCGAGCCGGAAGGCCCGGAGATGGCGAAGCTCGTCCCGCTCATCGGCCTCGATCGAGTGCAGGCGCGGCTGCGGCGGGCGGCGGCCGCCGCGCGCGCGGGGGCGCCGGCGTAGCGCGCGCCTTTTCGAACTCTCTGGAAGCTCTCCAACCAGCATGCTCAAGATCTACAACAGCCTCACGCGCCGCGTGGAAACGTTCGAACCCATCGTGCCCGGCAAGGTGCGGATGTACGTCTGCGGCATGACCGTGTACGACTACCTCCACGTCGGCCATGCGCGCATGCTGCTCGTGTTCGACATGGTGGCACGCTACCTGCGCGCGCGCGGCTACGAGCTCACGTACGTGCGCAACATCACCGACATCGACGACAAGATCATCAAGCGCGCGCACGAAAACGGCGAGAGCATCGATTCGCTCACGGAGCGCTTTATCCGCTTCATGCACGAGGACATGGCGGCGCTCGAGCTCGAGCCGCCCGATCACGAGCCGCGCGCGACGCAGTCGATTCCGGGCATGATCCGCATGATCGAGGCGCTAATCGCGCGCGGCCACGCGTACGCTGCGGCGAACGGCGACGTCTACTACGACGTGAGCACGTTCCCGGACTACGGGCGGCTCTCCGGAAAGCGGCTCGAGGAGCTGCACGCCGGGGCGCGCGTCGAGATCGGCGAGGCCAAGGACGACCCGGCCGACTTCGTGCTGTGGAAGGCGGCGAAGCCGGGCGAGCCGAGCTGGCCGTCGCCCTGGGGGCCGGGGCGTCCCGGCTGGCACATCGAGTGCTCGGTCATGTCGACCGATCTCCTCGGGACTTATTTCGACATCCACGGCGGCGGCATGGACCTGCAGTTCCCGCACCACGAGAACGAGATCGCGCAGTCGTGCGGCGCGACCGGCGACCGCTTCGTGAAGTACTGGATGCACAACGGCTTCGTGCGCGTGAACAGCGAGAAGATGTCGAAGTCGCTCGGCAACTTCTTCACCGTGCGCGAGGTGCTGAAGCGGTTCCGGCCGGAGGTGCTGCGGTACTTCGTGCTCGCGAGCCATTACCGCAGCCCGCTCGACTACAGCGACCAGAACCTGCAGGCGGCGAAGAGCGCGCTCGACGGCTACTACCTGGCGCTGCGCGGGCTCGCGCCCGCCGCCGGCGACGAGGGGCGGGAGCACGCGGCGCGCTTCCACGCGGCCATGGAGGAGGACTTCAACACCCCGAAGGCGTTCGCCGAGCTCGCGGCGCTCGCCACCGCCGTCAATCGGGCGCGCGCCGCGGGCGCGACCGCCCGGGCGAATGCGCTCGCGGGCACGCTGCGGGACCTCGGGCGCATCCTCGGGCTGTTCCAGGCCGACCCCGAGGAGTATCTCAAGCAGGCGGCGCCGGCGGAGGCGGCGGGCGGCGCCCTGGACGACGCGCAGATTGAGGCGCTCGTCGCCCGCCGCAGCGAAGCGCGGCGCCAGCGCAACTGGGCCGAGTCGGACCGCATACGCGACGAGCTCAAGCGCGCGGGCGTCATCCTCGAAGATTCGCCGAGCGGCACGACGTGGCGCCGCGCATAAACCTTCGTGCGGCTCCGGCTATTGACCCTGTACATACTTATTAAGTAACTTCTTACGTCTCACCAAACCACCTGGGCGCCCGTGTGTGCCCGCGTTCGAGGCAACCGTGGAACTTACCGGCGCCGATATTTTTGTCCGCTGCTTGCAGGACGAGGGGGTCGAGTACATCTTCGGCTACCCAGGCGGAGCGGCCCTCCACATCTACGACGCGCTGTACAAGCAGAACAAGGTCAAGCACATCCTCGTGCGCCATGAGCAGGGCGCGGCGCACGCCGCGGACGGCTACGCGCGCGCGACCGGCCGGCCCGGCTGCGTGCTCGTCACTTCCGGCCCCGGCGTGACGAACACCGTCACCGGAATCGCGACGGCCTACATGGACTCGAGCCCGCTCGTCGTCTTCAGCGGCCAGGTGTCGACCAAGTACATCGGCCAGGATGCGTTCCAGGAGTGCGACGCCGTCGGCATCACGCGGCCGTGCGTCAAGCACAACTTCCTGGTGAAGGACGTGCGCGACCTCGCGGCGACGATCAAGAAGGCGTTCTATATCGCGACCACCGGCCGCCCGGGGCCGGTGCTCGTCGACATCCCGAAGGACGTCACCGCCAACCGCGCGGTGTACCACTATCCGGAGAGCGTGCGCCTGCGCTCCTACAACCCGGTGGTGAAGGGGCACCCGGGCCAGATCAAGAAGGCGGTCGAGCTCATCCTCTCGGCCAAGCGGCCGATGGTCTACACCGGCGGCGGCATCGTCATGAGCAACGCCGCGCAGGAGCTGACCGAGTTCGTGCGGCTGCTGGGGTATCCCTGCACCAACACGCTCATGGGGCTCGGCGGCTTCCCGGGCACCGATCCGCTCTTCGTCGGCATGCTCGGCATGCACGGCACCTACGAAGCCAACATGGCGATGCACCAGTGCGACGTGCTGATCGCGATCGGCGCGCGCTTCGACGACCGCGTGACGGGCGACCTCGACAAGTTCTGCCCGCACGCGCGCGTCATCCATATCGACGTGGATCCGACGTCGATCTCGAAGAACGTCGCCGCGGAAATCCCGATCGTCGGCAGCGCCAAGTCGGTGCTCCAGGACATGATCCGGCTGATCAAGGCCTCGAAGAAGCGGCCGGACGGCGCGGCACTCGCGGCCTGGTGGCGGCAGATCGAGCAGTGGCGCGAGCTCAAGTGCCTCGAGTACGACCGCAGGAGCGAGCTGATCAAGCCGCAGTTCGTGATCGAGAAGCTCTACGAGGTCACGCGCGGCAACGCTTTCATCACTTCCGACGTCGGCCAGCACCAGATGTGGGCGGCGCAGTTCTACAAGTTCGACAAGCCGCGCCGCTGGATCAACTCGGGCGGCCTCGGCACCATGGGGTTCGGGCTTCCCGCCGCGATGGGCGTGCAGCTCGCCTACCCGAAGGAGACGGTCTGCTGCATCACCGGCGAGGCCTCGGTGCAGATGTGCATCCAGGAGCTCTCGACCTGCAAGCAGTACGATTTGCCGATCAAGATCGTCAACCTCAACAACCGCTACATGGGCATGGTGCGGCAGTGGCAGGAGTTCTTCTACGACCGCCGCTATTCGCACTCCTACATGGACGCGCTGCCCGACTTCGGCAAGCTCGCCGAGGCCTACGGCCACGTCGGCATCACCGTGGACAAGCCCGGGGACGTCGAGGGCGCGCTCAAGGAGGCTCTGCGGACGAAGGACCGGCTCGTGTTCCTCGACTTCATCACCGACCAGACCGAGAACGTCTACCCGATGATCGAGTCCGGCAAGGGTCACAACGAGATGCAGCTCGCACCGCGCCTCGCGACACTGGTGTCGACCGACCGGGAGCTCGCTTGATGCGCCACATCATTTCCGTGCTGCTCGAAAACGAGGCCGGGGCGCTGTCGCGCGTCGCCGGGCTCTTCTCCGCGCGCGGCTACAACATCGAGTCGGTGAGCGTGGCGCCGACGGAAGACCCGACGCTGTCGCGCATGACATTGGTCACGGCCGGCTCGGACGAGATCATCGAGCAGATCACGAAGCAGCTGAACAAGCTGATCGACGTGGTGAAGGTGCAGGACCTCACCGAGGGCTCGCACATCGAGCGCGAGATGCTGCTCATCAAGGTCAACGCGGTCGGCGCCATGCGCGAGGAGGTGAAGCGCCTGGTCGACATCTTTCGCGGCCGCGTGATCGACGTCACCGACCGCGCCTACACCGTCGAGCTCACCGGCAACGGCGAGAAGCTCGATGCGTTCATCGAAGCCGTGCGCGGTGCGGGCATCGTGGAAGTGGTGCGCTCGGGCGTGCTCGGAATCGCGCGCGGCGACAAGGGCCTGCGGGTCGACGACAAGCAGGCGCAGGCGGCCGCGTCCAAAGCGGCGGCGTCGGCCGCCGGCTAACCAGTGTGAGGCAGGAAACGCAATGAAAGTCTATTACGACAAAGACGCGAACCTTTCGATCATCCAGCAGAAGACGGTGGCCATCATCGGCTACGGTTCGCAGGGCCACGCGCATGCGCTCAACCTGAAGGACAGCGGCGCGCGCGTGGTGGTCGGTCTGCGCGAAGGCTCGGCGTCGATCGCCAAGGCGAAGAACGCGGGGCTCGCGGTGAAGAGCGTCGCGGACGCCGTCAAGGAGGCGGACGTGGTCATGATCGTCGCGCCCGACGAGCACCACCAGAAGATCTACGAGACGGATGTCGCGCCGCACATCAAGCAGGGGGCGGCGCTCGCGGTGGCGCACGGCTTCAGCATCCATTTCGGCTTCATCAAGCCGCGCGCCGACCTCGACGTCATCATGGTGGCGCCGAAGGGCCCGGGACATCTGGTACGCTCGACGTTCACGCAGGGCGGCGGCGTGCCGTGCCTGATCGCGATCAAGCAGGACGCCTCCGGCAAGGCGCGCGACATCGCGCTGGCGTACGCCTCCGGCATCGGCGGCGGCCGCGCCGGCATCATCGAGACCACGTTCAAGGACGAGACCGAGACCGATCTCTTCGGCGAGCAGGTGGTGCTCTGCGGCGGCATCAGCCACCTGGTGCAGGCGGCGTACGACACCCTGGTCGAGGCCGGCTACCCGCCCGAGATGGCGTACTTCGAGTGCCTGCACGAGCTCAAGCTCATCGTGGACCTCATGTACGAGGGCGGTATCGCCAACATGCGCTACTCAATCTCGAACACCGCGGAATACGGCGACTACACCCGCGGCCCGCGCATCGTCAACGACCAGACCCGCGCCGAGATGAAGAAGATCCTGCAGGAGATCCAGTCCGGGCAGTACGCGCGCGAGTGGATCGGCGAGAACGAGGCGGGCGGCAAGCGCTTCCTCGAGATGCGCGCGAAGGCGGCGCAGCACCCGATCGAGGAGGTCGGCGCGCGGCTGCGCGACATGATGCCGTGGATCAAGGCGAACCGGGTGGTCGACCGCAGCAAGAATTGAGCGCCGCACAGCCATCGCCCGGTCCCGCGGGCCGGGCCGATACCGCCAAACCCGCGGGCCATCCGCTGCTCGCGCGCGAGGGCCGGGCACACGTTGCGATCGCGGCGGTCGCGGCGATCGCCGTGCAGCTCCTCGGCGGGTTCTGGGTCGCGCTGCCGTTCTGGCTCGCGCTCGTATTCGTGGTGCAGTTCTTCCGCGATCCGCCGCGCGCGATCCCGGCCGATCCCGGCGTCGCCGTCTGTCCTGCGGACGGGCGCGTGATCGCGGTCGGTGAGGCCGAGGACCCGTACCTCGGGCGCCGCGCGCAGCGCATCAGCATTTTCATGAACGTCTTCAACGTGCACTCGAACCGCATGCCGGTGGCGGGCGAGGTGCGCGAGGTCTGGTACGCGCGCGGGGCGTTCGTGAACGCGGCGCTCGACAAGGCGTCGGAGGCGAACGAGCGCAACGCCGTCTGGGTGCATACCGACGACGGGCGCGACGTCGTGGTGGTGCAGGTGGCCGGCCTGATCGCGCGCCGGATCCTGTGCTATATCAGACCGGGAGCGCGCGTGGAACGCGGCGAACGCTACGGCTTCATCCGCTTCGGCTCGCGCGTCGACGTATACCTCCCCGTCGAGACTCGCCCGCGCGTACAGCTCGGCGACAAGGTCAAGGGGGGTGCCGACATCCTCGCCGAATTCGCGTAGCCGCGCCCGGGGAACTAAACCGGCGGCGCGCGACCAGAATGGGAAGGAGCCTGCCGATGGTGCGCCAACGACATTCCCGAGCGAGCGATACGGGCGGCCCGGCGCCGGAGCGCAAGCGGCCGAAGGGCATTTACGTCCTGCCGAGCCTGTTCACCACGGCCAATCTCTTCGCCGGCTTCTACGCCATCGTGGCGGCGATGAACGGGTACTTCGAGTACGCCCCGCTCGCGATTTTCATCGCCATGCTGCTCGATTCCGTGGACGGGCGGGTGGCGCGGCTCACGCACACCGAGAGCGAGTTCGGCTTCCACTACGACAGCCTCGTCGACATGGTGTCGTTCGGCCTCGCACCCGCGCTCGTCATGTACGAGTGGGCCCTGGCCGGGCTCGGCAAGCTCGGCTGGCTCGCGGCCTTCATCTACGCGGCTGGCGCCGGGCTGCGGCTCGCGCGCTTCAACACTCAGGCGGGCATGGCGGTGAGCGACAAGCGCTATTTCCGCGGGCTCCCGAGCCCCTCCGGCGCGGCGCTCGTCGCGGGGTTCGTCTGGGTGCTGCACACGACCGGCATCCCCGGCCGCGACATCAGCATCCTTGCGCTCGTGGTGACGGTGCTCGCCGGGGTCCTCATGGTGAGCAATATCCGCTACCGCAGCTTCAAGGACCTGGACCTCCGGGGGCGGATCCCGTTCTTCGCTCTGCTCGTGATACCGCTCGTCTTCGTGCTCATCTTCCTCGACCCGCCGCAGGTGCTGTTCGCGATCTTCCTCGGGTACGCCCTGTCCGGCCCGGCGGTGGTGCTGGTCCGGCTGGTGCGGCGGCGGGACGAGCGGCCGGCCGACGAGTCGGCCCGCCCGTGAGGGGTTCTCTTCCGGCGGGACTTGCTCTATAGTCTTCCCCATGCAGCGTGGCGCTACCCTCAACCTCCTTCCGGTCCTTCCCGCGGGACACCGCGCCGCGTCCCTGCTGCTCGCTCTGCTGCTGCGCCGTTAGGCGCAGATACGATTCCTGGCGAGGAAACAATACGCACCCAACCCCGAAGAATCCCCGCACGATCGACGGATCGTGCAGCAACCGTTCAGGCAGAGAGAGCGAGCCATGAAAGACAAGTTGATCATCTTCGACACCACCATGCGCGACGGCGAGCAGAGCCCGGGCGCCTCGATGACGCGCGACGAGAAGGTGCGCATCGCCAAGGTGCTCGAGCGCATGCGCGTGGACGTCATCGAGGCGGGCTTCCCGGCGGCGAGCAAGGGCGACTTCGAGTCGGTGCAGGCGGTCGCGCGCGCGGTCACGGAGAGCACGATCTGCGGCCTCGCGCGCACCGGCTTCGAGGACATCGACCGCGCCGCCGAGGCGCTGCGGCCGGCGCGGCGCGCGCGCATCCACACTTTCATCGCAACCTCCCCGATCCACATGGCGAACAAGCTGCGCCTGACGCCCGAGGAGGTGCTCGAGCGCGCCGTCGCGGCGGTGAAGCGCGCGCGCAACTACACCGACGACGTCGAGTTCTCCCCGGAGGACGCCGGGCGCTCCGAGATCGACTTTCTCTGCCGCGTGCTCGAGGCCGTGATCGCCGCCGGCGCGACCACCGTCAACATTCCGGATACCGTCGGCTATACGCTGCCGCATCAGTTCGGCGAGCTGATCCGCACGCTGCGCGAACGCATCCCGAACTCCGACAAGGCCGTGTTCTCGGTGCACTGCCACAACGACCTCGGGCTCGCCGTCGCCAACTCGCTCTCCGCGGTATTGAACGGGGCGCGTCAGGTCGAATGCACGGTGAACGGGCTCGGCGAGCGCGCCGGCAACGCCTCGCTCGAGGAGATCGTCATGGCCGTGCGCACGCGTCAGGACGTGTTCCCCTGCGACACCGGCATCGACACGACGCAGATCGTGCCCGCCTCGCGCCTCGTGTCGAACATCACGGGCTTCCCGGTGCAGCCGAACAAGGCGATCGTCGGCGCGAACGCATTCGCCCACGAAGCGGGCATTCATCAGGACGGCGTGCTCAAGCATCGCGAGACCTACGAGATCATGCGCGCCGAGGACGTGGGCTGGACCGCGAACCGGATCGTGCTCGGCAAGCACTCGGGGCGGGCGGCGTTCCGGCAGCGCCTGAAGGAGCTCGGCATCGAGTTCAAGTCGAACTTCGAGCTGAACCGGGCGTTCGAGCGCTTCAAGGATCTCGCCGACAAGAAGCACGAGATCTTCGACGAGGACCTGCAGGCGCTGGTGACGGAGGAGGGGATCGAACAGGAGAACGAGCACTTCCGCCTGGCGTCGCTCAAGGTGTGCTCGCAGACCGGCACGCGGCCGGTGGCCGAGATCACGCTGCTCTGCGACGGCCAGGAGCGTCCGGCGAGCGCCGAGGGCAGCGGCCCGGTCGATGCCTCGTTCAGGGCGATCGAGAGCCTGGTCAACAGCGGCGCGCAGCTCCTGCTCTACTCGGTGAACAACATCACCACCGGCACCGATTCGCAGGGCGAAGTGACGGTGCGCCTGGAGCGCAGCGGGCGCATCGTGAACGGTCACGGCGCCGACACCGATATCGTCATCGCGTCGGCGAAGGCGTACGTGAACGCCGTGAACAAGCTGCTCGCGCCGAACGTGCGCACTCACCCCCAGGCGGAGCAGACGATCTGAGTGGAGCGGCGGGCCCTGGCCGAGTCCGGGTCAGGGCCCGCGGCGACGCCGCCGCGGGCGTCAGCGTCTCGGGCCGTCCGGCCGCGTCGCTTCGTGGAGTTTCTCGCGCGCGCCTTCGGCGATTTCCTCGGCCTTGTCCTTGAGCGTAGCGGCGAGGTTTCGCTGCGCAAAAGGGTTGCTCCAGAGCGGGGCGCCGCGGCCGTAGTTCATCCCGAGAAGGAAGGCGATCGCGCCGCCGACGATCAGCCCGATCACGAAGCTCTTGAGCCGCGCGGTCATTTCCTGTTCTCCCTGCAAGAAGCGTTTATTCCAAGCATAGCGAGCGTCGGGTCGCGTGCCAGCCGAGGCCCGGAGCGCCTGTCCGGCCGCCGATAGGCGGACCGGTGGCGCAGTGGTATTGTTACCCGCATGACGCCGTCCGAAGCGCTCCGACGCGCCTACCTCGAGGCGCTCGGAATAACCGTGTGGGAGCCGCGCGCCCCGCGCCCCGCTCACGTCCCCGCATCCACGGCGCCCGACCCTTCGACTTCGGTAGCCGAGACCCCGCCGGCTGCTCCCAGGGGCGATGCCGTCGCCGACGCCGACTGGGAAACGCTCGCGCGCCGCGTCGCCGCCTGTACCGCATGCGGGCTGCACCGTACGCGCACGCAGACCGTGTTCGGCGTCGGCAATCGCCGCGCGCGGTGGATATTCGTCGGCGAAGCTCCCGGCGCGGAAGAGGACCGCCAGGGCGAACCCTTCGTCGGTGCCGCCGGTCAATTATTGAATGCCATGCTCGAGGCGATCGGTTTGCGGCGCGAGGACGTGTACATCGCCAATGTGCTGAAATGCCGCCCTCCCGGGAACCGGGATCCGCAGCCGCAGGAAGTCGAGCGTTGCGAACCTTTTCTCGCGCGTCAGATCGAGCTGATCGGGCCGCGGCTCATCGTGGCGCTCGGCCGGCACGCGGCCCACAACCTGCTCAAGACCGATGCGCCGCTCGCGCGGCTGCGCGGGCAGCGCCTGACCTACCGCGGCACGCCCCTGGTCGTGACGTTCCATCCGGCGTACCTGCTGCGCAATCCGGCCGACAAGCGCCGCGCGTGGGACGATTTGTGCCTCGCGCGGCGCATCGCGGAGGCGTCCGCATGAGCGCCGCCATCGTCTCGCCCGACCGCCCGCGGCTACGGCCGATGCGTGAATCGGACCTCAACGCCGTGCTCGAGGTCGAGCGCGCCGCTTACGAGTTTCCCTGGAGCCGCGCCATCTTCCGCGACTGCCTGCGCGTCGGCTACCACTGTTTCGTGTACGAAGCCGCCGGCACGCTCTGCGGCCACGGCATCATGTCGATCGGTGCCGAGGAGTGCCATCTGCTCAACATCTGCGTGCACCCCGACTATCAGCGCCGCGGGCTCGGCCGCGCGCTCGTGAAGTTCCTGCTCGCCTTCGCCCAGCGCAAGCGGGCGCAGGTTGCGCTCCTCGAGGTCCGCGTATCGAACGCCGGCGCATACAAGCTCTACACGCAGCTCGGTTTCGACGAGATCGGCATCCGCAAGGACTACTACCCCGCCCGCAACGGGCGCGAGGACGCCATCATCCTCGCGCGCGATCTCACGCTCCCGCGTCCCGCGGAAGACCCGCGCGCCGACTGAGCGCGCGCAAAGTCCCCGCGGCGAGCGCGAGCTTTCGTGGTTTGCGCCCGCGCGCGCCGCTAGAATGAACACGGCACAAGGATCGGTGGCGCCGGTGCAGATACTCGCGATCTCCGACGTGTATCCGCCGGATCTCGGCGAGGTCGCTGTTTCGCTGCGCACGCTGCTGCGCGAGATCCAGGCGAAGGGACACGCGGTTACGCTGATCGCACCCGAATGCGGTGCGAACGACGACGACCGGTGCGACGACGTCATCCGGGTCTCCGCGCATGCCGTGCGGCTGCGTGCGCGCGTCGCGCGGGTCATGAAGGTACAGCGCGTGCTGGAGCTGACCGAGCGGCTGCGCGGCTGGAACTACGATCTGGTGCACGTGCACACGCCAGGGGTCGCGTACATCGCCGGCACCGCGCTCGCGCGCCGCCTGCGCCTGCCGGTGGTCGCCACCTGCTACGCGCTCCAGGAAGAGGCGCTGCTTCGTTCGTTCCCGGTGCTGCGGCCGGCGGGGGCGCGTACGGTCGCGCGGCTGCTCGCGCGCGTCTACTGCCGCGGCCTCGACGGCCTCGTCGTACGCTCGTACACGCTGCGCGAACGCCTCGAGACCTACGGTTTCCCCGGTCCGATCGCGGTCGCCCCCGCCGCCGTCGAGGTGCAGCTGCTGCAGTGTGGCGACGGCGCGCGCTTCCGTGCGGCGCACGGGATTTCCGAGGAGCGCGCGGTTCTGCTTCACGCCGGCGACCTCGCCGATGCAGCCGAGACGGATTTTCTGCTGGCGGTGCTGCGGCGCGTGCGCGAGGACATGGGCGACGTCATGCTGGTGCTCGCGGGGGAAGGCGTGGTTCCGACGCCGCTTCGGGCGCGCGTCGAGGCACTCGGCCTGCGCGAGCACGTGCTCTTCGCGAGCCCGATCGGCCGCCTCGACGACATGCTCGACGGCTATCGCGCCGCCGATTGCTTCGTCGCGGCGCCGCGCCGCGAGAAGCGGAACCTGCGTCTGCTCGAGGCGCTCGCCGCCGGGCTGCCGGCCGTGACCACGCGCGCGGCCGCGCGCTGCCATGCGCTCGAGGAGGGCGGCGGAGTGATCATGGCCGCGGACGACGTGCCGCATTTCGCGGGCCAGGTGCGCGGCGTACTGACCGATCCGCGCATACACGCGGAGCTCTCCGCCGAAGGCATGCGCCAGAGCCAGCAGTGGTCGGCTTCGCTCGCCGCCGAGCAGGTGCTCGACTGCTACCGCCAGGTGCTGCGCGAGCGCCGGAGCATGGCGCGGGCGCTCGCGCAGTGAAGATAAACCTTCGGGCAGCGTCCCGGTCGAAAGGCTGGCTATGGGCCGGCTCGTCGACACGATCCGTCGCTACGGACGCACCTTTCTGCTGACCGAGATGGGGCGCGGTCTGGCCGTGACCGGGCGCAACCTGCTGCAACGCAAGTCAACGTTGCATTACCCGGACGAGAAAACACCCCTGTCGCCGCGGTTTCGCGGGCTGCACGCGCTGCGCGTGTATCCGGACGGCGAAGAGCGCTGCATCGCCTGCAAGCTGTGCGAGGCCGTCTGCCCGGCGGCCTGCATCACCATCGACTCGTACGAGCGGCCCGACGGCACGCGCCGCACCAGCCGCTACGACATCGATCTTTTCAAGTGCATCTACTGCGGCTTTTGCGAGGAAGCCTGTCCGGTCGATGCCGTGGTCCTCACGCGCACGCTCGAATTCCACTACGAAGAGCGCGGCGGCCACATCATCCGCAAGGACGAGCTGCTCGCGATCGGTGCGCGTTTCGAGGCGCAGATCGCCGCCGACCGCGCGGTGGACGCGCGCTATCGCTGAGCCGCGGTTCTTGTTGTTGTTCTTGTCCGGCTTCGGCCGAAGCCGGGTTCAATGCAGGGAGACTTTGCCGCCGGGGACGATGTAGAGGCGTTCGCGCGCCGGACGCACGAGCGTGCCGCGCGGGCGGGCGGCGCGCACCCGCGCGAGCTCGCGCCCGAGATGCAGTCCGAGCGCGAGCAGACCGAGGGCGAGGGCGAGGCGGTAGAGCATGGGGAAATCCCAATAGTTGTAACGCGGCCATTCTTCCACATTTCTGCGGCCGTTGCCCAGCCGGTTCCGTTACTGTATAAATAAACAGTAACGCATCTCCGGCGCCTTTCAGATGGGCGAGCTCACGCCACGCCAGACGCAAGTCCTCAATCTGCTGCGCAGCTTCATGGAGCGCAGCGGCCGGCCGCCGACGCGCGCCGAAATCGCGGAGCATCTCGGCTTCAGCTCGGCGAACGCGGCCGAAGAGCACCTGCGTGCGCTGGCCCGCAAGGGCGTGATCGAGCTGGTTCCGGGCGCGGCGCGCGGCATCCGACTG
Organism: Burkholderiales bacterium; assembly: GCA_036381895.1. Lineage (GTDB taxonomy): Bacteria > Pseudomonadota > Gammaproteobacteria > Acidiferrobacterales > Sulfurifustaceae > JACQFZ01. The sequence goes on along the minus strand of DASVBY010000048.1, from coordinate 16,918 downwards.
AAGGAGGCGCAGAGCGGACTGCCGGTCGTGGGCCGGGTCGCGGCCGGCCATCCGATCCTGGCGCAGGAGAACATCGAAGCCCACGTACGCGTCGATCCGCGGCTTTTCCGCCCGCGCGCCGATTATCTGCTGCGCGTGAAAGGCATGAGCATGCGCGATGCCGCCATACTCGACGGCGATCTGCTGGTCGTGCACAAGACGCCGAGCGCGGAAAGCGGCCAGATCGTGGTCGCGCGGCTCGGCGACGAGGTCACCGTGAAGCGCCTGCAGCGGCGCGGGAACCGCGTGCGGCTGCTGCCGGAGAACCCGGATTTCGCGCCGATCGAGGTCGACGGCCGCGACGGCACATTCGCCATCGAGGGGATCGGCGTCGGCGTTCTGCGCAACGGGCTGCGCCGATGAGCCTGCAGCGGGTCCTGCAGCGCCCGGACGTGTGGCGCGGCAGCCAGAGTCCGGCGACGCCGACGATTGCGAGCGGTCTGGCGGCGCTCGATGCGCTGCTGCCGGGCGGCGGCTGGCCGGCCAATGCGCTGACCGACGTCGTGCTCGCCCGCGAGGGCATCGGCGAGCTGCGCCTGCTGCTGCCGGCGCTCGCGCACCTGAGCCGCGGAGACCGCTGGATCGCGTTCATCGCGCCGCCGTACATCCCGTATGCACCGGCGCTCGCCGCCGCCGGGGTCGATCTGTCGCGCCTGCTGCTGGTGCATCCGCGCGGGCGCACCGAGCATTTCTGGGCCATCGAGACGAGTCTGCGCGCCGGCGCCTGCGCCGCCGTGCTCGGCTGGGTGCAGGACGTCGCCGCGGCGCATCTGCGGCGCTGGCAGCTCGCCGCCGAAGCGGGCGGCGCGCTCGGCGTCCTGTTCCAGCGGCAGAACATTCCGCATTCGCCCGCGGCGCTGCGCGTGCAGCTCGCGCCCGCGGACGGTACGGCGCTTGCGCTCACCATCCTCAAGCGCCGCGGCGGCTGGCCGGTCGGTCCGGTGCGGTTGGAGTTCGATTATGCTGTGGCTGTGCCTGCAGCTGCCGGATTTTCCGCTCGAGATATGCAGCCGCGGCGCGCCGCCGGATGAGCCGCTCGCGGTCAGCGAAGGCGAGGGGCGCGAGCAGCGCCTGGTAGCGGTGAGCGCGAGCGCGCGCCGCGCGGGCGTGCGTCCGGGGATGCGCGTAAACGAGGCATTCGTGCTCATGCACCGCCTCCGCGTACGTCCGCGCGAGGCGGCGGCCGAAGCGGACGCGCTCGCACGGCTCGCCGCGTGGTGCGGCCGCTACACGTCGTGCGTCAGCCTGCTCCCGCCGGATGCGCTGCTGCTCGAAGTCGGCGGCAGCATCGCCCTCTACGGCGGTCTCGATCGCCTGATCGAGCACGTGCGCGGCGGCCTGGCTGAGCTCGGCTATACGGCCTGCCTCGCGGCTGCGCCGACGCCGCTCGGTGCCGCCTGGCTCGCGCGCTGCGGGCGCGAGGCCCGCATCCTGGACCACGCCGCGCTCGTCCGCGCCCTCGCCGAGCTTCCGCTCGATTGCCTCGGGCTCGAGCCGAAGCAGGAGGAGCTGCTCCGGGGTCTGGGGCTCGCAACGCTCATCGATTGCGTACGCCTGCCGCGCGACGGCATCGCCCGCCGCGTGGGTCCGCACGTCCTCGATCTGCTCGACCGCGCCTTCGGACGCAAACCGGATCCGCGCCCGGCCTTCGTCCCGCCGGAGCATTTCCGCGCGCGCCTCGCGCTGCCGGCGCCCGCGACCATGCACGACGCGCTGCTCTTTCCGCTGCGCCGGCTGCTGTTCGAGCTCGCGGGCTTCCTGCTCGCGCGCGGCCTCGGCGCGATGAGCCTCGAAATCGCGCTCCACGGCGCACGCTCTCCGGCGACGCGCTTCACGCTGCGGCTCGCAACCCCGTCGCGCGATCCCCGGTACCTGACGAGCCTCGTGCGCGAACGCCTCGAGCGGCTGCTGCTCGCGGAGCCGGTCGAGGACGTGGCGCTCGAGGTGACGGAGTTTGCGCCGCTCGGGGCGCAGGCGGGCGATCTTTTCGCCGGGTTCGAGACTCCGGCCGAGCGCCGCGCGCAGTTACTCGAGCGGTTGCAGGCGCGCCTCGGCCGCGAGGCCGTGCAGGGGCTCGCGACCCGCGCCGATCACCGCCCGGAGCAGGCATGGCGCACGGTCGAGCCCGGCGCTTCATCGCAAGCGCCCGGCAACGGCCGGCGGCCGCTCTGGCTGCTGCCCGAGCCGATGGCGCTCGAGGTGCGCGGCGGCCGGCCCTATTGGGAAGGGCCGCTTGCGCTCGAGCCGGACTGCGAGCGTATCGAGAGCGGCTGGTGGGACGGCGCGGAGGCGCGGCGCGATTATTTCATCGCACGCCATCCCGACGGCCGGCGCTTCTGGGTGTTCCGCGATCTGCGCGCCCCCGCGCAATGGTTCCTGCACGGGCTGTTCGGCTGACGGCGACCGGCAGCCGAACCCCGCGCTCGTTTCCCCCGACCGCCGGCCTCGTGGGCGTACCTCACTCGAGACGAACGTCGTTCGGCCGGTCCGGTGGCGCGCCGCTGTCGCACTTCACGCACTCGAGCTCGTGTCCGATCATGCGCGCCCGGCCTTCCGGCGTGATCACCCACGGCCGGTTCACCCACGGCGCATCGTGGCGCACGTGCTGGTTGTGGCCGCACTCGAGCTCCGCGGCCCAGTGCTGCACTTCGTCCAGGTGAAAACCGATGATGCGTCGCTCCAGGGGGTAAGCCCGACTCACGTTTCCGCGAGTCGTGGCCGACGGCCGCTCTCGGGCGCTTCTCAACCAGATCTCGACAGTGAACGATCTCGCCGGCTTGGGCGAACGTTTGAACGCATCTCGGTCGCGCCGTGCTTATTCGTGGTTATCCATACCGCCCAGGCACTTACTTGCGGGGCTAAGATCGCGGGCGAAACCGGGGTCGGGCATCAGCTGTCGCCGTCCTCGTTCAGGCATTCGATGTTGCCGGGAGCGATGACTTTCCATTTTCCCGCCGGCAGCTCGACTTTCTGGGCCCAAACAGCGTCTCCGTGCCACTCCTCCGCGCTGCGGCGCACAACGGCGATCACAGTGTCGTCCCTCTCGCCATTTACCCGGCACAAACCGAAAGCCAGGTAGTACCCCTGCGGCACCGCAGGGTACGGGATGGCATCGGTAACCCTGAAGAACGCCTTCTTACCCGAATAATGATCCAGCCTGGCGGCGTAGACCCAGGTGTAAGTTCCAGCGGTCTCCAGGATCCCAACCGTGAAACGGCAGCCACTATTCCCCGGAGGATCGAGTTGCCTGCCGATGCACGCGGCATTCCGTGTCGCGGTCCCCGGCGGATACGGTGGCACGATAGAGCCCACCAATTCAGCGGCCGCTGCAGTCCGGCACAGGGCCAGCAAGAGCAGCACTCGGACCACTTGCACGGTTTCGGTCTCAATACACGCGGAGCGCCCGCAGGCTGGCTTTGCCGAGCGCCACCCGCTTCGCCGCATCCGACGCGTCACGGATGTCCATATTGAGGGCGAACGGGTACGCTCGCCCGTCCTTTTCGACCCAGCCGACCCACCAGCCGATGCCGGGGTCTCCGTTCCCCCAGCCCGTCTTCCCGTAGAGCACCGCGCCTTCGTGCGCCTCGAGCCTGATGATCTCGCGCACGCGCGCTTGTGCTTCCCGCGGGAACGGCAGCGCACCTGCGGCTAGCTTCGCGAGAAACTGCACCTGCTCGACGGCGCTGATCGCGAGTGGACCGCGCAGCCAGAAGCTGTCGACGATCGAGCCGATGCGCGCGTTTCCGTACTCGAGCCGCGCAACGCCGTCGCGCATCCGCTCGAGGCCGATCCGCCGCGCCAGCTCCTGGTAAACCGGAACGTTCGAAACCCGTACGGCTTCGCGCAGGCTCATGTCCCGCTCCCAGTCCTTGACCGGCTGCGGCTTGCCGCCGTACGGCAGGACCTCGTCGACGTCCCCTACGGCGCCGACGGTCAATCCGATGAGCGTGTTGGGGATCTTGAAGGTCGAGGCGGGGACGAAACGCCTCACGGCGCGTGCGCGATCGTGCCCGATCAACCGTTGTTGAGCGACGTCGAGCACGACGAACGTGCCCTCGGCGCCGGCTTGCTCGAACAGCCGCCCGATCTCGGGGCTGTCGCGCCATTCGAGCGCGTGGCACGGCAGCATCAGCAGGAGCGGCAGAGCGGCGAACAAACGTTTCATTCTTCTGATACTCGGTAGTGACCGACAACGTGCGGCGCGCCAATTCTAGCGGTCGGACAGGGCGAGCTCGAATCCCGATGCCGCGAAGATTGCGGCGAAGCTTCGCTGCCGCCACCGGCGCGCCGGGATGACTCGATGACCGGTGCGCGGGCGCTGCGGCCGAGCCGGCCGTAGCCGATGAACACGACGCGCGTCATGGCCATGACCATGCCGGTCAGGGTACTGGCATCCTCGCACGGCGAAACGCTTCGAACTGGCCTGCGCCGCGGCCATTGCCGGCGGTCCGCGCCGAGCCGGCTTCGGATGAACGGCGCCGGCCTCGGGATCGCCTGGCGGCCGCGATCGTACCGCCTCCAACGGCGACGCGCTGGGAAGGCTTCTTCGCGGGCGCTCGCGCGCCCGCATCGGCGGTCCTCGGGGAGCGAGCGGGCGACGGCATCAATCAGTCCCGGCGCTCCGATGACGCGGTTGCCTGCCGCACCCGGTCGACATAGTCGGCCCGCTCCAGGCGATAAACGAAACAGTCGTCGCTGCCGAAGCGGCGTTGCTCGATGAACCGGAAGCCGAGACGCTCGTAGAAGCGATGCGCGCGGACGTTGCTCGCGAGCGGGTCGATCAGCACGGCGCCTACCGCCGGATCCGCGAAGCAGCGGGCGAGGGCGAGCGCCATGATTGTCGTTCCGTAGCCCCTGCCGAGACAGTCCGCCTCGCCGATCCAGATGTCGATCGCCCGCAGGTTCGGCGGGACCTCGCCCCAGTAGCGGCTGTCCTCGCGCGCCGGATCGATGATCTGTACGAAGCCGACCGGGCGTCCGTCGACTTCCGCAATGAGCTGCTCCCGCCAGTCCGGCGTGCGCCGGAGCTCCGTTTCCCACTGCCAGTCGTCGTTCGGGTCGGCAGCGATCACGTGCGGCGCGTCGTCCCAGCGGCGCAGCAGCGCCAGGTCCTTCGGCGTGGCGGGGCGCAGGGCAACGCCGCTCATGCGTCGGCCCGATCGTATCTCCGGGGGCGGCCGCTCATGGCCGCCTGCTTCCGGCGGCGCGCTACGGCAAGCCCGCCGGAACCCGGTCGAGAATGGTCCGGCATGCGTTCAACCTCCTGGCGTACTGTCATCTCCGCTCGTCTCTGAAAGGCGCCGCCGGCGGCCGATAAGCGCGCCCGATCTTCTGCCGCAGCAGGCAATCGCCGACCGGGCAGCGCGCATCCGTCAGCCGGCCGATCACAGCGATTCGATGTGCTCGATCATACGCCGGCGCATCGCCCGGTCGGGCAGGCGCCCGTACGCCGCCCCCATGTTGTCGATCATGTGGCGCGCGCGGCTGGTGGCGGGTGTCGCCGCTGTAACCGCCGGGTGCGACAGCACGAACTTGAGAAAGTACTGGCCCCAGGAGTGGACGTCGATCTCCGACGCCCACGCGGGCAGCTCGTGGCCGCGGACGCGCTGCCACAGGCGCGTCCGCCCGAAGGGCGCATAGACGAGCGCCGCGATCCCGCGTTCCTGCGCGAGCGGGAAGATACGCTTCTCCATGGTTCGGTTGTCGATCGCATAGTCGACGCCGATGAAATCGAGCGGCTCGCGGCGCATGATTCTCTCGAGCTCCTCGTACTGGCGCGGGAACGTCGTCGTCACGCCGATGTAGCGCACGCGTCCGGCGTCGCGCAGCTCCTTGAGGATGCCGAGCTGCGTCGGCACGTCGCCGAGGTTGTGCACCTGGATCAGGTCGAGCGGCGTCTTGCGCGCACGCGCGAAGGACGTCTCGATCTGCGCGCGCGCCGCGCGCGGATCGGCCTTGCCGTCGTCGCGGCCGGCGACGTTGACTTTGGTCGCCCAGAAGAGCCGGTTCGTGAGGCCGAGCCGGTCGGCGATGGTGCCGGCGACTTCCTCGGAAGTGCCGTACGCCGGAGCCGTGTCGAACACCTTGCCGCCGCGGTCGACCAGCGCGCGCAACACTTCGCCGAGCGCCTCCTCGGCGCCCGCGCTGCCCGCGACCTTGGAGAAGGTGGCGGAGCTGCCCAGTCCCACGGCGGGCAGGCGTTCGCCGGAGGACGGAATGGCGCGTTCGATCAGTGTGAGCCGCCGGTCCGCCGCCGAGAGCAGCCGGGGTGCGCTCGCCGTTGCGGCGCCGGCGGCGAGCATGAGCTTCAGGTAAGCACGACGCGAAATCATCTCGTACTCCTCTGCACGATCGGCGTTGCGGAATAGGAATCGGTAGCGCCCGCCCGCGCGCCGGTCGAGGCGATGCGCTGCTGCGCGCGGCCGAGCCAGACGCCCAGCGCCGCCCAGAGCAGCGCCAGCGGCACCGCGACGCCGGCGAGCGCGGCGAGCCCCAGGCCGAGCCTCCCCAGCAGACCCTCGAGCTGCGCGCCGGCGACGTCGCCGCCGCGGTAGACGAACGTGTCGATGAAGGCCTTCGACTTGTACTTGTCCTTGCGGCTCAGCACCGTGAACAGGGTCTCGCGCGCCGGACGCATGAGCGCGCGCTGGACCGCGCGGAAGGTGGCCTCGAAGGCGACCAGGGCGGCGAGCGAGCCGATCACGGCGAGGCCGAACACGCCGAGCACCGCGGTGAGGGGGAGCAGCGCGAGCGTCGCCGCGACGCCTAAACGCTTCATGACGCGCCCCGCGACCAGGGCCTGCAGGAGGAGTGTCGCGACCTGCGTGATCGCGTCGATGCGCGCAAAGACGCTGGTGCGCAGGTCCACGTTCTCGCCGAGCGCCGCGACCATCTGCAGGCGCGTGAAGTAGATGAACGTCGCCATGACCGCGAGGATGACCACGTAGGCGGCGATGCCGAGCAGGTAGCGCGAGCGGAACACCGCGCGCAATCCTTCCCAGGCGCTGCCGCCGATGCGCTCCCGTTCCTGCGGCTTCAGCGCTCCCGGCGCCGTGCCGTGCGCCCGCTCGCGGCCGGAATCCGTGCGGGTGCGGCTGGTGGCCCACGCGAAGGTCAGCGCGAGCAGCAGGAAACCTGCGGAGACGAGCAGCAGGGCGGGCGTGCCGAGCGGCCGGGCCAGCAGCGAGGCGAGGGACGGCCCGAAGATCGCTCCGCACGTGCCGCCGACGGAGATCAGTCCGAAGAAGCGCTTGCTCTGCTCGAGCGAGAAGCGGTCGGCCATGAGCGCCCAGAACACCATGGTCGCGAACAGATTGAAGACGCTGAACCAGACGTAGAACACCTGCCCGGTGGTGATGCCGACCGCGCGCGGGGCGAGCACCAGCACCAGATGGAAGCCAACCAGGCTCGCGGCGAAGAAGAGATACGTCGCGGCGATGAACTGCAGCCGCCACAGGCGGCTCACGAGCCAGCCGAAAACCGGGTTCACGAGCAGCGTGATCAGGGCCGTGCCGATGAACAGCCAGCGCACGGTTTCGATGCCGCGCTGCATCCCGAGCGCTTCGCGGGCGGGGCGCAGCACCATGAGGGCGGTCAGCACGCAAAAGAAGAACAGCACCGCAAACAGTACGGGTACGGCTTCTTCTCGACGAACGTTGAAGAGACGCTGCAGCAGAGCATTCATGCGGGGGCAGTATAGATGCTGCGGCGTCCCGAGCCACGTGAGCACCGTGCAACGGCAGGCTCGGACTGTCGGCGAGCCGAGCACCGGCGGGAGGTGGGCACGCAAAGTCCGGAGTTCCGGGGCGCATGCCGGACAGCGCCGGAATGCCCCGAGCAAGCATCCGAAGAGCCGCGTTGCCGGCGGTTCCAAGTGTCGCCCGTTGCCTGCAAACTACGCGAGTCGATGCCGTGCCGCCGCGATTCCCGCCTCCTGCGGTACGGTTGGCGTCGACTCGATGGGCGGAAGGAGGGCGCGCATGAGACGAGACGCGAACCCAGGAGCACGCCGCAGGTTTCTCGCGATCGCCGCGGCGTTCGGCGCCGCCGGCGCGCTCGGCGCGCTTCCCTACGCGGCGCGGGCCGCCGCGCGCAACGACGGGAAGATGCGAATCGGCATCGTCGGATCGGGCCGCGTCGGCAGCACGCTCGGCAGCGTCTGGGTGAGGGCCGGGCACGAGGTGATGTTCTCGTCGCGCAACCTCGATGACGACAGGGCGCTCGCCGCGCGCCTCGGTCCGCAGGCGCGCGTCGGCACGCCGCGCGAAGCCGCGGCCTTCGGCGACGTCGTCATGATCTCGGTTCCCTACAAGGCGCTGCCGGACGTCGGCAGGGAGCTCGCCGACCTCATCAAGGGCAAGATCGTCATCGACACCTGCAACCCGTTCGTCTCGCGCGACGGCGAAATCGCCAACTGGGCGCGCGAGAAGGGAGCGGGGCTCGCCTCGGCCGAGCTCCTGCCCGGCGCGCGCATCGTGCGCGCCTTCAACGCCATCGGCGCCGCCCGCATGGGCGAGGCGCACCGCGAGCCGGGACGCATCGGGATGCCGATCGCGGGCGACGACAGCGAAGCGATCGCGGTCGCCTCGCGCCTGATACGCGACATCGGCTACGAGCCCGTGCCGATCGGCGGTCTCGAGATGGGCAAACACCTGATACCCGGAACCGCGCTCGCGGGCGAGCGAACGCCGGAGGAAATCCGTCGCATCGCGGCGACGCTTCGGTAGAGCACGAACAACGCTGTTGCCGCCTGGCGACGGCCTGCGTTCCGGAGTCGTACTTTCCTTTAAGGCGTTTCCTGAGGCGGACATCTTGCCGGCGAATCCCGACGCCGCTTCTCTTGTAAGTCCGACTCCGCTTCCCCTAAATAGCGCCCTCTCCACCCGCGTGTGCAGCGCGTTTCGAGGCTGAAGAGACGGCTCACCGTGACGCGCGACCGACGAAGGACCGCCGGCGCGCGGACCGCACGACGTCGCGGAAGACATGGATTCGAAACCGCGCATCAGTACGAACAGCGGCCGGCTGCGCGCCCGCGCGGAGAGCCGCGCGGGTGCGATGGGCTGGCCGGATCACGGCCGCGGTCGCCCGCGCGCACCCGATCGGATCGGGCTGGAGAGCCGCTGTGCTGAGGTGCTCATCTATCGTGACCCGCGGGGCGGCGAGCGGCTGCGGGCGGAGATCGCCCGCGTCCTCGAGTGCCTCCGCGATCCGGAGACCTACGAACGCGAGCTCTTCGATCTCGCCCGCCGGGCCGAGGTTCTGGACGAGATCGCGCTGGTGCGGCTGGTCAACGCGCAGCTGCCGCCCGGCGCCCGCCGTGCGCGCGCCGCCGGCGATCGGGTGCTCCGGCGGCTGCGTCTCGCCGCGGCATGGAGATGCGACCTGACGGGCTATCACCGCCTCGCAGCGATGCATCTGCTCAAGGCGGCGCTGGCGAATCCTGCGATCCTCTTTCGCCGCCGCTCGCTCGGCATCCTCCGCCGCTGGCTGCTCGCGCGCACCGAGCGCAACCGGCTGCTGCGGCAGGAAGTGCTCGCGATCTTCCGGCTGTTCAACGAGCGCGGCGTGCGCGCATGCCTGTTCGGATCGCTCGCCGTTTCACTGCAGACTGACCGCTTCATCAAGCGGCACGGGGACATCGATCTCGTTTTTCCGAGCATTGAGGACACCAACCGGGCGGCGGCACTTCTCGTGCGCGAGCGGAAATACCGCGTCCAGCGGCGCGTGGACTGGATCGGTCTCAACGGCGAGCCCTGCTTCCAGGTCGCGCTGCGCGGGCCGCTCGATATCCCGATCGAGCTCTCGTACCTCCCCGAGAATCCCGAGATCGAAGAGCGGACTCGAACGGTGCAGGGCATCAGCGTCGCGACCGCTGATCTGCGCGGGCTGCGCGACATCTACGCGCTCTTTCTCGTAAAGAAGGCGGCGGCGTCGAGCGATGCCGAAAAGGAGGGCAAGAAATGCACGATCCGCGCGATCGACCGGCTGCTCGCGGTACGGCGTGCGCGCGCGACAGCGCGCTGACGGCGCAACCGTATCGCCGAGGCGGGAGCGCGGACGGCCGCGGCGGGCCGCGGCCGTCCTGATGGCCGCGTATTGCTACTTCGCCGCTTCCTTCGCGGAACCGAGCTCCCCTTCGAGGATGAACTTGCGCCCGGTCGCGGAGACGGGCTTTAGGTGCAGCGTGCCGGCGCCCTGCAATCCCTTGAGTTTGCCGGTGGCGCTCACGACCTCCCAGACGCCGTTGTCGGGCAGCGTCGGTGCCATCGCCCGCCGACGAAGACCTGCCGCTCGCGATCAAAGGCTACGACCCGGTGGCGTACTTCACGCTCGGGAGCGCCGTCCCCGGAGTCGAGGGCATCGAATACGCATGGGACGAGCGGCGCTACCGCTTCGCGCGTCCCGAGCACCGGGAGCTCTTCCGGGCGGATCCGGCGCGTTATGCGCCGCAGTTCGCCGGACTGTGCGCCGTTTCCTTGAGCCGCGGGATCGTCTATGAGGCGAACCCCGAGTACTGGCTATTCAGCGACGGGAAGCTGTACCTGTTCGGGGGGCCGGAAGGGCCGAAACGGTTCCGTCAGGATCTCGAGCGCAATATCGCCAAGGCGAACGCGAATCGCGCGCACCACCTCCGCCGCCTCGGCGGAGCGATTCATCTGTGCGTACGCGGCCGCGAGCAGCACGCGGCTCGAGCTCGCGCCGGCGATCTGGCGCAGATTGAGCGCCGTGTGCTCCGCCGCCGCTTCGTATCGGCCCTCGAGGTAATAGGCGAGCGCGAGCGCAAAGCGGTCCACCACATCGAGGTCGGGATCGAGGCGCTGCGCCTGCTCGAGCGCCTCGATCGCGGCGGCGGGGCGTCCCAACCACAAGAGCACGTTGCCGTGGCCGGCCAGCGAGGTTCGGCCAGACCGCAGCGAAGAGCTCGTCCTTCGAGACGAGCCGGCCGGCGTTCTCGACGAGGTATCGCAAAACCGCAAAGGTTTTCGCGCCGCAGCGCGATCTCACGGCCGTCGCGCACGAGGCTGCCGCGCGGCAGATCGAGCACGTAGCGTCCGAACCCGAGCCTCGCGGAAGGCTCGCGTGGCGGATGTCCGGCATCCTGGAGAGTCAATCGCCCGGTCATGTCCAGCGTCGATCGACTAGCGCTCGGCCCTGTGTGAGCATCGCCGAGCGTGCCCCCGCGGTGCGATGGCCGCGTTCTGGTCGGGCTCAGCGCGCGCCGCGAAACAACATCCGGTGGTGTCGCCGCTCAGCGCCGTTCGAGCGGCGACAATATTGACGCCGCGCGGAACGCGGCGCAACGCGCATGCGGCCGGCCGGCAGGATTCACGGACGGGGATCCTCGCCGTGGAATCGACGGTGCAGGGCGCGCACCTGGGCCGCCAGCTCGGGTACCGGCCCTTCGACTACGGCGCCCGGAAGGACGTCCTGGATTCGCAAAGGTCTCACGGGGGGTGTGGGAGCGCCCAGCTCCGCCAGCCATTCGGCCAGCTGCGCCGACGAACTGGCATAGACGATGCGGCCGAGACCCGCCCAGCCGTGCGCGGCAGCACACATCGGGCAGTGCTCGCCCGAGGTATAGACGGTGGCGGCCGCACGCTCCTCCGCGGTCAGGTTCGCGGCCGCCCAACGCGCGAGCTCGAGCTCCGGGTGGCGGGTCCGGTCGACCGTGGCGACGCGGTTGCGCTCCTCCTTCAGCACGCGTCCGTTCGCCGCCACGAGCACGGAACCGAACGGCTCATCGCCGGCTTCGAGGGCCTCGGCCGCGAGCTCGAGGCAGCGTTGCAGGTGACGCAGATCGGTTTCGCTCGGCATCGGGTCTTCTTGAGGTGCGGTTCGTCGTGTTTTTCTTTCGGCTGGGCGGCGCACACCAGGGCAGAGAGCCGCGAGGGCAAGCCACCGCAGCTCAGGCTCTGTCTCCTTCGATGACCGCAAAGCCATTGATATCGAGGTAGCGCCGTGGGCGCAGGCTTTTTCGCGGTCGAAGCGCGCTGCAAATCGTATCGTTTCGGCGGACAATCCGTTCGGAAGCCTCAGCCGCGAATTCCATTGGTCTTTCTGGGGCTGCAGGTCTCGCGCCGCCCGCTCGCGGCGCAGCACCCGCAGTCGGTTCGGAAGCGCCGAGGGAGCGGCGCGATCGGTCACTCTGCGCCTCGCCGCACGACGGCGGCTCGCGCGGATCGAGAAGGGGAGACAGGGCATGTGCAAGACGGTACGCGGGCTGCGCCCGCGGCCCGTAGGCTTTACGGCGCTGATTCTGATGGCGGCGCCGTTTCTTGCGTCGCTCGCGCGCGCGGAGCCGGCCATCGGGCAGTTCGAGCTCAAGACCCTGGAGAGCGCTCGGGGTCAGTTCGAGTTCCAGAGCCAGAACGCCTGGTCGTGGGGGCAGCCGCGGCGGCGAAGCGCCGTGGGGCCGGAGGGCATCGTGTTCGATGAGAACACGGTGATCCGCGCGCGGCATGCGCTCGAGCTCGAGATCGGCTTCACCCGCAGGCTCAAGAGCCGCATCGGCGTCGAGTTCGAGAAGGAGCGCGTCGACGAACCGGAAACCATCGATCGGGCGAACGACTTCGAAAGTATGCGGCTCGAGGAACTCGGCGCCGAGCTCATCGTCGTGCTCGTGCCCCGCGATGCGGACGGCGCCGGCCTCGGCGTGGTCGTCGAGGTCGAGCAGCCGGTGGAGCAGGACGAGGCGAGCCGGCTCATCCTGGGAACGATCATCGAGTACCGCGCGGGGCGCTGGTTCGCGGCGGCGATTCCGATGTTCGCGCGCGCCTTCGGCGGCGAAGCGGAGGAGGGCGAGCGGTTCGATGACAAGTGGGACTTCGCCTACGCCACGCAGCTCCGGTACACGTTCTCCGGGCGCTGGGCGCTCGCGCTGGAAGGCTACGGGACGATCGAGCGTCTGGGCGACACCGGCCACCGCTCGGAAGCGGCGCAGCGGTTCGGGGACTTCAACCAGCATCGGCTGGGGCCGGTGCTGTACTACACGACGGGGCTCGGTCGTGGGTCGGACGCCGAACTGACGATCGGGCTCGGATTGCTCGAAGGGCTCAACAGGAACACGCCGGATCACACGCTCAAGCTGAGCATCGAGGTGGATTTCTGACGCCGACCGAGCGGCTCGCCTGCCGCACCTCAGGCGAGCAGCCATGGCGTCGGCGGTTCCCAGGCCTGGCCATGGGCTTCGAGCAGCGCCTGCACCCGCGCTGCGATCCCACCGGCATCGGCCTTGCGCGAGACGCCGATCGAAACGTGTCCGCCCTTCATGAGCATGATCAGCTCGACGAACTTGCCGTACCCGATCGCGGTGTACCGGAGCCCCTCGCAGTCGAGATTGGCGCGCTGAGAGGCGAGCTTGAGCAGCGTCGGGTTGACCAGCAGCTCCTCGTAGAAATTCGACTCCTCCGTGGTCGTGGTGCGGGGCCCGGGGGCGGGGCGCAGCAGGACGTCCTGGCCGCTGCACAAGGCGACGTAACCGATTCCGCCCAGGTCGTATATCGCCGAAATGAGGCGTTCGGCTCGCTCGCCGGTTGCGTGTAGGTGGTTCGAGGCATAAGCAATCTCCGAAGCTGGTGATGAGCGAAGTGCTTTCGCCCAAAGTAAGCCAAAATCAGGCCTCCAACCGGCGCCGATCGATAACACGCCGAGAACGACTGGAGCGCCGGCCGCTGCGAGCCGCATGCCGGCAAGCGCATCGCGCGCGAACGACGAGCCGGCCTGCAGGGCCTCTACGATGCGGCGTGGCGGGAAGTGAAACGAGAGCGCAACCGGCCGTAAGCGGTCCGAATCGGCCATTTCCCCACGAAGGCGCACGCTCGGCAGCGCGCAGGACCGGGCGCGGCGCCGGCCGAAAGGACGCTCAGAGCCGCGCGAACTCCGGGATGCGAAAGCGCTTGCGATAAGCGCTCGGGGAGAGGCCGGTCGTGCGCCGGAACAGGCGGCGGAAGAACGCCGGGTCCTCGTAGCCCACCTGCCAGCTGATCTCGTCGACCGAGGCATCGGTCCGCTCGAGCCGGCGCTTGGCGTCCTCGATGCGCAGGCGCTGCACGTACGCGATCGGCGTGAGCCCGGTCGCGGCCACGAAACGCCGCTTGAACGTGCGCTCGGCGAGTCGCGAGCGCTTGATCATCTCCACAACCGGGTTTGCGACCGAGAAATGCGTGCTCAGCCACTGCTGCGCGCTCTGGATCTCGCCGTCGCCGTGGTCGGTGCGGCCCTCGAAGACGATGAAGGGGGCGAGCCCGTCCTGATGCCACTGCAGCGCGAACATGCGCGCGACTTGCTGCGCGTCGGTGGCGCCGCAGTAACGCGCGATGAGATAGAGCACTAGGTCGTGCCAGGTCGTCGAGGCGCCCGAGCAGACGAGCTCTTCGCGCCGGCCGGCGATGACCAGCACCCGCTCCGGATGGATGCGCACTTCCGGGTACGCGGCCGAGAACGCACGCGCGTAGCCGTAGTGCACGGTCGCGTCCTTGCCGTCGTAGAGTCCGGTTTCCGCCAGGAGAAAGATGCCCGAGCAGGCCGAGCACAGCACGGCGCCCCGGTCGTACATGCGCTGCACCCAGCGCACGAGCCGGGGATACCGGCCCTTGCGCCAGCCGTGCTCGCGCAGCACGATCGAGGGCACGATCACGACATCGGTCGTCTCGACAGCGTCGATCGCGCGCGTTACGTCCACCGGCACGCCGCTCGCGAGCGTCACCGGACCTTCTGTTTCGCCGACGATCTCGACCTGGAACGGGCGCCCGCCCGATGTGCCCATCAGCGCGAACGCGTTCAAGACGTCGTAGATGCCGAACAGCGTCGAGACGACGGTGTCGGGCAGCGCCACCAGACTGACGTGGCGGGGAGGCGCTCCGCGGTGCTGCGGCATGGGCATGGTGTGCGATTCTACTTCGAATGCTCCCGGAGTACTTGCCCGGGAGGCACGAAGACCGGCGCGGACTCCTCGTTCAGCTGCCAATTGTGGCCCATGCCCCCTGCCGACGGTCGGCGCGTGCGGCGCCGCGCCTCACGGCCGCAGCGCTTCGCTCTTGCGGTAAGCGTGCGGCGTGATCCCGTACTGGCGCGCGAACGCGCGCTGCAGCGCGTCCACGGAACGGAAGCCGCTGCGCGCCGCGATGCGCTCGAGCGTCCAGCGCGTGCGCCGGAGCAGCGCGGCCGCGGCCGCCGCGCGCGCCCGCTCGACGAAGCGGGCGGGAGTCGAGCCCGTCTCCGCCGCGAAGGCGCGTGCGAAGTGGCGCGGGCTCATGCGTACGCGCTCCGCCAGCGCTTCGACCGAAAGGTCCTGCTGCAAGTGCGTGTCGATCCACGCGACGAGCTCGCGCAGCCTGACGCTCGCGGCGCTCTGTGCCGCGAGCGTCTGGCTCAGCTGCGGCTGCTCGCCGCCGCGCAGCATCGGCAGCGCCAGCGTGCGCGCGATGTCCATCGCGACGGCATGGCCGAGGTCGTCTTCGACCAGCGCGAGCGCGAGCTCGATGCTGGTCACGACGCCGGCCGAGGTCCAGATCCGATCGTCGCGGACGTAGATGCGATCGCGCTGCACGCGCGCCTGCGGGCGGATCTTCTGGAGCAGATCGACCGCGCGCCAATGGGTCGTCGCCTGCCGGCCGTCGAGCAGTCCCGCGGCGGCGAGCGCGAACGCGCCGGAGCAGACGCTCGCGATGCGGCGCGTGCGCGCCGCGACCTCGGCGAGCCAGGCGCGCACGCCGTGCTCGAGGATCGCCGTACGCAGCGGTGCTTCGTCGCCGCCGGCGACGATCAGCGTGTCGATCTCGGAAGGCAGCTGCCGAAGCTTCCGCGTGCCGGCGATGGCGAGGCCGGCGTTCGTCGTCACCGTGCCGCCTTCGGGCGACGCGATGTGCAGCCGGTAAGTGCCGGGACAGATTTGCTCGGCCTTGCTGAAGACGCTCGCCGGCCCGGCGACGTCGACCGCCTCGGCGCCTTCGAACGCGACCAGCACGATGTCTCTGGCAGAAATCGCGGCTTCTTCGTCATGGCGAGGCGGGGAGGGCATACGTAGGCTTGCGGGATCTTGGTCAGCGAGGACTCGCCGTGCAGCGGCCACTAGTCACTGATGCGATCCTACCGGATAGAGAGGTGCCCCTGAACACCCGCCCGCCGTTGATCCGCGCTACTTGGCGCGCATTAGTTGCGGCGACTGCGGCGCTCCTCGCGCTCGCGGCCTGCCCCGGCCGGGCGGACCCGCCCGCCGCGGTCGACGCAGCAACCAACGAACGTCAGCTGCGGGCGTTCGTCGCGGCCATGAGGCCGCGCGGACCGGAAAAGCCCGTGATCGCGGTGTTGGCGCGGAACGAAGCCACCGAGACGACCGACTTCCTGCTGACGCACGCGGTGCTGCAGCGTGCCGGCGTCGCCGACGTGCACGCGGTGGCGCCTCGACGCGGGCGCGTCACGCTCTACCCGGCGCTCGAGGTCGAGGTTGCGCAGGATCTCGCCGGCTTCGACCGGGAGTATCCCGCGGGCGCCGATTACGTGATCGTGCCGGCCATGCTCTACGAGCGCGACGACGATCCGGCGATTAACGCCTGGCTGCGGCAGCAGGCCGACAAGGGCGCGCGCATCGTGAGCGTTTGCGCCGGCGCGCTGGTCGTGGGCCGTGCCGGCCTCCTCGACGGAAGGCGCTTCACGACGCACTGGTACTTCCGGGACGAAGTGCTCGCGCGCCATCCGGGCGCGATCTACGTGCCGCACCAGCGCTACGTCGTCGACCGCGGTGTCGCCACGACCACAGGCATTACGGCATCGGTGCCGGCCGTGCTCGCGCTCGTCGAGGCGATCGGCGGCCGCGCGAAGGCGCAGGCGCTCGCGGCCGAGCTGGGTGTCGAGTCGTGGCATCCAGCGCACGACAGCTCGC
>DASVBY010000047.1:0-95946 GCA_036381895.1 Burkholderiales bacterium | reverse complement strand
GAAAAGCGACGAAAATAACAACTGCCTGTCGGGGCAAACCCGGCGACTGGCGCGGTTCTTCGTCAGCCGCAGGCGAAACGCAACGGGAATCCGAAGTGCGGCGTATTCAGGCGCACAAGCGGGGTTCGCCGTACAGCAGGCCCTGCGCGTTGGGGATGCCGATCGCGCGCAGCGCCCGCTGCGTCGTTTCGTTCTCGACGCTCTCGGCGATGGTCTCCATGCCGAAGGCGCGCGCGAGCTCGTGGATGTGCTCGACGATCTTGCGGTCCGATTCGTTCTCGAGCATCCCGCGCACGAACGATCCTTCGATCTTCAGGAAATCCGGACGGAACTGGTTGAGGAAGTTGTAGGTGGAGTACCCGCTGCCGAAATCGTCCAGAGCGAGCTTGCAGCCGAACTCGCGCAGCGCCTGGATGTCGCGGCGGAGCGTGTCGCTGATCGGAATCGATTCGCGCTCGGTGATCTCGATCGTGAGCGTCCGGCCGGCCTCGCAAGCCGGGCGCAGCAGCGCGCTGAGATCCTGCACGAACTCCGGGTCGTTGAACGAGGACAGGTCCACGTTCAGGAACAGCGCCTGCTCGGGCGGCGTGATGGCGAGCGCGGTGCGGATGATGTGCAAATCCACTTCGCGGGTCAGCCCGAGCTCCTCGGCCACGGTGATGAACTCCTGCGCCCGCACCACCGCGCCGTCGATGCGCATCCGCGCCAGCACTTCGTAGGCGATGGGCTCGCCGGTCGCGATGCGGCAGATGGGCTGCAAGGCGGGATAGATGTTGCCCCGTTCGAGGGCGTTGCGCAGCCGGAAGCCCTGGCTGAAGATCGACATCATGGCCTGACTGACGTCGGGCGACAGCACTTCGATCCGGTTCCGTCCGCGGCGCTTGCTGTGGTAGAGCGCCACGTCCGCCGCGCTCACGAGCTCCTGCGCCTTGCGGCCGTGCGTGGGTGCCTCCGCCACGCCGATCGACGACTGCAGCTGTATGCTGCCGACCGGCAGCGGCACGCGCGTGCGGCTGATCTCGAGATGCAGCTTCTGGGCGATCTTGCGCGCGTTCTCGAGCGTGGTGTTCTTGAGCACCATGGCGAACTCGTCGCCGGCGAGCCGCGCGATGTAGTCGTTGCGCCGCACCAGCCGCTTCAGGAGCTGTGCCGTCGTGCGCAGCACTTCGTCGCCGAACGGGTGTCCGTAGGTATCGTTGATGAATTTGAACCCGTCGAGGTCGATGAGCAGCAGGCACACCGGGCGATTGCGCGCGAGGTGGTCCGAGAGGATGACCTCGAGCTGCGTGTCGAAGTGCCGGCGGTTGTAGAGCCCCGTGAGCGGGTCGGTCACGGACATGTTGTAGAGCTCGTCCTGGTAGCGCGTGAGCAGGCGGTTCAGTTCGACGCTCCTCGTAATGTCGCCGAACGTGCCGATCACGCCCGTCAGGTTGCCGGCGCTGTCGTGCTGCGCGTCCGCGTCCAGGCTCACCCACAGGCGCTTGCCGTTGGCCGCGCGCAGCGAGACCTCACGGTTCTTCGCGTGCAGGCCGGCGAGCCGCTCCGGTGCGAAGTCGCGCGCGGCCTCGTCGTCCGCCAGGAACTCGGCGAAAGGCCGGCCGAGGGCATCGTCGATCCGGAACCCCGTGAGGCGCTCCCACGCAGGGTTGAGGAACACCAATCGGCCCTCGGCGTCGAGCTCGAACAGGATTTCGTGCACGCTGTCGATCAGCTTGCGCAGCTGATTCTCGTTGTGCTCGAGCAGTTCGCGCGCCTCGGAAAGGCGGCTGATGTAGTGGCGCAGCGCCGCGGAGCCGTCGGCAACGGCCTGGTTGAGCTCCTGGATCTCGCGGCTGCCCGACGGGATGAGCTGCACGCCGGGCTTCCAGTTGCCGCGCGCGAACTCGCGCACCCACTGCGCGAGCGGCTTGAGCGGCGCGGTGAACCGGGCGAGCAGGCCGTAGGCGAGCAGCAACGCGAGCAGCACGAGCGCAGCGGCAACGGCGGCGCCGCGCGCGAGCACCGCGTCGAGTGCGGCATTGAGCGGCGCGTCGGCGAGCGTCAGCACCAGTCGCGCCGGTGCGCCGCGTACGTCGAGGGTCGCGCTGAGCTCCCGCGGGAGGCGGGTCTCGGGCGCGAGGAGCGCCGTGCGCCAGGAGGGATTCTCGTCGGCGTGCGCGTACTCGTAGAGCCTGAAACCGCGGGCGTCTTCCAGTCGCACGGCGGCGACGGCGGGGTCGGCGGCGAGGCGGCTCACGAAGCCGTCGAGCCCGATTGCGGCGTCGGCGCGCTCTGCCGCCTGGACCCCGAGTGCCAGCGCTCCGATGAGGCTTCGCCCGATCGTTTCCTGTGCGGCAAGATGTGCGAGCGCGCTTTGCCGGGCGAGGACCAGGAGCACCAGGCCGGCGCCGAGCAGCAGTACGAGGGCGAGCGCAGCGGTAAAGCGGGCCCGCAGCGTGCTGGCGAACGGCCGGCGGCCCAGGAAGAAGTAGAGGGCCGAGGACATTCGCATGCGCGCCCGCGAGGGGTAGGCTGCCATCTATATTTTAGGTGTGATCGACCGGCCGCCGTTGGCGCGGCAAGTATAAACACACGAGCTGGCAGCCGCTACAAAGGGGGGTGCACGGTGCCCGCGCTCGCGTGCCGCTAGCGCAGACTGATGATCGGCCAGCCGCGCCGCTGCGCCTCCGCGCGCAGTATCGCGTCGGGATCGACGGCGACCGGGTTTTCCGCCAGCTCGAGGAGCGGGAGGTCGTTGTGTGAGTCGCTGTAGCACCAGCTCCCGGCGAGGGTCGCCTGATGCGCGCGCATCCACTCGCGCAGCCGCACGACTTTGCCTTCCCGGAAGCAGGGCGTCCCGGCGACGCGCCCGGTATAGCGGCCGTCCGCTTCCTCCGGGTCGGTCGCGATCAGATGCTTGACGCCGAGCAGGCGCGCGATTGGCGCGGTGATGAAGCGGTTGGTCGAGGTGATGATGACGAGCGTGTCGCCGCGGGCGCGGTGCTTCTCGAGCAGCGCCGGGGCGCCGGGCGCGATCATCGGCCGAATGCAACGCTCGAGGAACTCGGCGTGCAGCGCATCGAGCGTGGCGCGATCGAGGCGCGCGAGCGGTTCGAGTGCGAACGCGAGGAATTCACGGATGTCGAGCGTACCGGCCTGGTACTGTGCGAAGTAGCGATCGTTCGTCGCGCGGTAAGCGGGTCCGTCGACGAGTCCCTGCTCGACGAGGAACTCGCCCCAGGCATGGTCGCTGTCACCGGCGAGCAGCGTGTAATCGAGGTCGAAGAGCGCGAGGGCCATGCGGGGTGGAACGAAAAGGGGCTTTATGGAAAAAGCGCGGCTACTATAGGTATTATGCCAGTGGTTCCGGCGACGGAGCAGCCATGATAGACGAACACGGTTACCGCCCCAACGTTGGCATCGTTCTCTGCAACGCGGAGAACCGGGTGCTCTGGGCGCGGCGGGCCGGGCGCGACGGCTGGCAGTTTCCGCAGGGCGGGATCAAGGCGCACGAGACGGCGGAACAAGCGCTGTTCCGGGAGCTGTACGAAGAGGTCGGGCTGTATCCCGAGCAGGTGAAGGTGTTGGGCCGCACGCGCGACTGGCTGCACTACGACATCCCCGAGGACTACCTGCGGCGCAGCGGGCCCCGCGGCTTCCGCGGTCAGAAGCAGATCTGGTTCCTGCTGCGGCTGCTCGGTTGCGACGCCGACGTCTGTCTCGACCGCGCGAGCAAGCCGGAGTTCGACCGCTGGCGCTGGATCGATTACTGGTGCGCGGTCGATGAGATCATCGCTTTCAAGCGCGACGTCTATCGGCGCGCACTGACCGAACTCGAACCCCTATTGACGCGCCTCCCGTCGTAACTGCGCGGCCGGCTCGGACACCGCGGCGCTTCGCACAATGGCCGGCGCGGCACCCGGCGGCCGCGTCCGTGCTGCTCCTCGTGGTGGCGGTTCTCGGCAGCGTGCTCGCCGCGCGGGTCCCCGTCGAGCGCGCGGCTTCCGTTCACGAATTCGCTCTGCACATCGATGCGGTCCTCGACGGCTTCGATGCGGCGTTCATCGATGCCGCCGTCACGCAGCCGCTGGAACGGATCCTCGAGGCCGCGGACGTGCGCGCGCGTGAGGCGCGAAGCGTTCCCGGCCGCGCGCGTATCACGCTGTACTTCGACAGCCCCGAGGCGCGCGACGCCGCGATCGGGGAGATCGAGCGCCGGATCATTGCGGCCCTCCCGGAACTGCCGTCCGGAATGGCGCGGCCGATCGTTACACCCTCCGCGCCGGCGCAGCCGCCCGCCATCGTCTACGCCGTCGCCGCTCCCGCGATTTCGCCCGAGGTCCTCGACTGGGTGCGGCACATCCTGCTCGAACCGCTGCGCGAGCTCGACGCCGTGTCGGCGGTGGCGCTCGAAGGTTCGCCCGTGCGCGAAATCCGCATCGAGCCCGACTCGCGCCGGCTCGCGGCCTTGGGGCTCGGCTTCGAGGATGTCATCGAATCGTTGCGCGGAAACGAGCAGATTCGCGCGCGCCGCCGAGCCAAGGGCGAGACCACGGCGCTTCCCGCGGAAGCGCAAGCCATCGCCGCGCGCGCCGTGCGGTTGCCCAGCGGGGAGCCGATCCCGCTCGGCGAAATCGCGCGCGTGACGGTGGAAGCGCGCCCGCAGGCGATGCCGCTGCGGATCGGCGGGGCGCCGGCGCTGCGCGCCGTCGTGCGCGCGCGCTCGGGTGTGGAGGCGCAGCAGGTGGCGGAGCGCGCGCGGGCGCACCTCGCGTGGCTGCGGGCGAACGGCGTAGTGCCCGACGGCGTCGTCGTGCGCGTGCTGCACGACGAACAGCAGGCGGCGCGCGCATGGCGCAACCGCGCCGCCGGCCATCTGCTCTGGCTCGGCGTGGCGCTGCTCGGGCTCGCCGCGGCGGCCATGGGCCGGCGCAGCGTGATCGTCGGCGCGCTCGCTATCGCCGTCTGGCTCCCGGCTGCGCTCGCGTCGCTATGGGGTTTCGGCGTTGTGCTCGATCGGGCGGCTGCGGCCGGAATCGTGCTCGCACTCGTTCCATTCGCTGCGGCGAGCATCGTGCGCGGTTCGGGCGGCGCCTGGGCGGCAGTTGCGGGTGCGGCATTGTTCTGTCTCGGCGCCGGCTGGGCGCTCGAAATCGGCGCCCGCGGCGCAATGGCGTTCAATCTTGCGCTCGCCGCCGGCGCGCTGGTTCGCTGGCTGATGCTTCCGTGGGCCCGCGGCGAGCCGAACGCCGTGCGCCGCGCGAAGTCGCGTCCAGCGCGCCTGATCGTCGCGCTCCTGCCGCTGCTCGCGGCTTGCGCGGCGGCGGTCTACGCGGCGCATGCGATCATTCAACCCTCCGGGCAGCAAGGCGACTGGCGGCTGCGCCTGTACGGTTCGGACGCGACGCGGCTCGCCAGTATCGCAGACGCGACGCTACCGGCCGTGCATGCCATCGGGCACGTCGACGACGTCCGTGCGTCGCACGAGCCCGAGGAGCAGTGGCGACTGCACGTCGACGCCGCACGCCTGGACGGCGCGGGGCTTACGACGGCTGAGGTCGGACGCGCGTTCGCCGTCGCCACCACCGGGCTCGTGGTAGGGGAGGCAGCGAGCGCGGACGAGGTGCTGCCGCTACGGCTGCAGCTCCCCGCCGGAGCGGCCGGCGATTCCTTCGAGCGTCTCCTGCTGCGCGGCGAACGCCAACGGCGCCCGGCGCTGTACATGCGTGATGTCGGGCTGGTCGAGCGGGTCGAGGAGCCGCGCGAGCGACTGCGCCTGAACGGGCTCCCGGCCGTCGATATCACCGCGCGCTGGGGGAGCGCCGGTACGCGCACGCGGCTCGCGGCGCTGTGCGGGCGGCTCGAGCTGCCGGCAGGCTATGGGGCCGAGTGCCGGATCGTAGAGCGGGCGGCGGGGTTGGAGGGAGCGGGCGCGGACCCGCACGAGGCGGATTGAGGGCGCCGCGGGGTCTCAGGCGTATACCTTCCCGACGACGCCGGCGGCGATGAGCGCGGCACCGAACGCCGGGTGCTGGGATCGGGGTGCTCTGAGCGGCACGCCGAGGGTGCGGGCCCGGATACGCGTCCAGGCGGGGTTCTGACTGCCGCTGCCGGTCGTCCAGACCGCGCGCAGGGGCGGTGTGCCGAGCTCCGTCAGGACGGCATAACCTTCTGCTTCAATGCGGGCCATGCCTTCGAGCATGCCCTGCAGGAACACGAGACTGTCGCCCGGCAATGGCTCGAGCTTCGGCGGCCGGTTCGGATCGTTGACCGGAAAGCGCTCGCCGATGTCGATGAGCGGGTAGTAGTTGAGCCGCGTCGGCGTATCCGGATCGAGCAGCGGCGTCATCTCGCGCAGCTGCTCGAGCGTGAAGTACTGCGCGAGCACGTTCCCGCCGCTGTTCGAGGCGCCGCCCGCGAGCCAGTAGCGCCCCAGGCGATGGCTGTAGGCGCCGTTCGCCGCCGATGCGATCGGCTTCTCGGCGAGCACTCTGAGCACAATCGTGCTGCCGAGAACGGTGACCCCGTGGCCCGGCTCGGAGGCGCCCGTCGCCAGGAACGCGGCAACGCCATCGGTCGTGCCGGCGGCGACCTCGGTGTCCGGCGGCAGTCCGAAGAGCTGCGCCGTTTCCGGGCCGATCCGCCCGAGCACGTCGCCGGGCGCGTGCACTTGCGGCAGGAGCCCGCCGGGGACCCGAAGTGCACCGAACCAATCCGGCCACGCCTGCCGCGCCGCGTCGTAGCCGAGCTTCAAGCAGTTGTGGTAGTCGCTGTGCCCGTACTTGCCCATGAGGCGGCCGGCGATCCAGTCCGCGGGGTGCAGCGCGTGCGCCGCGCGGGCATCGATCTTTCTCGCCTGCAGCCACAGCAGCTTCGCGAGGCTGCTTCCCGGGCCGAGCGCGGCGCTCTGGTCGCCCGCCGCTTCGGCGATGCGCGCGGCTTCCGCCTGTGCGCGCGCGTCGTTGTACATGAGGCCCGGCGTCACCGGCGTTCCCTTCTTGTCTACGAGGAGCAGCGTGCCCGAGGTTCCGGCGACGGCGATTCGGCGTATGCGGGGCGTATCGATCTGCGCGAGGAGCTGGCGCAGGGCGGCTGCGGCCGCTTTCCACCAGTCGGCCGGGTCCTGGGTGACTTCGGCGTCCCGGCGGACCGGCGCAGGCAGCGGTGCTTCCGCATGCCCGAGGATCTTTTCTGCGGCGTTGATCGCGAGCGCGCGGCAGCCAGTCGTTCCGACGTCGATACCGATATAGATATCGCGCGGCGCCGCCGCCGGCGCGGGCGGCATTTCGGCGGCGGCAGCGGCCGCGGCGCCGCGGCCGCGCTGCAGCATACGAAAGCGCTCCGGCCGCGCGGCGGGTGCGCGCGCGGCCGGTGCAGAGTCCCCCGGCGCCGCCGCTGCGCCGTGCGGGATGGCGGGATCGCTTGCTTCGCTGGTTGCGGCCGCCGCGGCAGCGGCCGGGCTCCCCGATGGCGCACCCGGCTGCGCCTCGCGTGCGCTCTGGCGGACGCGCGACATCCCGGCCGGCGGCGGCGGAGGCGCGTTCCAGTCCGGCTTGCGATGTTCGGCGGTCACCGTCGTGTACAGGCCGCCGCGAACGTTGAACTCGGCGCGCAGCCGGATGTAGCGAGGGTCGAGCGCCCGCACCAGGTCGTCCAGGATGATGTTCGTGACTTTCTCGTGAAAGTGGCCTTCGTTGCGGAACGACCAGATGTAGAGCTTGAGCGATTTGAGCTCGACGCACAGCCGGTCGGGTACGTACTCGAGGTGCAGGGTGGCGAAATCGGGCTGCCCGGTCTTCGGGCACAAGCAGGTGAACTCGGGCGTTTCGATTTCGATCAGGTAATCCCGGCCGGGCTCGGGATTGGGGAAGGTCTCGAGCGTCTTGCTGGGCGAACTGGGCATCGGCGCGTCGACGAGTGGGTTAGGCGCGATTGTATCACCTCGTTTCCGGCGGCCGCGGCGCGGCGCGCGCCGGCAGGCGCCGGACGAGCGCGGCCGAGGCCCGGAAGGGCGGGTGATATAATCGCGCGCGCCCGCCCGGCGGCGGCGCCGCGCGCGTAGGAAAGCGCGGCGTCCTTGGATAGAATCGCGCCAATTTCAGCAGAGAGCACGCAGGCGTCCAGACCGATGCGGCTAAAAGCGATCCGGCTCGCCGGGTTCAAGTCCTTCGTCGACCCCACCACCATCCCCATCAACGGCAACCTGATCGGCATCGTCGGTCCCAACGGCTGCGGCAAGTCGAACATCATCGACGCGGTGCGCTGGGTGATGGGCGAGATGTCCGCGAAGCATCTGCGCGGCGACTCGATGGCGGACGTCATCTTCAACGGCTCGAACTCGCGCAAGCCGGTGGGCAAGGCGTCGGTCGAGCTCGTGTTCGACAACAGCGCCGGACGCATCGGCGGCGAGTACGCGAAGTACGCCGAGATCTCGATCCGCCGCGAGGCCGGTCGCGACGGCCAGTCCGACTACTTCCTGAACAAGACCCGCTGCCGGCGCAAGGACATCACCGATATCTTCCTCGGCACCGGCCTCGGGCCGCGCGCCTACTCCATCATCGAGCAGGGGATGGTGACGCGCATCATCGAGGCGAAGCCGGAGGAGCTGCGCGGCTTCATCGAGGAGGCGGCCGGGATCTCGCGCTACAAGGAGCGCCGGCGCGAGACCGAGACCCGCATCCGGCACACCCAGGAGAACCTCGCGCGCGTCGAAGACATCCGCCGCGAGCTCGCCGCCCAGCTCGCCAAGCTCGACAAGCAATCGAAAGCGGCGGCAAAGTACAAGCAGCTCAAGCAGGAGGAGCGCTCGCTGCGCGCGCAGTTGCTCGCGCTGCGCTACCGCGAGCTCGACGCCAGGCTCGCGGCGCAGGACGGCGAGATCCGCAATCGCGAGACGGCGCTCGAAGCCGTGCTCGCCGCGCAGCGCGAGATCGAAGCGCGCATCGAGGCCCTGCGCAGCGCGCACGTCGAGGCCGTCGACCGCCAGAACGCCGTACAGGCGGAGTACTACGCCGTCGGCAACGAGGTGTCGCGTCTCGAGCAGGCCATCGAGCACGCGCGCGAGACGCGCGAGCGGCTCGCGCGCGAGCAGGAACAGCTGAACCGCACCTGGGCCGAGGCGCAGGCGCACCTGGATGCCGACCGGGCGCGCATCGGCGAGCTCTCGCGCCGGGCGGAAGAGTTGGCGCCGCTCCGGGCGACGCACGCGGCGGCGCTCGAGGAAGCCGTTCGGGCACTGCGCGAGGCCGAGGCGGCGATGCAGGCGTGGCAGGAGGAGTGGGAGGCCGAGAGCCGCGCCGCGGCCGCGACGGCGCAGACCCGCGAAGTCCAGAGCGCGCGCATCCGCCAGCTCGAGTCGCAGCTCGCGCAGCTCGGGGAGCGCCTGCAGCGCCTCGCGGCCGAGGCCGAGACGATCGACGCCGAGCTCCGGTCGGCGGGGCTCGACACCGCGCGCGAGGCGGCGCGCGAGCTCGACGAAGCGTGCGCCGCGCTCGAAGCGGCGCTCGCGGAGATCAGTTCGCGGGCGCAAGAGATCCGCGGCCGGCGCGACGCGGCCGACGACGAACTCGCGGCGCTGCGCGGCGAGCAGCAGTCGGCGGAAGCGCGGCTCGCGAGCCTGAAGGAGCTGCAGGCGGCGGCGGAGGCGCGCCACGACACCGGCATCGCCGACTGGCTCCGCGCCCGCGGGCTCGCGCAGGCGCCGCGCCTCGCCAACCGCCTGCAGGTCGAGCCGGGCTGGGAGACCGCGGTGGAGCGCGTGCTCGGCGCGCGCCTCGCTGCCGTATGCGCCGAGCGGCTCGAGGACGTCGCCGATGGCGTCGTGGCGCTCGCGCCGGCGCACCTGACGGTGCTCGATCTCGCGGCGCCGCGTACGGCGATGGCGGCCGCCGCCGACACGCTGCTCGCGAAGGTGCGTTCGGAGATCGACCTCGCGCCGCTCCTCGCCGGCATCCGGACGGCGGCCTCGCTCGCCGAGGCGCTCGCGCGCCGCAGCGAGCTCGCGGCGCACGAGTCGATCGTCACGCCGGAAGGCGCCTGGGTCGGGCGCAACTGGCTGAGTCTCGAGAACGCCGCGGGGAGCGAGCGCGGCTGGCTCGCGCGGGAGCGCGAAATCGAGACGTTGACGCGCGAGTGCGCCGAGCGCGGGCGCGCGATCGAGGCACTCGCGGCGCGCATCGAGGCGATCGATGCCGAGATGGCGCAGACCGAGGAGCGGCGTGCCGAGCTCACGCGCGAGCTCAACGAGCGCCAGCGCGAGCGCGCCGAGCGCCGCGAGCAGCTGGGGCAGGAGCAGGAGCGGCTCACGCGCCTCGAGGCGCGCGGCGGACAGATCGCGCGCGAGCGCGCGGAGGTCGAGGAGCAGATTGCACGCGCGCGCGCCGAGATCGAGGCCGCCACCGCGCTGCTGCGCGAAGCGGACGCCGCCGCCGGCGCGCACGAGGCGCGGCGCGCGGCGCT
The DNA here is from genome assembly GCA_036381895.1 of Burkholderiales bacterium. Classification (GTDB taxonomy): domain Bacteria; phylum Pseudomonadota; class Gammaproteobacteria; order Acidiferrobacterales; family Sulfurifustaceae; genus JACQFZ01. Next base: position 85,509 of record DASVBY010000047.1, on the reverse strand, counting down.
GCAGGCGCGCCGACAGGAGGTGCAGGAGCGGCTCGCCGAGGGACGGACGCGCGAGGCGGCGGCGCGCGAACGCGCGCACGAGATCGAGATCGAGAGCCGTACGCTGCAGACGGCGCTCGAGTCGACGCGCGCGAGCATCGCTCGCCTCGAGGCGCAGCTCGGAACACTGCGCGCCCGGCGCGAGGAGCTGGCCGAGCTGCTCGCCGGCGGCGAGGATCCGGACGCCGAGCTCAAGCGCGAGCTGAACGCCCAGCTCACCCGGCGGCTCGAAGTCGAAGAGCGGCTGGCGGCGGCGCGCACGGCGGCGAGCGAGATCGATGCCGAGCTGCGGCGCCAGGAGCAGGCGCGCATGCACCAGGAACGCGAGGCGCAGGCGATGCGCGCCGCGCTCGAGGCGGAGCGCGTCGCGCGTCAGGAGCTCCTGGTGCGCCGCGACACCCTCGCGGATCAGGTGCGCGAGAGCGGGGCCGAGCTCGCGCAGGTGCTCGCGGAAATGCCGCCCGAGGCGAACGAGACCGCCTGGCAGGAGAGCCTCGAGCGCATTGCGAACCGCATCGAGCGCCTCGGGCCGATCAACCTGGTCGCGATCGAGGAGTTCGAGGAGCTTTCGAGCCGCAAGGGCTACCTCGACAAGCAGGCCGAGGACCTGACGCAGGCGCTCGCGACGCTCGAGGAGGCGATTCGCAGGATGGATCGCGAAACGCGCACGCGCTTCAAGGAAACCTTCGACAAGGTCAACGAGAACTTCCAGGGGTTCTTCCCGCGGCTGTTCGGCGGCGGCAGCGCGCACCTCGAGCTCACCGAGAACGATCTGCTCGAGGCCGGCGTTACCGTCATGGCGCGGCCGCCGGGCAAGCGCAACAGCACGATCCATCTGCTATCCGGCGGCGAAAAGGCGCTCACCGCGGTGGCGCTGCTGTTCTCGATCTTCGAGCTCAATCCGGCGCCGTTCTGTCTGCTCGACGAGGTCGATGCGCCGCTCGACGATGCGAACGTCGAGCGCTACGGCGAAACGCTCAAGAGCATGTCCGAGCGCACGCAGCTCCTGTACATCACGCACAACAAGATCAGTATGGAGATCGCGGACGTGCTGCTCGGCGTCACGATGTCGGAGCCCGGCGTCTCGCGCCTCGTCGCAGTGGACGTGGAACAGGCGCTGCAGATGGTCGCGCAGTGATGAGCCTGCAGCTCGCTCTGCTGCTGATCGGACTCGTCATCATCGCCATCGTGGCCCTTACGGCGTACGACAAGGGCCGTCTCGCGAAATCCATGCGCCGCGGCTTGCGGCTCGCGGAGCCGCAGCCCGCCGGCCTCAGTCGCCGCGAGCCGGTGGTGCCGCCGGCGGCGCGGCCCGAGGAGGCGGCGGTGCTCGAGGCGGAGCGCAAGGTGCTCAGGGGCGATGTCGAGGTGCCGCTCGACTCCCCGGCTTCGCCTACCCCCACACATCCGCTCGCCGACGTGCTGAGCGACATCGAGGAGATCGCCAACCGCCCGCTCAACCTCAATCCGGGCTTCGATCCGCCCGGGACCGGCCCCGAAGCGGCGCGCGAGCGCGGCGTGCACGTGGAGCCGGACGAAGCGATCGACTTCATCATCCATCTGCCCGGGCCCGGGCCGGTCAGCCGGCGCGCGGCGCTCGCAGTCTACAAGCAGAACGAATACAAGCTCGAGTATCCGCGTCAGCTCTACGGCCGCCGCTACCAGACCAATTTCTGGTCGGTGGTGCAGCACGATTCGGAGGCGACGCAGTACAGCGATCTCAAGCTCGCGATCCAGCTGGTGGAGCCGCGCGGTCCGATCAGCGAGAGCGAGCTCAACGCGTTCGTGCAGGTGAGCCTGAAGCTCGCCGACAGCCTGCACCGCCTGACCAAGCTCTCGATGCCGTTCGAGGAGGCGCTCGCGCGCGCCAAGGAGCTGCAGGCGTTCTACGACGAGCACGACGTGATCGCCGGCGTGAACGTGCTGGCGGAGCCGCAGGCGCCGTTCAAGGGGCGGGCGCTACTCGCCGCGATGGAGCGCGTCGGCATGCAGCTCGATGCGCGCAACATCTTCAACAAGCGCGCCGACGGGCGCGTGCTCTACAGCATCGCCAATCTGGCGAAGCCCGGCACCTTCCCCGCCGCGGACTGGGACGACTTTCGCACGACCGGGCTTGCGATCTACATGAGCGTCCCGGGCGCCCGGGATCCGGCGGCGGTCTTCGACCGCATGATCGAGACCGCGAAGGAGCTCACCCGCCTGCTCGGCGCGCGGCTCGCCGATCAGGATCAGCGGCCGCTCACGGACAAGGGCATCGCCGCGATCCGCGGACAGATACAGGCGATCGACGCCAAGATGCGCGCGTTCGGCATCCCGGCGGGCAGCGAGACGGCGCGGCGGCTGTTCGCCGCGGATTAGCGTCGCCGCCCGAACGCGGAGGGGTACAGCGGACGAAGCGGAACGACGGTCGACTCACCGGCGCGCGCGGCGCGCCGGCGTGTACCCGGCGAGGCGGCCGGTGGGCGGCTCGCCGCGCCATGATCGGCGTCGTCGCTGCCGCCGCGGTCGCGGTATCCTCGTCGTCCTCTGCGGTGGAGAGCGTTTCATCCATGACCAAAGACCAGGCCGCGAAGCGGGTTGCCGAGTTGCGCGCGCTCATCGACGAGGCCAACTACCGCTACTACGTGCTCGATCGGCCGACGATCTCGGACGCCGAGTACGATCGGCTGCTCGAGGAGCTGCGCGCGCTCGAAGCGCAGCACCCCGATCTCGTCACGCCCGAGTCGCCGACCCAGCGCGTCGGCGCGCCGCCGGCTGCGGCGTTCGCGCCGGTGCGGCATTCGGTTCCCATGACCTCGATCGACAACGCCTTCACCGCCGAAGACGTGCGCGACTGGGACGCACGCGTGCGCAAGGGGCTCGGGACGGACGGCGAGGTGGTATACACGGCCGAACCCAAGTTCGACGGCGTTTCGGTCAGCCTGCGCTACGAACGCGGCGTGCTGGTGCAGGCGGGCACCCGCGGCGACGGCGAGACCGGGGAGGACGTGACCGCGAACGTGCGCACCATCCGCTCGGTACCGCTGAAGCTCTACGGCCGTGGCTGGCCCGACGTACTCGAAGTGCGCGGCGAGGTAGTGATCCCGATCGCCGATTTCGAGCGGCTCAACGCCGAGCAGCTCGCGCGCGGCGAGAAGGTGTTCGCCAACCCGCGCAACGCGGCCGCGGGGAGCCTGCGCCAGCTCGATCCGCAGGTGACGGCGAGGCGGCCGCTGCGCTTCTTTCCCTGGGGCCTCGGGCACGCATCCGCCCCCGTGGCCGGCGATTACGCCGCGGCCGTCGAGCGCCTGCGGCAATGGGGGTTTCGTACCAGCCAGTACTTCCGCGTGGTTCGCGGACCGCAGGAGCTCCTCGCGTACTACGAGGAGCTGCTGCGCGACCGCGCACAGCTCCCGTTCGAGATCGACGGCGTCGTCTACAAGGTGAACGAGTTCGCGGCGCGCGCGCGTCTCGGTTTCACGGCGCGCGCACCGCGCTGGGCGGTGGCGCACAAGCTGCCAGCGCGCGAGGAGTACACCGTAGTCGAGGACATCGAGGCCTCGGTCGGGCGCACCGGCGTGATCACGCCGGTCGCGGTGCTGCGGCCGGTGCAGGTGAGCGGCGTGACGGTGACGCACGCGACACTGCACAACGAGGACGAGCTCAACCGCAAGGACGTCCGGATCGGCGACACCGTGATCGTGCGCCGCGCGGGCGATGTGATCCCGGAGATCGTCGGCGTCGTGCCGGAAAAGCGGCCGCCGGACGCGCGGCGCTGGCAAATGCCGAAGCAGTGCCCGGTCTGCGGCTCGGACGTCGTGCGCGAGGACGAAGCGGCGGCGCACCGCTGCATCGGCGGGCTCTACTGCCCGGCGCAGCGCATGGGCGCGATCCTGCACTTCGCCGGGCGCTCGGCCATGGACATCGAGGGCCTCGGCGAGAAGCTGGTCGAGCAGCTGGTCGCGCGCGGCCTGGTGCGCGACGTCGCGGACATCTACGCCCTCAAACGCGATGACCTCGTGGCGCTGGAGCGCATGGGCGAGAAATCGGCCGCGAACCTGCTCGAGCGCATCGAGCGCAGCAAGCACACCACGCTCGGGCGCTTTCTTTATGCCCTCGGCATCCCGCAGGTCGGCGAAGCCACGGCAGAGCAGTTGGCCGAGCACTTCGGCGACCTCGACGCGCTGATGAACGCCGATCGCGATACCATCGACGCGGTGCCGAACATCGGCCCGAGCATGGCCGAGGACATACATGCGTTCTTCGAGGAGCGGCACAACCGCGACGTCATCGGCCGGCTGCGCGCGGCCGGCGTCCACTGGCCGCCGCCCCCGGCACGCGCACCCGCGGCTTCCCCGCTCGCCGGCAAGACCTTCGTCCTGACTGGCACGCTGTCGGCGCTGACCCGCGAGCAGGCGAAGCAGAAGCTCAAGGCGCTCGGCGCCACGGTGGCGGGGAGCGTTTCCAAGAAGACGGATTATGTCGTGGTCGGCACGGATCCCGGATCCAAGGCCGACAAGGCGCGCGCGCTCGGAGTGACTATGCTCGACGAAGCCGCGTTCCTCGAGCTGATCGGCGAGAACTGAGGCACGCGGCCGCGCGGGATGCGCGGTATCGAGCAGTCGATATTCTGCAGGCGGCGCCGAGAAGCGCCTCGCTAAGCTTGCAGCCAAGACCACACCCGCGCCGCAAGTATCCGCATCATGATCGCCTATCACCTGCGCCGCAGCTCGGAGGTGCCGCAGCTGCTGGTCGAAGGGCTTTCCCGTGCCGCCGGCCGGCACTACCTCTTCGAGCGCTGGGAGGACGTGCAGCTGCTCCTGAACGCGCTCGAGCGCGAGGCGCCCGCGGACGGCGATCCGTACGTCGCGGTGGTGCTCGACGTCGACGAGGACATGCTCGCGCGCGCGCCGGTCCCCGAGCGGAAGCTGCCGGCGTCGCTGCGCCCCGCGGACCTCGAGCGGCTGCAGGCGCGCTCCGCTTACCCGGAAGTGGACGTGAGCGCGCACCGCATTCGGGACGTGAAGAACGGCTTCGGCCATTCGGTGATGAGCCGCTACCGTCCGCGCACGCGCGGGCGCGCGCCGGTCTGGCGCTTCCTTGCCTACGTGCGGCCGTACTGGCGCTACGTCGCGGCCGCGACCGGGGCCGGTTTCGTCAAGTTCCTCGCGCCGCTGGTGTTCCCGTGGATGCTCAAGGTGCTGCTCGACGACGTGGTGTTGAACGCGAACGTCGCGCCGGACGCGAAGACGCGAACCATCCTGTACCTCGTCGGCGCGGTGCTCGCGGTCAACGTCGTCTGGATGGTTGCGACCTACTACCGCAGCGTCTTCGCCGCCGTCGCCGGCCACCGTATGATGCGCGACCTGCGGGTGGCGCTGTTCAATCACGTGCAGCGGCTGTCGCACGCGTTCTTCACCCGGCACCAGACCGGCGCCATCGTCTCGCGCGTGGTCAACGACATCTCGCTGGCGCAGAATTTCGTCGGTTCCGCGCTCACCAACGTGTGGATGGATCTGGTGCTCCTCGCGGCGCTGATCGTGATCCTGATCGCGATCCATCCCATGCTGACGCTGGTGTCGCTGGTCCTGATGCCGGTCTACATCCTCGCGCTGAAGGCGATGGGCCCGCGCATCCGCAGGAGCAGCATGGAGGTGCAGCAGCGCCTGGAGGTGCTCTCCGGCGGCCTGCAGGAGAAGGTGGCGGGCGTGGCGATCGTCAAGGGCTTCGTGCGCGAGGCGGCGGAGGCGCAGCTCTTCGCCGAGCACGCCAACAAGCTGCTCAAGAAGGTGCTCTACGCCGTGCGCTATACGACCGCGAATGAGGTCGTGGTCGGCTTCGTGGTGCACACCGCGCCGCTGCTCGTCGCCTGGTACGGCGTCTACCAGATCCTCGGCGGCCGGCTCACGGTCGGTGAGCTCACGCAGTTCCTGCTCTACCTCGGGATGTTCTATCACCCGCTGCAGCGGCTTGCGGATCTGAGCGTTGTGCTGAGCAATGCGCTCGCGGCGATCGACCGCATCTTCGAGTATTTCGACACGCAGCCGCACGTCGTGGAGCATCCGCAGCCCGCCCGGCTGGCGGCGTGCGAGGGGCGCATCGTGTTCGAGAACGTGTGCTTCAGCTACGACGACGGCGCGCCGATCCTGCAGGACATCAGCTTCACGATCGCCCCCGGGCAGACGGTCGCGTTCGTGGGGCCGAGCGGTGCGGGCAAGTCCACCTTGGCGAACCTGGTGCCGCGCTTCTACGATCCGACCGCGGGGCGGATCCTACTCGACGGCCGCGACCTGCGCGACCTCGAGCTCGCCTCGCTGCGCTCGCACATCGGCATCGTCAACCAGGAGACGATCCTTTTCTCCGGCACGGTGCAGGAGAACCTGCTGCTCGCGAAGCCCGACGCCACGCTCGAGGAGATCCTGGCGGCGCTCGAGGCCGCGAACGCGCTCGAGTTCGTGCGCCGGCTGCCTGAGGGGCTCTGGACCGAGATCGGCGAGCGCGGCGCGGTGCTCTCGGGCGGGCAGAAGCAGCGCCTCGCGATCGCGCGCGCGTTCCTCAAGAATCCGCGCATCCTGATCCTCGACGAAGCGACGTCGGCGCTCGATTCGCGCTCCGAGCGGCGCATCCAGGAGGCGCTCACGCGGCTGCTGCGCAACCGCACCTCGATCGTCATCGCGCATCGGCTGTCGACCGTGCTGCGCGCCGATCAGATCGTCGTGCTCGAGGCGGGGCGCGTGGTCGACGTCGGCCGGCACATGGAGCTGCTCGCGCGCGGCGGGCTCTACGCGCAGCTCTACCACGAGCAGTTCGGGCACACCGACCTCGCCAAGGCGGTCTGAACGAAACCGGATGCCCCGCGCCCGGGGTTCTCTCCCGCCGCGCCCAGGAAAGTCCGCATGACAGACGCGCACCTGCCGGGTTAAAAGCTCGGGCTCACGCAAGGAGGTGTGACATGGCGGGCAAGAACCAGGGCGAGGGCGACCGCGAATCGGCGCGCCGCTACAACGAGGACCAGCAGAGGTTCGCGAAGTCCGGCAAAGTGGAACAGGCTGCGCGCGAGGCGAAGGCGGACCCGGCGGCGGAGCGCGAGGGCCGCGGGCGGGCGAAGGAGCTCGATCCTGCGGTACACCGGGACTACACGAAACCGGAAAAATAGGAGATCGCGCCACGGCAGCCGGCCGCGGCCGGCTGCCGGTCCGCGGACTTCCTTCCCGGCGTGAAAGCGAACCGGGCGCGACGCCTCGTGCGGGCGCCATGCGCACCGCGCAGATGCCGGGCTGCTCGGGTCGCGCGGTGTCTTGAGCCGTGTGCCGCCGCCCGCGCGCTTGTCAGGCCAGCCCGGCGTCTTCATGATCTGCGTCGCCAGCAGAATCGGAGAATACAAATGGCTAAGAAGTTCAGGGCGATGGTCGTGAGCGAAGCCGAAGGCAAGGGGTACGTGCGCAGGATCGAGGAGCGCAGCACCGACGACTTGCCGGCCGGAGAGGTGCTGATCCGGGTGCACTATTCCTCGCTCAACTACAAGGACGCGCTGTCCGCCACGGGCAACCGCGGCGTGACGCGCCGATACCCGCACACGCCCGGGATCGACGCGGCCGGGGTGGTCGAGCAGAGCAGCGCGGCCGAAGTTGCGGTCGGCGCCGAAGTGATCTGCACCAGCTACGATCTCGGTATGAACACGGCCGGCGGCTTCGGACAGTACATCCGGGTGCCGGCCGCGTGGGTGGTGCCGCTGCCCGAGGGACTGACGCTGCGCGAAAGCATGGTCTACGGAACCGCCGGGCTCACGGCCGCGCTGTGTCTGCACCGCCTGCAGCAGGCGGGCATCGCCCCGGATCAAGGCGAGGTGGTCGTAACGGGAGCGACCGGCGGCGTCGGCAGCATCGCCGTGGGGCTGCTCGCGCGCGCGGGATACCGCGTCATCGCCGCCACCGGCAAGGCGCAGGAGCGCGAGTTCCTCGAGGGGCTCGGCGCGGCCGAAGTCGTCGGCCGCGATGCGGTCGACGACACGAGCGGCAAGCCGCTGCTGCCGCCGCGCTGGGCCGCGGCCGTCGATACCGTGGGCGGGAACATCCTTGCGACGCTGCTGCGCTCGCTCAAGCCTGCCGGCGCCGTTGCGTGCTGCGGGCTCGTGGCCTCGCCGGAGCTGCATACCAACGTCTATCCCTTCATCCTGCGCAACGTGAGCTTGCTCGGTGTCGACTCGGTCACCGTACCGAGCATGGCGTTGCGCCGCGCGATGTGGTCGAAGCTGGCGACGGAATGGAAGCTGCCGATGCTGGAGCGGATCGCGCGCGAAGTGCCGCTCGAGGATCTCGACCCGGAGATCGACCGGATCCTGCAGGGCGCCCAGAAGGGCCGCGTCGTGGTGAACCTGCTCTAGGACTAGGAGGCGGGCGCGGATGCGCCCGCCCGGGCCCGGGCAAGCGTCAGCGCTCGGCGGCCGCCCGACGCGGGAGCGCACGTTCCTCGAGCAGCGCCATGCCGGCGACCTGGCCGTCGATCACGCGGCCCTTGAAACGCTGCCTGACCGCGCGGCCGTCGAGCATGCGCTCGACGGTGAAGCTGATTTCGTCGACCCCGACGCGACCGTCGCTGATCGGATAGGCGGTGCCGTCGATCGTGACGGTGCCTTCGATGCGCTGCGCGTCCTGCGCTATCTCCAGGCGGTGCGCCTCGGTGCGGCCGTCGGAGCGCGCGATGCGATAGTCCCAGCGGCCCGCCGTGCGCGCCGGCACGTGCCAGAGATAGAGCGTCGATCCGTTCACCGTGACGGTCTTCTCCGGCTCCCAATCGCCCATGCTGAAGCTGTGCGACACGATCGGCGTACCCGGACGCAGTTCCTTGAGGAGCTTCGGGCGGAGCTTCAGGTTGACGTCGGGAAGCAGGTACAGCGTGACCGCCGTCGCCGGACTCAGATCGACCTGAAACAAATCGCCCTGCACGAACTTCACCTTGTCCTCGACCCCCGCCGCGCGCGCGTTCTCGCGCCCCTCGGCGATCCGTTCCGGGTCGATGTCCACGCCGACGCCGCGGGCGCCGTACTTGCTGGCCGCAGTGATCACTATGCGCCCGTCGCCGGAGCCGAGATCGTAGACCAGGTCCTTCTTGCCGATCTCGGCGAGCTCGAGCATCGCCTCGACGACGGGCTGCGGCGTCGGTACGAACGGCACGTCGCGGGCGAACGCGGGCGTCGCCGCGACGATCGCGGCGAGGAGCCCCGCGGCAAGTCGCCATTTCCCCTGATAGCGCATGATTACCTCCTGAGTGTCGCTGGCTTCCGATCCATGAAGAAGAGCAACGGCACGCCGCAGCCGAGTATGGCGACGCCGAGCAGCGCGCCGAATCCGGTATAGGCAAGGCTCGAGTAGAGCATGTACGCGCAGGTCGCGACGAACACGAACGGCGTCAGCGGATAGAGCGGTACGCGGAACGGCCGCGCGCGCAACGGGTCGCGGCGGCGCAAAACCACCAACGACGCCGCGCTCAGCATGAAGAACAGCCAGAACACGGGCGACACGTATTCCACCATGGTCTGGAAGCCGGAGCGCGACAGGGCGCCGATCAGCACGAGCAGCAGCGTGATCGCGCCCTGCACGAGGAGCGCGGCGGTCGGGGTGTTGGTATCGTCGTTCCACCGGCCGAGGAAGCGGAACAGCGGGAAATCGCGGGCGAGCGCGAAGTTGGTCCGCGCGCCGGTCAGTATGCTGACGTTGATCGAGGTGAGCGCGGCAATCGCGATCAGCGCCGCGGCGAAGCGGGCGCCGGCTTCGCCGAGGACGAGGCGCATCGCGTCGGCCGTGACGACCTCGCTCTGCCGCATACCTTCGACTCCGAGCACGTTCAGGTAAGCAAGGTTCACGAGCAGGTAAATGCACGCGATCGCGCCGAGCGAACCGACCAGGACGCGCGCCATGCCGGCCCGCGCGTCACGCAGCTCGGCGGAGATGTAGGCCGCCTCGTTCCAGCCGCCGTAGGTGAGCAGCACGAAAACCATGGCGAGACCGAATGCGGGCTCGAGCGCGTCCGCCGGCGGCGACGCAGGGCGGGGCGCGCCCTCGTGGAGCAGTCCGGCGACGGCGACGAAGAGCAGCCCGAGTACGATGGCGGCGGTCGCGAGCGTGTGCACGCGCGTGCTGGTGCGCAGCCCCGCCAGATTGAGCGCGGTCAGGGCGACGACCGCCGCGCCCGCATAGAGGGCGGGACCCGCCGGCCCGAGCGGCAGCAGCTGGGCCGCGTAGTCGCCGAGGACGAACGCGAGCAGCGCGATGGAGCCGGTCTGCAGGATCGTGAGGCGCGACCAGGCGAACAGGAAGGCGGCGCCCCGGCCGTAGGCGCGGGTGAGGAAGTGGTATTCGCCGCCGGTGTGGGGATACGCGCCGGCGAGCTCGCCGTAGCAAAGCGCCCCCGCAATCGAAACCAGGCCGCCGAGCAGCCAAGCCATGAGGAGTGCGCCTTCGCCGGTGGTGTTCGCGGCCACGACCGAGGGCGCCTTGAAAATACCGGCGCCGATGACGATACCGACGATGATGGCGGCGGCATCCCGGCCGGTCAGTACCCGGCGCGGCGCCCCGGCCCACGGAGCGGGCCCGGGGGAGGGGAGATGGCGCGCAGCGTCCGCGCGCGATTCAGCATCCAAGGCTCGCAACTCCTTGTATCGTTGTTCTCGCTCTTGCGCCCCCCGTGCGTCCTCCATGACGCACTCCCCGAGCGCGGGACGCTAGCACAGCCGGCGCGGGGGATGAAATAATTACATCACCTTATCCAGCCGGGAGACGGGGATGGGCGAAGACAACGACGGCCGGCGCCGGCTGGCACAGCAGGTGCGCGACGCGTGCATCCGCGCAGCGCGCGAGGGCTACGAACAGGCCGCGATCAGCGGCCTGTGCGAGGAGGGTGCGCTCGAGGCCGCGCTCAGCGCGATCCACATGCTCGATCTCGACGAGGTGCTGCGCCAGGCGGAGCAATCGAAACCGCAGGCAGAGTAGGGCTGTGCTATGTTTGGGTTGCGCGCCGCTCGCGCCGCTCCCTGCCCATGCCCGGCATCGTCACGATCACCGCACTCGCCTTTACCGGTCTCGGGCTCCTCGCCCTGATCGCCGCCGCCGCGGCGCTGCGCCGCGGGCGTCTGTTTCGCTTCACCACGCGTCTGGCGTTGAGTGCGCTGCTGCTCGCCGCGGCGGCGCTCTTCGGCATCGTCGTCATCGGCACCGCCGGCTACCGCGCGCTCGCCCACGAAGCGGTCGCCGCGGTCGTCGAAACGCGTCCGCTCGGCCCGCAGCGCTTCGAGGCCCGCTTCCGCTTTCCGGACGGGCGCGTCGCGAGCTACACGCTCGCCGGCGACGAGCTGTACGTCGACGCGCACATCCTCAAGTGGAAGCCGATCGCCAATGTGCTCGGCCTGCATACCGCCTACGAGCTCGATCGTGTGGCCGGCCGCTATCGCGCCCTCGGCGACGAGCAGCGCGCGCCGCGGACCGTTCATGGGCTCGGCGCCGACCGGCCCATCGATCTCTTCGATCTGCGTCGGCGCTACGCCGCGCTCGCGCCGCTCCTCGATGCCGAGTACGGCTCAGCGACGTTCGTGCCGGTCGAGGAGCCCGCGACGCTGGAGCTGCGCGTGTCGACCAGCGGTTTGCTGCTGCGCCGCGTGAACGGCTACTGAACCGGCGGGTCGAGCAGCTCGAAGTACATGAGCAGCGTGCGCTGCAGGAAAAAGTCGTTGTCGTCGCTGACGAGGAAGAAGCGGTTGCCGCGGTGGCGCGCGATGCCCTCGAAGTTGTCGATCTGGTAGCCCTGCGACGACTGGAGCGAGAACAGCAGTTCCGGGCGCAGCGCCGGTATCCCGTCCTCATCGCCGAGCCGCACCCGCTTGAGCGTCGTGTGCGCGCGCCAGAAGTGCGCGCCGAAGTTGCCCTCGAGCACCAGCACCTCGCCGCCGCCGAGGCACTCGAGGCCGACGATGCGGTCCTGCGGGTCGATCGGATAGTGCCAGGACTTGCTGGCGAGGCTGAAGATGCGCGCGGTCGTTCCCTCGAGCGGTTTCTCCGGCGCCGTGAGCACGCCGAAGCGGTCGTCGTGGCACACGCTCTCGAGCATGCGGTTGGCGCCGGCGTACCGGTCACGCTCGGCGAGCGCGGGCGGGAGCCGGTATTCTCCGAGGGCATGGCCGTCCGGCCGGTAACGCATGATCCGGGGATAGCGCTCGAAGCTCACCAGTAGCTCGGTGTCGCCCCGGCGGCCGTTGTCGGCGTTCAAGGCCGCGAGACCTTCGGCGTCGAGACGGCGGTCGCGCAGCACCTTGTCCGTCCCGAGCTCGCGCAGCGGCACGATCCGCACCAGATCGACATCGCGCAGCACCCCGTTGCGGAGCACCGGGCGCAGATGCACGAGCGCGCCCTTGTCCGAGAGGGCGTAGAGCAGCTGCTCATCCTCGTCCCAGGCGAGGCCGGACAGCTGCGAGACGCGCATGCCGTCGGCACTGCCGTTTCGCAGCGCCAGCATTCCGAGGAAGCGCATGCGGCCTGTCTGCGCACCGACGGGAAGGTTCTCGGCGAGCGGCGCGAGCTCGGTCTCGAGCGCGCGCGGCGGCTCTACTGCCGGCACCAGGGCGGGCGACAGCAGGAGCAGCGCGAGGAGGGCGGCGCGCCGGCCGAAGCGAAGACGCGCGGGCGGCGCTCTGCGGGGTTTGTGCATCCCTCCGCGCTATTCGTTCCTGATCTCGATCCTGGCGTTCGCCCGCAGGTCCTTCACGATTTTTTCGATCCGTTCGTCCTGCAGCTTGCGCTCGAAGTTGCTCCGGGTCTGCGGATCGGCCATGAACTCCTCGAAGGTCGGGATCTTCGCCGGCCGCGTGTCGTCCACCCGGATGACGTGCCAGCCGAACTCCGACTGGACCGGTTCGGGGGAAACGGCGCCTTTTTCGAGGCGCGTCACGCCCTGGAAGAATTCCGGCACCACCATTCCCTGATTGATCCAGCCGAGGCTGCCGCCGCGGTTGCCCGACTGCACGTCGATCGATCGCTGTTTCGCGAGCTTGGCGAAGTCGGCCTTTTTGGCCTTGAGCTCGCCGATGATCTCCCGGGCCTCCTCCTCGTCCTTGGTCAGGATGTGGCGCACCAGGTACTCGGTCTTGTGCGTCGCGGCCACTTCGGTTTCGAAGCGCTGCCTCAGTTCCTCTTCGGAAATCGGCGCTTCCTGCAGCATCCGTGCGATCAGCGACTGCACCAAAATGTTCTCGCGCATGCGTGCGAGCAGATGCTGCACCTCCGGGTCCTCGTCGATGCCGTCGGCTTCCGCGCGCTGCGTGAGCAGCACGCGATCGATCATCTCATCGAGCAGCTTCTGTTGATCCTCGGCCGCGAGCGGTTCGCGCTGCTGCCGCAGCTGCAGGTACTGCTGGAACTCGGCTTCGGTGATGGGTTGACCGTTGACGGTCGCGAGTACCTTGCCGGTTTCGGTGGCCGTCGGCTGGCAGGCGCCGAGGGCGAGCGCCGCGACGAGCACCGCCAAGGCGGGAAAACGGTACGGCATCATGGAAACCTCTCGTTGGAGATTCGCCTAGAGCTCATCGGGCGCGAGCGCCTCGATACGCAGCGCGTGTATCTCGCGGCCCATCAGTCCGGCGAGCGCCGCGTAGACCAGGCGATGGCGCTCGAGCGGCGGCTTTCCGGCGAATGCGGGCGCGACGATCGTGAGGGCGTAGTGGCCGCCGCCGTGGCGGGCGCCGGGATGGCCGGCGTGCTCGGCGCTCTCGTCGGTCACGGTCACGGTCTCGGGCTGCAGCGCTTCGCGCAGCCTCGCTTCGACGGCCGCAATAATGTCCATTATGGCAGGACTTTGCGAAACGGCTCCACCGTCACGCTGGCGTAGACGCCCGCCTCGAAGTAGGGGTCGGCGTCCGCCCAGCGCCGAGCCTCCTCGAGCGAGGCGAAGTCGGCGACGATGAGGCTTCCGGTGTAACCGGCCGCTCCCGGATCTTCTGCGTCTATGGCGGGCAGCGGCCCGGCGAGCAGCAGCCGGCCGGCACGCTGCAGTTCCTGCAGGCGGGCGAGATGGGCCGGGCGGGCGGCGAGGCGGCGTTCGAGGCTGCCCGGCTGGTCGGTGGCCTTGATCACGTAATACATGCGGAGTTCTCCGACCTCAGTGTGCGGCGCCGCCGGAACCGTTCTTCGCCGGCGGTTCCGTCAGGTGGCGCGCGAGCAGCACGCCCTGTATCAACAGAAACAGTAGTGTCAGGCCGAGCAGCCCGAACACCTTGAAGTTGACCCAGATCGCCTGCCGCGCTGCCGGGTCGAGATCCGGACGGAAGAAGAAGGCGACGTAGAGATTGAGCGCGCCGAGCACCGCGAAAAAGACGCCCCACGCGACGTTCTGGCGCGCCCAGACGGCCGGCGGGAGCCGGATCTGTTTGCCGAGCAGGCGCTCGATCAGCGTGGTGCGGCCCACCCACTGACTGCCGAGCACCAGCGCCGCGAGCAGCCAGTACACGAGCGTCGGCTTCCACTTGATGAAGGTGTCGTCGCGCAGTCCGAGCGTCAGTCCTCCGAAGACCACGAGCACGCCGAGCGTTACGAGCGGCATGGTCTCCACTCGGCGCGTGCGCAACCACGAGACGGCGATCTGCGCCGCGGTTGCCACTATGACTACGGCGGTGGCGACGTAGATGTCGTACGCCTTGAAGGCGACGAAGAAAAGGAGCAGCGGGATCAGGTCGTAGAGGAACTTCATGCGCACACCGGCCGAGTTCGGCGTATTGTCCACCACGGCTGGCGCGAGGCGCAACCGCGACCGCGGCCGCGTCAGTTCATGCGCGGGCGCGTCCAGCGATCGAAGTAGCGCGTCATCACTGCCCGTACGGCGAGCGGAAAGTCGAGTTTTTGCATTTGCTGCATGCCTTCCGCGAAGAAGCGCGGCGCTGCGGCCGGGAGATTGCGAACGAGCTCGTCGAACACGTGCTCCATAAGCGCCGGGTTGCGGGTGCGGGTGGCGACGATCCCGCAGTTCAGATGGAGCAGGAGCCACGGCGGATTGGGATAGGGCAGCCCGGCGGCGACGCGCGCCCGCGGCGCGGTCGAGCGGATGATGCGCGTCCCGAGCCGGGTGAGCTGCTCGAGCGCTGCGAGATCGCGCTCGCGATTGGCCCGGTTCGCCAGCGCGTCGACGAGCGGCTCGATCGTGCGCACTTCGCCCCCTTGACTCACCACCCAGTCGGCGAGCGCGAGCATGAGCTCGTCGAATCGGGCCTCGATGTCTTCCAGCCCCAGGCGCTGCGCCCAGGCGGCGAGATCCATGAGCAGACGAATGGTTTCGTCCCCGAGGCGGGCGGCGGCGTGCCCGTCCCCCGCGGTGCCCGTTTCCAGCCGCTCCATCGCGGCGAAACGCTCCCGCAGTGCGGCGTCGAGCTGCCGCGGCGATATCTGGTATGCCGGCGGAGCGTCGAGCAGTTCGTAGGCTTCGATGATGGGGGCCGCGGCGTCCTTGTAGCGGCCTACGGCTTCGGCCAGACTTGGCGGCGAATCGGCGAGCAGGCTCATAACCACAACTATAGCGGGCTTTCTCTGGCCGCGGGGCGCCGTCCGGATGACCGGTCATGACTTCCATACGCACAGCACGTACTCGGACGGCACGCTTGCGCCGGGCGAGCTGGTCGAACGAGCGCACGCGAACGGCGTGCATACGCTCGCGCTGACGGACCACGATGCGACGGATGGGATCGCGGAAGCGCGCGCCGCGGCGGCGCACCTCGGCCTGCGCCTCGTTCCCGGGGTCGAGATCTCCGTTACCTGGAAGCAGCAGACGGTGCATGTCGTCGGCCTCGGCGTCGATGTGGCGCACGCGCCGCTCCAGGCCGGGCTCGCGCGGCTGCGCGAGTTCCGGGCGTGGCGTGCGCAGGAAATCGGGCGGCGGCTGCGCAAGAAGAACATCGAGGGCGCCTACGAGCGGGCACGCGGCCTCGCCAAGGGGGCGGTGGTGTCGCGCACCCACTTCGCGCGCGATCTGGTGCGGCAGGGATTCGTCGCGACCATGGGGCAGGCGTTCAAGCAGTACCTCGGCCGCGGGCGCGTCGCGCACGTGCCCGGTCGCTGGGCGGCGCTCGAGGAAGCGGTCGGCTGGATACGGGGCGCCGGCGGCATCGCCGTTGTCGCCCATCCTGCGCGCTACGCGCTGAGCGGCGGGAAGCTGCGGCGCCTGCTCGAGGAATTTCGCGCCTGCGGCGGGGAGGCACTCGAGGTCATCTCCGGTGCACAGCCGCCCGCGGCCACCGCGCAGCTCGCGCGGCTCGCGCTCGAGCTCGAGCTTTTCGCGTCCGCCGGCTCCGATTACCATGGGCCAGAGCAGCAGTGGATCGACGTGGGGCGCCTGCCGGCGCTGCCGTCGGAGCTCACGCCGGTGTGCGAGGCGCCCGCGCTGCGCGGCGCCTCCAGCTGAGACGGCCGACGCTTTGCGACATGGCCCAGTACTTCCAGATTCACCCGGACAATCCGCAACCGCGTCTCGTTCGTCGCGCGGTCGAGATCATCCGCGACGGCGGCGTCATCGTTTACCCGACCGATTCGAGCTACGCCCTCGGGTGCCACATCGGCGACAAGGCGGCGATGGAGCGCATCCGCCGCATTCGGGCACTCGACGGCCGGCACAATTTCACGCTCGTCTGCCGCGACCTCTCCGAGGTGGCGCTCTACGCGCGGCTCAGCAACAGCGATTACCGCATCCTGCGCGCGCATACGCCCGGCCCCTACACCTTTATACTGCGGGCCACGCGCGAGGTGCCGCGGCGCCTGCAGCACCCGCGGCGCAGGACGATCGGGCTGCGCGTGCCGGACCACAACATCGCCCAGGCGCTCCTCGCCGAGTTGCGCGAGCCGCTCATGAGCGTCACCCTGATCCTTCCCGGCGAGGAGTTGCCGCAGCACGACGCCGAGACGATCCGCGCCCGCCTGGAGCATCAGGTCGATCTCGTGATCGACGGCGGCAACTGCGGCTGGGAACCGACGACGGTCGTCGTGCTCGAGGACGGGGCGGTCCGGATCGCGCGCCGCGGGCGCGGCGACACCACCGACTTCGAGCCGGCCGCGCACGCGTGAGCGCCGCCCGCGGGCGCAACCGCCCGGCGCGGGGTCATGCATCGTTGCGCCGCGCCCTGTTATACTGCCGGCCGCGATGGGCGAATTAACCCTCCCACAGGAAATCGCGGTAGCGATCCTCCCTGTTCTATTCGCAATCACCGTGCACGAAGTGGCGCATGGCTGGGTGGCGAAATACCTCGGCGATCCGACGGCGCAGCGGCTCGGGCGGCTCACGCTCAATCCGATCAAGCACATCGATCCGGTCGGCACGATCCTCGTGCCGGCGAGCCTGCTCGTTCTCGGTTACCTGAGCGGCGGTCGGCCGTTCATATTCGGCTGGGCAAAGCCCGTGCCCGTCACCTGGGAGAACCTGCGGCACCCGAAGCGCGATATGGCGATCGTCGCCGCCGCCGGGCCCGCCGCGAACCTTTTAATGGCGCTGCTCTGGGCGTTCGTCATCAAGGTGAGCACCATGCTTCCCGCCGGCGCGGCCTGGATCGCCGTGCCGCTCGTCCACATGGGCGTCTGGGGCATCGGCATCAACCTGATCCTCATGGTGCTGAACCTCCTGCCCGTGCCGCCGCTCGACGGTGGTCGCGTCGCCGTCGGTATCCTGCCCGGCCCGCTCGCGTGGCAGCTGAGCCGCCTCGAGCCATACGGCTTCTTCATCCTGCTCGCGCTGCTCGCGACCGGCGCGCTGTCCTTGATCCTGATGCCTCCGGTGCAATTCTTCCACGGCCTGGTCACCCGGGCCGTGGGGCTCTGACGCATGAGCGCCGTCCTCTCGGTCGAAGCGCCGCGGGTTCTCTCCGGCATGCGCCCGACGGGTGCGCTGCACCTCGGGCACTACCATGGCGTGCTCAAGAACTGGGTGCGGCTGCAGAACGAGTACGACTGCTACTTCTTCGTGGCCGACTGGCACGCGCTTACCACCGACTACGACGAACCGCAGGTCATCGAGGAGAACGTGTGGAACATGGTCACCGACTGGCTCGCGGCCGGCGTTGACCCGAACTACGCGACGATCTTCGTCCAGTCGCGCGTGCCGCAACACGCCGAGCTGCACCTGCTGCTGTCGATGATCACGCCGCTCTCGTGGCTCGAGCGCGTGCCGACTTACAAGGATCAGCAGGAGCAGCTCAAGGACAAGGACCTCGCCACCTACGGCTTTCTCGGTTATCCGCTGCTGCAGAGCGCCGACATCCTCATCTACCGGGCGTCGTACGTGCCGGTCGGGGAGGACCAGGTGCCGCACGTCGAGCTCACGCGCGAGGTGGCGCGGCGGTTCAATCACCTGTACGGCCGCGAGCCGGGCTACGAGCAGCTCGCCGAAGAGGCGATCGTGCGCCTCGGCCGGAAGAACGCGAGGCTCTATCGCGAGCTGCGCGCGGCCTGGCTCGAGCGCGGCGAGCGCGACGCGCTCGAGCGCGCCCGGGCGCTCCTCGAGCGGCAGAAGAACATCTCGCTCGGCGACCGCGAGCGGCTGTACGGCTATCTCGAGGGCGGCGGCAAGATCATCCTGCCGGAGCCGCAGCCGCTGCTGACGCCGGCGTCGCGGATGCCCGGGCTCGACGGCCGCAAGATGTCAAAGTCCTACGGCAACACCATCAGTCTGCGCGACCCGCCGAAGCAGGTGGAAGAGAAGCTGCGAACCATGCCGACCGATCCGGCGCGGGTGCGGCGCTCCGACCCGGGCGATCCCGACAAGTGCCCCGTGTGGCAGCTGCACGCGGTCTACTCCGACGAGAAGACGCAGCAGTGGGTGCGCGCAGGCTGTACCACGGCCGGCATCGGCTGCCTCGAGTGCAAGCGCCCGGTGATCGACGCGATCCTGGCGGAGCTCGCGCCGATACAGGCGCGCGCCGCCGAGCTCGAGCGCGATCCCGCCACGGTCCGCACGATCCTCGCCGACGGCACGCGCAAGGCGCGCGAGGTCGCGGAAGCGACCCTGGCGGAAGTGCGCGAGGCGATGGGCCTCGGGTACAAATGACGACGCCGGCCGACGCGAACGCCGCCGCCCGCCCGATTGCCGTGGTGCGCGGCGACGCCGTGGTGCAGCTGCCGGAGGACCTTTACATTCCGCCGGACGCGCTCGAGGTGTTCCTGGAAACCTTCCAGGGGCCGCTCGACCTGCTGCTCTACCTGATCCGCAAGCAGAATCTCGACATCCTCGATATCCCGATCGCGGAAGTGACGCGCCAGTACATGGGCTACATCGAGCTCATGCAGGAGCTCAAGCTCGAGCTCGCGGCGGAGTACCTGGTGATGGCCGCGATGCTGGCCGAGATCAAGTCGCGCATGCTGCTGCCGCGCCCGCAGACCGCGAGCGAAGAAGCGGAGGAGGATCCGCGCGCCGAGCTCGTGCGGCGGCTGCAGCAATACGAACGCTACCGCCAGGCGGCGGAGAACATCGACCGGTTGCCGCGGGTCGGGCGCGAGATCCATCTGGTCGCGATCAACACCGACCATCTGCCGCACCGCAAGCCGCTGCCGAACGTGCAGCTGTACGAGCTGGTCGACGCGTTCCGCCAGGTCATGGAGCGGGCGGCGCTCTACCGCCATCACCGCGTGCGGCTCGAAGCGCTGTCGGTCCGCGAGCGCATGACCGAGATCCTCGCGCGCGTCAACGCCGTGGATTTCGTCAGTTTCGAAGCGCTGTTCGAGCCGCGCGAGGGCCGCCTCGGTCTGGTGGTGACCTTCATGGCGGTGCTCGAGCTGCTGAAGGAGGCCTTGATCGTCGTGATACAGCAAGAGCCCTACGCCCCCATTCACGTAAAGGCGGCTGCTTGATGAGCGGGGAACCGAACGAGCTCAAGAATATCGTCGAGGCGGCGCTGCTGATCGCAGGCCAGCCGCTCACGATCGAGCGCATGGCCGCGATGTTCCCGGAGGACTCGCGGCCGGCGCGCGAGGACATTCGCGCCGCGCTCGAGCAGCTCGAAGCCGAATACGCCGAGCGCGGCATCGAGCTGAAGCGGATCGACAAGGGCTATCGGCTGCAGACGCGCGAGAAGTACAGTGCCTTCCTCGCGCGTCTCGTCGAGGAGCGTCCGGCGCGCTACTCGCGCGCGCTGCTCGAGACGCTCGCGATCATCGCGTATCGCCAGCCGGTGACGCGCGGCGACATCGAGGAGATCCGCGGCGTCGCCGTGAGCACCGAGATCATCAAGACGCTGCTCGCGCGCGGCTGGATCCGCGAAGTCGGGCGGCGGGAGGTGCCCGGGCGGCCGGCGCTCTACGGCACGACGCGCGCGTTCCTCGAGTACTTCAATCTGAGCAAGCTCGAGGACCTGCCGCCGCTCGCGGAGCTGCGCGATATCGGCGCGATCGCCGCCGAGCTCGACCGCGAGGCGGGCGCCGGCGAACCGGAGGCTGCGCCCGCCGACGACGGGAACGGCGCCGAGCCGGGCCCTGATCCGCAGGCCGCGCGAGCGGCAGGCGAGGCCGAGGACGGCGCAGGGGCGGAGCAGGCGGCGAGCGCGGAGGAGGCCGTGGAGCGGACGCCGGTCTACGCCGATTCCGGTCCACCCCAGAACTGAACAGGGAGGCGGGCGGCTTGCGCGGCTCCCCGGTGCGCGGGGGCATCGCGGCGGGACGCAGCGCTCGTGCCGCGCCGTCGCCGTCCGGCGCCACGGCGCGCAATCCTTCGTTCGATCTCATGAAGCGACGTGGAGCCGTTCGCGGGAACGACGGCGGCAGCGAAAAGCTGCAGAAGGTGCTCGCGCGCGCCGGGGCCGGCTCGCGCCGCGAGTTGGAGCGCTGGATCGAACAGGGGCGCGTGACCGTGGACGGGCGCCCGGCACGGCTCGGCGATCGGGTGCAGCCCGGTCAGCGCGTATGCATCGACGGTCGGCCGGTGCCCTGGGCGGCGCTCGCGCCGAAGCGGCGCGTGCTGGCGTACCACAAGCCCGAAGGGGAGGTGAGCACGCGCCACGACCCGGAAGGCCGACCGACGGTGTTCGAAAACCTTCCGGCCCTGCGCACCGGGCGCTGGATCGCAATCGGCCGCCTCGATCTCAACTCCTCCGGCTTGCTGCTTTTCACGACCGACGGCGAGCTCGCGCATAAGCTCATGCACCCGGCGAGTCAGGTCGAGCGCGAGTACGCCGTGCGCGTCCTCGGCGAAGTGGCACCGGAGGCGCTGGAGCGGCTGACCGCGGGAGTCATGCTGGACGACGGACCGGCGCGGTTCGAGGCGATCCGGGAGGCCGGCGGCACCGGCGCGAACCGCTGGTACCATGTGGTGATCCGGGAGGGGCGCAACCGGGAGGTCCGGCGCATGTGGGAGGCGGTCGGCGCGCAGGTGAGCCGACTCATCCGCGTACGCTACGGTCCCGTCCATCTGCCCCGGCTGCTGCGCCCCGGCCGTTCGATGGAGCTCGAGGCGGCCGAGCGGGATGCGCTATACGCGGCGGCGGGCCTGAGGCCGCCCCCGCCAGGGGAACGGAGCGGCCGCGGTGCGCGTACGCGCGGCGCGCCGCCCGGGCGGAGTCGACGGTCGCTGCCGCGGAGACGTTGAGCCATGACTGTGCAAGAGAGGACGGTCGCGCGCTGCGCGTCGGATGAGTGCGCCCGGCCGCTCGTCCGCTGAGCCGTGGGGCGCGCTACGCTCGAATCCATAGCCGATCACCTGCAGACACTCGCGGTGCTCTGGGGTCCCCGGGCGCTGGTCGCACTCGTGATCGTCGCCGCGTTCTGGGTCGCTGCGACCGTCGCCGACCGCGCCATCCGGCGCGTCACGGGCTTCGCGCGCATCAACATGCTCGTGGCGGCGCTCTTGTCGCGCACCGCGCGCTTCACGCTGGTCGGCCTCGGCGTCGTTACTGCGCTCGGCACGCTCGGGGTGAATATTGCCGCGCTCGTCGCGGGTCTCGGCCTTACCGGCTTCGCGCTCGGATTCGCGCTCAAAGACACGATCTCGAACCTGCTCGCCGGCGTGCTGTTGCTGCTCTACCGTCCGTTCGGCGTGAACGACCGCATCAGCGTAAGCGGGCACGAGGGCACCGTGGTCGCGATCGATCTCCGCTACACGACGCTGCAGCAGGAAGCGCGCCGCATTCTCATTCCGAACTCGGTGCTCTTTACAAATCCCATTACGGTCATTAAAGAATAGAGCGCCGTTTCGCACGGCATCGCACTCAACAGGCAACGAGGGCACCATGGGCAAAGGCGACATCCGCACCCGCCGTGGCAAGCTCTTTCGCGGTACCCACGGCAAGACGCGGCCGAAGGAGGACAAGAAGCGGCAAGCCGCTGCGCCTGCGAACCAGCCGCCGCGCCGGCAGACTCCGCGATCGAGCGCCGCGTAGAGCGAAGAACGGCGCTGCCCCGCAGCGCCGTTCGCTCGTTGGGGCATTCGTGGCCGGCAGGCGGCTCGCCTCGACAGCTGATGCAGTTGCTCCCGATCGGCGCCTGCGGCGCGCCTCGGGATTCTTCCCGCGGAGCCGCGCGAACCGCCGCTATCCGCATTCCACGTCGAGCCAGAATCGGGGTTCGTCCGCGGCAGTCGGCGTCCGCGCCGCCGGCACTGCCGGCCGCGCGTGCTCTCGCGCGGCTCGATTGTCCAAGTCCGACCTGTGAGGATCTCCCGGCGCGCGCGCCGTGACCTGCCCGGTGCGCTCGCTCTCGCCGGACGGCTGCCTGGACGGCCACGAGTACCGGCACGGGATCGGCTCGTCGGCAGCGTCGGCTTGACCGCCGCGCCGTTTGCCCGGATCGTAGCGCTCGACGAATGAACGGCGAGCAGCGGCAAGGCGTACAGCAGTTCATCGTGCCCGACTGGCCGGCGCCGGCGTCGGTGCGCGCACTCGTCACGACGCGCGCCGGAGGCGTGAGCCGCGGCGCGTACTGTTCGTTCAATCTCGGCGCACACGTCGGCGACGACCCGGCGCACGTGCGCGAGAACCGGGCGCGCCTGCGCGCCGTGCTGCCGGCGGATCCCGTATGGCTCGAGCAGGTGCACGGGTCCGACGTGGTCGACGCGGCGCGGGCGGCGCCGGGTACGCGCGCGGACGGCGCCTACACGCGCTCGCGCGGCGTGATCTGCGCGGTGCTCACCGCCGACTGCCTGCCGATTTTCCTGTGCGATCGCGCCGGCACCGAAGTCGCGCTGCTGCACGCCGGCTGGCGCGGCCTGGCCCGCGGGGTGATCGAACAGGGACTGGCGGCGCTGCGCGCCCCGCCCGAGGACCGGCTCGCGTGGCTCGGTCCGGCGATCGGCCCCCCGGCGTACGAGGTCGGCGGGGAGGTGCGCGACGCTTTCGTCTCGCGGCGCCCGGAAGCCGCCGTTGCGTTCGCCCCCGCGCGTCGAGGCAAGTGGTACCTGGATCTCTACGCGCTCGCGCGCCAGCGCCTCGAGGCGCTCGGCGTGCGCGCGATCCACGGCGGCCGGTACTGCACCGCCTCGCAGCCCGAGCTCTTCTTCTCGCACCGGCGCGACGGCGCGACGGGCCGCATGGCGTCGCTCATCTGGCTCGCGTAGTTTTCCGCTCGCGTCCGGTCGGAATCGGGTATGATGCCGCGACTCCGATAACCATAACCCCTCCGGATGAACCCGCTTGCCTGGATCATCGCGCTCACCGTCGCGGGCGGCGTGCTGGGCGTGCTCGCCGCCGGCGTGCTGCTGCTCCTGTCCGATCGGGCGCGCGAGCGCCTGCTGCCCGCCTTGTTGAGCTTCGCCGTCGGTACGCTCCTCGGCGGCGCGTTCCTCGCGCTGCTGCCGCACGCGCTCGAAACCGCCGGGGTCACGGCGCACGGCATCGCGCTCACGGTGCTGATCGCGCTGCTCGGCTTCTTCCTGCTCGAGAAGATGGTCATCTGGCGCCACTGCCACACGTACGATTGCGAGGTGCACGGCGGCGCCGGCGACGGCGCACCGCACCTGCACGGCGGCGCGATCGAGCACGCCCGCAGCGCAGCGGCGGGCAGCCTGATACTGATCGGCGACGGCATCCACAACTTCGTCGACGGCGTGCTGATCGCGGCCGCGTTCCTCGCGGACGTGCATCTCGGCATCGTTACCGCAATCGCGGTCATCGCTCACGAGGTGCCGCAGGAGCTCGGCGACTTCGCCATCCTGCTCATGAGCGGTTATTCACGCGTGCGGGCGCTGCTCTACAACGTCCTGTCCAGCCTGACCATGGTGGCGGGCGGGGTGGCCGCGTACTTCTCGCTGTCGTGGGCCATGGCGGCGGTGCCGTACGTGCTGGCCGCGGCCGCGGCGAGCTTCATCTATATCGCCGTCGCCGATCTCATTCCCGGCCTGCACCGCCGGCCCGCGCTGAGCGCGACGGCGCAGCAGCTCGCGCTCATTGCCGCCGGCGTGCTTCTCATCTTCTTCGCCGATCGCGCGATGCACTGACCGGCTTTCGCCGCCGGATCTCGACGCGGGCGGCCCTTGGGGACGTTCCTTGACGGCTTTCCCGCATCACCTATACAGATTGTGTGGTTCGCAACTCGACCACACCGTCCAACTGAATGGAGAAACGCGAATGCGTAATAAGAAGCTTCTGGCGGTTGCTCTCGTTGGCCTGTTCCCGGTCGCCGGTATGGCGGCGGGCGAGAACAACGTGGGCAGCTGCGGTTGGGGCAGCAAGGTGTTCGAAGGCCAGCGTGGTGTGGCGCCGCAGGTGCTCGCGGCGACGACCAACGGCACCTCGGGCAACCAGACATTCGGCATTTCCTCGGGTACGTCCGGCTGCACGCAGGACGGCGTGGTCAGGTCGAACTGGAAGACCGCGATGTTCATCGACGGCAACAAGGAGAAGCTCGCCCGCGACATGTCGGTCGGCGAGGGCGAGGCGCTCGACTCGCTCGCCGCGCTCGTCGGCGTCCGCCCCGAGCACAAAGCGGCGTTCTCCACGACGACCAAAGAGAACTTCGGCCGCATCTTCGCGTCCGAGCACGCCTCGACCGAAGAGATCGTCGCCGGCCTGAAGCAGGTGCTGGCGGAGAGCGAGACGCTCTCGATCTATTCGGCCAACATCTGAGCGACGCTGTTCCGTCCGGACACCCGGCGCCTCGCCGGGTGTCTTTTTTTCAGCGTGCGGTTCTTGCACTATCGCTTCATGACGCGTGCGCTGTTGTGCCTGCTGCTCTTCGGGCTGCCGCTCGCGGCGGAAGCGAACGACTATCTCAACGAGCTGATCGCAGCGGCGCGCGCGAAGCGCCTGGCGGACGCGCCGCAGTGGCACGCACTGCTGCACTACCGGCCGAACGTGCTGTTCCCCGGGGTCGAGAGCCACGCCGACGACCCGGAGTTCTTCAACGCACCCGACGGCAAGACCAACCCCGCGGGCGAGCTCGAGGCGACGCTCGCGGCGTTCTTCTCGACGGTGGTCGAGACGCCGGAGCGGCAGAATCCGCAATGCCGCTTCATCGCCCGCTATCACTGGCTCAAGCAGGAGCTCGGCTTCGATCCGGCGCGCCTCCCGGAGCAGCCGTGCGCGCGCTACCGCGCCTGGCGCGCGGCGCTCAATCCGCAGGCGCTGACGCTCGTCTTTCCCGCCGCTTATCTCAACAACCCCGCGTCGCTCTACGGGCACACGCTGCTGCGCGTGGACGCGCGCGACCAGGACGAGCGCACGCGCCTGCTCGCGTACGCGATCAACTACGCGGCGGCGACGAACGAGACCAGCGGGCTGGTGTTCGCGGTGAAGGGCATCTTCGGCGGCTATCCGGGGCTGTTCTCGATCTCGCCGTACTACGCCAAGGTCACCGAGTACAACGACCTCGAGAACCGCGACATCTGGGAATACGAGCTCGATTTCACCGGGGAGGAGATCGAGCGCATCCTGATGCACGTCTGGGAGCTCGGTCCGGTCCGCTTCGACTACTACTTCTTCGACGAGAACTGCTCCTACCACCTGCTGTCGCTGTTCGACGTCGCGCGCCCGGAGCTCCGGTTGGCGGCGCGATTTCCGCTCTGGGTGGTCCCGGCCGATACCGTACGCGCGGTCACCGAAGAACCCGGACTGCTGCGCCGCGCGACCTACCGCCCGGCGCGGAGCACGATCCTGCGGCACCGGGCGGCGCGCCTCGACGCCGCGCAGGTCGCGCTGGCGCAGCAGCTGGCGCGCAGCCGCACGCCGCTCGACCAGGGGCCGATCACGGAGCTCCCGGAGGTCGAGCGCGCACGGGTACTCGAGCTCGCGTTCGAGTACCTCGAGTACGAGCGTCTGCGCGGGCGCGTTGCGGACAACAGCGCCGCCGCCGCGCGGCTGCGCGAGCTGCTGCTCGCGCGCAGCCGGCTCGCCGTCGGCGACGAATCGCCGCCGCCGGCGCCGGCGGTGCGTCCCGATCAGGGCCACCGCTCGGCACGCGCCGGATTCGGGATCGGGCGCGCACGCGGCGAGACGTTCCAGGAGCTGCAGCTGCGGCCGGCGTATCACGATCTGCTCGATCCGGAAGAGGGGTACAACCGCGGTGCCGGCATCGAGTTCTTCGCGCTGCGGCTGCGGCACCATGCGCGCGACGACGCGCTGCGGCTGCAGCAGCTCGATCTCGTCAGCATCACGTCGCTGTCGCCGCGCGACCAGCTGCTCAAGCCCGTCTCGTGGCGCGTCGGCGTCGGCTTCGCCCGCAAGACGCTCGCGAGCGGGGCGGAGCCGCTCGTGTTTCGCGCCGAGGGTGGGGCAGGACTCGCCTGGGAACCGGCATCCCAATGGCTCGTATACGGGCTCGCCGAGGCGGCGCTCGAGGCGAGCGGCTATCTCGAGAACGACTACGCGCTCGGTGCCGGTGTCGCCGCTGGCGCGCTCGTCGACCTTTCGGCGCGCTGGCGCGCGGAGCTCGCGGGCCGGGCGCGGCGCTACGCGGCCGGCGACGTGCACTCCGCCACCGAACTGACGCTGCGCCAGCGCCTGCGTCTCGGGCCGGACACGGCGCTGCGGCTCGATGTCGTACGGCGGCGCGAGGCGTCACGGACGACGCGCGAGGTGCTGCTCGCGTGGCACTACTATTTCTGATCCGCCGTTCCGGCGCCGCCGTTCTCGCGCTCGCGCTCGCCGGCTGCGCCGGCTTGTTCTTCTATCCCTCGTCCGAGCACGTGCGCACGCCGCGCGACATCGGGCTCGCGTACGAGGACGTGGCGTTCGAAGCCGGCGACGGGGTGCGGCTGCACGCCTGGTACCTTCCGGCCGCCGGCCGCGCCTGCGCGCGCGTGCTGTTCCTCCACGGCAATGCCGAGAACGTGAGCACGCACATCGCGAGCGTCTACTGGCTGCCGGCGCGCGGCTTCGACGTGCTGATGCTCGACTACCGCGGCTACGGGGCGTCGCGCGGCTCGCCGTCGTTTCGCGGCATTCAGCAGGACATCGATGCCGCCGTGCGCTACCTGCGCGGGCGCCGCGACCGAGCGGCACCGATCGTCGTCTTCGGGCAGAGCCTCGGGGGCGCCGCCGCGATCCACTACGTTGCGCATTCGAGCTACCGCGGCGATATTCGCGCGCTCGTGGTCGAGAGCGCCTTCGCCAGCCCGCGCGCGATCGCGCAGGAGAAGCTCGCCGGTTTCTGGCTCACGTGGCCGTTCCAGTGGCTGCCGCGCCTGACGCTCTCCGATGCCTACAGCCCGCTCGCCGCGGTAGCGCGCATTGCGCCGATCCCGCTGCTGCTCGTGCACGGCGAGGAAGACGACATCGTCCCGATCGCGCACGCCGAGCGGCTGTACGAAGCTGCGCGCGAGCCGAAGGAGCTCTGGCGCGTGCCCGGCGGGCATATCCAGGCGTTTCGCACCGCACCCATGCGCGATCGCCTCGTCGCGTGGCTCTCGCGCCACGCCTGCCCCGGGGCGTCAACGCACGATTGAGCGAGGCGGCGCGGCGGGCGGGGGAAGACGCCGTTGATCGCAATCCGGGTGGCGGTGGACCGCCGGAGGCGTGCGGACGATAACGCGGGCAACCGAAGCAGCGCGGTTCCCGCCACCGCCCAATCGCGATGGCTCCCGGTTCCCTTTCAGCCAAACCGCAGCGACAAGTCCACTGCGCGCACGTTCTTGGTGATGTCGCCGATCGAGATGTAATCGACGCCGTTCTCGGCGAGGGCGCGGATCGTCGCGAGCGTCACGCCGCCCGACACTTCGAGCTTCGCGCGTCCGCGCGCCTCCTGCACCGCCGCCCGAATGTCCTCCGGCGCGAAGTTGTCGAGGAGAACGCGCTCGGCTCCGGCCGCGAGCGCTTCGCGCAGCTGCGCAAGATTCTCCACCTCGACTTCGATGAACACCCCGGCCGGCGCCCGGGCGCGCGCGGCGCGCACCGCCGCGGCGATCGAGCCCGCCGCTGCGATGTGGTTCTCCTTAATAAGGATGCCGTCGTAGAGCCCGATCCGGTGGTTTTCGGCGCCGCCGCAGCGCACCGCGTACTTCTGCGCCAGGCGCAGCCCGGGGAGCGTCTTGCGCGTGTCGAGGATCACGGCGCCGGTGCCGGCAACGGCCTCGACGTAGCGGCGCGCGGCGGTCGCGGTGCCCGAGAGCAGTTGCAGGAAGTTGAGCGCGCTGCGCTCGCCGGTCAGGATCGGGCGCGCGGGCCCCTCGAGCCGGCAGAGCAACTGATTCGGCCGAACGGCGTCGCCGTCGGCCGCTTCCCAGGCGATCCGAATGCGCGCATCGAGCTGGCGGAAGACTTCGTCGAACCAGGCGGTGCCGCAGAGGATCGCCTTTTCCCGGGTGATCAGCCGCGCCCGGGCGTGCGCGGTTTCCGGGATGAGGCCGGCGGTCAGATCGCCCGGGCCGATGTCCTCCGCGAGCGCTCGGCGCACGGTTTCTGCGATGTAGGACGAACTGACGGCGTGTGCGGGAGGCATTCGACTTGCTCGGCGGAATGGCGGCTTGCGCTAATGCTACTAGGATACAGGTCTGGAGCCGAGCCGCGGAGCAGGCAGGCGGTGTTGACAGCGCGCCGGCTCCGGTTATCCTCCGCCCCGGCCGAAGCGATTACAGGAACCGATGCCAGCGCGCGTCCGCACATTGAGCGATCCGGCACCCGACGGACGCGCCCCTTCACCGATCGGTCCGGCGCGCGGGCCGACAGCCGCGGCGCGTCCTTGTACATGATCGGCGCTTCGCCCTCCGTGCGTTCAGCCGCTGCGCCTGCCGGGCTCGCCGGCCCGCCCGCCCGTCGCGAGATTTTCGCCTGGGCGATGTACGACTTCGCGAACTCGGGCTATACGACGGTCGTCCTCACCGCGGTTTTCAACGCATACTTCGTCGGCGTCGTCGCCGGCGCTCCGGAGACCAAGAGCGTCGCGACGCTGCTCTGGACCGTGGCGATGGCGATTACGAACGCGCTCGTGCTGCTCACGGCGCCCGTGCTCGGCGCCGTGGCCGACCACGGGGCGCACAAGAAGCGCTTTCTCGCCGCGACCACGATCGGTTGCGTGGTCTTCACGGCCATGCTCGGTCTCGTCGGTCCCGGTGACATCCTGCTCGCGATGACGCTCGTGATCGTCGCGACATTCATGTTCTCGACCGGGGAAGACTTCGTGGCCGCGTTCCTGCCGGAGATCTCGAACGAGCGCAACATCGGGCGGATCTCGGGCTACGGCTGGTCGCTCGGCTACGTCGGTGGGCTGCTGGTGCTCGGGGCGTGCCTCGGCTACATCGAATGGGCGCGGGCGCACGAGCGGCCCGCGAACGAATACGTGCCGGTGACGCTGTGGATCACGGCGGCGATATTCGCGGTCGCGGCGCTGCCGACCTTCCTCTGGCTGCGCGAGCGCGCGCGCCCGCAGCCGCTCCCGCCGGGCGAGAGCTACCTGCGGCTGGGCTTC
Source organism: Burkholderiales bacterium (assembly GCA_036381895.1). GTDB lineage: Bacteria > Pseudomonadota > Gammaproteobacteria > Acidiferrobacterales > Sulfurifustaceae > JACQFZ01. Next base: position 55,660 of record DASVBY010000047.1, on the reverse strand, counting down.
CGGCGCGTGGGGCACACGCTGCGGCACGCGCGCCACTACAAGGACCTGTTCCGGTTCCTGGCGACGCTCGCGGTCTACTACTGCGGCGTGAACGCGGTGGTGGTGCTGACCGCGGTCTACGCGCAGGAAGTAATGGGTTTCACGATGCGCGACAACATCGTGCTCATCCTCGTTGCCAACATCGCGGCCGCTATCGGCGCGTTCGGCTTCGGATCGCTGCAGGACCGGCTCGGGTCGGTGCGCACCCTCGCGATCACGCTCGCGATCTGGACCGCGGCCCTGATCAGCGCCTATTTCGTGGAGACGCGCGCCGGCTTCTGGGTGGTCGCGAACATGGTCGGGCTCGCGCTCGGCGCGGTGCAGTCGGCCGGGCGCGCGCTCGTGGGGCAGTTCTCGCCGCCCGAACGCGCCGCCGAGTTCTTCGGCCTGTGGGGGCTCGCCGGCAAGCTCGCTGCCGTGGTCGGACCGCTCAGCTACGGGCTCGTCACCTATCTGAGCGGCGGCAACCACCGGCTGGCGCTCCTCGGGACTTCCGCCTTTTTCGTCGCGGGTCTGCTGATGCTGACGAGCGTCGACGAGCGCCGCGGCCGCGCCGCCGCACTGACGGCTCCGTGAGCTACGGCTGGCTTGTCTTGGCGGCGCTCCTGGTTGCCGGTGCCTGGCTGTGGCGCCGCGCGCTCAAGGCCTGCGAAGCCGCGCAGGAGGCGGACTGGGGCGGGCGCTGGCTCAACCGGCTCGATGGCTTGAACCGCATTTTCTGCCGCCGTTTCCATGGCCTGCCGCGCCAGACGCTGGAGCTGCCGGCAAAAGGTCCGGTGCTCGTCGCCAGCAATCACGTGTCGGGGCTCGATCCGCTGCTGCTCATCGCCGCGAGCCGTCGTCCGCTGCGCTTCATGATCGCGCGCGAAGAGTACGAACGCTGGTGGTTCAAGTGGCTGTTCCGCGCCATCGGCTGTATCCCGGTCGACCGCAGCCGCGATCCGCACAAGGCCTTCTATGCCGCTCGGCGCGCGCTCGAAGCCGGAGAGGTGGTCGCGCTCTTTCCGCAGGGGCGGATCCACCCCGATCACCTGCCGCCGATCCCGCTCCGCCGCGGGGTCGTGGTGCTCGCGCACATGACGGGCGCGCCGATCCTGCCGGTCCGGATCACGGGGGTGCGCGGACAGGGCTGGGGGGCGCCGGCGGTGCTCATGCCGAGCGAGGCGCGCCTGCACCCGCGCGCGCTGCTGCACTGCGAGCGCAAGAGCGCGCAGCGCTGTCTCGAGGAGCTGACCCGGGCGCTGCACGATCCGCCCTGCGCGGACTGAGCGGCGTCGCGCGCGGTAGCGGCCGGCAGCGGGTTGAAATCGGGCCGCGGTATCCCGATTAAGGACGCAACCAACCCTATTCGCTGTACCGGAGCTGCCCCATGCGCATGGACAGACTGACGTCGAAGTTCCAGATGGCGCTCGCCGACGCGCAGAGCCTCGCGCTCGGCCGCGACCATCAATTCATCGAGCCGATTCACCTGATGGCCGCGCTGCTCGACCAGCAGGGCGGCACGACCCGGCATCTGCTCACGAGCTGCGACGTCAACGTCAACGCGCTGCGCTCGAAGATCGATCAGGCCCTCGAGCGCCTGCCGACGGTGCACGGCGCGGGCGGCGAGGTCCACATCTCGAATGACCTCGCGAAGCTGCTCAACCTCACCGACAAATACGCGCAAAAGCGCGGCGACGACTACATCGCCTCGGAGCTCTTCGTGCTCGCGGCGCTCGAGGACAGCGGCACGCTCGGGCGGCTGCTGCGCGAGGCGGGCGTGTCGAGAAACGGCCTCGAGAAGGCGATCGAGGCGCTGCGCGGGGGCGAGAAGGTGGCCGATCCGAACGCCGAGGAGGCGCGCCAGGCGCTGGCGAAGTACACGGTCGACCTCACCGAGCGCGCCGAGCAGGGCAAGCTCGACCCGGTGATCGGGCGCGACGAGGAGATTCGCCGCGTGGTGCAGATCCTGCAGCGGCGGACGAAGAACAACCCGGTGCTGATCGGCGAACCCGGCGTCGGCAAGACCGCGATCGTCGAGGGGCTCGCGCAGCGCATCGTCAACGGCGAGGTGCCCGAGGGGCTGAAGAACAAGCGGCTGCTGTCGCTCGACATGGCCGCGCTCATCGCGGGTGCGAAGTTCCGCGGCGAGTTCGAGGAGCGCCTGAAGGCGGTGCTCAACGACATCGCCAAACAGCAGGGCAATATCATCCTCTTCATCGACGAGCTGCATACCATCGTCGGCGCCGGCAAGGCCGAAGGCGCGATCGACGCCGGCAACATGCTCAAGCCGGCGCTCGCGCGCGGTGAGCTGCACGCGATCGGCGCCACCACGGTCGACGAGTACCGCAAGTACATCGAGAAGGACGCGGCGCTCGAACGGCGCTTCCAGAAGGTGCTGATCGACGAGCCGACGGTCGAGGACACGATCGCGATCCTGCGCGGGCTCAAGGAAAAGTACGAAGTCCACCACGGAGTCGAGATCACCGACCCGGCGATCGTCGCGGCGGCGACGCTGTCGCATCGCTACATCACCGACCGCCAGCTCCCGGACAAGGCCATCGACCTCGTGGACGAGGCGGCTGCGCGCATCCGCATGGAGATCGATTCGAAGCCCGAGGCGATGGACCGGCTCGATCGGCGGTTGATCCAGCTGAAAATCGAGCGGGAGGCGCTGAAGAAGGAGACGGACGAGGCCTCGCGCAAGCGGCTCGCCGCGCTCGAAGAGGAGATCGCACGGACCGAGAAGGAGTACGCCGATCTCGAGGAGATCTGGAAGGCGGAGAAGTCGCAAGTCCAGGGGAGCCAGCACGTCAAGGAGGAGCTCGACCGCGCGCGCCAGGAGCTCGAGACCGCCCGGCGCGCGGGCGACCTGACGCGCATGGCGGAGTTGCAGTACGGGCGCATCCCCGAGCTCGAGAAGCAGCTCGCGGCGGCGTCGGCGCAGGAATCGAAGGCCGAGCAGCCGAGGCTGCTGCGCACGGCGGTGACCGAGAACGAGATCGCGGAAGTGGTTTCGCGCTGGACCGGCATCCCGGTGTCCAAGATGATGGAGGGGGAACGCGAGAAGCTGCTGCGCATGGAGGAGGAGCTGCGCCGGCGCGTGGTCGGTCAGGACGAGGCGATCAGGGCGATTTCGAACGCCATTCGCCGGTCGCGCGCCGGGCTCTCCGATCCCCGCCGGCCGTACGGCTCGTTCCTGTTCCTCGGTCCGACCGGTGTCGGCAAGACCGAGCTCACCAAGGCGCTCGCCGCGTTTCTGTTCGACACCGACGAGGCCATGGTGCGCCTCGACATGTCCGAGTTCATGGAGAAGCACTCGGTCGCCCGCCTCATCGGCGCGCCGCCCGGCTACGTCGGCTACGAGGAGGGCGGCTACCTCACGGAAGCGGTGCGGCGCAAGCCCTACTCGGTGGTGCTGCTCGATGAAGTCGAGAAGGCGCATCCGGACGTCTTCAACGTGCTGCTGCAGGTGCTCGACGACGGGCGCCTGACCGACGGCCAGGGACGGACGGTCGACTTCCGCAACACGGTCGTGATCATGACCTCCAACCTCGGCTCGACCGTGATCCAGGAGCTCGCGGGCGAGGAAAACTACCGGAAAATGAAGGACGCGGTGATGCAGATCGTCGGGCAGCACTTCCGTCCCGAGTTCGTGAACCGCATCGACGACATCGTCGTGTTTCACCCGCTCGGGCGCGAGCAGGTGCACCGCATCGCGGAGCTGCAGATCCGGTATCTGCGCGACCGGCTCAACAGCCGGGAAATGGACCTCGAGCTCACCGCGGCGGCGCTCGACCGCCTCGCCGAGGCGGGGTTCGATCCGGTGTACGGCGCGCGCCCCCTCAAGCGCGCGATCCAGCAGCAGGTCGAGAACCCGCTGGCTCAGGAGATACTCGCAGGCAAGTTCGGGCCGAAGGATGTTATTCTTGTGGATGCGGGCCCGGACCGCCTCGTCTTTCGCAAGAAGTCGCCAGCCCAGAATACCAGCGCCGCCTGACGGCCCGAAACTTTCCGGGGTTTTCTCGATCCATGTCTCTGTCGCGCCCCAGCTCCAGGAGCCATTGAGGAAAATGAGAACAACTGAGCGTCATTCGTTTCGGGTGGGCCTCGTCGCAGGCCTGTTCTTGTTCGGCGGAGTGCTGCTCGGAATCGTGCTGTCCTCGCGCCTCGACTGGATTCCGGTCGCCGATAGCGCCGAGCCCGCGGTGCAGGCGCCGCTCGCGCAACCGGCCGGTCCACAGGGCAACTTCGTCCCGGTCGTGAAGGCGGTAACGCCGGCGGTGGTCAACATCTCGACCACACGCGTGATCAAGGCGCCCGGCGGCGAGCAGATGGCGCCGTTCATGAACGATCCGTTCTTCCGCCAGTTCTTCGGCGAGGAGTTCTTCCGCCGCTTCCAGATTCCGCGCGAGCGCCGCGAGAACAGCCTTGGAAGCGGCGTGATCGTTTCGAAGGAGGGCTACATCATCACGAACAATCACGTGATCGCCAAGGCCGACGAGATCCGCGTGCTGCTCGCCGACAAGCGCGAGTTCACCGGGAAAATCGTCGGCACCGACCCGAAGACCGATCTCGCGGTCATCAAGATCGATGCGAAGGACCTGCCCGTCGTTCCCTGGGGCGACTCGGATCAGCTCGAGGTCGGCGAGTTCGTGCTGGCGATCGGAAACCCGTTCGCGCTCAATTCGACCGTTACCTTGGGCATCGTGAGCGCGGTCGGCCGTGCCAACGTGGGCATCGCCGACTACGAGGACTTCATTCAGACCGACGCCGCCATCAACCCCGGCAACTCGGGCGGAGCGCTGGTGAACAGCCGCGGCGAGCTGGTCGGCATCAATACCGCGATCTTCTCGCGCAGCGGCGGCTACATGGGCATCGGGTTCGCGGTGCCGGCCAACATGGCGCGCACGGTGATGGACAGCCTCATCAAGACCGGCAAGGTCACGCGCGGATGGCTGGGGGTATCGATACAGGAGGTGACGCGCGACCTCGCGGAACAGTTCGGGCTCAAGGAGGCGCGCGGTGCGCTCGTGAGCGAAGTGCTCGGCGACAGCCCCGCGGCGAACGCCGGGCTGCAGTCGGGCGACGTGATCGTCGGCTTCGACGGCCGGCCGGTCGATGGCCCGACGGCGCTGCGCAACATAGTGGCGCAGACCCCGGTCGGTAAGTCGGTCAAGGTCGAGGTCGTGCGCGACGGCAAGCGTCAGGTCTTCAACGTGAAGATCGCCGAGCAGCCGAAGGACATCGCGGAGGCGGGCTCGGAAGAGTCGGAGGGGGCGGAAACCGGCGGCGAGTCGGCGCTCTCGGGGCTCGAAGCGCGCAATCTCACCCCCGAGATCGCGCAACAGCTCGGACTCCCGCCGACGACGCGCGGCGTCGTCATTACCGGTGTCGATCCGAACAGCCCCGCAGCGGCGGCGGGCGTGCAGCCGGGCGACGTCATTCTCGAGGTCAACCGGCAGCCGGTGCGTTCCGTCGAGGACTTGCGGCGCATCGCGGCGAAGCTGTCCAAGAAGGACGGTGCGCTGCTGCTGCTAAATCGCCGCGGCGGCAGGCTGTTCCTTGCGCTGCGGCCGTGAGTAACGCCGCCGCGCCGGTGTCGGGGAGGGCCGGCTGACGGAAGCGCGGTTGCGGGTGAAGGTCGTGCCCCGCGCGGCGCGCACCGAGCTCGCCGGGTGGGTCGGCGAGGAGCTCAAGGTGCGCGTCGCCGCGCCGCCCGAGGACGGGCGCGCCAACGCGGCGGTGCTCGCCGTGCTCGCCGCGGCGCTCGGCGTTCCTGTGGCGCGCGTGCGTCTGGTCGCGGGCGCCGCGGCGGCGCACAAGATCGTCGCGGTCGACGCGCTCGCGCCCGATGAAGTGCATGCGCGGCTGCGGAAAGCAATGGAAGCCGGAAAACGCCATGGAGCGAAGCACGCGCGAGAATCCTAGCGGCTCCATCCCCGAACACTTTGCGCCCCGGCAGGCGATAGGGTATTTTTTCGCCCGCGCTGCCGTGCGTCGGCTCGAAGTGCCGGTTCGACTTTAGGGAGGTCTGGATGGAGTTAGAAGCAATAAAAAAGGCGTACCGCCGGTACGCGCGGCTGTACGATCTCTACTTCGGCGCGCTGTTCCAGCCGGGGCGCAAGGCGGTCATCGAGCGCATGAACTGCCGTCCCGGCGACCGCGTGCTCGAGGTCGGCGTCGGCACCGGTCTGTCGCTGCCTTTGTATCCGCCCGGCGTCCACATCACCGGCATCGATGTTTCGCCCGAGATGCTGCAGCGTGCCCGTGCGCGCATCGAGCGCCAAGGCACCAGCAGCACCGTCGAGCTCCACGTCATGGACGCTGAGCGCATGTCCTTCCCCTCGGACAGCTTCGATAAGGTCGTCGCCATGTACGTGGTCTCGGTGGTGCCGCATCCGCGTCGTCTCGTCGACGAGATGCGGCGGGTGTGCCGGTCGGACGGCGAGATCTTCATCGTCAATCACTTCCACAGCCCGAATCCCATCGTCGGCGGCGTCGAAAGCCTGCTCGCGCCGCTGTCGCGCCTCGTCGGGTTCCATCCCGACTTCTCGCTCGAGACGTTCGTGCGCGACACCCGCCTCGAGATCATCGACAAGCAGCGGGTGAACCTGTTCGGTTACTGGAACCTGCTGCGCGCCCGCAACAACAAGGAACAGCTGCCGCCGCTCGCGCTCGACGCAACCGCGTGATCCGCATGCGCGGCGCACCCGGGCTCGATGCAGCGCACGTCGTGCGCCGGGCGCGCGCCTGATCGGCGCGGCCGCGATATCGCCGACCCGGGTGCAGTCGTAGAGGGCAGCAGGAGGCGTACGCAGAGAGCCGTTCCGCTCCGATCGCGCTGCGGACCGACGGGCGTGCCGGCAAACGGTTGCGCGTCACGAGCGCGACGCGTGCTTCCGGTCCGACTCAAGCCTTCTCGGCGACGATCAGCCGTCCTCCGCCGGGAGGCGGCGCGCTCAGGTCGAGCCGCGCGAGTCGCCGTGCGAGACGCGCGAGCTGCTGCGGCGGGACGCGGCGCCACACCAGGCCGAACAGCCGGCGGCGGCCGATCCACACGCGCTGCGCCAGCTCGAGCGCGTCCCAGGCCGTGACCAGGCCGCGACGCAGGTAGGGGCGAACCGAAACTATCTGCAGCCCGGCCTGCCGAAGATGATGCGCCCATTGCGGCACCGGCCAGAGGTTGCGGTGCTCGTAGTGGGCGTTGCGCCAGGCGGCGTAGCGGGACGAGGGCACGGCGAGCCAGGCGCTGAACGCTTCCGTCGGCGACGTGAAGATGAGCCTGCCGCGCGGGCGCAGCAGCCGTGCCGCAGCGCGCAGCACGAGCGGCAGATCCGCGACGTGCTCGAGCACGGAATTGCTCATGATGGTGCCGACGCTCGCCGGGGCGAGGGCGAGGTGCTCGATGGCCACCGGCTCGAGGCGGACGTAGCAGCCGAGCCGAGCGGCGCGCGCGATGGCCTCGCCCGACGGATCGACGCCGATGTCGATTCGCGGGAGCACCAGCGACGCCACGATGCCGTCGCCGCAGCCGAGGTCCAGCACCGGAGGCACGTAGCGCTGCGTGCGCAGCACCGCGATCTCGGCGGCGCGCCACAGTCCGAGCGACGGGCCGAGGCGTTGGAGCAGCGTCTGGAAGTCCGCTGCGCCGAGATGCAGTGCCGCTGCCATGGCGAGACTCCACGATCATTTAACTATCGCGACCGGCGCACGAACAAACGGGTCTTTGCGCGGCGCGAGCGGGTTGCGATGCCCGTAACCGGCAAGGGACCTCAGACGCACTCGGCGGCGGATTTCCTGCCGCGGCGCGCGAGCCTGAAGGCGTTGCGGGAAGCGGCCGCCGGCTGTCAGGGATGCGGTCTCTACCGCAACGCCACGCAGACCGTCTTCGGCGAGGGATCGCGGCGGGCGCCGCTCGTGCTCGTGGGCGAGCAGCCGGGCGACCAGGAGGACCGGCAGGGGCAGCCTTTCGTCGGGCCGGCCGGCCGGTTGCTCGATCAGGCCTTGCAGGATGCAGGGATTCCGCGGGAAGCTCTCTACATCACCAACGCGGTCAAGCATTTCAAGTGGATTGCCCGCGGCAAGCGGCGGCTGCACCAGCGCCCGCGCGAGGGCGAAATCGACGCCTGCCTTCCCTGGCTGATGGCGGAATTGCGGGTGGTCCGCCCGCGCGCGGTGGTGTGCCTGGGTGCTACGGCGGCGCGGGCGGCGTTCGGTCGAAACGTGCGCTTGAAGGACGTTCGCGGCCGATTCTCCGCCACTCCGCTCGCCGATGAGACCTTCGTCACCGTCCACCCCTCCGCCGTGCTGCGTCTCGACACACCGGAGCGCGAGCGCGAATACGACCGCTTAGTCGCCGACTTCCGGCACCTTCGTCGATTCGTCGCGGTCTGACCGAAGGGGTCTCGATTTGCGCCCTGCCGGTGGGGGATTAGACTTCCAAGTGGCGGGATGCGCGGCTGGCCGGCCGAAGCCCATAGGAGAACAGAGTGCGGGAGGAACAGCGCTTATCCGTCGCCGGGCGGTTCACGGCCTTCGGCACGGGGAGGATATTCGCGTTCGTTTGCGCCGCGGCGTTGGCGGGCTGCGCAATCGTCGGCCCGCGCGAAGAGCCTGCCCCGCGACCCCCGGCCGCCGATACTGCCATATTGGTCAGCGATCGCATCGGCCCCTATCAGCAGGTGGCGGATGCGCTGCGCACGCGCCTCGAGCGGGCGACCGTCTACGTGCTCGAGGGCGATCTGAAGGCGCACCATGAGGTGATCCGGCGCCTGCGCGACGACGAAGGCGTGCGTGTGATCGCGATCGGCCCGCCGGCGGCGCGCGCAGCTGCCGCGTTCTCCGGTCGCGTGGTTTTCTGTCAGTACTTCTACCCGGACCTTTCCGACGGCGTCACCCGCACCATGCGCGGCGTGCGCGCGACGCCGCCCGCACTGAAGCAGCTGCAGGCCTGGAAGCTGCTCGATCCGCAGCTGCACCGGGTGCTGCTGGTGGCCGGGCCCGGTGCGCGCGAGTTCGTGCGCGAGGCCGAGGCGGCCGCTGCGCGCCTCGGCATCGCGCTCGACGTGAACCGGGTGGCGTCGGATCGCGAGCTCCTCTACGTCACCAAGCGCCTCGCGCCCGAGGTGCAGGGCATCTGGATCCTTCCCGATTACCGTGTCCTCAGCATCGAGGCGCTGCGCGAGACGCTCGCGCACGCGCTGCGCCACGGGCGCCAGACGCTCGTGTTCAACCAGCAACTGCTCGAGTACGGCGGGCTGCTCAGCGCGGAAGGCGATCCCGAGGACATCGCCGAGCGCGTGCTCGAACAGCTGCGCGCCGGCGACGCGGCGCCGCGCATCGCGCCGCTCACGCGCGCGCGCGTCTCGGTGAACCTGCGCGTGGCACAGCAGCTCGGTTTGGCGGTGCCCGAGCCGCTGCGGGGAGGCGTTTATGTCTTCTGACGTGCGCCGCGCGTGGCAGCGGCTGCGCGAGCTCGCGGCGCAGGGTCGCGCCGCGCGCAGCGGCGACAGCCGCAGTCTCGTCGGCCGGCTGCTCACGGCGCTCGCCGTGACGGCGCTGCTCGTTTACCTCGCCGGTGTCGCCGGCATCTGGTGGGCCGGCGGGCGGTTGATCGAGGACAGCGCGCGCAAGCAGGCCGTGCAATGGCTGGCCGAGCTCGATGAGCTCGGAACGCCGCTCTACGCCTCGAGCGACCGCGACGGGGCGATGCAGGCGCTCTCGCGCCGTCTTGCCCGCTTCCCCGAGATCGTGCACGTGCGCTACTACGCCGCGAGCGGCGCGGAGCTGCTCGGCGAGTACGTCAAGACGGTGCCGCATCTGTCCGGCGATCTCGGCCCCGAGGAGCGGGCTCGGGCAGAGGGCGGCGCGCAGGGCTACTACCTCGGCATGCTCGACGGGGCGCGGCTGCGCGTCACGGCGCCGGTGCGCGTGCGCACGCTCGCGCCGGATGCGATGTTCGACCTCGAGCGCGTACCGGCGCGCCAGACGACGCGCACCATCGGCTACCTCGACTTCGTGTTCGACGCGGGCGCGCAGCAGGTGCTGTTCGAGCGCAGCCTGATCGCCGGCAGTCTTGCGCTCGCGTTCGTCCTCGGCGTCGTCGTGGTGTTCGGTCGGCATTGGGTGCGCCGGGCGATGGCGCCCCTGACCGCGCTCGAAGAGCCCCTCGCGCGCCTCGCGCGCGGCGAGATCAACGTCGACGTGAGCGGCGGCGGCGACCGCGAAATCGTGGCGATCCGCCAGGCGCTCGGTGCCACGCTCGCGGCGATCCGGCAGCGCGACGAAGCGCTGCGGCGTGCGGAATGCGATCCGCTGACCGGGCTCGTGAACCAGCGCTATTTCTTCAGGGAGCTCGCGCTCGAATGCAGCCGCGGCGGCCGGAACGGCGACGGGGGTGCGGTGCTCTGCATCGACCTCGACGGCTTCCGCGCGGTCAACGAGCGCCTGGGCGCCGCCGCCGGCGACCGCCTGCTCGGGCAGGTCGCCGGGCTGCTGCGATCGCGTATCCGCGAGAACGACGTGCTCGCCCGCTTCGAGGGCGACGAGTTCATCGCGCTCGCCCGCGGCGTGAGCCGCGAGGGCGCGCTCAAGGTCGCCCGCTCGATCAATCAGGTGATGCAGGAGTACCAGTTCAGCGCCGGGGAGCTGCGGCTCGCGATCAGTGCGAGCATCGGCATCGCCATGGTCAACGGCGCGGAACAGCCGGAGCGGATCGTGGCGCAGGCGCGCGCCGCGTGCGCGCAGGCGAAAGCGCGCGGTGGCAACCGGCATGCGGCCTACGAGCGGGGTACCAACGGCGAAGGCGCGGCCGCGCCGCGCGAGGACGACAGCCCCGCGTGGTCGCGCTACGTGCGCACGGCGATCCAGGACAACGCGCTCAGGTTCGTGTATCAGCCGATCCTGGATCTGCGGCACGCGGGCGGCGAGATGTACGAGCTGCTGCTGCGCCTCGCGGCGCCCGGAGGAGAGCTGGTGTCGCCGACCGCGTTCCTTCCGGTGGCCGATCGCTTCGGGTTGATCGGGGACCTGGACGACTGGGTGATCCGGCGCGCGTGCGAGGAGCTCGCCGCGCTGCACGCGCACGGGCGTCCCGCGACGTTCTTCGTGAACGTGTCCGGCCACGTGTTCGAGCAGGGCGAAGCGTTCGCCCGGCGCGTCGCGGGAGAGCTCGCGCGCCACGGGCTCGCCGGTCAGCACATCGTGTTCGAGATCACGGAACAGGCGGCGGTGCGCGACCTGCAGCACGCGCGCACGGCGATCGAGGCGCTCGCGCGCGTCGGCTGCCGTTTCGCGCTCGATGACTTCGGTTCCGGCTTCAGCTCGCTCAGCTACCTCAAGCACCTGCCGGTCGCGTTCATCAAGATGTCCGGCGCGTTCGCCCAGAACCTCGAGACCGAGACCGTCGACGCCGTCATGGTGCGCTCGATCGTGCAGATCGCCCGCGCGCTCAACATGCGTACGGTCGCGGAGGCGGTCGAAGACGAGCAGACGCTGCGGCGGTTGACCGAGCTCGGCGTGGACTACGCGCAGGGCTATGCGATCGCGCGGCCGGCCGAGAACCTGCTCGCGCCGCCGCCGATGGCGGGCGCACCGCGGGTACCGCCGCGGCGGCAGCGCTTCCCCGCGCGCACGGCGCCCCCGCCGCGCGCGCTGCGCAAGCGCTAGCCGCCTCTTCTACGCGGCCGGCTCGAACCGCCGCGCGAACCAGGCTTCGATCGCCTCCCGCACCTGCTGCGGCTGCTCGGTGAGCGGCCAGTGGTACGCGTCGATGGTCGCGCGCTCGACGTTGGGGGCCGCGTCGAGCAGCCGCTCCGTGGCCGCCGGATCGGTGTACGTGACGCCGCGCGACAGCAGCACCAGGATCGGAACGTCGAGCGCGGCGAGCGGCGGCAGCGGGCGCAGCATTTCGTTCAGCTCCTGCAGATAGTGGCTGACCGGGAAGTACACGAGATCCGCGCGCATCGACGAGTAGCGCCGCACGAACTCGCGGTTGTTCCCGGCCGCGAGCAGCTCGGCCCGGACCTGTTCGTCGAGCACGCGCAGGTCGCGGCGCGGAAACGTGCGGCGCCGCAGTCCGAGCGCGTTCGCGAGGCGCACGAGCGCCGCGGCCGCGCCGAGGAGGCCGCGCAGCCGCATCAGCCAGCGGCGGTAGCCGCGCAGCGCCCGCGGGAACACCGGATCGATCAGCACCAGGCCGCGCGCGCGGCCCGGGAAGCGTGCGGCGAAGTGCAGCGCAAGGTGCGCGCCCAGGCTGTGGCCGACGAGGACGGCCTGCGGGTAGCCTTCGGCGTCGAGCACGTCCGCCAGGTCGTTGCTCCAGATCTCCATGCCGATGCGGCCGCGCATCATCGATTCGCCGTGGCCGCGCAGGTCGATGCGCAGGAGATCCCACGTGCGCCGCAGCCGCGTTTGCTCGACGAACTCCGACCAGCGCGTCAGATTGCTCGCGAGGCCGTGCAGCAGCACGACGACGCCCTGCGGCCGGTCGGCGCGCCGGATGCGGTAATGCAGCGGCGTGCCGTCCGCCATCACGTGGATCTTCGCGGTCTCCATGGTGCGTGCTGGCATGTCCGCGCCAGCCGACAGCCGGGGCGTTGTCCGGCGAGCGCGGCGTGCGGTCGCGGGCGCACGGCGGGTGATAAAATCGCTGGAATTCTCGACAGGCCTTTTCCCTCCATGTTACTGACAGCCACGGGCGCTCGCCAGCGCGGTTCCCGTTTGCGCCGATGATCGAGCTGCCGATCTCCGCGGCGCTCCCGGAGCTGCGCGGCGCGCTCGCCGCCAATGCGGCGGTCGTGCTGCAGGCACCGCCCGGCGCGGGCAAGACGACAGCGGTACCGCTCGCGCTGCTCGATGAACCGTGGCTCGCCGGGCGGCGCATCGTGCTGCTCGAACCGCGGCGCCTGGCGGCGCGCGCCGCCGCCGCGCGGATGGCCGCGCTCCGGGGCGAAGCGCCGGGCGAGACCGTCGGCTACCGCATTCGCTTCGAGCACCGGGTGTCGGCGCGCACGCGGATCGAAGTCGTGACCGAGGGCATCCTCACACGCCGGCTGCAGGACGATCCGGCGCTCGAAGGCGTCGGACTCGTCATCTTCGATGAGTTTCACGAGCGCCACCTGCAGACCGATCTGGGGCTCGCGCTCGTGCTCGACAGTCAGCGAGTGCTGCGGCCGGACCTCAAGGTGCTGTTGATGTCGGCCACGCTCGATGGCGCGGCAGTCGCCGCGCTGCTGCGCGCACCGCTGGTGACGAGCGCCGGACGCGCGTTTCCGGTCGAGGTGCGCTACGCGCTGCGCGAGCCCGAGGGACCGTTGCCGGCGCGAGCTGCGGCCGCGGTGCGGCAGGTACTCGCGGCACACGAGGGGGACGTGCTGGTGTTCCTGCCGGGTGGCGGCGAGATCCGCCGGACGCAGGCGCTGCTCGCGGATCTCGCGGGCCGAATCGACGTCTATCCGCTCTACGGCGACCTCCCCTGGGAAGAGCAGCAGCGGGCGATCGCCCCCGGCGCCGCGCGGCGCAAGGTCGTGCTGGCGACGGCGATCGCCGAGACGAGCCTCACGATCGAAGGCGTACAGGTCGTCGTCGATGTCGGCTACGCGCGCGTGCCGCAGTTCGATCCCGCGACCGGCCTCACGCGGCTCGCGACCGTGCGCGTCGCGCGCGCTTCCGCGGAACAGCGCGCGGGGCGAGCCGGCCGCCTCGGTCCGGGCGTGTGCTATCGGCTCTGGACCGAAGGGACGCAGCGCGGACTGCTGCCGCAGCCGCTCCCCGAGATCAAGACCGCCGATCTCGCCCCGTTGGCGCTCGAGCTCGCGCTCTGGGGCGCGAAGGATCCCGGCGAGCTCCTCTGGCTCGATCCCCCGCCGCCCGGCGCGCTCGCACAGGCGCAGGAGTTGCTGCGCGATCTCGGTGCGCTCGATCGCGACGGGCGGATCACGCCCGAAGGCCGACGCATGGCGGCGCTGCCGCTGCACCCGCGCCTTGCGCATCTGCTGCTCGCCGCCGCCCAGCGCGGCGCCGCCGAGCAAGCCTGCGATCTCGCTGCGCTCCTCAGTGAGCGCGACGTTTTCCCCGCGGGCGCCCGCGATACGGTCGACATCGCCGAGCGCCTCGAAGCGCTTGGAGCGTTTCGCCGCCGCGGCCGTGCTGGTGCGCAGGCCTACGGTGCTGACCCCGCCGCCTGCGCACGCGCCGATCAGGCGGCGCGGCAATGGCGGCGTCTGCTCCCCGCCGGCGACGGCGCCGGCGAAGCGCCCGCCGACACGGACCCGGGGGCGCTGCTCGCGCTGGCCTATCCCGATCGCGTGGCCGCGAGCCGCAACGCCAATGGGACGCGCTACGTGCTGGCGAGCGGGCGAGGGGTGCGCCTGCCGGATCACGAAGCGCGCCTGCGTGCGCCGTACCTGGTTGCCGCGCACGTAGATGCCGGCGAGGCCGAGGGCATCATCCACCTCGCGGCGCCGATCACGCTCGAAGCGATCCGCGCCGCGCTCGCGCCGCGCCTCGTGACGGAGGACGTGGTGCGATGGGACGAGCAGGCGAGCGCCGTGGTCGCGCGCCGGGAGGAACGGCTCGGACGGCTGGTGCTGCGCAGCGAGACGCTCGCCGCGGCGGCGCCGGAGCAGATGCGCGCGGCCATGCTGGAAGGGGTGCGGCGCCTCGGGCTCGAGGCGCTCCCATGGACGCCCGAGGCGAGAGCCTGGCAGGCGCGCGTGCTGTCGCTGCGCGCCTGGTTTCCGGACGAGGGCTGGCCCGACGTCTCGGACGCGGCGCTCGCGGCAACGCTCGACGAGTGGCTCGGTCCCTATCTCGACGGCTGTACGCGGCGGGACCATCTCGCGCGCCTCGACCTGCTCGCGATCCTGCGCGCACGGCTCTCGCCCGAGCAGGCGCGGCGGCTCGAGCAGGGCGCGCCGACGCATCTCGCCGTTCCGAGCGGTTCGCGCCTGCGCCTCGAGTACCGGCCCGGCGAACCGCCGGTGCTGGCAGTGAGGCTCCAGGAGATGTTCGGTCTCGCCGATACGCCGCGAGTGGGCTTCGGCCGCGTGCCGGTGATGCTCCATCTCCTGTCGCCCGCCCACCGGCCGATTCAGGTGACGCAGGACCTGCGCGGATTCTGGGATCGCACCTATGCCGAGGTGCGCAAGGAGCTGAAGGGCCGCTACCCGAAGCATCCGTGGCCCGAGGATCCGTGGCAGGCGGCGCCGACCGCCCGCGCGAAGCGGCGTTCGTAGGCGGCGCCGCGTGGACGCCGGCTCGAAACATCGGTGCGCTGCGGCGGAAGGAGCGACTACGTATTCACCGTGGGTGCCGCCGGCATCGCGACGCTCGGGGTCGTCTCTTCGATATGCGTGCCGACGTCGCCGCGCATGCGGCCGCAGGTTTGTTCGACGCCGCCTGCGGACGCGGTCCCTTGGTTGCTCGTCTGGGTGTACGCGGGGAATCGGGTAAGCAGCAAGACGTGCGAGCGGCGCGGTCACACGGCGTGAGCGCCTAACCGCGCACCTCGCCGAGTGCGGGCGCCTCCCGGTGCTCGCGCGTGTCTTCGGCCTGCACCAAATGCGCTCGCAGAAACTGCGGCACGCGTTCCTCGAGATAGTAGCGCGGTCGCCAGGGCCACCTCCCGCCGACGAAACCCACGTGTCCGCCGTGCTCGTGCGCCTCGAGCGTCACGCACGGAGGCAGCTCGTGCGGCTCCGGAATGACGTCGGGATACATGAACG
This sequence comes from Burkholderiales bacterium, assembly GCA_036381895.1. Lineage (GTDB taxonomy): Bacteria > Pseudomonadota > Gammaproteobacteria > Acidiferrobacterales > Sulfurifustaceae > JACQFZ01. The sequence continues at coordinate 39,914 of DASVBY010000047.1, read as the reverse complement.
GGTCGTCGCGCGCCTGGATGAGCAGCGTCGGCACGCGAATGCGGGGCAAGTAGGGGCGCGAGCTGCTCGCTTCGTAGTAGTGCGCGGCATCGCGAAACCCGTGCAGCGGCGCCGTCACGCAATCGTCGAAGTCGCGCATGCGCCGGAAGCGCACGCGCCGCCCGAGCGCGAGCGGCAGCTGCACCGAGCGGCGCTTGGCTTCGAGCGCCGCGCAGAGTGAATACAGGAGCTCCCACTGGTAGATCCGGGCGAAGCCGGATTCGAGGCGTTCGGCCGCGCGCGCGAGCACGAAGGGAACCGAGATCGCGACGGCGGCGCACACCGGCGCGTCCGCCCCGCGCTCGCCGAGCCACTTGAGCAGTACGTTGCCCCCGAGCGAAACCCCCACGGCCGCGAGCGGAGCTTGCGGCTCGCGCGCATGCAGCAGGCGCACCACATAGTCCGTATCCCCGGTTTCGCCCGAATGGTAGCTGCGTGGCAGGCGGTTCGGCTCGCCGCTGCAGCCGCGGAAGTGCAGCACCGCCGTGCGCCATCCGGCGGCGCCGAACGCGCGCGCGAGCGCGGCCGCGTAGCGGGAGCGCGAAGAGCCCTGCAGGCCGTGCAGCAGCAAGACGATGGGGCCCTCGGCGCCGCCGCTCCAGTCGATGTCCGCGAAATCGCCGTCCGGCAGCTCGATGCGTTCACGGCGGAACGCGACCGCCGGCCGCGGGCGCATGCGGTTCGGCAGGATCGTCTGGAGGTGCGGATTGCGGCACCACCACGCGGGCTCGAACGGCAGGCTCATACGCGCGGGGCAGTGTGCGGTGAACAGCGCGGTGACGAAGGCTCGGAAAGCGCGCCCGGCATGGGCGCATTATTTCACAAGTCCCGCGCGCTCCCGAAGCGCGGCGAGGGGGGCGGCGAGGCCGAGCCCGAGCCGCCGGTCGCAAAGCTCGAGCAGCAGCAGCACCCGCCCGAGAAGCTCGGGGAGGTGCGGGGTCAGCTCTTCCTCGTCGCCGCGCGCGAGGAGCGCGAGCGCGGTCTCGAGGTTCGGTGCTGGCGGCTTCACCGGCGGCAGAGCATGCACCGGGGCGGGTGCGTCTTTGGCATCCGCCCGCGCCTGCGTCAGGCGCTCCTCGGCGCGCGCGAGCAGCTCGTCGACCGTCTCCGCGTTGTCGCCCGCGAGCGTCGCGACACCGAGGCTGATCGTGAGCGGAACGGCGACGCCGTTCAGTTTGAACGGCGTTGCGGCCGCCGCCGCGCGCAGGCGCTCGCACAGCGCCGAAGCCTCGCGATGGTTGGCGCAGGGCGCGAGGATGGCGAACTCGCCGCCGCGAATACGCGCCGGCGTGTCTTCCGTCCGCGTGTTGGCGCGCATCAGTCCGGCGAGCCAGATGAACATCTGGTCGCAGATCTCGTCGCCGTAGTGCTGATAGATCGCGCGGAAGTTGTCGAACTCGATGCGGATCAACGCGAGGTCCTGCCGGTGACGCCTGGCGAAGGCGAGATCCTGCTTGGCGCGCTGCAGCAGGTAGCGGCGGCTGTGCAGTTCGGTGAGGGGGTCGATCGCGGTGTGTTCTTCGAGCGATTTCGCCGTCTCGTTGAGCTTTCGCGTCGCTTGATCTAGGCGCGCGTGGGTGCGCGTGCGCGCGAGGAGCTGGACGCCGTCGATCGGTTTGATGACGAAATCGGTGGCGCCGCAGGCGAAGGCGCGCGCACGCGACTGCTCGTCCTGGGCGCCGGTGAGGACGATCGCCGGAAGGTCGCGCAGGCGCGGCTCCTCCGCCGCGCGGAGGCGGCCGAGCAGCCCGTAGCCGTCGAGCTTCGGCATCTCGACGTCGGTGATCACGACCTGGATGCGCGGGTCGGCGGCGATGTGTGCCCAGCCCGCTTCCCCGTCCTCGGCTTCGATGAGCTCGAACTCGTCCGCGAGCGTTTTCGCGATCGCGCGGCGGATCACCCGGGAGTCGTCGATGACGAGCACCACCGGGCGCGGCGCGGCGGCGCCCGCCGGGCGGCCGGGCGGGGTCGGGTAGCCATTGGCTGCCTGTGACATAGCGCGGGGTCGCCCTTTCCAGGGAATGGCCGGGTATCGGACATCCGAAGCAGGAATCGTGCCCGAAGTACGGGCGGGAGGCGACGACGAACGGGGTCGGTCTTCCGAAAGTGCCTGAGCGAAAACAGAAATTCGGCGGCACCGCGGGGGCAATCGCGCAGGCGCGGACCGCTGCAGGGGCCGGCTACAGCAGCCCGAGAACCAGAAAGAACCCGACGAGCAGGACCGCGAACAGCACGGTCAGCAGATTGAAGTAGCGGTCGATGAACGACTTGATCGGGGCGCCGTAGTAGAAGATGAGCCCTGCGACGAGGAAGAAACGGCCCCCGCGGCCGACTACGGAGGCGCCGGTGAAGCGCCAGAGGTCCATGTCGAAGGCGCCGGCCGCGATCGTGAACACCTTGTAGGGAATCGGCGTGAAGCCGGCAATGAGTACGGCCCAGAGGTCGTACCGCAGATACCAGTCCCGGATCCGCTCGAACTGCTCGTGGAGCCCGTAGACGTCGAGGATCCACTGGCCGACGCTCGCCATGAGGCCCCAGCCGATGCCGTAGCCCACGATACCGCCGAGCACCGAGCCTACGGTAGCGATGAGCGCGAGCCGCCACGCCCGTTGTGGCAGACCGAGTGCCAGCGCAATGAGCAGCACGTCCGGCGGGATCGGGAAGAACGACGACTCGGCGAACGCGACGAGGAACAGCGCGAGTCCGGCGTGCGGGTGCTGCGCGAGCGACAGCACCCAGTCGTACAGCCGGCGCAGCGGATGGAAGACGAGCGCGTGCAGCACGGCTACCAGAAATACGCCGCGACCGCGGCGCCGAACGCGATGCGATACCAGGCGAACGGCCGGAAGGTGTGGCGCGAGACGTACACGAGAAACGCCTTGACCACGACGAGCGCGGTGACGAAGGCGCTCGCGAAACCGACGCCGAAGAGCAGCGCGTCCTCGGGCGCGAGGAGGTGCAGGTTCTTGTAGAGATCGTAGAGCGTCGCGGCGAACATGGTCGGCATGGCGAGGAAGAACGAAAACTCGGTCGCCGCCGTGCGCGAGAGCCCGGCGAGCAGCCCGCCCATGATGGTCGCGCCGGACCGCGACACGCCCGGGAACATCGCCACCGTTTGCGCGATGCCGACCTTGAGCGCGTCCCCATAGCTGAGCTCGTCGAAACGGCGCACCCGCGCGCGCTCGTCCCGATACCAGCGCTCGACCAGCAGGATGACCGCGCCGCCGGCGACGAGCGCGGCCGCGACCGTCAACGGGTTGAACAGGTACGCCTTGATGTAGCGGTGCGCGAGCAGGCCGATCACGACCGCCGGCAGGAACGCGAGCAGCAGCGTGAGCAGCACGTGGCGCTGCCCCGGGCGATGGGCGTGCGCGAGCAGGTCGTAAACCTTCGCGCGATAGAGCCACACCACGCCGAGGATGGCGCCGAGCTGGATGAAGATCGCGAACGTCTTGGCGCGCTCGCCGGTGAAACCGAGCGCGTCGCCGACGATGATGAGGTGCCCGGTCGAGGAGACCGGCAGGAACTCCGTCAGGCCCTCGACCACGCCGAGGACGACGGCCTGCAGGAGCAGTATCGCGGTCATGATTCGTTATTGTCGTTCGCCGGCGCCGCGCGGAGCGCGGCGGTTTCAGGGCTCACGCGGCAGGCGCGAAGCGCAGCGGCCGCCCGAGCACGCCGGGGCGGATTGTTCCACGATCGTACACCACGCGCCCGCCGACGATCGTGCAGACCGGCCACCCGGTCAGCTCGCGTCCGGCATACGGGGACCAGCGCACGCGCGTCTGCAGCGCTTCGTTGCGCACCGGCCGGTACGCCTCGACGTCCACCAGCACGAGATCCGCATCGTAGCCGGGCAGCAGCCGGCCCTTGTTCGGGATGCCGTAGGCCTCTATCGCGGCGCGGCACATCCACTTCTGAACTTCCGCGAGCGTGCACTTGCCGTCGCGCATGGCGGTGAGCATGAGCGGGAGCGAGGTCTCGACCCCCGGCATGCCGGAGGGCGACCGCGGGTAGCCGGCGCGTTTCTCCTCGAGGGTGTGCGGCGCGTGGTCGGTCGCGATGAAATCGATCACCCCGTCGCGCAGCCCCCGCCAGAGCGCCGCGTTGTCCTCCGCCGCCCGGATCGGCGGATTCATCTGCACCAGCGTCCCGAGCGCCGCATAGTCGGCGGTATTGAGGAACAGGTGGTTCGGAATGACCTCGGCGGTGACCCAGGCCGGCTTCTCGCGCCGCAGCAGCTCCACTTCCTCGCGCGTGGAAAGATGCAGGATGTGGAGGCGCCGGCGGTACTTCTTGGCGAGCGCGAGCGCCTTGCGGGTGGCGATCAGCGCGCACTCGTTGTCGCGTATCTCCGAATGTGCGGCCGGATCGCGGCGCCCGGCATAGCGCCGTGCGCGCTCGCGAATGCGGGCTTCGTCCTCCGCGTGCACGGCGATGAGGCGCGTGCCGGTCGCGAACAGCCGCTCGAGATCCTCGTCCCGGTCCACCAGCAGACTCCCGGTGCTCGAGCCCATGAACACCTTGATGCCGCAGACCGGCGCCGCGCGGTTGGCCTCTTCGAGGTTCTCCGGCGTCGCGCCGATGAAGAAGCCGTAGTTGACGACGCACTTGCGCGCGGCGCGCGCGAGCTTGTCCTCGAGCGCCGCCTGAGTCGTCGTCGGCGGATCGGTGTTCGGCATTTCGAGGAAGCTCGTGACGCCGCCCGCGGCGGCGGCGCGCGAGCCGCTCGCGAGGTCCTCCTTGTGCTCCTTGCCGGGCTCGCGGAAGTGGACTTGAGGATCGATGACGCCGGGGAGGAGCAGCCGCCCGCCGGCGTCGATCTCCTCGTCGGCGCTCAGGTCGAGCTGCGGCTCGATGCGCGCGATCAGGCCATCCGCGCAATACACGTCGCCTTCGAAGACGCTGCCGTCTTCGCGGGCGACGCGGGCGTTGCGGATCAGGAGGCTCGGCAAGCGCGCTCTCGGATCGTGCGCGGGCGGCGCGATGCGGGGCGCGCGTCAGCCCATCTGCTTCTCGCGGATTTCGTCGAGGGTCTTGCAGTCGATGCAAAGCTCGGCGGTCGGCCGCGCTTCGAGCCGGTCGAGCCCGATCTCGACGCCGCACACCTCGCAGTAGCCGTAGTCGCCGGTATCGATGCGGGTCAGTGCCTCGTCGATCTTCTTGATCAGCTTGCGCTCGCGGTCGCGATTGCGCAGCTCGATCGACATGTCCGTCTCCTGGCTCGCACGGTCGTTCGGATCGGGCGGGTTGTCCGGCTCATCGCGCATCTGCTGCACCGTGCGCGTGATTTCCTCCATCAGCTCTTCGCGCCACGCCAGCAGCTTCGCGCGGAAATGATCGAGCTGCTTCTTGTTCATGTACTTCTCGCCCTTCTTCGCAGCGTAAGGCTTGATGGCGGTGGCGGTGGAAGACAACTCTTTCCGCTTCCTGGTGGCAGGCATTCGTGGTTGACTCCTGCAATAATATGGTTGGCCGGGCAGGGGCCCGAAAAAATGAGCGCGAATCTATACCAGAAAGGGTCAGGGGTGGCAACCGCGAAGTCCCTGTTTCCACGGGAAAACTACGCGCCGCGCCGGCGAGCCGCGGCGGGCGGGCGGAGGTCCCGCAGGTGACCCGGCTCGCGCGGCGTCTGGCCGACATCGCGCCGTTTCGCGTCATGGAGGTACTCTCGCGGGCGCGCGCGCTCGAGGCCGCGGGGCGCTCCATCGTGCACATGGAAATCGGCGAGCCCGATTTTCCCACCGCCGCGCCGATCGTCGCCGCCGCCAACGCCGCGCTCGCTGCGGGCCACACGCACTACCTGCCGGCGCTCGGGCTCGATGCGCTGCGCGCCGCCGTCGCGGAGTCGTATCCGCCCGGCGCACGGCCGGCGCCCGAGGACGTGGTGATCACGCCGGGCGCCTCCGGGGCGCTGCTCCTCGCGCTCGCGGCGCTCGTCAACCCCGGCGACCAGGTGCTCGTCGCCGATCCCGGCTATCCGTGCAACCGCCACTTCGTGCGCCTGCTCGAAGGCGAGCCGGTCGCGGTTCGCGTCGGGCCGGCGAGCGGCTATCAGCTCACGGCCGAGCTGGTTCGGGCGCACTGGACGCCGCGCACGGTCGCGGTGCTCGTGAGCTCGCCGTCGAACCCGACCGGCACGCTCGTACCCGACGACGAGATGGCGCGCATCGCGCGCGCGGTGGCGGAGCTCGGCGGCACGCTGATCGTGGACGAGATTTACCACGGCCTCACCTACGGCAGCGACGCCGTGAGCGTGCTCGCGCACACGCGCGACGCGTTCGTGGTGAACAGCTTCTCGAAGTACTACGGCATGACCGGCTGGCGCCTCGGGTGGCTGGTCGTGCCGCGCGCCTATCGCACCGCGATCGAGAAGCTCGCGCAGAACGTCTTCATCGCCGCGAGCACGCCGGCGCAGCACGCGGCGCTCGCCGCCTTCACGCCCGAGGTTCGCGCCGAGCTCGAACGCCGGCGCGCGATCTTCCGCGAGCGGCGCGACTATCTGTTGCCGGCGCTGCAGGCGCTCGGCTTCGTCGTACCGGTGGTCCCGGGAGGCGCCTTCTACATCTACGCCGACTGCAGCCGTTTCACCGACGACAGCGCCCGCTTCGCGTTCGATCTGCTCGAGCGCGCCGGCGTCGCCATCACGCCGGGCGCCGATTTCGGTGAGCACGAGAGCCGCCGGTACGTGCGCTTCTCGTACGCCACGGCGCTGGAGAACCTGCAGGAAGGCGTGCGCCGGATCGGGGCCGCACTTGCCGAATTCGGCCGCAGCAGCGTATGAGGCGCGGCCCGCCGGCGCGGGCCAGGCGTTCGAGCCTATTCTATCGGCGTGTCCGGCAGGTTGCCCCACTCGGACCACGAACCCGGGTAGGCTTTGACGCGCGGGTAGCCGAGGATCTTGAGCACGGCGTAGGTGTGCGCCGAGCGATGGTGCGTCTGGCAGTACGTGATCACCTCCTTGTCCGGCGTCACGCCGCGCGACGCAAGCACGCGGCGCAGCTCGTCGAGATCCTTCAACCGCAGGTCGCGCGCCGCGTCGATCGCTTCCAGCCAATTGAAGTTCACGGCGCCCGGGATGTGCCCGGCGCGCGCCGCGCGCTTGTTGGCGCCCGCGTACTCTTCGGGCGTCCGGGCGTCGAGCAGCACCACGTTCCGATCGCCGAGATGCGCGAGGACGTAGTCCCTGTCGACCGCAACGTCGCCGACGATGCGCACCGGATAGCTCGTCGGCGCGACTGTCCGCGGTCCGCTCTCGGTCGGGCGGCCCTCGGCGAGCCATGCTTTCAGGCCGCCGTTGAGGAGCGAAGCGCGCGTGTGGCCGACGGCGTGCAGCGTCCAGAGCAGGCGGGCGGCCCGGCCGTTGCCTTCGTCGTCGTAGGCGATCACGTGATGCTCGGGTGTGAGCCCGATGGCGGAGAAGACGCGGGCCAGATGCTCGGCGTCCGGCAGCAGCGCGGCGGCCGGAGGCCGGGGCGCGACGATCGCGGCGTAATCGAGCGCCACCGCCCCCGGCACGTGCACGCGCGCGTGCACGTGCTCACCGTTCAAATCGACGATGCGCAGGCCCGGGTCCCCGAGCCGCGGCTCGAGCTCGGCGGGTTCGATGAGCAGGGGCAGTTCGGAATTCGTCATGGCGCTTGCAGTCGAAAGAAGGTCGCGTATTGTAGCGGCGCCCGCCGGCCCGAAAAACGGCCCGTCGGCGGGCTAAGCGGGTAAACTACGCGGCACTGCAGGTCCTCCGTTCGTGGAAATATTCAAGGCGTTCACCATCGAGGCGGCGCACCGGCTGCCGAACGTGCCCGAAGAGCACAAGTGCCGGCGGCTCCACGGCCATTCCTTCCGCATCGAGATCCGGGTACGCGGACCGGTGGGCGAGGAGAGCGGCTGGGTCATGGACTTCGCCGAGATCGGGCGCGCTTTCGATCCGATCTACCAGCGGCTCGACCACCGGTACCTGAACGAGATTCCGGGGCTCGAGAACCCGACGAGCGAGAACCTCGCCCGCTGGATCTGGCGCGAGCTGAAGCCGCAGCTTCCGCTCCTGGCCGAGGTGGTGGTGCACGAGACCTGCAATTCCGGCTGCCGCTATCGAGGAGAAGATCAGGAATGTCCGCCGTGACGCTCACCGATCCCCCGATCGAGCTGCAAACCGCCCCCGAGCCCCGGGCGGCGGTGATATGGCTCCACGGGCTCGGCGCCGATGGCCACGACTTCGCGGGTATCGTCCCCGAGCTCGGCCTGCCGCCCGGCGCCGCCGTGCGCTTCGTGTTCCCGCACGCGCCGATGCGGCCGGTGACGATCAACGGGGGCTACGTGATGCGGGCGTGGTACGACATCGCCATGGGCGCGCAGGGGTTCGTGCAGAACCGGGCGCACCTCGCCGAGGCGGTCGAAATCACGAACGGCCTGATCGAGCGCGAGATGAACCGGGGGATCGCCCCCGGCCGCATCGCCCTGGGCGGCTTTTCCCAGGGCGGCGCGGTGGTGCTGCACGCGGCGCTGCGGTACCCGCAGCGCCTCGCCGGCGTCGTGTCTCTGTCCGCTCCGACGCCGTACCTGGACGACCTGTTCCGCGAGGCGAGCCCGGCCAACGCCGACCTCCCCATTTTCATAGCCCACGGGCGCTACGACCCGATGGTCCCGTTCGCGCACGGAGAGGCGGTCGCCCGCGCGCTCCAGGCCCGGGGCCGCACCGTCGACTGGCGCGACTATAATCTGGAACACAACGTCAGCCTGGAGGAGATTCGCGACATCGGACGGTTCCTGGCGCGCGTGCTCGCCTGACCGGCGGGTGCGCTGGCACGGCGGTCGGCGCGCCAACGTATTTCAGCCGGCGGCGTCTGTCATTGGCAAAGGGGAGTTCGGTGGTACTGCTTCGTGAATCGTCCCGCGACTGGCTGCTCGTAGTTCTGGTCGCCCTGCTCTCGATCGGTGCGAACCTGCCCAAGGATCTCGCCGATTTCGTGCAGATCGACCGGCGCTGGTTCATCATCGCGCTCATCGGCGTCATCGCCGTCGCGCTCATCCGTTACCTCAAGTTCGCGCTGATCCTGGTGGTCGTGTTCCTCGCGATCGGGGCGAACCTCCCGCAAGGGCTGGCCGAGGAATTCGGCGTCGATCCACAGATCATGCTGCTCGGGCTCGTCGCCATGGTGGTGATTTCGCTCAGCAACCGGGTGTGGAAGCTGCCGATCGGCCTCGACAAGACCGGGCGCTCGCCGAGCGCGCACGGCGCCGCGGCGCTCTTCAACGCAGTGCTCAAGGGCCGCCTCGCCGTCGTGCACACGCTGCTCAAGCAGGGCGTCAACGTGAACGCGCGTACGGTCACCGGCAAGACGCCGCTGATGGCGGCGGCGTACAAGGGCTACAGCGACATCGTGAAGCTGCTGCTCGACAACGGCGCCGAACCCGGCGCGCGCGATAAGCGGGGCGACACCGCGCTCAAGATCGCACAGCGCGGCGGCTACACGCGCGTGGTCGACGTGCTCAGGGCGGCCGGCGCGACGGAGTAAGGTGCGCCGCGCTCACGCGAGCGCGCTCGAGAGCAGCGTCCGATAGCGCGTCACCAGCGGGTTCTGATTCCCGAGCAGGCGAAACAGACCGACCAGGGTCTTGCGCCCGGCGTCGTCCTCGAACTTGCGGTCCCGCCGCACGATCTCGAGCAGCTGCTGCATCGCCGGCTCGTATTCGCCGGCGAGCGCGAGGCGCGCGGCGAGCCGGTAGCGGGCGCGCACGTCGCCGGGATCCGCGGCGACGGCCTGTTCGAGCGCCGCGCGCGGCGGCGCCTCGGCGGCGATGCGGTGCAGGCTGAGGCGCAGGCGCACGTTGTCGACCTCGGCCTCGCCCGCCGCGCGTATCGACAGGGATTCGAGCACGCGCTCGGATTCGTCCAGCGCTTCTTTGCGCTCGTCGGCTTCTTCGAGGAGCAGGCGGGCGAGGGCGAGCTTGGCGCGGTCATTGGCCGCTTCCTTTGCGACCGCCTCGCGCAGCAGGGCGAGCGCCTCCGTGCGCCGGCCGGCGCCGGCGAGCGCGTCCGCGCGCTCGACGGCGATGTCGGCCTCGGTCGGAAGGAATCGTTCGATCAGGTCGCGAACGACCGGCTCCGGCTGTACGCCCACGAACTCCCCTACGACGCGGCCGTTGCGAAAGAGCTTCACCGCCGGGATCCCGCGGATGTGAAACTGCAGCGCGAGCTCCTGCTCGACGTCGGTGTTGACCTTCGCCAGAAAGAACCTTCCGGCGTATTCCTCCGCCAGACGTTCGAGGACGGGGGTGAGCATACGGCAGGGACCGCACCAGGGCGCCCAGAAATCGACCAGCACGGGCACCTTGTGCGACTGCTCGATCACACGGGCGGCGAAATCCGTCCGGCTGACGTCGGCGATATGGGGTGATTTCATGGGGACGCTTTGCGTGGCCATGGCTACCGAATGGGGTCGAAAGGGTGGCGATTCAAGACTCGAGGAGTCGGAACCGCGCGAGGTCGAGCCGCCTCGCGGCATATGGCGCTCCCTAGGGGATTCGAACCCCTGTTACCGGCGTGAGAGGCCAGCGTCCTAGGCCACTAGACGAAGGGAGCGGCGTGGTGCCAACGCGGCGCGGGGCGGTGGTATTATACGTTGCGGTCGGGTTTACACAACCGCCGGCGCGACCGGTGCGCGACACTACGAACCAGCGCGGCGAACCCGGCATCGAACGGACGCGCCGGCGCGGCACAACCGATTGCAGGTCTGTCAACGATTAGCGAACCCCTCATCATTCCCAGCGCGCGGCACAACCTTCCCCACGCGCTGATCAGCGAGAATGCACTCAAAGTCCTGAGCCGGCTGCAGGAAGCGGGTTACGATGCGCTGCTCGTCGGCGGCTGCGTGCGCGACCTGCTGCTCGGGCGCGAGCCGAAGGACTTCGACGTGGTCACGGACGCGCGCCCCGAGGAGATCAAGCGCGTGTTCCACGGCGCCCGTCTGATCGGGCGGCGCTTTCGCCTGGCGCACGTGCGCTTCGGGCGCGAGATCATCGAAGTCGCGACGTTTCGTGCGGCGCCGGCCGCCGATGGGGGCGATGCGCACGACAACAACGTCTTCGGCACCCGCGAAGAGGATGCACTCCGGCGTGATTTCACGGTCAACGCGCTCTACTACGACGCGCGCGACCGGAGCGTGATCGACTACGTTGGCGGCGTCGCCGACCTCGAGCAAGGGGTGCTGCGCATGATCGGCGATCCCGCGAGCCGCTACCGCGAGGACCCGGTGCGGATGCTGCGCGCGGTGCGCTTCGCGGCCAAGCTCGGCTTCAACATCGAGCCGCGGACCGCCGCGCCCATTCCCGAACTCGCGCCGCTCCTCCTCGGCGTGCCGCCGGCGCGCATGTTCGAGGAGGTGATCAAGCTCTTCCACGGCGGCTGCGCCCTCGCAACCTACGAGCTGCTGCGCCGCTACGGGCTGTTCCGCTTCCTGTTCCCGGCGACGGAGGCGAGCCTCGCGACCGAGGAGGGCAACTTCCCGCGCATGCTGGTGCCGCAGGCGCTGGCGAACACCGACGCGCGCATCGCCGAGGACAAGCCGGTGACGCCGGCGTTCCTGTTCGCAGCGCTCCTGTGGGAGCCGGTCCGGCTGCGCGCCGGCGCGCGCCTGGCGCAGGGCATGCGTCCGGCGGAAGCGCTGGAGCGTTCGGCGGAGGAGGTGCTGCGCGAGGAGCTCAAGCACGTCATGATTCCGAAGCGCTTCAGCGTGCCGATGCGCGAGATCTGGTCGCTGCAGCCGCGCTTCGAGCGCCGCTCGGGGCAGCAGCCGCTGCGGCTGCTCGAGCACAAGCGCTTCCGCGCCGCGTACGATTTCCTCATACTGCGAGTGCAGAACGGCGAAGCCGATCCCGAGCTCGGCGAGTGGTGGACGCGCATCCAGGAGGTCGACGAGGCGGAGCGGCGCGCCATGATCGCGGCGGTCGCGCAGCCGGCACCGGGGCGGAAGAAGCGCAAGCGCCGGCGGCGCCGCGGCCGCCAGCGGCAGGCGGCGTCCCCCTGAGCATTTGCCCGCGCGCGGCGTCCGGCGCCGAAGAACCAACGACACGACAGGAAAACGCATCGTGAGTGCCGAAAGTCCCGGATACATCGTCGTCGAAGGGCCGATCGGCGTCGGCAAGACGAGTCTCGCCCGCCGCCTCGCGGAAGCGCTCGGTGCGCGTCCGCTGCTCGAGCGGCCGGAGGAGAACCCGTTTCTCGAGCGCTTCTACCAGTCGCGCAAGCACTTCGCGCTGCCGACGCAGCTCTTTTTCCTGTTCCAGCGCGCACGCCAGATCCAGGAACTGAAGCAGCGCGAGCTCTTCAGTACGGGCTTCGTCGGCGACTTTCTCATCGAGAAGGACCGGCTGTTCGCGCGCACCAACCTCGAGGCGGACGAGCTGCGCCTGTACGAGCAGGTGTACCAGCAGACGATCGTCGATCTGCCGGTGCCAGATCGCGTTATCTACCTGCAGGCGCCGGTCGACGTGCTGCTCGAGCGCATACGCCGCCGCGGCATCGGCTACGAGAGCCTGATCGATCGCGGCTACCTGCAGTCCCTCGTTGACGCGTATACGCAGTTCTTCCACCATTATTCGGCCGCGCCGCTCCTCGTCGTGAACGCCGCCGAGATCAACTTCGTCGACCGCCGCGAGGACTTCGAGATGCTGCTCGACTACATCCTGCGCATCCGCAGCGGCCGGCATTTCTTCAATCCGCTCGTCGCGTAGTGGTGCGGGCGGCGCCGGGCGATATGATCGAAGCAACGACGGTTGAGGCGCTGCGCGCCGAAGTGAAGGCGCTGCGCGCCCGCGGGCGCATCGCGTTCGTGCCGACCATGGGGAACCTGCACGCCGGGCACTTGCGGCTCGTGCAGGAAGCGCGCCGCCGTGCCGAGTCGGTCGTCGTCAGTATCTACGTGAATCCACTGCAGTTCGGGCCGCAGGAGGATTTCGCGGCGTACCCGCGCACGCCGGCCGAGGACAGGGCGCGCCTGGCGGAGGCGGGCGTCGAGCTCCTGTTCGCCCCGGACGACGCCGTCATGTACCCGCGCGGGCGCGAGCGGCACACGCAGGTCGAGGTGCCGCACGTGAGCGATATCCTCTGCGGTGCTTTCCGTCCCGGTCATTTTCGCGGCGTCGCGACGGTGGTCGCGCGGCTGTTCCAGCTGGTGGGTCCGGATATCGCGGTCTTCGGCAAGAAGGACTATCAGCAGCTACTTATTATTAGACTCATGACCGCGGACCTGGGGATGCCGATCGAGGTCGTCGGCGTGGATACGGTGCGCGAAGCCGACGGCCTCGCCCTGAGCTCGCGCAACGGCTACCTGAGCCCCGAGGAACGGCGCCTGGCGCCGCTCTTGTATCAGAGCCTCGAGCGGGTCCGGGAGCGTACCCGGGGAGGTATGCCGTTCGCGGCCGCAGAGGAGCAGGCGCGCGCGGAGCTGCAGGCGGCGGGCTTTCGCGTGGATTACGTGAGCGTGCGCCGCGCCGGAGACCTCGAGCCGCCTGCGCCGGGCGACCGGGCGCTGGTCGTGCTCGCCGCCGCCCGCCTCGGGCGCACGCGCCTCATCGACAACCTCGAGTTCCGGATCGACGCCGTTTGAATACCCGCGTCCCGCCCGGCATAATGCCTCGCATGCGTCGCACCTTACTCAACGCCAAACTGCATCGCCTTCGCGTCACGCACGCCGAGCGCGACTATGAGGGCTCGATCGCCATCGACGCCACACTGCTCGAGACCGCGGACATCCGCGAGTACGAGCGCGTGGAGGTGTACAACGTCACGAACGGGGAGCGTTTCGCGACCTACGCGATTCTGGGCGAGCCCGGCTCGGGCATCGTTTCCGTCAACGGTGCCGCAGCCCTCAAGGCGGCGCCCGGCGACATCGTGATCGTGTGCACGTATGCGGATTTCGAGGAGAGGGAGATCGCCGCGCACAAGCCGCGGCTGGTGTATGTGGACGCGCAGAACCGCATCACGCACACCCGTCATACCATCCCCATGCAGGTGTCGGCGGCCGGCTGAAGCCGGTCGTCCGGCCTTTCTGCTCGCTCGAGCAGCCACCTCGGGAAGCGCGGCTCCTGCGCGGCCGGGCTAAGCGGCAATCCCGGACGGCGCGAGAAGCGGATGGCGAAGCTCCCGGAAATCCCTGCCCCGATCCCGCGTGCCGCGCCGGGAGGGCGTGGCGTAGTCCTCGCCCTGAGCGGCGGCGGTGCGCCGGGACTCGCCCACATCGGGGTGCTGCAGGTACTTGCCGAGAACGATATCCCGGTGCGCGCGATCGTCGGCAGCAGTATCGGCGCCGAGATCGGCGCGTTCTACGTGAGCGGCATGCCGATCGAGGAGCTCGTCCGCATCGCGACCCGATTCGACTGGAAGCAGACGCTCGCGCTGTTCCTGCCCGATCTGCCGACCGGGGGACTCGTCTCGGGGGCACGCATCATGGAGTTCCTGCGCAGCCGGCTCGGACACCACGCGATCGAGGAGCTGCCGCTCGGCTACGCCGCGATCGCGGCGGATCTCGAGACCGGCGAGGAGGTCGTGCTCGATCACGGCGACCTCGTCGAGGCGGTGCGCGCGAGCGTCTCCGTACCCGGGCTCATCGCTCCGCACCAGGTCGACGGCCGGATCCTCGTCGACGGCGGCGTGGTCAATCCGGTGCCGTTCGACGTCGCGCGCGAGCGCTTCGGCGGGCCGGTCATCGCCGTGGCGGTCCACGGCGCCGTGCGCGACCGCTCGATGATTCCGCCGCCGCCCCCTCGGCGGCGCCAGTGGGTCGGGAGCGCACGGCAGCTGCTGGATCAACCGTGGATGGGGCGGGCGCCCGGATTGCGCGACTGGCTGCGCGCACAGCTCGCGGCGCTGGAAGCGCCGCCCGCGACCCGCAACGCGTGGACCACGCGCCGCGTGCTCGATCGGGTGCTCAACATCGCGCAGGCGGAGGTCGTCCGGCTGCGGGCCGAGCGCCAGCCGCCCGATCTCATGCTGCTGCCGGCGGTGAACGGCATCGGCTTCCTCGAGTTCTATCGGGCGAAGGAGGCGATCGCCGCGGGGCGCCGGGCGGCGGAGGCGAGCCTGGACGACGTGCGCCGGCTGCTGGCCGCAGCCTGGGGCCCGGGACGCCTGATGGCCGGACTCAAGAGGCGTCTTCGCCGGTCGTCGCCTTGAGCGGGCGGAGCGGCGGTGCGGACCGTGGAATAGCGGCAGGAGTACAGGTGTTAACGTCAGGCGGCTCACATGAACAGGAGGACACGATGAAACTGAAGACCCTGCTACTGGGGGCGGTGCTGGTCCTGGGGAGCGGCACGGCACTGGCGTTCCACTGCCCGAAGGACATGAAGGAAATCGACGCCGCGCTCGCCGCGGGCCCCAAGATCTCCGATGCGCAGCTCGCCGAGGTGAAGCAGCTGCGGGCGCGGGGCGAGGAGCTGCACAAGGCCGGCAGACATCAGGAGTCGGTCGATACGCTCGCCCGCGCGAAGAAGATTCTGGGGATCTAAGGGGTCAGGAAGAACCGACCGACGACTGGAGCCCGCCTCATGGCGGGCTCTTTTTGTTGCGCCCGCGACTCGAGCCTGAGCCCCGCCGCGCTCAACCGGTCCAGATCAGCTTGCCACTGTCGTTGAAATCGTACCCGCCGAGGAGCTTCGCCCAGCGCTGGCATTCCGGGCTCTTCAGCTGATCGAACAGTTTCTGGAACAGGGTGCGGAAGTAGACCCCCCGGTTCAGCACCAGATCGTAGGCCTCCCATCCGACGGGGATGAAGTCGAGGCCGAATTCGGCGGCGGCGGAGCGCGCTCCCGGGGCGGCATCCGCCTGATCCATGGCGACCGCCGATGCGGCCTCGCGCTCGGAGTAAACGTGCGCGGTCACGCGCAGCGAGGCAGGATCGACCCCCTCCTGGGCGAGCGTTTCACGCAGGAAGCGTTGCGAGCCCGCGCCCTCCTGGCGCATCGCCCAGCGCACGTGCGGCTGGAAGAGCGCCTTCAAACCTTCCTGCGGGCGCATCCCGGGGGCGACGATCAGACCCTGCTCCCGGTAGAAAGCGCGCTGCACCACCCAGTCGCGGTGGCGCGGGAACTGGCGGATGACCGCGAGATGACGGTATTCGCTTTCCTTTGCCGGCCCCCAATGGATACCGCAGACATCGATGCGCTGCCGCCCGAGCAGCGTCAAGCCGAGTTGCGTGCCGGTGCTCGTGTAGGTGACGAGCGCGCGCCCCTGGATCTCGTTCACGAGCTGCATGACGGCACGAAACAGGAGCGGATCGTCGCTGCCCGCCACCACGAGGCGGTCCGTGAGGATGCCGCCGTGCGCCGATTCGAGCAGCCACTGATCGATGAGATCCCGCGGAAACAGCCACTTGCCCGTCACTTTGGTCGCCGGGATCACGCCTTCGGCGGCGAGGGCGTAAACCTTCTTCTCGTGGATGTCGAGGTATTCCGCGACCTGGCGCACGCTCATGAAACGCGCCTTGACGCTGCCTTGGGGAGCCGCGGTTTCGCTCGGCGCCCTGCCGGTCTTGTCGGGCCGCGCGCTCATGCGGGCTCCACCCGCCGCTCGCCGGCGGCGCCCGGGACGGCGGGCGGGCGGGCGTCGAAGACGATCTGTCCGGCGCCGTTGTAGACGAGGAAGTGCCTGCCCTTGGCGCGCGCAATCATGACCACGCCGAGCCGCCGCGCGAGCTCGAGCCCCATGTGCGTCACGCCCGAGCGCGACAGCAGCACCGGAATGCCCATCTGCGCGACCTTGATGACCATCTCCGAGGTCAGGCGGCCGGTGGTGTAGAAGATCTTGTCGCTGCCGTCGAGGCCTTCGAGCCACATGTGTCCCGCGATCGCGTCCGCCGCGTTGTGGCGCCCGACGTCCTCGACGAACATGAGCACGTCCGTGCCGCGGCAAAGCGCGCAGCCGTGGACGGCGCCGGCGCTGCGGTAAATCTCGTTGTAGTCGCCGAGCGCGCGCAGCAGCTCGTAGATCAGCGATTGGCGCAGCTGCACCCGCGGGAGGCGCACCTGCTCCAGGCGCTCCATGAGATTGCCGAACATCGTCCCCTGGCCGCAGCCGCTCGTCACCGTGCGGCGCGCGGTGCGCGCGAGGAGCTCGGCCACGCCGCTGCGGGTGGTGACAGCGACCGATTCGGTGTCCCAGTCGACCTGTACGGACTTCACGTCCTCGATGCGCTCGATCAGGTCCTGGTTGCGCAGGTACCCGAGTGCGAGCGCCTCGGGCTGCGTGCCGAGCGTCATGAGCGTGACGATCTCCTTCTTGTCGACGTAGAGAGTGAGCGGCCGCTCGCCCGCGACCTGAAGCTCGCGGATGTTGCCGTACTCGTCGACGGCGGTCACCGGGTGCGTGGGCGAGAGCCCGGCGCGCGTCATGAGCGGAACGTAGCGCGTCGGGTTCATGGCTTCAGCCGCCGGTGGCGTTCATGTGCCGCAGGATGATCGGCGGGTGCTTCAGATTGAAGTCGTGCCCCTTGGGCTTGATCGCCATGGCGCCGACGATCGCATGCTTGAGCGCGTCGAGGTCGCCCGGCCGCTCGCGCAGCAGCGCGCGCAGGTCCACCGAGTGCTCCTGGCCGAGGCAGAGGAGGAGGCGGCCTTCGGTGGTAACGCGCACCCGGTTGCAGGCGGAGCAGAAGTTGTGCGAGTGCGGCGAAATGAAGCCGACGCGGGTGTCGGTGCCGGCCACGCGGTAGTAGCGCGACGGCCCGCCCGTGGTCTCGGTCGTCGGCAGCAGCTCGTAATGGCGTTCGAGGTCGGTCTTGATCTGATCGCTCGAATAGTACGCCTCCGCACGGTCGTGATCGCCGATCCGCCCGAGCGGCATTTCCTCGATGAAACTGATGTCCATGCCGCGGTCGATCGCGAACTGCGTGAGCGCCACGACCTCGTCGTGATTGCGATTTTTGAGGATGACGGCGTTGATCTTGAGCCGGTCGAAGCCGACGCGCCGCGCCGCCTCGATGCCGCGCAGCACTTTGCCGAGATCGCCGACGCGCGTGATGCGGCGGAAGCGCTCGGGGTCGAGGCTGTCGAGGCTGATGTTGATGCGCCGGACGTTCGCCTCGCGCAGGCCCGCGGCGAGGCGCTCGAGCTGCGAGCCGTTGGTCGTGAGCACGAGCTCCTTCAGACCGGGGAGGCGCCCGATCTCGCGCGCGAGCCAGAGCACATTGCGCCGCACCAGCGGCTCGCCGCCCGTCAGACGGATCTTGGTGACGCCGAGCTCGACGAACGCGCGGGCGACCTGCGCGAGCTCCTCGAGCGTCAGCACCTGGGCGCGCGGCACGAACTCGGTGTCCGGCTCCATGCAGTAGACGCACCGGAAGTCGCACCGGTCGGTGACCGAAAGGCGCACGTAGTTGATATGGCGGTTGAAACCGTCGATCAGCTGTGGCGGAAAGGTGGCGGGTTGATTCACGGTTCGATTCGTCTCCGCTCGTCGCAACGCCAGCAAGAAGCGTACCGCGCGCGTGGTAACGTCGCCGACGAAGTCATCGCGCTCGCGACGCTGGAAGAACACGAGAATCCAGTGGCTTTCGTGCGCCGCGGACTGCGTCAAAATGACCCGGTTGCTTCGGCGTTGGGCCTTTTTGTCTCGAGGAAGCGCTGCCGCGACGGCGAAATTTCCACGTTCACGCGGCTTTCCCGGGCAAGCCCTGTTGGTATGTTACTTGCCTCGAGGGTCCGTACCAAGCTTGACGGTGTCGTATGCCCATCGCCGGAGCAAGGGGACTTACCGATCGTATTCCGCTCGCGATCGTGACTGCGCGCGAACCGGTCACGAACAACCCCTGGATCAGCGAGCGTTGGCGCGTCGTGAAAGCGCTCCTCGCCGATCCGGGCGCCGAACCGCGCATCACGCGCACGCTGCTCAAGGCCGGCCCGGAAGGCGAACAGTATCTGTGGTCCGGGTTCGTGCTGCGCCTCCACCCCGCGGAGGCCGATGCCTACTACTACAACGTCATCGGCCAGAACCCGAGCCTCTACGTCTATTGCGAGCACGACGAGTCCGGCGAGCCGCGCCCGCGTTCGATCACCGCGGAGTACATCGAGGCGATGACCCATAGCGAGATGGGCAACGCGACCTACAACGTGGCGATGCCGCCCGAGGTGCATCGACTGATCGAGCAGTACGCGCTCGCACACTACGAACCGGAAGAGCCGAAGATGAACCGCAAACGCGATCGCAACCGCCGCGGAGTGTGGGATGAGTAGCCGCGAGGACCTGCCGCCGGTTTCGGCCGAGCGCTCCGAGGAGGAAGGGTTCCTGCGGCGCTGGTCGCGCCGCAAGCACGAAGCGCAGGCGCAGCGTGCCGAAACGGCGGATCCGGCGCCGCCCGCCGCCGAAGCGGCGCCTCCCGCGCCGCCGAAGATCCTGACCGACGCGGACATGCCGCCGATCGAGTCGCTCGACGCGCACTCGGACTTCAGCGTGTTCCTGTCGGCGGGCGTGAGCGAGGAGCTGCGGCGGCGCGCATTGCGCAAGCTGTTCACGTTGCCCGAAATCAATCGGCGGTGCCCGCTCGATGGCGAGTGGTACGACGGCCACGGCTACGAGCCGCTCGGCGACATCATCACGTACGACATGCGCGAGGAGATGGAGCGCGCGGCGCAAAAGCTCAAGGAGACGATGGAACGGTCGGTTGCCGGGGACGCGGACGCCGCACCGCCGAGCGCTTCCGCTGCTGCGGGCCCGGACGCACCCGCGAGCACGGCGTCCGTTCAGCCGTCGCTCCCGGCTCGGGCCCGCGATGTATCCGAGGAACACAAGACATGACAGTCGCAAGCCTCGACATTCCGTTGCCGCAGGAGGGCCGCGATGGCCGCGCGCGTAAAGCGGCATTGGCGGCCGCTGCCGCCGTAGAAGCGCGCCCGACCTCGCTCGTCTCGTACCGCTCGACCGGCGCGCTCGTCATCATCGGCCCCGAAGCCGCCGCGGCTGCCGCCGCCAAGCGGCTGCACCCGGCGCTGCGCTGCACGGTCGTGGTGCAGAAGTCGGGGGCTCCGGAGCCGGATGCAGGCGCGCAGACGGTGCGCACGCTCCCGCCGGAGGTCGCGGTGCTGCGCGAGAAGGTCATTCAGGTGACGGGGCACCTCGGGCAGTACGCCGTCATCGTTGCCGCGCCGCCGCCGCAGGGCGGTGCGAATCTGCTGCAGAAGCTCGGCAGTCAGCGCACCCATTTCGATCTGGTGCTCGACCTCTGCACGCCGCCCTTTATCCAGGACGAGCTGCTGCCCTTCGGCTACTACGCGCCGGCGGGCGACGCCGACAAGCTCGAGCAGGCGCTCACCGAGCTTCCGGAGATGGTCGGCGAGTTCGAGAAGCCGCGCTTCTTCAACTACAACCCGGACATTTGCGCGCACGGGGCGAATGGCCTCACCGGCTGTACGCGTTGCATCGATGTCTGCCCGGCGGGCGCCATTATCTCGATGCGTGATGAAGTCGCGGTCGACCCCTACAAGTGCCAGGGCGCCGGCGCGTGCGCGACGGCCTGTCCGACGGGGGCCATGACCTACGTCTATCCGACGGTCGCCGATCACCTCGCGAAGGTGACGGCGCTCCTCAAAGCGTACCGCGAAGCGGGCGGGGAGCGGCCGGTCATTCTCTATTACGACGCCGAAGCCGGCCGGGCGCGCATGCGCGCACTCGCGCCGCGGCTGCCGGAGCACGTCGTTCCGCTCGAGGTCGCCGAGATCGGAAGCGTGGGCATGGATATCTGGCTCGCGGCGCTCGCTTACGGCGCGGGTGGCGTTTGTCTGCTGCCGACGTATGCGACGCCGAGCCGCGTTTGCCGCGAGGTCGAGGCGCAGCTCGAGTACGCGCGCCGCATTCTCGAGGGCATGGGCTACGAGCCGGCGGTGCTCGCGATGCTGCCGCTCGACGACACGGACGCGCTCGCGGCCGTCGGCGCGCTCTCCGCCGTGCCGCTCGCGCCTGCGGCGTCGTTCGCTGTGTTCAACGAAAAGCGCACGACGCTGCGGCTCGCTGTCGAGCACCTCCATGCGCACGCACCGCAGCCGCGCAAGGAGATCGCGCTGCCGGCGGGCGCACCGTTCGGGCGCATTCTCGTCAACCGCGAGGCGTGCACGCTGTGCATGTCCTGCGTCGGCGCCTGTCCGGCCGGCGCGCTGAGCGACGGCGGCGATCTGCCGCAGCTCAGTTTCATCGAGGACAACTGCGTGCAGTGCGGATTGTGCCAGACGACGTGTCCGGAGAACGCGATCACGCTCGAAGCGCGCTACCTCTACGATCCGGAAGCCCGACGTACCGCGCGGGTGATGCACGAGGAGGCGCCGTTTCACTGCATTTCCTGCGGCCGGCCGTTCGCGACCGGCCGGATGATGAGCCGCATGACGGAGAAGCTGCAGGGGCACTGGATGTTCCAGTCGGCGGAGGCACTAAGGCGTATCCAGATGTGCGCCGACTGCCGTGTGCGCGACATGTTCAAGGCGGAAGCGAAGCGAAACGAGGCGAGCTGATGCGAGGGTCAATTACGACCGCAGCCGGGACATTTTGTCCTACCGCGGGATGCCTGGCGCGCCTTTCATGGCGTTCTGGCGGCGTCTGTTTCTCGGCAAACCCTGGGTTTGCTGGTCTGTTTATTGCTCTGGCATGGACGGATGGCGCACATCAGGAGGCGGCATGAGCGCGGCTGAGGATCGAGTCGGCGCGCATGCCGCGAGCGGCGAGGACCACGCCCGCGCCGAGGTGTACGCACTCTTGGGCGCACTGCTTGCGCGGCCGCCCAGCGAGGAGCTACTGCAGGTGCTGCGCCAGATCGAGGCGCCGGATCCGGGACAGGACATGGCGCCGGCCTGGGGCGCACTGAAGCAGGTAGCGAGCCGGGCGGAGGTTGCCGCCGTGGCGGACGAGTATCAGGAGCTGTTCATAGGAATAGGGCGCGGGGAGCTGGTGCCGTACGGTTCCTGGTACCTGACGGGATTCTTGATGGAGAAGCCGCTCGCGGAGCTGCGAGCGGACCTCAAGCGGTTGGGGTTCGAGCGGCGCGAGGGCGTGAGCGAGCCCGAAGACCACGCCGCAGCGCTCTGCGAGACGATGAGCCTGTTGGTGGGCAGCGGCGAGCACGACCTGGCGGTGCAGCGGGAGTTTTTCGGGAAGCACGTTGACCCCTGGATGGGGCGCTTCTTCGGCGATCTCGCGACCGCACGCGCCGCGAGCTTCTACCGGGCAGTCGGGCTGCTCGGCGAACGGTTTCTAGAGGTAGAGAAGAGCTATCTCTCGATGTTGGCTTGATACGAAGGGTTCATTCGATACCGGCAAACGAGGAGTGATCATGAGCGACGAGCGTACCAACGAAGAGCGCCGGGAATTCCTCAAGGGTGTACTGGTCGGCGGCGGCGCGGCGGCGGTGGCGATTGCCGGCGGCGGCGCGATGGGCGCACCGGAGGACGAGAAGCGGCCGGCGGCGCAGTCCGACAACCGGCCGAAGGGCTACCACGTCACGCCGCACATCGCCGAGTACTACAAGACGGCGCAGTTCTGAACGGCAAAGCCTCTGCGAGTAAACGCGTCCGCGGGGCGCGCAACCGGCAGGAGACGGAGCGATGAAGCTAATCAAGAAGCAGGACCGCCAGAATGACGCCAAGGCCGGCGCCGAAGGTTCGTTAGTCAGCAGCGCGATCGACCGACGCACGTTCCTCCGCCGGTCGGGTATCGCCGTCGGCGGCATCGCCGCCGCGAGCGCGCTGCCGCTCTCCATGATGCGCAAGTCCGAGGCGAAGGCGGCCGAAGCCGCCGAGGCCAAAGGCGAGATCAAGACCGTACGCACCATCTGCGGCCACTGTTCGGTCGGCTGCGGCATTATCGCCGAGGTGCAGAACGGGGTATGGGTCGGCCAGGAGCCGGCGTTCGATCACCCCTTCAATCTCGGGGCGCACTGCGCCAAGGGCGCCTCGGTGCGCGAGCACGGCCACGGCGAGCGCCGCCTCAAGTACCCGATGAAGCTCGTGAACGGCAAGTGGCAGCGGATCTCCTGGGAGCAGGCGATCAACGAGGTCGGCGACAAGATGCTCGAGCTGCGCGAGAAGTACGGGCCGGACTCGATCTTCATGACCGGCGGCTCGAAGCACAACAACGAGCAGTCGTACCTCATCACGAAGTTCATGCGCTTCTGGGGCTCGAACAACCAGGACCACCAGGCGCGCATCTGCCACTCGACCACCGTCTCCGGCACCGCGGCGCAATACGGCTACGGCGCCATGACCAACTCCTACAACGATCAGCACAACTGCAAGTCGATGTTCTTCATCGGCTCGAACGCGGCCGAGGCGCACCCGGTCGCGATGCAGCACGTGCTGCGCGGCAAGGAGAACGGCGCGAAGATCATCGTGGCCGACCCGCGCTTCACGCGCACCGCCGCGCACGCGGACATTTACGTGCCGTTTCGTTCCGGCACGGACGTCGCGCTGATCTACGGCATCCTCTGGCACATCTTCGAGAACGGCTGGGAGGACAAGGAGTTCATTAAGGCGCGGGTCTACGGCATGGACGAGGTCCGCAAGGTGGTGAAGAACTATCCGCCCGACGTCGCCTCGGACATCACCGGCACGCCGAAGGAGCTGATCGCGAAGGTCGCCGAGACGCTGGCGAAGAACCGTCCGGGCACGCTGGTCTGGTGCATGGGGGGTACGCAGCACCACCACGGCACGGCCAACGTGCGCAGCTACAACTGCCTGCAGCTCGCGCTCGGCAACACCGGTCGTTCGGGCGGCGGCTCCAACATCTACCGCGGCCACGACAACGTGCAGGGTGCGACCGACGTCGGCCCGAACGCGCACACGCTGCCGGGCTACTACGGGCTCTCCGAAGGCGCGTGGAAGCACTGGGCGCGGGTGTGGGACGTCGACTACGAGTGGCTCAAGAACCGCTTCGATCAGCGCGAATACGACGACGGTAAGGGCGGCAAGGTCAAGCCGATGTTCACGCCGGGCATACCGGTGTCGCGCTGGGCCGACGCCGTGCTCGAGGATCCGGCGAACATCCAGCAGCGAAGCCCGGTGAAGATGGTGATCTTCCAGGGCATGGCGCCGAACAGCCAGAGCCGCGGCGCGCACCAGAAGAAGGCGTTCGAGAAGCTCGAAGCGCTCGTGATCATCGATCCGTTCCCGACCGTGTCGGCGGTGATGCACGACCGCACGGACAACACCTGGCTCCTGCCGGCGACGACCTGCTTCGAGACCTACGGCTCGGTGACCGCTTCGAACCGCTCGCTGCAGTGGCGCGACAAGGTGATCGATCCGTTGTTCGAGGCGAAGACCGACCAGGAGATCCTGTATCTCCTCGCGAAGAAGCTCGGCTTCGAGAGGGAGATGTTCAAGAACATCAAGGTCGTGAACAACGAGCCGGTGATGGAGGACGTGCTGCGCGAGATCAACCGCGGGACGTGGACCATCGGCTACAGCGGCCAGAGCCCGGAGCGGCTGAAGCTGCACCAGCAGAACTGGGGCACGTTCAACACCTCGACGCTGCTCGCCGAGGGCGGACCGTGCAGCGGCGAGTACTACGGGCTCCCCTGGCCGTGCTGGGGCACGCCGGAGCTGAAGCATCCGGGCACGCCGATTCTCTACGATCAGAGCAAGCCCATAATGAAGGGCGGCCTCAACTTCCGCGCGAACTGGGGCGTCGAGAAGGACGGCGTGAACATGCTCGCCGAGGGCCGCTACGTCGCCGGCTCCGACATCAAGGACGGCCATCCCGAGTTCACGTTCGAGCTGCTGAAGAAGCTCGGTTGGGACAAGGAGCTCACGAAGGAGGAGATGGACGTCATCATGAAGGTCGGCGGCGGCAAGCCCGAAACGGTCAACTGGAAGACCGACCTCTCGGGCGGCATCATCCGCGTGGCGATCAAGCACGGCTGCGCGCCGTTCGGCAACGGCAAGGCGCGCGCCATGTCCTGGGAGCTGCCGGATCCGGTGCCGGTGCACCGCGAGCCGCTGTACACGCCGCGTCACGACCTGGTCGCGAAGTACCCGACCTACCCCGACCGCAAGGTGCATTACCGCCTCCCGACGCGCTACGCCTCGATACAGGCGAACGACTACTCGAAGGAGTTCCCGCTGGTGCTCTCGAGCGGTCGCCTCACCGAATACGAAGGCGGCGGCGACGAGACGCGCTCCAACAAGTGGCTCGCCGAGCTGCAGCAGAACATGTTCGTCGAGATCAACCCGGTGGACGCGAACAACCTCAAGATCCGCGACGGCCAGCAGGTGTGGGTCGAGGGACCGGAGGGTGCGCGCATCAAGGTGATGGCCATGGTCACGCGGCGCGTCCCGCCCGGCATGGTGTGGAGCCCGTTCCACTTCGGCGGACACTTCCAGGGCGAAGACCGGCGCTACAAGTACCCGGAAGGATCGGATCCGTGGGTGCTCGGCGAAGCGGTTAACACGGTAACGACCTACGGCTACGACGCCGTGACGCAGATGCAGGAAACCAAGACCACGCTGTGCCGCGTGCGGCCGGCCTGATCGGAGGATAAATCATGGCGAGAATGAAGTTCCTGTGCGACGCGGAACGCTGTATCGAGTGCAACGGCTGCGTCACGGCGTGCAAAAACGAGCATGAAGTGCCGTGGGGCGTGAACCGCCGCCGGGTCGTGACGCTCGACGACGGGGTGCCGGGCGAGAAGTCGATCTCGGTCGCGTGCATGCACTGCACGGATGCGCCGTGTGCCGCGGTGTGCCCGGTCGACTGCTTCTACACCACCCCGGACGGCGTGGTGCTGCACAACAAGGACCTCTGCATCGGCTGCGGCTACTGCTTCTACGCGTGCCCGTTCGGTGCGCCGCAGTATCCGCAGGCCTCGGCGTTCGGCGTGCGCGGCAAGATGGACAAGTGCACCTTCTGCGCCGGCGGGCCGGAGGCCGACGGGTCGCCAGAGGAGTACAAGAAGTACGGCCGCAACCGCCTGGCCGAGGGGAAGCTGCCGCTGTGCGCGGAGTTCTGCGCCACCAAGGCGCTCATCGCGGGCGACGGCGACGTCGTTGCCGATATCTATCGCAAGCGTGTGATGAAGCGGGGCGGGCGCCCGCAGACCTGGGGCTGGGAAACCGCGTACAGGTCTTAGAGCACTGCCATGCCGGCGGGCGCGCATGCCCGCCGGCGCCGCACGCGAACCACCTGGGAGACGGCGAATGCGCATCAAGTCCGTAGTCATCGGCGGTTTCGTTGTTCTGCTCGGACCCGTGCTCGCGGGCTGTTCCGATTCCTCCGACGTCGTTCTGCACGATCCCGGCGTCTACAAAGGCCCGGTGGATCCGCTGGTCGAGAAGCAGCGTTCGCCGGAGCAGCAGGAGCGCCTCCTGGCGCGGTTCAATCAGATTCAGACGGATCGCTGAAGGTCAGCCGCCATGCGTACCCTGATCACCCTCTGCCTGCTCGGTGCATTCGCCGCGCTCGCGGCGGGTTGCTCCGGCACCGAATCCTACGGCCAGTACGCCGAGGCGAAACAGGGCTGGGACACGCCGCGTCCGGACGATTTGGACGATCGGCTGCGCAACCGTCTGGCGCACACGCAACGCGATAGCTGAAGAGGAGAAGCGATATGCACGGCGAAGACACTGCTCGCGCCTCGAGGAGCGCCTGGCCGCGGCGGCGACGGGCGATGGCCTGGAGCATTGCGTTGATACTGATCGGCGCGATGGCGTTGCCGCTCACCGGGTACGTGTACGTGGCGATCAGCGACGCCTACGCGCAGCAGGCGCCGAACGGCGGCGACGGTGCCGCGGCCGGCCCGCAGACGAATCCGCGGGCGAATTACTGGCGCGCGGTACGCCAGGGCTACGACGGCTACACCGCGGCGTCGGGGCCGTATACGACCAACGTCCTCATTCAGAACGGCGGCCAGAACTGGCGGCAGCTGCGCAACGGCCCCGTGGCCGGATTCGGCGCATGGGTGCTCGCGATCGTGGTCGGCGCAATCGTGCTGTTCGCGATCGTACGCGGGCAGGTAAAGCTGCGCCATGCGCCGTCGGGGCGCACGGTCGAGCGCTGGAACCTGGGCGAACGGGTGCTCCACTGGTACGTGGCGGTGCTCTTCATCGTGCTCGCGATCACGGGGCTCAGCATGCTCTTCGGTCGCGCGGTGCTGATTCCGCTGCTCGGCTACGAAGGCTTTGCCGCGTGGGCGAGCGTGGCGATCGCGTTGCACAACTACCTCGGGCCGTTCTTCGTCGTCGGCGTCGTTCTCGAGATCATCGTGTGGATCCGCGACGCGCTGCCGGAGCGCACCGACTGGCCGTGGCTGCGCGAGGCGGGCGGGTTCTTCAGCAAGGACAAGCATCCGTCCGCCGGCCGCATCAATGCGGGCGAGAAGTACCTCACGTTCTGGCTCGGTCTGGTCGTGCTCGGCGCCCTGGTCAGCGTCAGCGGCATCGTGATGGACTTCCCCAACCTGGGGACGACGCGCGAGACTATGCAGACGGCCAACGTGATCCACGGCACTGCCGCGATGCTCTGGCTCGCGGTCATGCTGGGACACATTTACCTCGGCGCCTGGGGGGTGGAAGGGGCGCTGCAGGGGATGACTACCGGCCGCGTGAGCGTCGAGTGGGCGAAGCAGCACCACGACCTCTGGTACGCGCAGGAGGGGCACAAGACGGAGGCAGCCGAGGTCAAGGGCAAGAAGGCGGCACGGCACGCGTGACGTGGCCGCGCCGGAAGCGGCGCAGCGGAAGAGGAGCGCATGGAGCAGCGGAAGCGCGCGCGGCGGAGCGTCGCATTGTGGACGATCGCCTGTGCCGGGGCCTTGAGCGCGGCGGCGGATGCCGGAACACTCGAGATCCCGATGCACGCCGTGGAAGCGAACGGCGTCGGCGCACGCATCGGCACGGTGCGGGTCGAGGATGGCGCCAAAGGCCTGCTGTTCGACGTCGAGCTCGAACGGATGCCGCCGGGCGAGCACGGTTTTCACATTCATGAGCATGCCGATTGCGGGGCCAAGGCGCAGGACGGCACGATGACCGCGGCGGCCGCCGCCGGCGGACACTACGATCCCAGGAAGACCGGCCGCCACGCCGGGCCTACCGGGGCAGGGCACCTCGGGGATCTTCCGGCCATCAAGGCCGACGGCGAGGGCCGCGTAAACGCGCAGGTGCTCGCGCCGCGGCTGAAGATTAGCGACCTCAAGGGCCGATCGCTCATGGTACATGCCGGCGGCGACAATTACGCCGATGACCCCAAGCCGCTCGGCGGCGGCGGCGCGCGCATCGCCTGCGGCAGCATCGGGTAGCGCCCCGGGCGTGCCCCGCCCGCCGCGACGGGGTATGATCCCTTCGTTCCCCGAAATCACGGACCAGGCGAAATGGCGATTCAGGTCAAGTATTTTGCAAGCCTGCGCGAGCGCATGGGGCGGGCGGAGGACGCAGTATCGCCCGTGCACGCACGCACGGTGGCGGAGCTCTGGGCGCACATCACCGGCGGCAAACCACTGCCTGCGAACACGCTGGTCGCGGTGAATCTGGAGTATGCCGATCTCGATCACCCGGTGAAGGAGGGCGACGAGGTAGCGTTCTTCCCGCCGGTCACCGGAGGCTGACGATGCCGGCGGAGGTGCGCACCAGCGCGTTCGAGCCCTACGAGGAGCTGCGCCGCTACCAGGAGCGATTCTTGAGCGGCCGCGGGGCGGCGGGCGCCACCGCCAGCTTCGTCGGCACCATGCGCGATTTCAACGACGGCGAGCCCGTGCGCGCGATGACGCTCGAGCACTATCCGGGCATGACCGAGAGGCATCTCGAGCGCATCGTGGCAGAAGCCAAGCAGCGCTGGCCGATCCTCGACGCGCTCGTGCTGCATCGCGTAGGTCCGCTGCTCCCGGGCGATCCGATCGTGCTCGTGGCCGCCTGGTCGGCGCACCGCGACGCTGCCTTCGCGGCCTGCCGCTATCTGATCGAGGAGCTCAAGAGCCGCGCGCCGTTCTGGAAAAAGGAGGAGCGCGCGTCGGCGGCGCGCTGGGTCGAGCGGAACGCGCCGGCCGAAGGGTATACGGTCGAAGCGCACGGCTGAGCCGCGGCATGGATCGAACGGCCCGATCCGCCTCTCTGTTCGCCGCCAGTTCCCACCCCCGTTTCCATCGCGTCGGCGCGCGGCTGCCGGCGCTGCTGCTCGCGCTCTTCCTCCCGGCGGCGGGACTTGCCGGCGACCCGTGGACGGAGGCGATTAAAGCGCACGATGCCAAGGCTGTCGTGCGTCTCGTGGCCGCGGGCGCGGACGTCAACCGGCCCGGCGAGAACGGACAGACCGCCCTGATGCTCGCGGCCGCGGAGGGTCGCCACGGACTGCTGCGTGCGCTCCTCGCCCGCGGCGCGCGCGTGGATGCGGCCAACAGCCGGGGCGGCACCGCGCTCATGTATGCGGCCACGGCCGGCGACGCGGGCGCGGTCGCGCTGCTCATCGAGCACGGCGCGTCGTTGAATGCCCGCGCCGCCAACGGCTGGACTGCCCTCACGCTCGCCGCTGCCCGCGGCTTCGACGGGATCGTCCGGCTGCTGCTCGAGCACGGCGCCGATCCGAACATCCCGGACATCTACGGCTGGACGGCGCTCATGCGCGCCGCCGACGCCAACCGCGCCGCCAGCGTGCGCGCGCTGCTGGGGACGCACCGCACGGACGTCGACGCGCGCGACGAGAACGGCCACAGCGCGCTGCATCACGCTGCGGCCCAGGGCTACGAGGACATCGTGCAGCTACTGATCGACGCCGGCGCGGATCCGGCCGCCCGCGACCGGGACGGACGCACCCCAGGTACGCTTGCGGCACTGCAGGGACATCGGGCGCTCGCGCTGCGGCTGAACGGCGCGCGGCGCAATTGACGCCGCGGCCATGGCTTGAAAGCGGGCTCGGTCTTCCGCTGACCGCCGGCGGATGCTTGCCCGGGAGCGTCGCCGTCGATCCTCCGTATAGCGGAAGGTGTTCGTGCCCGGCGCGTTTACGTCTCGAACGGCAGCCTCAGGAGCGACGTGGCCGTTTTCGACGAACGGCTAGCAGAGGATCTGGTTGCGGCAGTAAGCGGCGAGCGGCACTACGGTGGCGCTGCCGGTCACCCGCCGGCGCACGTCGCTCGTGCGGAACTCGAGCGCGAGGCGCGACGAGAAGCGCTCGAAGAAAAGATCGTAGAGCTCGCCGCCCGCAGTGCCGGTCGCGTACAGCGCGCCGTTCTCTCCCTCCTCGAGCAGGATCGCGGTGAGCGGCTGCGTGGCCGGGCCGCCGAGCACCGCGGCACCGCGCAGCGGATCGTATACGCTCTTCTCGGAGCAGCAGTAGATCACCTGCGCCCGGCGCGTCGTCCGTTCGGACGCGCCCCGAAAAGTCGCCTCCCCGTGCCGGTAATTGATGAAGCTCACCTCGCGCGCAGGGTGCGAAAGCTTGTGCGCGCAGATCGCCGCGAACGCGACGATCGCGCGCCGCGGCCCGATGCCGCCGTTCCATTCATACGACTCGCCGCGCTCGGTGCGCAGCGCCGTCGGCTCGGTACGCGTGCCGAGATTGAGCAGGAAGCAGGGCGTCGTTACATAGGGATAGTAAAAAAGGTAGTTCTCCCCGACGCGCAAGCTCCTGGCCGTGACCGGTCTGTCGCGCTCGTCGACCAGCCGGACCCGTTCGTACTTTCGCTGCACGCCCGCGGGTTGCGCGAGCAGCGCCGGATGGGCGCCGACCAGGGCAGCTGTGGCGGCGCAAAGGCGCACGAAACGGCGGCGGGAGGGATCGGAATCGGCACTCATCGTGGCCTCCGATGGTGATTGGCGGCGCCGGCCATATTCAAGCAGAATCACGTACAGCCGAACAAGGCAAATGTCATTCCTCCCGCGAGCAGAGGCATGTTGTTTCCACGGGTAGTCCGGCTCGATCCTTCCGACGAGCGCGTCTATGAAGTCGCGGCACGTCCTGGCGAATGGGCGGTGCCCGGCGCGTTCGCGTTTCTCGACGCCGACATCGAGCGCCTCGAAGGCAAAGCGCGCCAGGCGTTTCGCTCGGGGTTCCTCGGGACCGAAACGTTCGGCTGGAGCACCCTGGTGCAGGTCGACGAGATCAGCCTGTACGAGTATCTGCAGGTGATCGAACGCCTTGCCGCGCGCTTCGTCGAACACTACGGCGCTCCGAACCTCGAGGTGGCGCGCGCGGCCGCGCAAGAGGAAGCGGAGTTCGCGGCGAGCGTGTGCGATCATCCGCGGCACACGCTGCTCGCGCTCGAGCGCACGCTCGGCGCGGACGGAATCGAGGAGAGCTTTCGCATCGTGCGGCCGCCGAGCGGTCTCGATCACGAGCGCGTAAAGATCTGGACGATCGTCGAGGACTGAGAGGAGTTCCCGCCGCCGCGGACGGCGCGCGGAAAGCGGCTCGATCCTCGCCGTCTCCTTGTCGCCGTCACGCGGTCCAGGTGCTGAGTCGGCGCAACGAGGATGCGATCGACGACGCTGCGCCCGGCGCCGCTCGTGTCGGTGCACGCCAGGAGGCTGGGATGCCGACCTTGCCCTGCGGTTCCGCGGTGCGCGTTGCGCGCGATAGCGCCGGCGGGTCCGCGCCTCCGCTCCTGAAGGAACACGAACCGCAGGATGTC
Organism: Burkholderiales bacterium; assembly: GCA_036381895.1. Taxonomy (GTDB): domain Bacteria; phylum Pseudomonadota; class Gammaproteobacteria; order Acidiferrobacterales; family Sulfurifustaceae; genus JACQFZ01. The sequence goes on along the minus strand of DASVBY010000047.1, from coordinate 8,295 downwards.
TTTCGCTCGACGCGGGCGCGAGCACGCGCGTGGCCGATGCCGGCGACAACGGTTCCTGCTCGCGGATCGTTGACCCGAGTCGCGAGGAGCAAATTCCGTCCGGTCTGCGCTTTCGATGCCGGTGGCATCGAAGCGATCGTGCGGGCGGAAATCGCCGCGCCGGACGCCGACACTGCCGCCTGTCGGCGCGATACCGCGCGGCGCGCCCCGGCGCGGGCAGGCGCGGCGCGATGAAGCGGGTAACGTCGCAACGGACGACCGTTGCCGCCGCCGCGCGGCGCGCGGCATCGTGGCTCGCAACGCCTGCGCATTGGCTTCGTGCGGTGCTCGGATCTCTCGTCCGGCTGCTGATTGTGGCGTGGGGCGGCCTCGCCATCTATTACTCCAACCTCCCCTGGTGGTGGTTGCGGCTGACACTCGCCGCGGCCTTTGTTGTTCTGGGCGCGTGGGCGCTTCGGCGCCATCGCGGGCCGCGGGCACGGGCGGCGTTCGCAGCGGTCCTTGCGGGCGTCATCCTGTGGGAAATCTCGATCCCTCCCCTGCACGAGCGCGCGTGGCGCGCCGAGGTGGCGGTGATGCCGCGGGCCTTCGTCGACGGGGACCGCGTGCGCCTGACGGGGGTGCGTGATTTCGCGTATCGCAGCGAGCACGATTTCACCGTCCGGTACATCGTGCGCGAGGTGTCCCTGTCGCGCTTGAATTCGGTGGACTTCTACATCTCCTACTGGATGCCGGGGCCGGTCGCGCATACGTTCGTGAGCTTCAACTTCGATGATGTCGACCCGATTGCGATCTCGATCGAGACCCGGCCGGAACAGGGCGAAGCCTTCGATCCGATCGCTTCACTGTTCAAGCAGTTCGAGCTGATCTACGTGGTAGGCGAGGAACGCGACATCGTGGGCGTGCGCACCAGCCATCGCGACGAGGCGGTCTATCTCTATCCGCTGCGCGTGACGCCGGAGGGCGCGCGCCGGCTGTTCCTGGTGTACCTCGAGCGGATCAACGCGCTCGCCGAGCGTCCGGAGTGGTATCACCTGATCAAGAGCAATTGCACCATCAATATCGTTCGTTACGGCCGCGCGGCCGGGCGGGCGCGCAACTTCGACCTGCGCCACTACCTCAACGGCTGGGCCGATCGGTATCTCTACGAGAGCGGGTTGCTGAACCGGGAACTGCCGTTCGAGACGTTGCGCGCCCGCTCCCGCATCAACGAGCATGCCGAAGCCGCCGGGAGCGGGCCCGACTTCTCCCGTCGTATCCGCAATGCGCTCCCCGGCGGCGCGGCCCGGTCGGACCCGCGCCCGGACATGCACGAGTCCACCCGCTGAACCCGGTTCCGGTGTCCGTGCCGTTCGCGCTCGGCGCGGCCAGACCGATCGAGCGCGCTCAACGCGGCCTGCGTCCGACCCAGTATGTCAGTGCGGACGTATTCGCCGGGGCATCGTTGGTCCCGATCGTCTGGAAGTCTTCGAACGCGCGCGCCAGCTCACCCGGCGCGAGCAGGTAGTCGGGGTTCATCTGCGGCGCAACGCGGCGCTGATTCACGTTGAAGGTCTCGTACAGCAGCAGGCCGCCGGGCGCGAGCCACTCCCTGAGCCGCACGAACAGCCTTCGGTCGAGATAACGGAACACCGCGATCAGCGCGCAGGCGTCCGGCGCGAGCGCGAAGGTGTCGAGATCGGCGTGGACGAGCTGCACCGCCAGACCGCGTTCGGCGATTGCGGCGCGTGCATGCTCGAGCGCGCGGCGGCTGCCGTCGACGCCGAGCACGCGGTAGCCGCGCGCGGCGAGGGCGATCGCGTTCTGACCGATGCCGCAGGCGACGTCGAGCGCGACCCCGCGGCCGTCGAGCAGATGCGCGAAGCGCGCGAGCAGCGGGTTCGGCGCCGGCGCCGGGGACGGGTTGCCGGCCGCGTATTTGCGGTCCCAGCGTTCGCGGTCGGCGCTCGTCATCTCGGGTTCGGCGTCGCACCCGTGCGCGTTCGCGCGTCGCGGCCGCGGTCTCGAGCCCGCGCTAATCCTGGCTCAGCCTGAGTTCGTCCTCGATCCGGTGGGTCAATCCCGCGTCGGGCAGCGCGAGCGTCATTTCCACGCGCAACCGCTCGGTTCCCTTCAGCCGCCCGGAGGCGAGCGCCTCGCGCACCGCGCGCTCAAGCTCGCGCTGCGAGGTCACGCCGACGCGCTTCAGGAACTTGCGTACTTCGATATTGAACACCTCTTCGTTGAAACCTGTATCAGCCATAGTGAGCCTCGGTGTTGGGGTTGACGGTCCGGTGTGCCTCGGCGATCTCGGGCTGCGCGCGCAGCCATACGCTGAACGCGCTGCCCTCGCCGACCCGGGATTCCACGGTGATCTCCCCGCCGTAGCGCCGCACCAGGCCGTAACTCACGGAAAGGCCCAGTCCGGCACCGCGCGCGGGGTCGGTCGTGAAGAACGGGTCGAAAATGTGCTTGAGTCGATCGGGCGGAATGCCGCAGCCGTTGTCGCGCACGCGGACGACGACGCCGTTGCCGTCCCAGTCGTCCGTGACCACCTCGATCCGGCCGCCCCGTTCGCACGCGTTCGCGGCGTTCACGATCAGGTTGATCAGCACCTGCTCGAGGTCGAACATGTTGACGCGCACGCGCGTGCGCGCGCGGAGCAGCGGCACCAGGACGATCGCCTTCGCGTTCAGCGCGTGGGCCACGAGCGGAGCCACGTCGTGCACGAGCTGGTTGACGTCGACGTCGGCGAGCGGCCCGACGCCGGGGCGCGCGCGCGCGAACTGCAGCAGGCTGTTGACGATGTGGCGGATGCGCTCGACCTGCTCGCCGATCAGTTCGATCTCGCGTGCCACCGGCGCGGCCGCGGGCCCGAGCTCGGCCGAGAGCACGTCGAGGTTGCCGAGGATGACGGCGGCCGGGTTGTTGATCTCGTGGGCGATGCCGGCCGCCATGCGCCCGAGCGCCGAGAGCTTGTCGGCCATCGCGAGCTGCTCTTTCGTCTTCTGCAGCAGCTCGATCGCCGCGTGCAGCTCCGCGTTCTTCTGCTCGAGTTCGCGCGTGCGCTCCCTCACTTTCACTTCGAGCGCGTCCGCCGCGCGCTGGATCTCGCGGTTGCGCGCGGCGAGCTGATCGAGCATGGTATCGAACTGGCGCGCGAGCTCGCCGATTTCGTCGTGCGTGCCGATCGGACCGATGCGCCGGTTCTCGCCTGCCTGGGTAGCGCGCACGACCGCCGCCATGGTCTCGATCGGCTCGAGGATCTTGCGTACGCCGTGTACGGCGAGCCAGGCGGCGATTGCCGTGGCGCCGAGGAAGAGTGCGAGCAGCAGCGCGGCGCTGCGCAGGTACGCGGCGCGAAACGGGGCTTCGCGCACGGTCACCTGCAGCGACCCGATCCGCCGCGCGTCGACGTCGTAGAGTGCGCCGTAGGCCGACACATGGATCGCGCCGTCGCGCAGCGCCTCGCGCACCACCACCATGTCCTGATTCGCATCGAGCGCGGCCGGAACCGCGTCGGCGTGCGACCCGATGAGGCCGCGCCAGTCGTCGCCCGCGGCGGCAATGCGCACACCGTCGAGGAGCACGGCGATCAAGGGATCGGCGCCGGACGGCAGCGACGCTGCGGTGAACGTGCGCTGGTGCAGTGTGTACGCGGCCAGGTGGTTGTGATTGAGCAGCAGGCCGGCATCGAGGATCGCGGACACACGGCCCTGCTCATCAGGGATGGGCTGCACCAGCCGCAGGAGCAGCGCGCGCTTCGCTTCCGGGCTCGCGCTGTTCATGTGTGCCGGATCCGGCAGGCTCGCGGATTCGCGCAGCAGATCCTCGGGCCGGAACACCTCGAGCGCGGCGCCCGAGAGGCCGCGCGCCGCGCGGTCGGTGAGCGGGCTCGGCTTGCTCGAGGACTCGGCGTTCTCGAACAGCCAATTGCCGGTGATGCTCGTGAGGTGCAGGAAGGCAAGGCCGTTGGCGTCGCGCAGGCGCTGGAGGATGCGCTGGATCGCCGCGACATCCCCGCGCCGCATCAGCGCGTGCAACTGATCCGCCTCGGCGAGCTGTTGCAGCGCGAGCTGGTGCTCATGCTGGAGCTGGCGCAGCGCCTGGCGCGCAACGGCGAGCCGGTCGCGCAGCGTGAGGTTGAGCGACTCCCGGGTATAGTCGTGGAACCAGTACAGCGTATAGCCGAGCGTCACGGCCATCGCCGCGAGCAGGGGCACGAGGACGAGGGCGAGGAGCTTGTACCGCAGCGCCGTGCGCAGACGCTGCCGCAGCGCGTGCCACATGTCCGCTCCCTGCCGCCGCGCGGGTCCGGTCCGCTAGGAGACCGGACGGCGCGCTTCCGGCCAGGACGAGAGCTTGCGCTCGAGGGTCTTGCGCGAGATGCCGAGGCGGCGCGCCGCTTCGGACTTGTTTCCCTGCGTTCCGCTCAGGACTCGCAGTGTGTGGTGCTTCTCCACTTCCTCGAGCGTCCATTCCACCGGAAAGCCGATCACCGGCTGTTCGGCAGTGCCCATGCTGCCGCTCTCCGCGAGCCCGAGGCTTTCCCAGGGCGTGCGTCCGAGCAGGAGCGTACGCTCGACCACGTTGCGCAGCTCGCGCACGTTGCCGGGCCAGGAATAGGCGCGCAGCCGCGCGATTTCGTCGGCGTCGAACACGTACGGCGGGACCCCGAGCTCGGCCGCGAGCTTGTGCGAGAAGTATTCGAGCAGCTCCGGAATGTCCGCGCTGCGCTCGCGCAGCGGCGGCACCTTCAGGCTCACGACGTTCAGGCGAAAGTACAGGTCCTCGCGGAACAGGCCGTTGCGCACGGCCTCGCCGAGATCCCGGTTCGTGGCGGTCACCAGCCGCACGTCGACCGGAACCTCCTGGTCGGCGCCGACGGGGCGCACGCGCCGGGTTTCGAGCACGCGCAGCAGCTTCGCCTGCATCGCGAGCGGCATCTCCGAGATCTCGTCGAGGAACAGCGTGCCGCCCCTGGCTGCGACGAAGAGGCCTTCGCGTGCCTGATGAGCGCCGGTGAACGCGCCCTTGGTGTGGCCGAAGAGCTCGCTTTCGAACAGCTCCGGCGCGATGGCAACGCAGTTGACGGCGACGAGCGGTCCGCGGCGGCCGCTGTGGCGGTGAACCGCGGCCGCTACCAGCTCCTTGCCGGTGCCGGTCTCGCCCTCGATCAGTACCGACGCGGGCGTGGGGGCGATGCGTCGAATGACGCCGCGCAGCTCCTCGATCGCGGCGCACCGCCCGATCATTTCGGCATCGTCCGGCGCCAGCGCGTGGTCGAGCGCGCCGGCGCGCGGTGCCGCCCCGCGCTCGCGCGCGAGACGGCGCTGCATGACGCAGCGCTTCACGGACGCGAGCAGCTGCTCGACGCGGAAAGGCTTCAGGATGAAATCGCGGGCGCCCGCACGGATCGCGCCGATCGTGGCGTTGAGGTCGGCGTAGGCGGTGATGAAGATCACGTCCGCGTGCTCGCCGCTCTCGTGCAGACTCTCGACCCATTCGATGCCCGAGCGCCCGGGCAGACTGACGTCGACGATGAGCACATCGAAGCGGCAGCGGCTGCGGAGCGCCTCCGCCGCTTCCACGTCCTCGACCGCCTCGACCAGCCCGTACTCCTTGGCGAGCGCGCGCTGCAGGAAACTGCGTATGCCCGGCTCGTCGTCGACGATCAGGATCGAGATCTCGCGACGCGGGATAGCCTGACTGGCGGGCGGAAGAACGCGGGAGGCGGGCGAGTGCGTGACATTGGTCATCGTGCGTCACCTTGGTCTCGAATCATCCACGATGGTCCGTCCTCGCAGTCCCCGCCGAGGAACCGGCGGCGGAGAAACGGCGAGACCGGCGCTCCGGAAGGGCCGCCTGTCTCGCCCGTTGTGACATTTCGACGCAGATGGGCATTACCATGCGTCAATCCGATAGTGGTGTCAAATCAGTTACACTTGATGCGCCTTGCTTGCGGGGCATCCGAAATGGTATCCGGGTTGCGAGTGTCCGCCCGACAAACACCCACGGGTCGAAGGGATTTGGCTTGCTCGCGCCGGCCGCGGGCGGGCGGCCGGGCGGGTTGGGGGGCGACGTGACGGAGATGCAAACGAATCCGGCCGGCAGTCCGGCAACCGCGTTCGCAGCGCAGAGCATCACCGGCGTGATCCTGGCCGGCGGACGCGGCAGCCGCATGGGCGGGGAAGACAAGGGGTGGGTGCTCGTCAACGGACGGCCGATGGTGGAGCACGTCATCGAGCGGCTGCGACCCCAGGTGGGGGCGCTCCTGATCAGCGCGAATCGCAATCAGGCGCGCTACGAGGCGCTCGGCTACCCGGTAGTGACGGATGCGCTCAGCGGCTTCCAGGGACCGCTCGCGGGCGTCGCGGCCGCGCTCGCCGTAGCACGCACACCGCTGCTCGTCACCGTGCCGTGCGATTCGCCGCTGATCGGGGCCGATCTCGTCGCGCGCCTCGCCGCGGCGCTCGCGCGCCACGACGCGGACATCGTGTACGCGCACGACGGCGCGCGCGCGCACCCGGTCTTCCTGCTGCTGAAATGCACGCTCGCGCCGAGCCTGCACGCATTTCTCGCGGCCGGCGAGCGCAAGATCGACCGCTGGTTCGAGCGTCACCGCGTCGCGGCGGCGGATTTCAGCGACTGTGCGGAGGCTTTCATGAACGTCAACGATCCCGAGGAGCAGCGCGCGGTGGAGGCGCGGCTGCGGGCCCAGTCGACATGCTGAAGCGGGCGAGCAGCGTGCCGGTGCTCGGCGTCGCGGCGTATAGCGGGACCGGCAAGACCACGCTGCTGCGCAAGGTGCTGCCGGCGCTGCGCGGCCGCGGCCTGCGTGTCGCGGTGGTGAAGCACGCGCACCATTCCTTCGACACCGACGTCCCCGGGAAGGACAGCTATGAGCTGCGCAAGGCCGGCGCGACCCAGATGCTCGTCGCCTCGCGCCATCGCTGGGCGCTCGTCACCGAAACCGGCGATGCGTTCGAGCCGCGGCTCGAGGAGCTGCTCGAGCGGCTCGATCGAGACCGTCTCGATCTGATCCTCGTCGAAGGATTCAAGGCGGAAGCGTTTCCGAAGATCGAGCTGCACCGGCCGAGCCTCGGGCATCCGCTGCTCTATCCGCTCGATTCCTCGATCATCGCGATCGCGACCGACGCGCCGCTCGAACCGCCGCCGCCCCTGCCGATGCTCGATTTGAACCGCCCGGAGCAGATCGTCGAGTTCATGCTGGCGCATGCACGCGGGGGGCACGAGCGCGGCGACCGGACACCGGTCGTGACACCATGAGCGAAGCGAGAGCGCCGATGAGCCGCCCGCGTCCCGATCGCCTGAGCGTGGAGGAGGCGCGGGCGCGCGTGCTCGCGGAGGTGGCGGTAGTGAGCACGACCGAGCGGCTCGCGCTGCGTGCGGCGCTCAGGCGCGTGCTGGCCGAGGACGTGGCGTCGCCGATCGACGTGCCGGCGCACACGAACGCGGCGGTGGACGGTTACGCGCTCGCCGGCGCCGGGCTGCCGGCGCAGGGCAAGAAGGAGTTCGCAATCGTCGGCACCGCATGGGCCGGGCGGCCGTACGAAGGAACGGTGCCGCCGGGAGGTTGCGTGCAGATCATGACCGGCGCACCGATGCCGGCGGGCACGGATACGGTGGTGGCGGCCGAGAACGTGCGCGCCGAAGGCGGGCGCGCGGTGATCGACTGCGACCGGCACGACGCGCGCAACGTGCGCCGCGCAGGCGAGGACATCGCCCGCGGGCAGGTGGCGCTCGCGCGCGGTAAGCGCCTGGGCCCGGCCGAGCTCGGCATGCTCGCGTCCCTCGGCCTCGGCGAGGTGGCGGTCTACCGCCGCCCGCGCGTCGCGTTCTTCTCGACCGGCGACGAGCTGCGCTCGCTCGGCGAGACGCTCGTACCGGGACAGGTGTACGACAGCAACCGCTACACGCTTTACGGGATGCTCACCGAGCTCGGGGTGGAGCTGCTCGACATGGGTGTGGTGCGCGACCGGCGCGAGGACGTACGCCGCGCGCTGACCGAAGCGGCGGCGAGCGCCGATGCGATCATTACGACGGGCGGCGTCTCGGTCGGGGAGGCCGACTACATCAAGGAGATCCTCGGGTCGCTCGGGCGCATCAGCTTTTGGCAGGTGGCGATGCGTCCCGGGCGGCCGCTCGCGTTCGGGCGCATCGGCCAGGCGTCCTTCTTCGGACTGCCGGGAAATCCCGTGGCCGTCATGGTGACGTTCTATCAGTTCGTGCAGCCGGCGCTGCGGCGCATGATGGGCGAGGCGCAGCCGCCGCTGGTCCCGACGCTGCGTGCGC